>CAYNHM010000031.1:0-42584 GCA_964397135.1 uncultured Rikenellaceae bacterium
TGGTCGCACTATGCCAACGAAAACTGGTGTATGATTGGCTACCATTCCGTTTCGCTGCTGGCTGATGCCATTGTAAAAGGAAACTGTGATTTTGATACAAGGTATGCCCTCAACGCTGCTGTGCAAACTGCAAATAATGGCTGGTTCGACGGGTTAGACTATTACATGCAAATTGGATATGTTCCTGAGGATAAGTCGAACAATTCTGTGTCGAAAACCCTTGAATTTGCATATGACGATTGGGCGATTGCCCAAATGGCAAAAAAACTGAAAAATAGCCATTTGGAAAACACTTTCACCAAGCGTTCGCAGAACTATCGCAATGTATTTGATCACTCAATAGGATTTATGCGTCCTCGACTTTCCGATGGGTCATTCAAAAAAGAATTTGATGTTCTCGATACTCATGGCCAGGGTTTTATTGAGGGAAATTCGTGGAACTACACTCTCTACGTTCCTCATGATGTGGATGATTTAATTGGCTTACTGGGTGGAAAGGAGAAGTTTGAAACATACCTCGATTCGCTTTTTACCATGCAATTACCCGAAAAATACTTCGAAGGAACAGAAGACATTTCGCGTGATGGCATAATTGGTAACTATGTGCATGGCAATGAACCATCGCACCACATTCCATACCTGTACAATTGGACAGCAAACCCTTGGAAAACACAGAAAACAGTTAGAATGATTTGCAACAAGATGTACAAGCCTAAACCCAATGGCTTGGGAGGCAACGATGACCTTGGTCAAATGAGCGCATGGTACATTTTCAGCTCACTTGGCTTATACCCCATTGCCCCTGGATCGGAGTATTACAGCTTAGGGAGTCCACTTATTGTATCTGCAAACCTAAATCTGAAAAATGGTAAGGTGTTTAGAATTAGAACGATAAACCAATCCCACGAAAACGTTTTTGTATATAAGGTAACACTTAACGGAATGGAAATTAATGATTTCAGGATCAATCACTTTGATTTAATGAATGGAGGGGAGCTGATTTTTTATATGACAAATAGAATTAGGCAATAAAACAGTAAATGAATTGACCATGAAAAATACACTAATCCAAATATTCTTTTTAACTTTTGTTGTACTTCTTGTATCATGTAAGCAGGAAACTATACCCACATTTCAAAAGGTTGAGCTTAACTCCAGCTGGGTTTTTAGCAGAAAGGATAACCCAGAATGGCTCCCTGCATCAGTTCCAGGAACTGTTCATACCGACCTATTAAACAACGGGACCATTTCGAACCCATTCTACGGTTGCAACGAGTATGAACTGCAATGGGTTGGAGAAAAGGATTGGATATATAAAACTACTTTTAATGTTGACTCAGCCACTTTTTTAAACCCGAAAATATTCCTAATTTTTGAGGGTATCGATACATATGCCGATGTATTTCTTAACGGAAAAGAACTGCTACATGCAAACAATATGCATAGAAAATGGGAAGCAGAATGCAGGGAGATATTAAAAGCAAACGATAACATTCTGGAGGTTCACTTCCAGTCGGCTCTCAATAAATTCTTTGAAGATTCCATTGCCTTAGGTTACCCTCTACCTGGCGGTCGTTGGGTTTTAGCCCGTAAGGCAGCCTACCATTTTGGCTGGGACTGGGGCCCACGGTTCATTACTGCTGGCATTTACAAACCTGTTTATCTGGAAGTCAGAAATTGCTTTAAGGCAATTGACATTCATCTTTTCACTAAGGATATTTCCAACGATAAGGCTTTACTATCGGTAACTACTCATATCCTGTCGGATATTGAAGATAAAGCTTCGATAAAGGTAATTGACAAAAAAAACAGTAAGGTTTTGATAAAACAGGTTATACCAATCGCTCGTGGACAAAATGACTTTTCCATTGACTTCACCATTAACAATCCCCAATTATGGTGGTGTAACGGTTTGGGAGAACCAAATGTTTACGATCTTATCGTTAAGGTAGAAACTGAAAAGGATTACTGCTATACCAAAGAAATACCCTTTGGAATCCGAACGCTTCAGACAATCATGGAGGATGATGAGCATGGAAAATCGCTTTACGTTATGCTAAATGGAGTGCCAGTGTTCATGAAAGGGGCTAACTATATTCCCCAACACTCCTTTGTGAGCGAAGTAACCGACCAGCAGTATCAGGATATCATCAAAATGGCGGTTGAATCGAACATGAACATGCTACGGGTTTGGGGTGGCGGGGTATACGAGAAGGACATCTTCTATGAGCTATGCAACCGCAACGGCATTCTAGTTTGGCAGGATTTTATGTTTGCCTGTGCCATGTACCCCGGAAATGACGAATTCGTTGAAAACGTTAAGCAAGAAGCCATTTATCAGGTTAAACGACTTCGCAATTACTCCAACATTGCCCTTTGGTGTGGCAACAACGAAATAGATGAAGGATGGCACAACTGGGGGTGGCAAAAAGTTCATAGCATATCCCAAAAGGACTCGGCAACTATATGGGAGGGGTATAAAAGGGTATTCCATGGTGTGCTCCCCGAAGTTGTTAGCACTTACGATCCCCAACGGTTCTACCTCCATACATCACCGTTGCATGGTTGGGGCCGTGAAGAAAGCATGATGGCAGGAAGTTCACACTATTGGGGTGTTTGGTGGGGTGTTCAACCCTTCGAAATGTACTTGGAGAAAGTACCTCGTTTTATGAGCGAGTATGGATTTCAGGCGATGCCAACCATTTCAACTGTACGAGAGTTTCAATCAGAAGATGATGATTTTATTTTCTCAGAGTCGCTCAAATGCCACCAAAAGCACCTTACTGGATATGAAACCATAAGCACATACCTTGAAAGGGAAAATCTTTATCCAGAATCCTTACAGGATTTCATCTACCAAAGTCAACTTATACAAGCAAAGGGGATTGGCTTAGCCATTGAGGCACACCGAAGAGCAAAACCACGATGCATGGGAACGCTATACTGGCAGCTAAACGATTGCTGGCCTGTGGTAAGCTGGTCAGGAACTGATGCCTACGGCAACTGGAAAGCCCTACAATACAAGGCTAGAAAACTTTATGATGACATAATGGTATCGATTATTGACTACAAAGACGTACTGGAGATTTTTGTTGTATCCGACCGCCAATCCGAAACCCAAGGATCAATTGAAATTAACCTAATCGATTTTTCAGGAAATCGAACTAATGTCATTTCAAGTGAACTTACTTTGGCAGCCAACACTTCTCAAGGGGTATTCTCCAAAAAATCAAGTGAATTATTTGCTGAAATTAATACTAAAACCACTTTGATTGAATGTATATTTAGAACGAAGGATAAAAAGCTGTATGCCAACGAGAAGTTTATCGAGCCCTATGGCAACTTACATTTACCATCGGTTGAGATCAGCACAAGGATTGAACCAGTAACCAACGGGTTCAACATACACCTAAAAGCGAATGCTTTTGCTGCACATGTACAGCTTTACCTAACCGAAAATCATGCATGGTTTAACGACAACTTTTTTCATTTATTCCCCCAAATGGAGCATGTCGTATTCTGTCGATCAGATTTAGGTTTCGACGAATTTTCTAGGCAGCTAGGCATTCATCATTTGGCCATAAAAACCGAAAATAATAAAAATCAATACAATGAATAATAGAAATTTAAGACTTTTAGTGGCACTGGGCTTATCAATAATTGTTGTTTCCTGTAAAACCAATCACAGGGTTGAAAATCCTGCCGAATACGTTAACCCATTCATAGGAACAGATGGCCACGGGCATACCTATCCGGGTGCCACTTTGCCTTTCGGCATGGTTCAGCTAAGCCCCGACACCCGCCTGGGTGGCTGGGACGGTGCCTCAGGCTATCACTACTCCGATTCGGTTATCTATGGTTTTTCGCATACAGCCCTTAATGGAACAGGGGTTGGCGACTATGGAGATATTCTGCTTATGCCTGTTGTGGGTGAGCCCGCTTTTAATAATACCGATTACCTTTCACCTTTTCAAAAAAGGAATGAAAAAGCGCAGGCAGGTTACTACAGCGTTTATCTTGACAAACCTCGGGTGCTGGCCGAACTAACTGCTTCCACAAGGGTTGGCTATCATCGCTATACTTTCCCCGAAACCACGCAGGCCAACATCATAATCGACCTTGAGCATCGCGACAGAGTTATCGATTCATGGATTGAGATTATAAGCGATACAGAGATTCGCGGGATGCGTCGCTCATCAAACTGGGCAAACGATATGGTTTGGTATTTTCACATGGAGTTTTCAAAACCCTTTACTAGCAAAGGCATTGCTATTGACAACGAGCAACAGCCCTCCACCTTGCGTGCAAGTGGTCAGAATATAAAGGCTTATGTTGGCTTTAGCACAAGCGATGGTGAAACCATCGAAGTAAAGGTAGCACTTTCGGCAGTTGATGCTGAAGGGGCCTATAAAAACCTTAAAGCAGAGCTGCCTGGCTGGGGTTTTGACGTTACCCGCCAAAAAGCATACGAGACTTGGAATAGGGAGCTAAGCAAAATTTTGGTTAAGGGCGGAACAGAAGAGCAGAAAACTGTTTTCTACACTGCCCTTTATCATGCATTTTTACAGCCCAACACGTTTATGGATGTAGACAATCGCTACAGAGGAATGGATAAGGAAACGCATATTGCAGAAGGTTTTACAAACTACACTGTTTTTTCCCTATGGGATACCTACCGTACCTGGCACCCGCTTATGACTATAATCGATACAGCCCGAACCCTTGATTTCATCAAGGTAATGCTTAACATGTACCAGAAAGGTGGTTTGCTCCCCATATGGGAACTAGCAGCCAACGAAACCTACTGCATGATTGGAAATCATTCAATATCAGTAATTTCCGATGCCTACATGAAGGGAATTCGTGGCTTCGATACCGATTATGCACTCAAAGCAATGGTACATAGTGCCACCCGTAATCATTTCGGACTGGATGCCTACCAAAAGTATGGACACATACCAGGTGATAAGGAGCATGAGTCCATCTCCAAAACCCTGGAGTATGCCTACAACGATTGGTGCATTGCGATGATGGCCAAGGAAATGGGATGCAATGATCTGTATAAAGAGTACATCAAAAGGGCACAGTACTACAAGAACATCTTCGATCCTTCAACCGGCTTCATGCGCCCTCGTATTAACGGAGGATGGCTTACACCATTCAACCCCACTACCGTGGATTGGCACTTTACCGAGGCCAACTCGTGGCAGTACAGCTTCTACGTTCCACAGGATATCACCGGATTATATAAGCTTCACGGTGGAAAAGAAAAATTTGCCAGCCTCATTGATGAGCTATTCGAAACCGATAGCGAAATCACCGGTAAGGATCAAAAAGATATATCGGGTTTAATTGGGCAATACGCGCATGGTAACGAACCCAGCCACCACATGGCTTATCTGTACAACTTTGTGAATCAGCCCTGGAAAACGCAACATCGGGTAAGACAGATTATGGATGAACTATACACCGCTAAGCCCGACGGGCTTAGCGGTAACGAGGATTGCGGTCAAATGTCGGCATGGTTGATCATGAGCGCAATGGGGTTTTATCCTGTTACTCCAGGAATGCCTCAATATGTAATTGGTACCCCCTGGTTCCCCGAAATGGAAATCTTTCTCGAAAATGGCAACGTATTTAAGGTAACAGCCAATAAGGTTTCGTCCCGCAATATCTATATCCAATCGGCAAAACTTAATGGAGATCAATACGGTAAAACACAAATAACCCATGCCGATATTATAAATGGTGGGCATTTGCAAATCGAAATGGGGAATCGGCCCAATAAGCAGTGGGGAAGTCAGGAAAATGATTTACCATTCACCCATATTACAGATGAATACCTTCTTCCCATTCCCTATGTCGAAACAGATGACCATCGCATACGCGATACGGTTACCGTTACCATTGGAACCATTGTTCCCGATTGTAAGGTTTTCTATACCCTCGATGGTAGTGATCCAACTATTGAGTCGTTTCTTTACCAAGATCCGATTAGCCTTGATAAAGCAACCACACTAAAAGCAAAGGCATTCAATGAAAGTATGGGCTTCAGCTTTCCCGTTGAAGCACGATTTGTAAAAATCGATCTATTAAGAAAAATTGAGATAGTAAACTCTTACCATCCAAACTATCATGGAGGAGGACCAGAAGCGCTTATCGATGGAATTAGAGGAAATCCCAATTGGCGTCTTGGAGGTTGGCAGGGTTACGACGGAGTTAACTTTGAGGCAATAGTTGACTTGAGTAAAAGCAAAACTATAAGCTATTTAGCCGCTGGCTTCGTTCAGGATATCCGCTCATGGATTTGGATGCCCAAAGATGTCACATTCTGGGTTTCTGATGATGGACACAATTTCACAAAAGTTCTACACAAAAAAAGTTCAGCCCCCGATGATGACTACACAATTAGTACAGAGGATATTGGCGGAAAGGTGAAAACATCTGGAAGATATATTAAGGTTTTGGCTAAAAACTATGGCACTATACCAAAATGGCATTTAGGAGGTGGTGGCAAGGCATTCATATTTGTTGACGAAATAATCGTTGATTAAAATTTCAATGGAAATGATTAGGATGAAGGACATTATCAGCAAACAAGAAAAGTCCAGCTTAACTGAGGTTGAGCGGATGTTTGTTAAACAATCACAATTCGATGGTAGTCAGGCGAAAATCCCTTACATAGTTGTTGACAACTTCCCAAAATTGGGGCTTCTCACTGCCATGCGATTTCTTGAATGGGTCTCTGAAAATCCCAATGGAGTTATAAGCCTTCCCACTGGAAAAACTCCAGAATTCTTTATTAAATGGACCCAATACATCCTAGAAAACTGGGATAACGAAAACGGAAAAAAACTACGAAAGCAGTTCGGCCTTCCATCGCAAAAAAAACCCTCGATGGCTGGATTGCAATTTGTACAGATTGATGAATTTTACCCGATCAGCTCCACCCAGCATAATAGCTTTTATCACTACGTGATGCATTATTACATTAATGGCCTTGGCTTAAACAAAGAGAATGCCCTTTTGATAAACTGCGATAAGATCCCCTTGGCTAATGGAATGCATTTCACCGAAATATTTCCCGATTACCAAGTTGACATCTCATTGCGTTACCGCGAATGCAGAACATCAGCCGAACAGTTACAACGCGATTCAATTTTTATGATTGACGATTGGTGTAGTAGTTACGAGCAAAAAATAAGAGATAAAGGAGGCATTGGGTTCTTTCTTGGGGGAATTGGTCCTGATGGTCACATTGCCTTCAATACTAAAGGCAGCGATTTGTTCAGTACCACAAGATTAACACAAACCAACTTCGAAACCCAGGCCGTTGCAGCAGGAGATTTGGGGGGAATAGAGGTTTCAAGTAATCGATTGGTAATCACCATTGGACTTGAAACAATTACCTATAATCGTAATGGGGTCGCCATAATATTTGCTGGTGGTGAGGCAAAAGCGGATATAGTTAAAAACTCCATTGAGCAAGAAATGGTTAACCTATACCCTGCCACTGTGCTACAAAGGTTAAAAAACAGCCGGTATTATCTCACCTCAGGTGCTGCTTCAAAATTATCCGATAGCCTTAACCGCTACTATACTGATGGGGGTTGGACACAGGAAAAAACCGATCGTGCAATAATTGATGTATGCAAAGAGTACGATAAATACGGGAACAGGCTCATGGTTGATGACTTTGAGAACCATCGATTCTGCAAGCTAATTCCCAACAAGGAAATGGCTGTAGACTCTGTTTTTAAAAGTATTTTGGAAAAAATGCAAAGGGGAATACAAAAGGAAACGAATCAGGTTTTTCTTCATACAGGCCCCCATCACGATGATATAATGCTGGCAATACTCCCATTTATAGCCAAGCACATACGCGAAGTGTCCAACGACTTTCACTTCGCTGTGCTAACCTCAGGATTCAATGCGGTAACCAATCGTTTTGTCATTGATCTGCTTCAGGATACGAAAAAATTTCTGGATCAAGGATTTATTCAAATGGTAGAGTATCCCGATTTCTTTGAAAGCGGTTTCAAGTACAAACACGATAAGGATGTATATCACTACCTTAACAAGGTTGCTGCTGGTGAAGAGCACGAACGTCGAAGGGGAATATGTCATCGGGTAGTCAGAGCGCTTACCGAGATTTATAGGGTAAGAGATAAGGATCAGCTGAGAGACTCCATCAATGAAGTGCTTTCAATACTCAGAAAAAGTTACGATGGCGAAAAGAATCCACCAAAATTACAAAGGCTTAAGGGGATGATCCGCGAATTCGAAGAGGAACTGGTATGGGCACATTACGGCATTCAGGTAAAAAATGTAAACCACCTTCGGTTAGGGTTTTACAAGGGTGATATATTTACCGATCAACCCGAACAGGTTCGGGATGTAACCCCGATCCTAGAATTGCTCAGAAGAGTGAAACCAACCGTCCTAAGTTTGGCCTTTGATCCCGAAGGAAGCGGACCTGATACACACTATAAGGTTTTACAGGCAATTGCCGAAGCTTTAAGAACATGGAGAGAAGAAGCTGATATTTCAGGATTACGTATTTGGGGATACCGGAATGTTTGGTACCGTTTTCATGCTGCCGATGTTAACACAATTTTTCCTGTTTCTCTTAATGCCATGTCGGCGATGAAGGATGCTTTTAGCCATTGCTATGTAAGCCAGGTTGATGCATCATTCCCAAGCCATGAGTTGAAAGGTAAGTTTTGCGATCTAGCCACAAAAATATGGGTTGAACAGCTTAAAGATATCCAGCTTCTTCTGGGAAAAGACTTCTTTTACCAAAGCGATTTGCCAGTATTTCGTTCCGCCCACGGTTTACAATTTCTTAAGGAAATGAGCGTTGACGAATTCCTGATTCATGCAAGAGAGTTGAAAAAAACGATGGAAGGTATGGTCAGCTAATGCAAGATTGAAAAATTACTTGATGAGGAAAAAATAAAAAAAAGATGATGAAAAATTTACAGTTAGCAGTTTTTACGCTATGGGTGTTGATCATCATCATATTAACATCATGCAATCCCTGTAGCAAGGATGAACTCATCAACTTGCTTTCTTATAATATCCGTTTCGATAATCCTGATGATGGGATTAATTCATGGCCACACCGCAAGGAAAAGGTGGCAGCACTGATCAAGTTTCATGGTGTGAACATCGCGTGCCTTCAGGAAGTATTACACCATCAGCTAATCGATTTAGATGAGAGATTACCTCATTTAAGTTGGGTTGGGGCGGGTCGTGACAATGGAAAAGAGCAAGGAGAGTATGCCCCAATTCTTTTCGACAATCAAAAATTTCAACTTCTCGACTCGGGTTGGTTTTGGCTTTCAGAAACACCCGAAGTCCCTTCAATGGGTTGGGATGCTGCCTGTGTTCGATTATGTACATGGGTAAAGTTAAAGCATTTGAAGAACAACATTGAATTCTTTGTTTTCAATACACACCTTGATCATGTTGGAGAAATTGCTCGACTAAACTCTGCCCAGTTGATCATACACAGAATCAATGAAATTGCTCAGGGTCATCCTGTGGTTCTTGCCGGGGATTTTAATGCACTACCCCATTCAGATGCGATAAAAGCAATAGCTGAAAATTTTTCAGATTCGTACTTAACTTCCATTGAACCCCCATATGGCCCCATTGGCACATGGAATGCCTTTGATTACAACAGTGTTCTTGATCAGCGTATTGACAATATTTTTACAAACGAAAGGATAAAAGTTATAAAGTACGGCAATTTAACTGATTCAGAAGAGCAAAGGTTTCCTTCAGATCACCTTCCTGTTTTTGTGAAAATAGTTTTTGAGAAATAATAGAAATTTATATTCCCATAAAAATTAAATACATATTATCATGAAAAAGTTTTCTGCATTATTTATTCTCATACTAATCTTAGGTTTAATTACGGCATCTAGCTGTAAAGATGATGCTTCAAACCTCAGTATAACAAAAACTTATACAATAAAAACATTTGAAAATGTTAGACATGCTTTTGGTACTGGTCTTTCGCAGGAATCGATAGATATTTTTACTTTCAATACAAATCCCACAAAGGTTAAACGAATAAGAATGTTTATTAAATTACGCTGTCCTGATGACGGATGTAATGCTTGGGATATGTTTGCAAATATTAAAGTGCAAGATCCTGAAACAGAAGAATGGTTTGAGATTGGTAGGTATATTACGCCATATGGCGTTGATAATTCTGGCGCAGGGAAAGGGTTTTTGATCGATGTAACAGACTTTAAATCGTTGCTTACAGGTGAGGTAAAACTACGTTCTTTTATTGAGGTTTGGGGCAGCGATGGATGGCTAGTATCAATCGATTTCGAAATTACAGAGGGTGTACCTGATTATAAATATTATGCCATAAGCCCCTTGCTTGACTATGCAAATTGGTCGCTTGGAGGTGTTCCCTATGGAGAAGAACATGACTTTAACCTAGAAAAAAATGTAACAATTAATTCTAATGTTCAGGAAACAAGCATTAGAACAATAATAACGGGTTGGGGACATGCAACTCCAGTTGATCCTGATGGCCGCCCATGCGCCGAGTGGTGCTTTAGGACCCACCAAATCCTTATCGACAATGAGCCCATGTTTTACCATGATATGGGTCCAAATGGATGCGACCAAAATCTGGTTCAGCCTCAGTATGGAAACTGGGCCCCCGATAGAGCGGGATGGTGCCCTGGAATGGAAGTGCCCGTGAGAACAAATATTTTTGAAAACACAATGGCTGGGACTATTTTTAAGTATTCCTACGAATTGGAAGAGTGGGCAAACAACTTTCAATCCAATGCAGAAAATAAACATGCTTACTATGCCATTACAAGTTTTGTTGTCACTAAAAGCAATGTACCCATCGAAAGACCTATAGTTGAATAATCTCTCTAACATGAAGAGGAGAACCTTCATAAAAGGAATTGGAACGCTAGGATTAGGGTTTGCTACTCTCAGTTACTTCAATGTTGCTTGCAATTGGCTTCATGTAGAAAACAAAACATGGAAGAAATGGATTTGGTTAATCCCCGAAAAAGGTTTACCCATTGATGCTTGGAAAAAACGATTTAACGAATTAAAGCAAATTGGAATTGATGCTATTCTTGTACAGGTTTACAATAGCCACAAAGCATGGTACAAAACCCCTCACCTACCCCTGGAGGAAGACCTCCTTGAAAAATTAATAAAAATTGGCAAAAGTATTGGTTTAGAAGTACATGCATGGATATGGACCATGCCCAACAACAATCCATATTACGTCGAAAATCATGCTGACTTTTTCGCTGTCAACGGTCTTAATCAACCATCCAATTCCTATCCAGCATATGTGGGTTACTATAAATTTATGTGCCCAAATAATTTGGCTGTAAGAGAATTTATTAAAAACAATATCAGTTTTCTTGCCACTATGGATGGTTTGGATGGAATTCACCTCGACTACATTCGCTTTCCTGATGTTATCATTGCAGAAAATCTTCAGACCGTTTATGGTGTTAATCAAGATAGGGAATATCCTCAATTCGACTACTGCTATTGCAAGGTTTGCAGAAATAAGTTCAAATCCGAAACAGGTATTGATCCACTAAAAGACCTTGCTGATCCCTCAGCCAATGATTCATGGAGGCAGTTCCGATACGACTCCATTACCTCGTTGGTAAACAATGAATTGGTTTCTGTGGCAAATATGCAAGGAAAAAAGATAACTGCTGCTGTTTTTCCCAATTGGGAAAATGTTCGTCAACAATGGTTCAAATGGAATCTTGATGGATTTTTTCCGATGCTTTATCACAATTTTTACAACCAATCCATTGAATGGATTGGTGAAAATATAAAGATGCAAATAGCAGGTTTGGAGAATCCTAAACCGATTTACTCTGGCTTATATTTACCATCCTTAAAACCAGATGAACTTAAGAGAGCTATAGAAATTTCATATAATGCAAATGCTTCTGGAGTTGCTTTCTTTTCTTACGCACAATTTACTGATTATCTTTCATGTAAATTATTAAAATCAGGAATTTCTATTTAACAATTGTAAGAAATAATTATACTATTATTAGTCTTTTATTCTTTTTAAAATTAACAACCTTATTCCATTGATTATATTCCACTTAATTCTTTTTTTTTAAAAAAATGAAAAAAAAAATGAATATTTACTAAATCGTTTTAGTTATTTTTTAAATTTGCAAATAATAGTTTAAAAATCAATGCCCAAATAAATGTTAAATTTAACTCTAACCAAACCCTAAATGAAATGCGAAAAACAATTTTACTGTTTTTAATTTGCATGGGGTTCTGTATTACTAGCATATATGCTCAGAACCTCAAGATTACTGGTGTGGTAACAAGCCAAACAGATGGTGCTACTCTACCTGGAGTTTCCATTATTGTTAAGAGTACCTCAACTGGTACAACAACTGATGATAATGGAAATTATAGCATTGAAGTTCCACAAGGGGCTATTTTAGTATTTAGCTTCTTAGGCATGTTGCCAGAAGAGGTTTCAATCGAATCTTCAGGTGTTTATAATGTGGTTTTAATGCCCGATTTAATCATGATGCAAGAAGTTGTTGTCACTGCATTAGGAATTAAAAGAGAAAAGAAATCTCTAGGTTATGCGATTCAAGAAGTTTCTGGTGATGTTCTTCTTGAAACAAAGGAAACTAATATTGCCAACTCCTTGACCGGAAAGGTGTCGGGTCTACAAGTTGTCCGCTCAAGTAGTGGTCCTGCAGGATCATCAAAAATTGTTATTAGAGGGCATAGTTCCCTTACGGGTGACAATCAACCTCTGATTGTTGTTGATGGCATGCCACTTAACAACTTTACAGGGGCTCAAAACAATGATTACTGGAATCCATCGCTTGACATGGGAAGTGGTATTGCCGACTTAAACCCTGAAGATATTGAGAGTATATCTGTTTTGAAAGGTGCATCTGCCGCTGCTCTTTATGGCTCTCGAGCAGGTAATGGGGTTATTCTAATCACTACTAAAAAAGGTTCTAGCCAACCTGGATTAGGCATCACATTCTCATCATCGCTAGGTGTTGAATCTGTTTTTACTCATCCTGAACTACAAAACTCTTTCGGTCAAGGTAATTATGGAATTTTCGATAATCTTTCTGGAGCAAGTTGGGGCCCAGAAATTAATGGTGACTTAGTTGAAAACTGGGATGGAAGAGAAGTTCCTCTAAGTGCCTACGACAATGTAACAAACTTTTTCGATTTAGGAATTAATCAAAATTACAATCTTTCGTTTCAACAACAGCACAAGAGCTCATCAATATATACATCTATTACCCGTAAAGATGATAAAAGTATGATTCCTAATACAAGTTTAACAAGAACTAACTTGTTGACACGTGCTGTTTCCAAATTTGGAAAAAACGAAAAGTGGACTGTTGACGCAAAAGTTCAATACCTAAATGCTGTTGCAAAGAACAGACCCTTACTTGGGACAAATTCATCAAATGCATATTATACAATGTATATGCTTCCTCGAAGTCTTGATATAAGAGATTTCAAAAAATCAACAGATGAATTTGGTAATATGATATGGTATAACACTTCCGGTGCGCTTAATCCTTACTGGACAACTGAGTACAATCAGAACTCCGATGAAAGGGATCGTTTCTTACTTTATAGTTCTTTAAAATATGAGTTTACCGAGTGGCTTAATGCTGAAATTAATGCCGGTTCTGATCTGTATACTACTAACAGAGAAAGCAAATTATATAAAGGAAGCCCAATTTCTACTAATGGAAGATATAGCATGGGCAAAGATACTTTCTTTGAGAATAACTTTAGCACATTAATATCAGCAGGGAAGAAAGATCTTGTTGGTAAGTTAGGGGTTGCATCAACTGTTGGAGGTAACATTATGATGCGAGAAAGTTCAGGAATCAGTGGAAGTTCGGGAGAAATGGTTGTACCCAATCTCTTTATGCTCAACAATAGCGTTTCTAATCCTACTGTTGGAGAATCGTTTAGCCAAATGCGAATTGTCTCAATGTATGGAACTCTTCAATTGAGTTGGGATGATTATTTCTTTATTGATGGAACATTCCGGAATGATTGGTCATCAACTCTTAGCAAAGAAAATCAATCATATTTTTACCCATCAATAAGCACATCTTTGGTTTTTTCAGATATGCTTGAACAAATGAACATCTCTCTCCCTTCATGGATTACATTTGGTAAAGTTAGAGCATCCATCGCTCAGGTGGGAAATTCATTAGGACCTTATCAATTATATAACACTTACAGTATAGGAAATGATCCTCTTGGTGTTACAACTGCCTGGACTGGAAGTACATTATATGATCCTAATGTACTTAGTGAATTAATTACATCCCGTGAGTTAGGTGCTGATATAAGGTTTTTCGAAAATCGAATTGGCATTGATTTTACTTGGTACAAATCCAATGCTACACGTCAGCTAATAAATCTGCCAATGGATCCTCTAAGTGGTTATAGCTCAAAAAAAATCAATGCAGGAGATATCCAAAATAAAGGTATTGAATTGATGGTAAATGCACGTATTTTAGATAACAAAGAAGGTTTTTCATGGCATACTCAGTTTAACTACTCAACCAATAAGAATACCGTTGAAGAACTCACAGAGGATGTTCACTTTTACCAGATTGGAGGATTTGACAACCTACAAATACTTGCTGAAGCTGGTGGGCTTTATGGACAAATTTATGGAACCACATATCTTCGTGTTGAAGATGAGGAAAGTGAACACTTTGGTAAATTGCTTCTTAATGCCAATGGTTATCCTCTTGCTGATCCTGAACGTAAGATTTTGGGTAGCCAACAAGCCGATGCACTAATGGGGATTACTAATACTTTTATGTATAAAGGGTTATCCTTAAGTTTTATGTTTGACGGAAGGTTTGGTGGTAAGATGTTTTCTACAACAAACAGGAACCTACAATTGGCAGGAACTGCAAAAATAACAGCACCCAACGGAATGCGCGAGGATATAATAGTTGAAGGTGTTATCGATAATGGTGATGGAACTTATTCAGCTAACGATATTGCCCTTAGCCAACAAGACTACTGGCAAACTATCACAGCAATTAGTGGCAATCTTGGTGTTATTGAAGCCAACCTATACGATGCCACAAATGTTAGGTTAAGGTACATTAGCATTAACTACGATCTGCCTAAAAATCTTGTACAGAAAACACCTTTACAAAGAGCATCTGTGGGAGTCTCTGTCAATAATGTATGGCTAATAAAGAGTTACTTAAATGGGGTTGATCCTGAATCAGTTTATGCAACAGGTACCAATGCTCTAGGATTTGAAAATTCAGCTCCTCCTACTACTAGGACCGTTCTCTTTAACCTTAACTTATCATTCTAAAAACTATAATACCAAGATTATGAAAAGAATACGTAAATATATTTATTTGATTATTTGCAGCTCGATTCTTTTTGCTGGATGTGAAGATTTTTTAGACATCAACAAAGATCCCAAAGCTGCCAATAGTGAACAAGTACAAGTGGAGTACTTTCTTAACAATTCTATTACAGGTGCACAAATGGACCCTCACGTAGCCGAAAGGGCATTTGTACTTTACTGGAAAATTGCTGCTCGACAATGGCGTGGCAATGGTTCCTTGGCTACTGGTGGATATAGTGATGATTGGAGCGGTGATTATTATAACTACCTATCAGGTTGGCTTAAATCAGCAAATGCTGCTATAGCGGTAGCCGATGAAAAAATAGAAAACAATATTACCTTTCCTTACACTTCAAATTTAAAGCAGATTGCACGCATCTGGAGAGTTTATCTAATGAGTGAATTTACTGACAACTTTGGCCCAATGCCTATTGATGGATTCCAGGGCATTAACCCAGATTTTGTCGATGTAAAAGCAGCTTATTACTTCATGCTTGACGAACTCAGGGATGCTGTTAATAATTTGGATGTAACCGTTGAGAACCCTGCAGAACTTCAACAGTATGATAAAGCATACGGTTTTGATTACCTGAAGTGGAAAAAGTATGGAAATTCAATGCGTCTTCGCCTTGCCATGCGTCTATCGGAAGTAGATGAAGTAAAAGCTCGATCAGAATTTGAAGATGCCGTAAGCGATGATATTATATTACTTTGGGACGAAACTTTTAAAGTTGCTGAGCGACCAGGATGGGATCCGCTATCAGGGGTAATGACAAGAACATGGAATTCAATGCCTCTTTCTGCAACATTAAATAACCTTTTCATTGGGTTAGGCGGAATCCCTTCAGCCGATCAACTACCGGAATCATTTCACGATTCCATTAAGCCCGCAGGTTATATGGGTATTCGGTACGAAAATCATTGGGGAACGTATACCAATGATCCGTATGCTGGTTTTTGGCTCGATGGACTACCCCATAGCATAGATCCTAGAGCATACAAATCTTTCATTATTCCTGGCTGGTTTGACAATCCTAACTTTTGCTTCTATGGTAATGCTACAACTACAACCCGAAACTTAATTGATGTTAATGGAGTAAACGTGCCCGTAAATGCTGCTCTAACATGGAATGCTGCATGCTTGGGTAATTGGGGGCCTAAGGCATCAAAAAATCAACTAATTGCATATGATGGTGCAACACCAAGGCTGGGACAACAGTTCAGAAACAATGATAATGAACGAATATTTTTTGCCCCTTGGGAAACTTATTTCTTGATTGCCGAGGCAGATGTAAGGGGTTGGACAACACCAATCGATGGAAAAACAGCTTATGAGTCAGGAATTGAATCAAGCTTTAACTATTGGGGAGTTGGTGAATTTACTAGTAACTATATTTTGTCAGAAGATTATAATCGTATTGGAACTTCTGTAAGATGGGATCATACAGCAGAACCTCCCGAAAGCGTTGCTATGGAATATATTAACGGTTATACTTTAGAAGAAGGAACTTTCGACATGGTATATCCAACAAACAACCTGCATGGGACAAATAAGAATGATCACCTAACCAAAATTATTACACAGAAGTTTATTGCACAACAACCTTGGTTACCATTAGAAGCATGGAGCGATCATCGTCGTTTGGGTTTACCATTTTTCGAAAATCCTTCTGTTGAACTTCCCCTCCCAAATTTACCAGATCTTACTCAGGAAACCTGTTTCCAGGGCAGTGTGAACTTCTTCCCTCAAAGACTTAAATATCCATCGGGATTGCAGAATAGTAACCCCGCTGGTTATACTCAAGCATTAGAGCATTTAGGTGGTGAAGATGCTATACTAACTCCTCTATGGTGGGCAAAAAAACAGCCTTAGATATTAGACTTTTTTTGTTTTTTTATAATAGGTTTAGTTTGGGTTAATAAGAAAGGCTGTCCTGCAATACGGACAGCCTTTTTTCGATTTTAGCGGTTAGTACCAGTTAAACCGTAACGAATAGTGAAAACAATGGATTGTCACCAGAATGGTTAAATGAGTAATCGAATGAATGGCACTTACGTGATATATCCACTAATCCTAATCCCACGCCATGAACGTTTTCTTCATTTAAAGATCGGAACTTTGCTTTGAATAGCATATCCAATTCCGATTTTGATAATCCTTTCAATTCTTTGAGCTGATTTTTAAGCGAATCAACTTTCGATTTCTCAACATAATTGCTTGTGCTGATTATATAGCTATCGTCTATCTTTCCAAGAGTAAAAATGGCTTCGTTTATACCATTCTTTTTATAGGCATGTTGAGAAATATTCTGCAGCATCTCAACGGAAATGTGAAATAGTCTTTTTTTACTAACCTGCAATTCGCTATGCCTTTTAAAATTTTCAATCATCTGAATAATTGGGAGAACTGATTGTTCTGAAAAATCTCCCTTATGCATAATCAATATTTTACTTGCAATTAACTTAGCATACAATAACTTCATGGTCTGAATAGTAACATCCTGTATGTGAGTTTCCTCACTTACATCTTCAAGTTGAAGTTTAAGGTGAAGGAAAAAAAGCGAATATTGATCATTTATTCTATCAAAATCATAATCAATTTTCTGTCCTGATTTCCTTGCCATTTCAATAATGCCAAGACCTGCTCCACCCTTGTCTGACAATCTACCTTTGGCTAAAACTTGTTTTTGAAGTTGCCTTAGCTCTTCAGATGATAAGCTGTTTACTCTATCAAGTTTTTCCTTTACATTTTGTATTGCCTCATTATCAATATAGTTTACTGAAGAAATGAAGAAGACGTTACCTATGCTTCTCACAAAAAAAGCGTTTGACTGATTTTTTGAGTCAGGCTGATCCAATTTTGAATCGGTATGGCGAACAATGTTCTGATAACATTCAACCATTAAGAAGCTGATCTTATTTTTAAGCTTGCTAAAACTGCCCCTAGAATCAATATTGTATTGAGTGAGTTCAACAATTCTATGGGTAATCGAATCGGAAAATGAGCCAGCGTAGGCAAAACTTAGATCGTCATCTCGAAGTTCATCAAACAACTTGATTGAAGAGCATACATCCATTTTTTTGAAAAGTTGTTAATTTGTATGCAAGTTAAACTAAAAAAAAATACTTATAACAAAAAAATAGCTATTTATTTAGAATAAATTGAAATGGAACTTCTAATCTTCGGCTCCATGACCTCTCAGAATGATCATCACCAGTAAATTCTTTTGTCATCCAACTTTTCTCATTATACCCTCTGTTTTCCATAATTTCATCAACTATGGCTTGGTATGGTTTGTAAAGACTATCCAACGTTTCGGATCCATAATCAAAATATATCTTTTTCTCTTCTGGCTTTGGGAGGTTTAACTTTAGGTAATCCTGAAAAAGATGACTTACTATTTTGCCTGCCTCTACCTCTTTAGATATTATAAGCGGCCAATGTGTTGAAAGGCAAGCTGCTCCTCCAAATACTTTTGGATATTCACAAATAGCATAAATTGAGATTATTCCACCCATGCTCGATCCCATAATGAAAGTATTTTCCATATCGGGTAGTGTAGAATACTTAATATCAATACATGGCTTCAGCTCTTCAACAATAAATTTCAGGTAGTTATCTGCCTGAGGTCTACCTTTCAAACTATTATCAATTAACGATTCACGGAACTCCTGGGGTATTTCATCAATTATTCGTTGTGGAAAATATTCAGTATGTCGATAATTACCATTATTCCATATACCTACAACAATACACTCTTCTATGCATTCACTCTCAAAAAGCGATGTAAGGGTTTCATCCACTCTCCACTCCTGTTTATTCCATGTTTTTGTGCTGTCGAATAGCATTTGTCCATCGTGCATGTAAACAACGGCATACTTTTTTTCAGTGGAGTAGCCTTTAGGAAGCCAAATGTCAATATTTCTGATATCAACAAACTTTGATGATAGGTTACTTATTCTCTCAATGCTTCCAGATGAAACATTGGGTATTTCATTAACTGCAGAATTACATGCTAATAATAGTATTATCAATACTAAGCACAAGAATTGCTTCATAACTTATGCGAATTAAAGGTTTTGTTTTGTCATCTTTAAATGCACATCTTGTTCGACTCAATAATTTTAAAAAAAAAGTGATCTATGGTGGTATTACTTCATTTAACCCTCATCAATTTAATAATCACCATGAATAAAAAAATATAGGTCTGTTTCAACTTGTTAATAACGTTGGCTTAAATAAATGTAATCAATGGTTTACTTAATGGATGCAACAAAAGAGAAGAGATACTTATCTGCCTGGTTTTCTAAACGATACTCAAGTGATTTTGAATAACGAAAAATATCAATCAAGCCTAACCCAATGTTTTCATCGCTTTGCTCTATAACCAATCTCAGTTTCTCTTTATAAAGCTTATCAAATTCAAGTTGAGATAGTTTTCTTAAATCATCCAATCGGTTTCTTAAAAGTTCTACTTTTGAATTATCAATGTAATTGGCTGATCCAATGGCAAAATGCTCATCAAAACAGCCAACTGTGAAAATACCATGATTTACACCATCCTTTTTTAAACCATGCTTCGAAATGTTCTGAAGGATCTCAACTATTAGATGGTAAAGCTTTGTGCTGATAAAGGAATTCTCAAATTTATCCTTTAGATTTCCCTCAATCATTTTTATAACAGGCAAAAAGGTTTCTTTTGAAAAATTCCCTTTATGCATTAAAAGTATTCCCTGGTTTACCAAACTATCATGCAAATTTATGGTTTGGTCGATTGATACATTAACATTATTTCCTTCGCTCTCAAGTCCTTCCTCTTGAAGTTTGACCTGAAGATAAAAAATAGATAAATCATCATTTAATTTATCAAAACGATAGGCTAACTTCTGCGCTGTTTTTCTGGCCATAAGGATTATTCCTATTCCAGCACCACCTTTTTCATTGAGTTCCCCTTTGGATAGTATCTGCTTTTGCAGCTCTTTTAGCTCATCCTGAGATAAGCTGTTAATTCGGTCAAGCTTAGATTTTATGGTTGCTATTGATTGGTTTTGAACGGGATTTGCGGAAGTTATGTAATAGTTGTTACCAATTATTCTTAGGAATAAAAAATTTGACTTTTCCTGAAATTTGTTTGCTTCAGACGGAGAAATCCCATGTCGAACAATATTCTGGTAGCACTCACCCATTAAAAAGCTTACCTTATTTTTTAAACCAGCATTTAAACCTTTTGCATCAATTTTATACCGGGCAAGATCTATCATCCTAACAGTGAGTGCATCGGAAAATGAACCAGTATAAGCATAGCTTAAATCATCATGCTTTAAATCGGAAAAAAGTTTATTTAGCAAATCAATATTCATTGCCTATTCAAAAGAGAGTCGAAAGAGTAAATATAGCATATAAAAAATAATTTTAGCGCTAATTTAGAGAAAGAAATAAGAGTTAATCGCTACAAGTTATAATCATACTTCAACTTTGCCTCAGCAATAACAAACGAGCTGTAAAATTGTGTAATATTCTTAAAAGTCGAAAATTTTTGTATTATGAATTGGTGATAATCCTCCATGTCATCGCATTGAACCTTAAGCAAAAAATCGTAATTCCCCGAAATATAGTAACATTCCATCACTTCATCGAGCAAGTTCATCTGGTTTTCAAATATTTCTATCGATTCTTTGCCATGATCTTGTAGCGAAACCGAAATGAAAACGGTTAGCTTCTTTCCAATACACTTAGGGTCAATAATAGAAATGTATTTCTTGATGATGCCATTTTTTTCTAGTTTTTTGATCCTTTCATAAATTGGCGTAGTAGATAACTCAAGTTTTTCGGACAATTCGCGAATGGTAACACGACTATTTTGTTGAAGAATATTCAATAGTTTTCGATCAATACTATCAATATTCTTAATTTCATTCATCTTTTATAATCTTTAATTTTGTGAGAAAACCAATACATTAATTCCATATTTTTACAAATCTATAGTAAATTATTCTACTTTTATATATTTTTTTAGATTTTGTGTATGTATTTTTATATTTTTGTTCAAA
Organism: uncultured Rikenellaceae bacterium; assembly: GCA_964397135.1. Lineage (GTDB taxonomy): Bacteria > Bacteroidota > Bacteroidia > Bacteroidales > Tenuifilaceae > MWFE01. The sequence continues at coordinate 21,482 of CAYNHM010000031.1, forward strand.
TATTTTTTTTGATAAATTATCAATCAATGTTTAAATAAACTTTTATGATTCATCTTATTGACAGAGTAACAAACGAGAAAGCATTGCAGAATGCAGTTAAACGTTTTAAAGAAAAGGGAATTATTCTTCCAACATTTGAACAGCAACGAAATCCTGAAAAGATTCCCCAAAAAATAAAAGAACGTCTTAAAAGTGTTGGTTTATGGGAGATCAATCCTCTAAATCTCTTCCGTATTACATGGAAAAACGAACCCAAGGAAAAGGGAGGCCTTTTTGGAAAAGTAAACTACATTGAACTACCATCAGCACTAACCGGAGTTAAAGCTCGCATTATTCTGTTAGTTGGAAAATGGTTCCCCACAGGTTCACATAAAGTTGGCGCAGCGTATGGATGTTTGGCACCAAACATTACTTCAGGAGGTTTTGACCCCAATGTGAACAAAGCGGTATGGCCATCAACCGGAAACTATTGTCGTGGTGGTGCTTTCGACTCCAAGTTAATGGGTACAGAGTCAGTTGCCATTCTGCCTGAGGAGATGAGCGCTGAGCGCTTTAATTGGCTTCGCGATGAAATTGGATCAGAGGTAATTGCTACCCCGGGTTGTGAATCGAACGTTAAGGAAATATACGATAAATGCTGGGAAATTCGTCGTACTCGCCCTGAATGCATTATCTTTAATCAGTTCGATGAGTTTGGAAACTCTGCCTGGCACTATAATATTACTGGAAGTGCCATTGAAGAGGTTTACAGTATGGCTAAATCTACAAAAAGCAATCTAGCCGCATACGTTTCGGCAACCGGTTCTGCAGGAACAATAGCTGCTGGCGACTACCTCCGTACTCTTGTCCCTCACATTAAAGTAGTAGCATCCGAAGCATTACAATGCCCTACTTTACTAATGAATGGATTTGGGGGTCATCGCATTGAAGGAATTGGCGATAAACACGTGCCATGGATTCACAATGTGAGAAATACCGATGTGGTAACTGCCATCGACGATGAGGACTGCATGCGTTTACTCCGCCTATTTAATGAGAAAGAAGGACATGATTACCTTAAGTCGCTTGGTATTGATCCAGAAATAGTAGACCACTTAACTTTGTTGGGCATTTCGGGAATTGGCAACCTACTCTCAGCAATAAAAACCGCCAAATACTACGAAATGACCGAGGACGATGTGGTTATCACCATAACCACCGACTCCGCAGATATGTATCAGTCTCGCCTTGCTGAGCAAACTGCTCTAAAGGGAAAATATACAGAATTACAAGCCGCTATAGACTTTAATGCCTGTATGATTAGCCAATCGATCGACTACATGAAGGAGCTAACCTACATGGATAAAAAAACAATTCATAATTTGAAATACTATACCTGGGTTGAACAACAGGCAAAAGAAGTTGAGGATTTAAACCAACTTTGGTTCGACAGAGACATATGGAACAAACTTTTCCATCAGGTTGACAGGTGGGACGAATTGATTAAAGATTTTAACAAGAGAACAGGTTTGCTCTAGGTTTTACTAATTAGATAATGCATCTATCTGTAAAGGGTAGGTATTTTTCGGCTATACCATGAAAATCTCCCTACAATGCGTCAACTGTGGCAAAGAATATAACCCTTCCCATTCGTTATATTTATGCCCATTGTGCGAAAAAACCAATTCTGCAAAACTTCCACCAAAGGGTGTACTAAAAACAATTTACGATTACAAATCGCTCAAAAAAAGAGGTATTACCTACAGTAATCTAAAGCAACGAGGATTTATAGACTTACTTCCAATACAAGCTATTACCAGTTTGCCAAAGCTAAAAATAGGTAATACTCCTCTCTATAAAGTTGAAGCGTTAAATGAAAAATCGCTACCCTTCGAGCTATACTTAAAGGACGATTCGCAAAATCCAACATTCTCATTTAAAGACAGAGCCTCGGCAATGGTATCAGCATATGCAAAAGAGAATGGAATCGATACCATTGTTGCTGCATCAACGGGCAATGCTGGCTCTTCTCTTGCAGGAATTTGTGCTGCACAGCAGCAGAAGGCAATCATCATGGTTCCCGAAAAGGCACCCCCTGCTAAACTAGCACAGATAATTATGTATGGTGCAAGCATAATCACTGTTAAGGGAACTTACGATGAAGCCTTCGATTTAAGCATAGAGGCCACAAAGAAATATGGGTGGTATAATCGCAATACAGCATACAATCCTTTCACCATTGAAGGGAAGAAAACTGTTTCGTTTGAACTATTCGAACAAATGGAGTTTAGGGTTCCCCATAGAGTTTTTGTACCGGTTGGCGATGGAGTTATCATTTCAGGAGTATACAAGGGTTTTGAAGATCTACTTGAACTCGGATTTATCACAACAATGCCTATCATTGTTGCTGTTCAGTCAAGTGGAAGTCAAAATCTAGTGAGAAATCTTCAGGCTTCATCTTTTTCCATCATACCAAGTAATACCATTGCCGATTCTATCTCCGTTGATATTCCTCGGAACTTCTATATGGCCAAATATTATATGGACAAGTACAACGGCGAATCAGTAATTGTTTCAGACGAAGAGATCATTAACGCATCGAGTGAATTGGCTAGAAATACCGGTTTATTTGCCGAACCCGCTGCAACTGCTGCTTTTGCAGGGATGCTATTATATTTCGAGCAGAGAAAACTACCCAAAAAATCTCAAAATGTTGTACTTTTAACGGGTTCAGGACTTAAAGACTTGAAGGGTATATCAAGTATTGTTAAAGTACCAAAAGCTGTTGATCCAAACATGAATGCCATAAATGATATGATCTAAATAGCATGATTTCATTTACTCTAAACTCACAATCAATTTCATATAAAGGTGATCCAAATCGCTCCTTGCTCGACTTTTTGCGTAATCATTTACATATTACCTCAGCCAAAGATGGTTGCTCAGGTCAGGCAACCTGTGGTGCTTGCACTGTAGAGATTGATGGACAGGCTAAACTTGCCTGCGTTATCAAAATGAGCAAACTTGAGGGTTCAAACGTATTAACAATGGAAGGTTTTCCTGAATACGTAAGGGATACCATAGTAAAATCGTTTGTCAATGGTGGTGCAGTTCAATGTGGGTTTTGTATTCCTGGTTTTATAAGCAGGACAAAAGTACTTCTTCAAAATAATCCCAATCCTACGATCGAGGAGGTTCGACAAGCCTTAAAACCACACATTTGTCGTTGTACTGGATACAAGAAAATAGAGGAATCTATTCTATCCGCAGCCAATGCCATAAGGACAAAAAAAACGGTAGATCTTATCCAGACTAGCGGAAAGGTGGGTGTTGCTCATCCTAAGTACCAAGCCTATGAAACTGCCATAGGTTCTCGAAAGTTCACTGAGGATATCTATTTAGAAGGTATGCTTTTCGGTGCATTGAAGCTAAGCGATTTCCCTAAGGCAATTGTTACGAAAATCAATACATCAAAAGCAGTGCAGCTAAATGGTGTTCTCCGGGTCTTCACAGCTGCTGACATTCCGGGTGAGAAAATGATAGGCTTGATCTATAAGGATCAATCGGTAATGGTGGGCGAAGGAAAAACCACAACCTACATTGGTGATGTAATTGCTGGAGTAGTTGCTGAGAGCGAAGCCATTGCCCGAAAGGCAGTTGAACTTATTGAGGTTGAGTACAAAGTGCTCAAACCTGTTACCGATGTTTTTGAAGCCATTGATGGTGAAAGAGTTCATCCTGATAAACCAAATCACTTCAGCTCAACAAGTTTCACAATTGGCCATACAGATATTGCCTTTGCAAATGCTAAATACATCTCAAAGGGACGTTACGAAACCCAACGTATTGAACATGCATTTCTCGAAAAAGAATCGGCAGTTGCTCATCCCGATGGTAATGGCGGAATTGTTGTATATAGCCAAGGGCAAGGTATTTATGTTGATCGCAAGCAGATTGCATCAATTCTTAACCTACCAGAAAATAAGGTTAGGGTAGTTCTTGTTCCCAATGGAGGAGGATTTGGCGGGAAGGAAGATCTAACCGTACAAGGCCATGCTTCGCTTTTTGCCTATTTACTGAGTAAGCCTGTAAAGGTTTCTCTTACGCGTAGCGAATCCATTCGTCTTCATCCCAAGCGCCATCCTGTTTTTATGGATATGGAGCTTGCTGCCGATGAGAATGGAAAACTTGTTGGATTACGATTGCGAGCAGTTGGTGATACGGGGGCATTTGCCTCGGTGGGTACCAAGGTAATTGAAAGAGTTGCTGGCCATGCAACGGCAGGCTACTTTATACCAAATGTTGATATTGAAGCAAAAACGGTTTACACCAACAATTTACCCTGTGGGGCAATGAGAGGTTTTGGTGCCAATCAAGTTGCCTTTGCCGTGGAGAGCTGCATCGATGATATTTGTTATCAGGGGGGCTTCGATAGGTGGAAATTCCGCTACGAAAATGCTTTAGTTGATGGTCTTTCCACATCAACAGGTCAAAAGGTATATGGAGTGGGAATACGAGCATGCCTTGAGGCCATTAAAGACGATTTTTATCAAGCCAGGTATGCAGGATTGGCATGTGCCATTAAGAACTCGGGCGTTGGTAATGGAATGGTTGACGAATCGAAAGTTGTTATTGACATTATCTCCGAAAGCAGAGTGCTAATCAAACACGGGTGGACCGAAATGGGGCAAGGAGTTCACAGTATGGCTCTGCAAACACTTTGTCAGGAAACTGGTATTGCACCCTCTATTATTGATGTTGTTGTTGACACAGAAGCGGATATTGAAACAGGCATGACCACTTCTTCGCGAGGAACAGCACTTTTAGGACTGTCAATAATAAATGCCTGTAAGGCATTGAAGAAGGATTTGAAGCATTATTCGCTTAAAGAGCTGGTAGGAAAATCGTATCGTGGACAATATATTTGCGATTGGACAACCAAGCCTGGAACACCTCACGTAGAACAGAAAACTCATTACTCCTATGGATATGCTGTTCAACTCTGCATACTTAATGAGAATGGTGAAATTGAAAAAATTGTTGCCGCACACGATGCAGGTAAAATAATGAATCCAATGCTCTTTGAGGGGCAGATACAAGGTGGTGTGCATATGGGTTTAGGCTATGCCCTATGCGAAGAACTACCAATGAAGGATGGTTATCTTGTAAGCGATAAAATGCGTGATTTGCAAATTCTCCGAGCTCACCAAACACCCGAAATTATTGTAAAGGGCGTTGAGGTAACCGACCTGGTTGGCCCCTACGGTGCAAAGGGAATAGGTGAAATTGGTCTTGTCCCAACTGCTGCAGCGGTAGCTTGTGCATTTTACACATTTGATGGTTTGAGAAGATTTAGGTTACCCCTTAAACCGAAAACTAACGGAGCAAGAAAACGTTAGTTAATATTTCTTCAAATGTAACTTTCAGCATCAAATTTTTTTTAGAAAAAATGTTTATAAACCTGATTTTTTATCGAATTAAAAAATTGTTTTTCCTATTTAAATACATTAGGTTTGTCAATCTTTAACCGTATTAAAGCCTTTATTGTTTTATATGTACTTTTTCAGAAAAGTTTTACATCGCCTTTTATTTATTTTCATAATAAGTAGCCTAATTGCTGTATCTTCTGCAAAAGGAATTTCTTATCCAATAAAGTTTAAACTCAACTCCGAGGCTACGGATTCAATCTACATAAAATCATCTATTGATTCTCTGGAACTTCTGATTTCACAAAAGGATTGGAGTAATGCCATTGAAAAATCCTTCTACATTGAAGAGTATGCCCATAGTAATAATGCTTCAACCCTTCTATCATACATATTATCGCTCAATGGGATGATTTATCAAAACATTGGGGAACTTAATTATTCTCTTATTAGTTTCCAGGCATCATTACAAATCGAAGAGAAAATTGGCAATCTTGAGAACCAAGCATCGCTGCTAAATAGCATTGGTGAGGTTTATACAGATATGGGTTACTTCTCTAATGGATTAAAAAACTTGTATAGCGGTTTGAAATTAACTGAAGAAAACAATGATCCCTACAATAATGCAAGAATCCTTTTTTCAATTAGTCAGATATTTTTTAAGCAGGATGATTATAATAGTTCTTTGAATCTTCTTAATCAAGCTGAGAGCATTGCAAAAGATGAAAATATATCAAGTTTAATACCCAAGATACACAAAACAAGAGGTGCCATTCATGTGCAAGAAGGAAAATTCAACGAAGCTCATAGCGAGTACCATCAATCTTTAAAGGGGTATAGAAAACTTGATGATAGCTTAGGTATCGCAAATACTCTTTATTGTCTTGGGAGACTTTTATGCAAACAGGATAGAATAAAAGAATCATTAGAATATCACCAGCAATCGATAAACTATAAAAATAAATATGGGTATCAAAAAGATCTTGCCTTTTCATTTCATGGCATTTCTGAAACATACTTAAAACTAAATAATATCGACAGCGCGCTTCATTATGCTATCAAATCGATGGATTTAGCGCAAAAGTTTAATATGTTATACCTACAAAATCAAGCAGCTAATATTTTATCAAACATATACGAAAAAAAGGGGGATTACCAAACCGCCTTGTATTGGTTAAATAAAAGCAATAAAATTCACGATAGTATATTTAGCATCAACAATACAAGGTTGATTGTGCAATTTGAGAATAGCTTTGAGTTTGAAAAAATTATTCAAAAACAACGAATCGAGCAGGAAAAGAAAGATCTTCAGATGGTCGAACAAACCAAAAGGAATATGTTGGTACGTCGATACCTTGCTCTTTCAACTATTCTAGCCCTTTTCGTTATGCTTGCAACCCTTTATGGTTATAACCAAAAAAGAAAACATAGCAACCTTCTTAAAGAACAGAATGAGGAGATTAGAGCACAAAATGAGGAGATTGAGGTTCAAAGAGAAAATTTGTTCCAACTAAATGAAGAGTTACTACAAAAGAACGAAGTAATATCTCGAAATTTAGATGAAATTGAAAAGCATAGAAATTCTCTAGCCAATCTTGCATGGGAACTTCAAGAGAGAGCAGAACTTATTGAAAGGCAAAGAGATGCCCTTTTTAATCAGAAAAAAGAGATAACTGACTCCATTATTTACGCTGAGAGAATACAACGTGCACTACTTCTTCCAAATGAGAATATCAAACAAATATTCCCTGATGGTTTCGTATTCCATCGACCAAAGAATATAATCAGCGGCGATTTCTACTGGATAAGTGAAATACGAGGGTTTAAACTTTTTGCTGTTGCCGACTGTACTGGCCATGGTGTACCAGGTGGTATCATGAGTATGCTTGGTATGGCATACCTCAATGATATCTTGAATAAGGAACATATTACAAAATCGAGCGATGTGCTTGAGGAGATGAGAAGTAGAATAATTCAATCTCTTCGTCAAAACAAAAATGGGAATGGAAACGGAAACTGTGCTGAGAGTTACGATGGAATGGATATGGCTATGTGTGCTCTTAACACAAAAACCATGGAGCTTCAATATGCAGGAGCATATTTACCCATTTATATTTTCAGAAAAAATGAAATTGGAAAGGCTGAACCTATTGTTGTTAAAGAGGATAGGATGCCCGTTTCACAATATATCAAAACGGATCCTTTCTCCAATCACTGCATAAAAGTGGAGCAAGGCGACATGGTTTACCTTTTCTCCGATGGTTATTCCGACCAGTTCAGCTGTGAAGGTAATAAGTTCAATATTTCAAGGTTTAAATCATTATTGTCATCAATACACCATTTAGATGGCAACCATCAACATGAAATTATTTCAAAAACTTTCGAAGAATGGAAGGGCGACCATTTTCAGGTTGATGATGTGCTAGTCATGGGACTTAGGATATAATATAATTAAATCGATTACTCTATCCTATCTTAAAATTCACACATAATACAATTTCCCTACTCAATATTTAGACCTTACAAGAAGCAAAGGTTAAGGGTTTTTATCCTACCTTTACTTTGTAAATTATTAGCAAAAAATTTAATACACAACAAGTATATTTTTGTAACATTCCAAAATATCAATTTGTAATGTCTATTCTACTCAAAAATGCAACTTACGTAAACTGGGAATCACTTGAATTCACTCAGACCAATATTATTGTAAATGATGGCATTAATGGTTCAATTAGCTTCATAAATGATTTAAAGGAGTTGGACCGATCCATTGATTACCAAACCATCGATTGTAAAGGAAAACTGGTAACCAAATCGTTTGCCGTTGGGCATCATCATGCATACTCGGCAATGGCAAAGGGAATGCCTGCCCCCAAAAAACAACCCAATAATTTCTTAGAAATTCTACAATATTTATGGTGGACCCTTGACAAATGTCTCGACAATGAAACCGTTGAGCTTAGCGCATTGGTTACAGCAATGGCTTGCGCAAAATCGGGTTCAACCTATGTTGTTGATCATCATGCTTCCCCAAATTTCATTAAAGGGTCGCTTGAGGTAATGGCAAGGGCATTTGAAAAAGTTGGAATTAACCATTTGCTTTGCTACGAAGTTACCGATCGCGATGGTATGGATAAAGCGCAAGAAGGACTACGGGAAACCGAAGAGTACTTGAAAATACATCAGGGTCTGGTTGGGCTTCATGCATCCTTTACTGTTGGAGAAAAAACATTGAAAAGTGCTGTTGATTTGATGAAAAGATACAATTCGGGTATCCACGTTCATGTTGCTGAGGATTTGTACGATCAAGAGAATTGTTTGAAAATTTATAAAAAACGTGTCATACAAAGATTTTTCGAGGCAGGACTGCTAAATTCATCCAAAACGATCTTGGTTCATTGTCTCCACCTAGATGATAATGAGAGAGATATGATCTTAAATTCACCTTGTTGGATTGTACAGAATGCTGAAAGCAATATGAACAACAATGTGGGTTTCTTCAATGGAAAAGGTTTAGGCGATAATATAATGTTGGGAACCGATGGCATGCATAGCGATATGCTACAAACCGCCAAAGCTGCTTTCTTTGTTGGACAACGTTTTGACAACATTGATTACACTTCGGCCTACAGCCGTTTTAGAAATGTACATCGCTATTTAAGGAACAATGGCTTCAAAGGCGATGGAGATAACAACCTCGTTGTGATTGACTACAAAACTGCCACCGAAATCAATAAGGATAATTTTCTTGGTCATTTTATCTTTGGGCTAAATTCAAATCATATACAGCACGTTATATCAAATGGCAGGTTAATAGTTCATAACCAAACATTAATAAACGTCAATGAGGGCGAAATTCTTGCCCATTCACGTAAGCAGGCAAAACGACTATGGGAATTGATAAAGAGATAGTCAAATCGACCCTATTAAATAAGAGAAAATAGGAAATAGATAATTACTCAATAACTTTACTCAAATAATATTCTATGGATATCTCTATCCTTGAATGGATTGGTTATACTGCATCGGTTATCATTGCCCTTTCCATGGCAATGAGTTCAATTGTAAAATTTAGATTAATAAATCTTTTCGGTGCAATACTTTTCGCAACATACGGTTATATAATTGGAGCCTATCCAGTGGGTGCTCTTAACACATTTATTGTTTGCGTAGATGTATACTACCTCTATGGAATCTTCTCCAGAAAAGAAATCTTCGAAATCCTTGAAGTGCGAAGCGAAAACCGCTACTTGATTCGATTTCTTTCATTTCACAATAATGATATCCAAAAATTCTTTCCAAGCTTTAACTACAAACCTGAAGTTAACACGATTAGTTTCTTTATCTTAAGAAATATGGCTGTTGCTGGTGTTTTCCTTGCACATCGAATTGATGAGAATGTTCTTAAAGTAGGATTAGATTATGTAATTCCCGAATATCGCGATTTTAAGAATGGGAGGTTTGTTTACATAAACCTAAGCAAAAAGTTTATTGAATCTGGATTTACAAGGGTAATTGCAGGTAAGTCAAGCAAAAAGCATGAGAAGTATCTCAAAAAACTGGGATTCAAAGAGAATAGTGAAGGCTTTTTAGAGAAAGAGTTATTATAGCTGCTTAAATAATTAAGGTAAGCATTCTCCATTAAATGCAGAAAAAAATGGAACTCCTCATTAAAAATCCAACAATTGTTACATCAACCAACACCTTCAAGGCTGATATTCTAATTGCTGAAGGTAAGATAAAAGCCATTGATAAAAATCTAAATGTTGATGCTATTAAAACCATTGATGCCACCGGCAAACTCGTTTTCCCGGGAGGAATCGATCCACATGTTCACTTTCATTTGCCAACACCCGCAGGATTTTCGTCCGACGATTTCTATACGGGATCAAAAACTGCGCTTTATGGAGGTACAACCACTATCATCGATTTTGTTACACCAAGCAAAGGGCAGTCGCTTGTTGATGCATTAGACCAAAGGATTAAGGAGGCAAGTAACTCTCTAGTCGATTATTCATTTCATGTAAGCCCTATTGGATGGTGCGATACAACTGATGAAGAGATTAGAGAATGCGTTAAGCGAGGATTCACATCCTTCAAAATATACATGGCATACAAAGCTTCCATTGGGCTGAACGATGATGTGATTCTGAAGGTTATGCAAGCTGTAGCTAGTGCAGGTGGACTGGTTACAGTTCATGCCGAAATGGGCGATGAGATAGAGTTGCAACGTAATAAATTTTTTGACGAAGGTAAAACTGAGCCACTTTATCACCCACTTTCCAGACCATCAAATACTGAAAGTGAGGCCATTAGAAGGATAATTGGGATGGCTGCTCAAATCGGTTGTTCACTATATATCGTTCATGTTTCGACTAAGGAATCCATTGATCATATTCGCAGAGCGCAAAAGGCTGGTCAAAAGGTTTTCGCCGAAACCTGCCCACAATACCTGCTGCTCGATGATTCTTTGTATCAGAAACGTTTTGAGGAAACAGCTAAGTTTGTGCTAAGCCCACCCCTTCGCAAAAGTGAAGATTCTCAAGCCCTTTGGGTTGCTATGGCTGATGGCACCATTCAAACCATTGGCACTGACCACTGCCCATTTACACAAAAGCAGAAGGAGTTTGGCATAGATGATTTTCGAAAAATCCCCAACGGAGCTGGAGGGGTTGAGCATCGAATGGCATTACTTTACACCTACGGTGTATTAGAGAATAGGATCAACCTTAATCAATTTGTGAGCCTTACTTCAACTCAGGCAGCAAAGATATTTGGGCTCTATCCACAAAAGGGAGAAATTGCGATTGGTTCTGACGCAGATTTGGTGATTTGGGATACACAGGAGGTAGAAAAGATTTCTTCAAAAACCCATCATTCAACTGCCGACATTAGTATTTACGAAGGGTTTAAAACAATTGGATCTGCTGAGGTAATCGTTATAAAGAACAGGATTATTGATATGAAAAACAGCAATAGAAAGCATTCAAATCTCTCATTACTATCTCAACATTCCAACTTACTGGTTCGTTGAATAGAAAATATTATCCTTTCTACTGCTGTTGAAATTAGTTTGCCTACCAAACGTAGCGAATACCCAGTGCTGCACCCCAACCAAAACCTTTGGCATCGCTGAGCAATCCCCACATTGGACGGGCGTCAAGGCTAATTTGAATAGGAGCCTTAAAATTATACTCCAACCCTATCTGGCCACCAACTGCTAAACCAATGTACCCATCGCCATCCTTCACTTGGAAGGAACTGAAACCAGCACCTGGCCCAACAAACCAATTAAAGCCTCCATCTATATTCATTACCCATTGATAGATTGCAGCAACACCCAAAGCGTTAACCCCATCCCCAAGGTTCATTCCTAGATCTAACTCAAGCCTATTTATATCACCTAATCCATGCTGATAGGATATTTCTCCACCTGTTCCAGCACTACCGCCACCAAGTCTTACACCAATTGCTCTTGGATTAACCTGTGCTTGGGCGCACAAGCTAAAAACGAGAATTAAACTTAATAGTCTAATAATTCTTTTCATGGTTTATCTGTTTTTATTTACCTACTCTTAGGCTTTTCGGTTTCTGCCTCCAATTTAATATGGTCTTGGATACCCATGAATATTTGATAAAGTTAATAAATAACTATGTAAATAACAATTATGATTATTAGGGTATAATAGAAATGATAATACTGATATAGTAAAGGTGAATGTTGTTGTATCTCCTTAAGTACTTTTTATCGAAATCGATCCACTATTTTTATATAAAGAATCGACTACTCCATGCGGTTTGAATGGCTTTAGTACTCCATATTTGACTAATCATTAGCAAATATTAATATTATGAAATAACAGAAATCACTAGTAATGCTAAAATGGTTACATCAAATGGTAAAATAATAATTGATAATGGAAAATTGACTGGTAATTCAACTAGATGCCTATATACGTTATTGGCTCTTTGTGTTATTCGTAAACCAATAACTCCTTGATACCTTCCAATATAACTTTCATTATTGTTGCTTGCTGAGAAGTGAATTCAATTACTTTATCATTTTTAAACTCAACATTTTTTATTGCGAGCGTTTTGCCATCAAGGATTGCTTCCACCCCATCGGTTTTGAAAGAAAAAACTTGTTTACTATCGGTTAGTACACTTATGATACCATTGTTTTTACAGTAGAGCTTAAGCTCATTATTTATCCTCTCACAAAAGAATCCATTATCGGCCTCATCAAACGAATTTTTGGTGAGAAACACCCTTGGCTTATCCTTATAGGGTGCTCCACTGCTTGGGCAAAATGTAGTGCAATTACCGCACTCATTGCAGAAGTTGGCAATATTAAGCACCTGATAAGGCTGTGCTACGCTAAATGTATCGATCTCCTCAATGGTTATTGAGCCATCTTCTTTCTTAACTGCCCGTTGAATGCTGTATCTGCTAGGCTTAACTTTGTAAGTATGATTTGCAAGATTGGGACAAACTGTGCTGCAAATGCTGCAAAACTCATCGCATAGCAAGCATCGCTTTGCCTCCTCAATTACATCATCTTCAAACAATGTAGCAGCAACAAGATTAAAATTCTTTCTTGAACTCAGAGGAATTTCTGAAACTTTCGATGGCATTATTTTCCTTGTTCTTTGATACATATGCCACGAATAATCCTTAGCGTTACGTTTATTCTCTGGTTTTGTGTTAAAGATAACTCCTTCCCTATCAATAATTATCTGTGCAACTTTGCGACCATCACCAATAGCATTTATTGCAGTAGAAGCCCCTCGGAGAGCATCACCACCAATGAACACATTGGGAATCTGTGTTTCGTAATGGCCAGGACTACTGTTTAGCAATTTATTCTCACCCAAATCGAAAGCTAACTCTTGTCCAATGGCTGGAATAATGGTGTCAACCTCCAAATCAAATTCTGAACTTGGTATCTTAACAGGACTTTGTCTTCCACTTGCATCCTTCTCTCCCAATTTCATACGAGAACAAGTAAGTGAAAATAGCTTACCATGCCTGGTGTTTATTCTTTCAGGGGAAGAAAGTTCAATAATCTCAACACCCTCATTCATAACGGCCCTAATCTCACCCATATCTGCCGGCATTTGCTTTATTGTACGACGATATACCACAAAAACTTTCCCATTGTAACTTGTTAAACGGTAAGCCGTTCGGGCGGCATCCATGGCCGTATTGCCACCACCGATTATGGCTATACGATTACCATAGTCAGCAGTATTTCCTTTCTTTACATCTTCGAGAAATTTCAGCGGATCAACGACACCCCTTGCCCCAATACCTTCAATATTAAGTATTGACGCATTCTGAGCACCTACTGCAATGTAAACATAATCGCTTTGCATCTTAATGCGTTGAAAATTATCTGCACTGATTTCAAAATTGTAGTGTACAGTAACTCCCAATTCCTCAACCCTCCTAATATCATTCTCAATTGCTCTATCGGTTAAACGGAAAGCGGGTATTACTCCTGAAATCATACCTCCCGGTTTTGGTTTACTTTCGTATACTTCAACCCGAAAACCTGCCAAAGCAAGGAAGTAAGCACAGGAAAGTCCTGAAGGACCTGCTCCAATAATTGAAACCTTTTTCTGGTTTTTCGCAAAGAGCCTTTTTGGGCTCTTCGATACCTGATTGGTAATAGCAGTTTCGGCAATATAACGCTTGATTTCGCGTATCAGGACAGGATGATCGTAGTTAATACGAGTACACTTTGTTTGGCAAAGGTGATCGCATATCATACCTGTTGTTTGAGGGAAAGGATTGGTTTGCAAGATTACATCACCTGCACTGCTCAAATCACACTGGGATGTATAGTAATTGTATTGAGGGATATCCTGATTGGTAGGGCAAGTATCCTCACAAGGTGCATGAATGCAATCGAAAAAACCTAATGGACGAGCTGTTTTAATGTTTGGTTCATGCAGTGAAACCTTTCGATAACTTTCGCTACTCAGAACTCTTTCAGCATATGCATTTAAGTTAATCAGCTGGCATTTATTGGTTTCGATTGCTTGACCTCTACTTCTCTTAATAATATAATCGTCAATATTACTGGCATTACAAACACTAAAACTATGCCTAAGTTCTTCAATGTATTGTCCTAAACGCCCATATCCACCAGGTTTTAAGATATCTGAACAAACAGTAACTGGACTAAGTCCACACGATACAATATCTGAAACATTGAATGCATCGGCACCTCCACAGAAAGAAATATCAAGTTTTCCATCAAAATCATTTTGCAGCTTTGCTGCAAGATTAATAGAAATTGGATGTAATGCTCTGCCACTCATGTACATCATTTTTTCATTGGGTGGAAAAACATCCTTATGGTTTTCACTCTCAAGGGTATTTGTTAGTTTAATACTAAACTGTAGGCTATTCTCTTTGGCTGTTTTACTTAGATTTTTTATGATATCAATGGCATCGATATATTTTAGATCATGTTCAAAAGCACTATCCGGAACATAAGTTTCAAAACCCGATTGAGTTAGTATATTCCTTAAAGTTTCTTTGCCTATCAGTGTTGGATTCAACTTGATTGCAGTATGTAACTTCTTCTCATTTAATAAGTAATGCCCTATCTTTTCAATTTCATCAGGAGGACATCCGTGCATTGTTGATAGTGTAACATTATTCGAAATCTGAGGACTAATTTTGATATTAGAAATATGAGGGTAGAATCCCTTTATGCCATCTAATTTCTTTTCCAATTCTTCAGATGCATCGTTCATTTTTTTAAAAAACCATTGCACATTATTCTTTAGAATACCTTCAAGATTGTATCCAACACTCATGTTAAATATTACCCCAGGATTAACCAAATCGCCATAATTCAATATATCCTTTAAAATATGGATCAAAATCCATGCATCAAGATACTGGTTAAATGAATCATGAATTTTCAGCTCTTGCGACCATTCACAGTTGTAACCCTCATCCTGCATATCGATACATGGTTTTGATACCACCAGATCATCAAGGGTTTGTATGGTTTTCAATTCGATAAATCGAGCTCCGGTAAGCCACGCTGCCACAATATTCTGTGCCAGCTGTGTATGAGGACCTGCTGCAACGCCTATTGGCGTTTCCATAATCTGTCCAAACCTTTCAAAACGCAATGGATCTGCCAAGTGTGGCGAGAAAAAAAGCTTTCGAGGAATTCCAAAAATTTGGTTCTGATGTTCGTATTGTCTTAAAATTAACTTAAGTAAATGATTCAATGTAAGTGGATAAAACTTGTCCGAAGCCATGGTCAATGAGTTTATTAAGAATCGCTAATATATGTAAAATAGCATTAAAATTGAACCATTCCACTTTTTTAATAACTTTATGATGCAATGGAAAACGAAAAATTCAGCAAAAAGAAAGCATCTGCATTAGTTCTAGCCGCCGGATATTCCCATCGTATGGGTAAACCAAAACTTTCGCTTTTATTTAATGAGAATACCACATTCCTTGAACATTTAGTTAATCAGTTTAAAGATTTTGGCTGTATCGATGTTGTTGCTGTGCTTAATCAGGAAGGCATAGATTTAGTAAATAAAGAGTTAAAATATTTAAATAACAGTATACTAATGGTTAAGAATGATTTCCCAGAATTAGGACGTTTCTTTTCAATTAAAACTGGCTTAAAAGCTTGTAATTCTAACTATCCTGTCTTCATCCAGAATATTGATAACCCATTTGCTGAACCAAAAATTCTTCAAAAACTTTTACTCAAACTGAATAATTCAGAGTATTCTTACCCAGCGTTCAATGGGAAAGGAGGACATCCCGTTGTAATTTCTCCAAAAGTTATTCAGTCGATACTTGCCGAACCAACTAATGAATTAAATCTGAAATTATTTTTGAGAAAATTTAGGAAATCAACCCTTGAAGTTAATGATGAGAAGGTTTTCACAAACATAAATACCCAAAAAGACTTCGATAATTTTAAAATACACCTGCCATAAAAAATCTACAAGCATTTGCAATCATCTACCTTCTTCTTGCAGCATCGGCCATCCTAACAATTCTTGGTTTAAAAATTGCCAATACCTCTACTAAATCTGCCTGTAGATTCATAACCGTTTCAATATTCTTGTAGGCCAATGGGATTTCATCTACATCCCCACCAATTAGTTCAACTTGATACTTTTCTAGCATATTCTTCACATCCTTCCACGTAAATAGCTTTAGTGCCTGCGATCGCGACATGCTCCTGCCAGCCCCATGCGAAGCAGAATTTAATGATTCGGAATTACCCTTTCCTCTGACGATGAAACCAGGATTAGTCATTGAACCGGGAATTATCCCAATGGCTCCTTTGCTTGCTGGAGTTGCCCCTTTTCGATGTATCACCACCGCTTTTCCATTGGGCAACTTTTCCTTCCATGCAAAGTTATGATGATTCTCAATGGTAGATAAAGGTTTCATTCCAAAATCAAGGGCTATTTTTTTATGAATTTCATGATGATTAGCCGAAGCATAATCGCCTGCAAGATTCATGGCAATCCAGTATTCATGGCCTTCCTCAGAGTTAAGGTCAAGCCATGCCAAATGACGGGCTTCCTTTGGGAGTTGAACCTTGCTCATGGCAACCCTTGAGTAATAACTTGCCACTTCGTTGCCAAATCCTCTTGAACCAGAATGGGATAACAAAGCGATGTAGTCCCCTTCTGGTAAATTAACTTCAGGAATATTAACCAGTACCTTCAATTCACCCCACTCAACAAAATGGTTACCCGCTCCCGAGGTTCCCAACTGACTGAATGCCAAATCTCTATGCTGCTTTATAAATTCAGTGGCATTCCATTCCTTTTTTTCAAAAACGGATGTGTCTATATGGTTTTTATTCTTTGATCCCACTCCAAATATGGTGTGCTGCCCAAGAATACCCTTTAGCTTATTCCTTTTCTCTTCAATACTAAAAGGAGAGACTTCATAAACCGACATGCACATTCGGCAGGCGATATCAACCCCAACTGCATAAGGAATAACATAGTTTTCTTGCGTAGCAAGCACTCCGCCAATGGGTAAACCATAACCCTCGTGAGCATCGGGCATCAAGGCTCCAGCCAATGAAATGGGTAGGCTCATGGCTCTGTCCATTTGTGCTAGCGCACCCAGCTCAATCTGCTCTTTTCCGTATATTGGATATGACTTTGGTTGATCGGAAAGAAAAGCCTTTTGCCCTAGCTGATTATTAAATGGATCGAGTAATATTGTGGAAACACTTGATTGAACCAACTTACTTAAATCAAATAACGAATGATTCTGCCATTGCCCTGAATCAGGTTTGACAATCATTTCACGGATAGCGGCTAATAAATCCAACTTGCTAATTACTCTTCTTTTTAGTAATCTGTTAGCCTCACGACTAAGTAAGATAAGCACCTCGGGGTGACTAAAGCCAAGTACACGCAAGTCCTTATTCGAAATCTTTGCTCTTTTCATCCGAACATTATATTTCTTATTGCAATTTAATACAATAAGTAAATCATTTCGGAAAAACCTTTAAAATGATCGAATTATTAACCAATTATAATTGAAATAGGGTATTAATATTAAAACAAAGAGTAAATTTATTGGCATAAAAAAATAATGATTTGGTCAAAATATTAGAATGTTTTATTCGATATATGTATCTTAGTATGTGCTTTTATAGTTTAAACTTATAGTTCATCGAAAAAAAATTATTAGTGATGACAAAAATTGATATACCTGCTACAGATGAATCACCAAAAGTAATCTTCGATACTGATCGAGGTATTCTAGAAATTGTGGGTAAAAGCCTTCCAGAAGATACCAAAGGTTTTTACGATCCCATTATTAATGTAGTTCAAAAGTATGTCAATAAACCTAAACCTCATACAGTAATAAACTTGAATCTAAACTATCTTAACTCTTCGTCAACAAAAAAGATACTCGAGCTAGTAACCCACTTTGAAACAATTGAAAAAAGAGGATTTTCTGTTGAACTTAACTGGTTTTACGAAGAAAACGACGATGATATGTTGGAAGAAGGCCAAGAGTTTAATCGGTTAACTGAATTAAATGTTAACATTCAAAAAAAATTCCAGATCCAATAATGATTAGTATTACTTTAAGAATTAAGGCAACCAATCAAATAAAAAAACAGTGGAATAGTGTTTTACTTATTCTATGCTTTTCCATTTATATTCCAGTTAGCGCTCAAAATGTTGTTGATATACCTCCTGAAATTAAGAAAGAGATTCAAAGTGATTTAGCAATTGGTGAAGAGTTTGAGAAGAAGTCAGATTATAATCAAGCTGCATTCCTTTATAACAAATCGGCAAATGTTTATTGGGTATACGGACATTTGGAGAGTGCTATAGAGCTTTTCGAAAAAGCTTTAGATATGTCAGAAAGGATAGGGAACTTGAATGGTATCTATGTTTTAAATACAAATATCGGCTTAATCCATACCGACTTAGGAGAAAACGAAAAAGCTTTAGCTAACTTCATTAAAGCTACTGAAACAGCTCGTGAATTAGGAAGAAAATTCGATATCGCTTCTTCTCTGCTTAATCAGACAAATATTTGCTTTGAAACAGGCCTTCTAAATGAATCCTTAATTAAACTTAATGAAGCTCATGCCATTGCTCAAGAATTAAACGATATAAAGTTGCTTCGTAACGCATACTCTCTGTATACAAAAGTTTATGATAAAACAGGTCAACGAGACGAATCTGCCAAATACTTTGAACTATTTGCTGCTGTTACACGCAGAATTCAACAGGAGGAAATACAAAGAAAAGAGGAAGAAGCAAAAAAGATGGTAAGTCAGGTTACATCAAAAATGATTGAGGTTGAAGCAGAAAAACAGGCTACAAAGAAAGAGCTACATGAAAGAGATATTGAACTTGTGGAGAAACAAAAGTACTTAGAGCAAGCCGAACAAGAATCGCGCGAAAGGCTTATGCAAATTGAACTATTAAGCAAGGAAAGAGAATTACAACAAGCTATTATCTCACGCCAGAAGCTTATTCAAAACATTTACATTGGAATCATTGTTACAATTTTAGGTTTTACCGTTTTGATTTTCTATTTCTATCACGAGAAAAGAAAAGCAAATGCTTTACTTCAGCAAAAGAATAATGAAATATCGAGACAAAATACTGAGATTCAAGAACAAGCCAAACAACTACGAGAGCTAAACCAGCTAAAGGATAAACTCTTTTCAATTATATCACACGATTTACGCAGTCCTTTGGGATCACTCTACACGCTGTTATCGTTAACAAAGGAAGGATATTTTACCGAGGAAGGCTTTAAGAGTGTAATAAATGAACTATCCAAGAACGTGGGTTACACATCGGAGCTTCTTGAAAATCTGCTAAAATGGGCTCAGAGTCAAATGCAGGGGACAAAAATAAACCCAAACGATTTCAATCTAATAGAAGCCACAAATAACAAGTTGGAATTTTATGCTGAGCAAGCCAAGGCAAAAGGAATAACTCTTAAAAACTTAATTGGTGATGGTATAACGGTATTTGCAGATAGAGATATGATTGAATTGGTTCTGCGTAACCTCATTGCCAATGCTATTAAGTTTAGCAATAATGGGAGCACTGTTTCCGTGTCAGCAATACAAAAAATTGAAGAGGTTGAGATTTGCGTTTCCGATACTGGTCTGGGTATCCCTCCCGAAAACATGGAAAAACTCTTTGGCAAGGAGATTTTTACCACTAACGGAACATTACACGAAAAGGGTACCGGGCTTGGACTTATCCTTTGCAAAGACTTCATCACTATTAACGGAGGAAAGATTTGGGCTAAAAGTACGCATGGCAAAGGGAGCAAGTTCTTCTTTACATTACCGAAAAAAAATGCTAACAATGGAAAAACCATTTTAAGCAAAAACTTTGCCGACAGCAGTATCCAATCGCAAACAGTGTAGGTTACTCTTCTTCACAATTCATTCAGTCCCCCTCGTCATCGCGAGCGTTCTCTGCGAAGAGATCTGTTTGTACTACAAAAGATTGATTGAGTACTCTGCTCTTTCTTCTCATCTTCTCATCTCTCACCTCTCAAGAAAGTCCGTCATCGCGAGCGTTCTCTGCGAAGCGATCTGTTCTATGCTCCCAATTCAGCAGATTGCTTCAGAACAAAAAACGTTCCTCGCAATGACGCAAGAGTACTTAGGATTGATTGGCTAATTGACTAATTGAGTACTCTGCTCTTTATTCTCATCTTCTCATCTCTCACCTCTCAAGAAAGTCCGTCATCGCGAGCGTTCTCTGCGAAGCGATCTGTTCTATGCTCCCAATTCAGCAGATTGCTTCAGAACAAAAAACGTTCCTCGCAATGACGCAAGAGTACTTAGGATTGATTGGCTAATTGACTAATTGAGTACTCTGCTCTTTATTCTCATCTTCTCATCTTCTCATCTTCTCATCTTCTCATCTCTCACCTCTCACCTCTCAAGAAAGTCCGTCATCGCGAGCGTTCTCTGCGAAGAGATCTGTTCCATGCTCCCAATCCAGCAGATTGCTTCAGAACAAAAAACGTTCCTACCAATGACAGATTTTCTGTCGTCATTGCGAACCCATCTTTTTTTTGGTGGGTGAAGCAATCTGTAAAGACCAGTTAATTAATAGATTGCTTCGGAAAGTGCCCTCGCAATGAACTGTGTTAAAAACCAAATTTAAAATGAACTT
>CAYNHM010000032.1:0-39540 GCA_964397135.1 uncultured Rikenellaceae bacterium
TCAATCAATCAATCAATCAATCAATCAATATGAACCTTTTTAAACCTCTCGAAACACAAGACACGCCAAGCGCTAGTAAAAATGAAAGTAAAGGGTCTGAACATGTAAAAGTGTTAATTATCGGTTCTGGTCCGGCTGGCTATACCGCAGCAATATATGCTGCAAGGGCAAATCTCAATCCAGTTATGTATGAAGGACTTCAGCCTGGGGGACAACTAACAACCACTACTGAAGTGGATAATTTTCCGGGTTATCCTCAGGGAATTACTGGTCAGGAAATGATGGAAGATTTAAAAAAACAAGCACAACGTTTTGGAACCGATGTAAGATTTGGAATGGCAACTGCCGCAGATCTTTCAAAGCAACCAAACAGAGTAATCATAGATTACGAGAAAGAAATTTTGGCTGATGCTCTAATAATTGCTACTGGTGCAACTGCCAAGTATCTTGGTTTAGAATCAGAAGAAAAGTATAAAGGGCAGGGTGTTTCTGCATGTGCAACTTGCGATGGCTTTTTCTATAAAGGTCAGGATGTAGCTGTTGTTGGAGGTGGTGATACTGCATGTGAGGAGGCAACATACTTAGCCGGCATTTGTAGAAAAGTATACCTTATTGTTCGTAAACCATATCTACGTGCATCAAAGGCAATGCAGGATAGGGTAGAAAATAATCGAAACATTGAAGTATTATTCGAACATGTAACCCAAGAAATAATTGGTGATACCAGTGGTGTTAATGGTGTTTTGTTAGAAAATGGGAAGGGTGAAATTGTAAAAAAGGATATTACAGGTTTTTTCGTGGCCATTGGTCACCAACCCAACTCAGAAATCTTTAAGGAATACCTTGAAACTGATGAGGTGGGTTACATATTAACCATTCCCGGAACGGCAAAAACAAATATTCCTGGAGTATTCGCGTGTGGGGATGTTCAGGATAAGCATTACCGGCAGGCAATAACTGCTGCTGGTTCGGGTTGTATGGCAGCCCTCGATGCTGAGAGGTACTTAGGAACAAGGGTTTTTTAATGAAAAGAGGGGCGAAAGCCCCTCTTTTGTTCTATATCTGTGCAACTTTTTCAGTATCATATTTTCCCTCTAAAAGTTTTTTGGCACATTTGGAAAATGCATCAATGGTTATGTTTACATCCTCCAACGTATGAACAGCAGTAGGGATTAATCTCAACAGAATTTGTCCCTTAGGTATTACAGGATAAACCACAATCGAGCAGAATATTCCATAATTTTCACGAAGATCGAATACCATATTTGTTGCTTCTGGAACGTTACCACGCATGTAAACTGGTGTAACAGGAGATTGAGTCTTACCAATATCTAACCCCGCTTCTTTAAGCCCTTTTTGAAGAGCATTGGCAATTTTCCACATCTTCTCAAGATATTCGGGATGAGTTTTAATTAGTTCCAATCGCTTTAGTGCTCCGATAACCATAGGCATTGGAAGTGATTTGGCAAAAACCTGTGAACGTAAGTTATAGGTAAGATACATTATAATATCTTCATCGGCAGCAACAAATCCTCCTATACCGGCCATGCTTTTGGCAAAGGTGGCAAAATAAACATCAATCTTATCTTGAACCCCAAAATGTTCTCCAGTTCCTGCACCTGTTTTACCCATGGTACCAAATCCATGAGCATCGTCAACTAGAAGTCGGAAATTAAATTCATCTTTAAGATCAGTAATCTCTTTGAGATTTCCTAAATCACCAGCCATTCCAAACACGCCTTCTGTAATTACAAGGATTCCGCCTCCTGTTTTTTCTGCCAACCTAGAGGCATGGCCCATTTGCTTCCGAAACCCTTGCATATCGTTATGAGGATAAACAAACCGTTTGCCAGGAAACATTCTAAGTCCATCGATAATACAAGCATGTGATTCTGAATCGTACACCACAACGTCATTTCGAGTAAGCAGAGAGTCAATAATGGATACCATTCCTTGATAGCCATAATTTAGTAAGTAAGCCGATTGTTTACCTACAAATTCAGCCAGTTTCTCTTCAAGTTCCTCATGTTTTCTTGTATGTCCGCTCATCATTCTGGCACCCATAGGGTATGCCATGCCATAAAGAGTTGCAGCTTCTGCATCAGTTTTGCGAACCTCAGGATGATTAGCAAGCCCAAGGTAATTGTTGAGGCTCCATGTCAATACCTCTTTGCCTCTAAAGGTCATTCTTGGTTTAATTTCTCCCTCAAGTTTTGGAAAAGCGAAATAGCCATGACCTTGCTTTTGATACTGCCCTATGGGCCCCATGTTTTTTCTTAACTTTTCAAAGATGTCCACAACAAATACGATTAGGTTATTCAATCAGTTAATTAATCTGCAAAAGTAAATTTTTTTTTGAGGAAAGTATAGGTTATGAAAATAATTGAACAAATTTTAGTTTTGTTTTTCTATACTATTAATGATAATTGTAAAACTTTCAACTTTTTGTTTTTTTAACAGTTAGGTAAAGATTTTCTGTTTTCATTATCCAAAATATTCAATAATCTTACTACCTTTGCTCGCTTAAATAATGTGCACAATAATCTACTGTTTTAGGTGTTTTAGTACAAAAAGATCAAAAGTCAATGGCTAGATATAAATCAATTGTATTAATATTTATTTCTCTTATAATCGTTTCCTGTAGTGGATTCAACAAACTTCTAAAAAGCAAGGATTACCAGTTGATGTATTCAAAAGGAATGGAGTATTACGAAAAAAAGGATCATTACCGCTACACTACATTATTTGAACAGCTTGTGCCAATTTATAGAGGAACACAGCAAGCTGACACAATAGAGTTTTACCTTGCTCAGGGATACTACTTTCAGGGAGATTTTCTGCTTGCTGGTTATTATTTTGATAAATTTAGAAGAGATTATCCTCGTAGTGTCTTTACTGAGGAAGCAGAATATATGTATGCCTATTGTTTTTATAAATCCTCTCCACGCCCTCAATTAGATCAGGAGACCTCTCATCAAGCTATGTCTGCATTTTCGGAGTTTATTACAAAGTATCCAAAAAGTTCAAAAAAAGCTGAGGTGAATGCCATAATGGTAGAACTTAAAGAAAAGTTAGTTGAGAAATCCTTTATAAGCGCTAAACTTTACTATGATATGAGTGAATACCGAGCAGCAATCACAGCACTTAAAAACAGTTTAAATACATTTCCTGATAGTAAATACAGAGAGGATCAACTTTATATGATACTTGAATCATCATATAAATTAGCTGATAATAGCGTACCAAGTCGTCGTCGTGAAAGATTCCAGAATACGATAGATGAGTACTATAACTTAATCAGCGAATTCCCTGAAACAAAATACCTCAAAGAAGCAGAGCGTATGTATAATAATAGTGTTAAAACAGTTGAAAATAAATAATAATTTTTTATACCATGGACTTCAAAAAAACAAATGCTCCTTTAAGCACAGTTACTCAAGACATTACCCAGCTGGATAAGGATACTGAGAATATTTATGAAACTGTAAGGATAATTTCAAAACGGGCAAATAAAATTTCTCAAGAAATGAAACAGGAGCTTAACCGTAAACTTGAAGAGTTTGCTTACTACACTGACAATCTTGAAGAGGTTTTTGAGAACAGAGAGCAGATTGAAATTAGTAAATTCTATGAAAGGCTTCCAAAGCCTGTTTTAATCGCTACCAAAGAGTTTCTGAATGATGAACTATATTTCAGAAAAGCTACAGAATCTGAAGATAATCATTAGTAGTTTTTATGTTAAAGGGAAAAAATATTCTACTGGGAATAACAGGGAGCATTGCTGCATACAAAGCCGCCTCACTCGTTCGACTTTTAGTAAAAGAAGGGGCTAATGTTAAAGTGGTAATGACTCCCCTAGCTAAAGAATTTATTACTCCTTTAACACTTGCTACCCTTTCAAAAAATCCAATTCTTGTTGACTTTTTCAACCCAGAAAATGGAGATTGGAATAGCCATGTTGATCTAGGAATCTGGTCTGATTTGTACATTATTGCACCTGCTTCGGCAAACACTATAGCCAAAATGGCAAGTGGGGTCGCTGATAATCTTTTGCTAACTACATATTTGTCGGCTAAATGCCCAGTAATAGTTGCACCTGCCATGGATCTTGATATGTATCAACACCCAACTACCCAGAAAAATATTGAAACGCTAAAAGGGTATGGTAACATAATAATCGAGGCTGTTACTGGTGAATTAGCAAGTGGTCTTAGTGGCAAAGGTAGGATGGAAGAGCCAGAAAACATTTTAGGGTTTGTCCAAAATTTTTTTTCTTATGTCCAATCGCTTAAAGGGAAAAAAATACTAGTAACATCAGGCCCAACCCATGAACCAATTGACCCCATTCGATTTATTGGAAATCACTCATCGGGAAAAATGGGAAAACATGTTGCCATGGAGCTTGCATATAGAGGTGCCGATGTGATTTTTATTACTGGACCCGTATATGATTTGCCCAATCATCAAAATATTCAGATTGTTCCCGTTAAAACAGCAGAACAGATGTATTGTGCTGCCATTGATGTTTTTGCTCAATGTTCAGCTGCAATTCTTGTTGCAGCAGTAGCTGATTTCACACCCAAGCACTTGCAAAATCAGAAGATTAAACGCAAAAGCGAGCCTTTAAGCATTGAGTTAACCCCCACACGAGATATTGCTCAAGAATTAGGAAGACTCAAGAAAAAAAATCAAATTCTTATCGGTTTTGCACTCGAAACAGATAACGAACAGGATAATGCTTTATCTAAGCTCAAGTCCAAAAATTTTGATTTTATTGTTTTGAATTCATTAATGGAGAAAGGAGCGGGCTTTGGTGTTGACACCAATAAAGTAACCATGATTCATAACGATGGAACCATTACTCCTTTTGAACTTAAGCCCAAAAAGGATGTAGCTAAAGATATAGTTAATAAATTGGTTGATATATTCAATTAGAATTTCCAAATTAATCTTTTGTGGCCATGATATTTTGTCGTAGATCGGTTTTTATTTTTGTTTTTCTGCTTTTCCCATTACTTAGTTTTCAACAGGAGTTGAGGTGCAACATTCAGATAAATGCACAAAAGATTCAGGGTACCAATAGGCAGATGTTTCAAACAATGCAGACCGCTATTTATGAGTTCATGAACAATACTAATTGGACCAACCATATTTATGGACAGGATGAACGTATTGAATGCACCATAATGTTAACCCTTAACGAGCAGCTTGGCTCCGATGAATATAAAGGGACTTTACAGATACAATCGCGCAGGCCTGTTTTTGGCACTTCTTACAATACTGCAATGTTGAATATGGTTGACAATAACCTGCATTTTAGGTATATTGAGTATGATAAACTAGAGTTCTCAGAAACTAGACATATTAGTAACCTTACCTCCATTTTGGCATATTATGCCTATATTATTTTGGGTTTTGATTACGATTCTTTTTCCTATCTCGGAGGTAATGATTTTTTTCAAAAAGCCGAACGAATTGTAAACAATGCGCAGAATGCGCAGGAACGTGGCTGGAAGGCATATGAGGGAAATAGAAAAAATAGATATTGGTTGATTGAGAACGTGCTGAACGATAAGTATAGACCCCTCAGAGAGGTTTACTATCGCTACCATAGACTTGGACTCGATAGAATGAGCGATAAACTTGTTGAAGGTAGATCAGAAATTGCCGAAACCCTTACCAACATTCAGCGTGTCTTTCGCGATAAGCCCGATCCTTACATGTTCTATCTTCAAATATTTTTCGATGCCAAAAGCGATGAGCTGGTGAATATTTTTAAGGAATCATTTCCTGCCGAAAAGACAAGGGTGGTTAATATTCTTACTGAAGTTGATAATGCTAATGCATCGAAGTATAACCGAATTAATACAGAAGGAGGAGGTTCAGGTAGATAGGAGTCATTAGGATAATCCCCGACAATGCTTAAACGTCTTCATATAGAGAATTACGCGTTAATCGATCACCTCGAGATTGAATTCCACGAGGGATTGAATATCATGACGGGGGAAACAGGAGCAGGAAAATCCATTATTTTGGGAGCACTGGGATTGATTCTCGGTCAGCGAGCAGAAATAAGCATACTTAAGGACAAGACCAAGGGGTGTATTGTTGAAGGCATGTTTAATATTTCTAGTTATAACCTACAACCTTTTTTTCAAGAGAACGATCTAGAATACTATGACAGCACACTGATAAGGAGACAAATAACCCAAACCGGAAAATCAAGAGCATTTGTTAATGACATCCCAGTAAACCTTACGCTCCTCAAGAATTTGGTGGATCGGATTATCGATATTCATTCCCAGCATGAGAACTTATTGCTATCCGAAAGTTCTTTTCAACTCTCGGTTGTCGATTCTTTCGCTAACATTACTAGCAAGGTAAACTATTACAATTCAAAATTCTTGCTTTATAAATCATTATATAATGATTTGGTTGAGATTAAACAACGAGCATCAAAGACAAGTAGTGAGTATGAATACCTTCATTTTCAACTTAATCAGCTGAATGAAACCAATTTGAAAAGTGGAGAACAACAGGAATTAGAAATGCTTCAACAGCAATTAACACATGCCGATGAGATTAAATATGCACTTCAGGGTACTATTCAAAATTTAAAAGGAGAGGAAAACTCTGTAATAGCTTTACTTAAAGAAGTTGAATCTTACTTAAAAAAGATCTCTTCGTTTTTTTCACCAGCAGAACCCATTAGCAGCAGAATTGAGAGTAGTCGCATTGAGTTGAAGGATATTGCAGATGAATTAGAACATCTTAATGAACGGGTTGAACTTGATCCAGAACAGCTTGCGTTGGTTAACTCTCGCCTCGATCAAATCTTTTCCCTACTTCAGAAACATAGGTTGAATACTGTTGAAGAGTTGATCAGCCTTAAGGAAAAATTGAGCAAACAGGTTGAGGAAATAGAAAATTTTGATGCTTTTATTGAAAAGAAAGAGAAGGAGTTAGCTCAAGTTGAATCAGAATTAAAAAAACTAGCACAAGAGATTAGCTCTTTACGTAGAAAGAGTACACCTGATCTAGAGAAACGCATTATTGAATTGTTAAAGCAGTTGGGCATGCCCTTCGCCTCATTAAGTATTGAATTCAATGAAAGTGAAGATTTTTTACCCACAGGATTTGATTTGATAACCTTCCTTTTCTCAGCCAACAAACAAATGCCTAAGCAGGAACTTTCAAAAGTGGCTTCAGGTGGAGAATTATCAAGATTGATGTTAAGTCTTAAATCACTTCTAGTTAAGACCATTGATCTACCAACGATTATTTTTGACGAGATTGATAATGGTGTATCAGGTGAAGTTGCCGATAAAGTAGGAAACATAATTAACAACATGGCATCCAACATGCAGGTTATAAACATTACTCATCTTCCTCAAATTGCCTGTAAAGGCAAATATCATTTTTTGGTTTACAAGGACAACCAGTCAAGTACTTCAAAAACATTGATTAAGCTTTTAACAAAAGAAGAAAGAGTAGTTGAGATTGCTAAAATGCTAAGTGGTGAAAAACTATCTGAAGCTGCATTAACGAATGCTAAACATTTACTGGCTGAGAACAGTGATTAACATTTTTTTCTTCTTTTCTTTATTGAATCGAACATTCAAACAATTCTCTTGTTAACATTAAATTAACCAACCCTAATTAAGTATGGCATATAACTTACTAAAAGGAAAAAAAGGGATCATCTTTGGTGCACTCAACGACAGTTCAATTGCCTGGCAAGTAGCTGAACTTGCTTATGCCGAAGGTGCAGAGTTAGTATTAACTAATACTGCTGTGGCAATGAGAATGGGTAGTGTGAAAGAACTTGCCCAAAAATGTAATGCTCTCCTTATCCCTGCCGATGCAACCAGTGTAAAAGACCTTGAGAACCTTTTAAAACAAAGTCTTGATCATTTTGGAGGTAAGGTTGATTTTATCCTCCATTCAATAGGAATGTCTCCAAATGTTAGAAAGGGCAAAACTTATGATGATTTGGACTACGATTATTTTCAGAAAACGCTGGATATTTCAGCCATATCGTTCCATAAGTTATTACAGGTTGCTTGGAAAATGGATGCCATAAAACCTTGGGGATCAATAGTTGCTCTTTCTTATATTGCCGCACAAAGGACTCTGTATGGCTACAATGATATGGCAGACGCCAAAGCCTTGCTTGAGTCCATTGCAAGAAGTTTTGGGTACATCTTTGGTAGAGAGCGAAGGATTAGAATAAATACCATTTCTCAATCACCCACACTAACCACTGCAGGAAGCGGAGTAATGGGCTTTGAAGGTCTAATGGACTTTACTAATCGTATGTCGCCTTTAGGAAATGCTGATGCAGAGGAGTGT
This sequence comes from uncultured Rikenellaceae bacterium, assembly GCA_964397135.1. GTDB lineage: Bacteria > Bacteroidota > Bacteroidia > Bacteroidales > Tenuifilaceae > MWFE01. Next base: position 8,353 of record CAYNHM010000032.1, read on the forward strand.
GCAAAGTATTGTATTACTCTATTCAGTGATCTTACCCGAAAGGTAACCATGCAGAATTTATATCATGATGGAGGATTTTCCAGCATGGGTATGAGCAATAGGGCTATGGCAGTGTACAATAAAAACCTTGAAGAGTGTCGAGATTGTAAGTAAGTCTCAAGAAATTTCAAAAAAAATGCGTTAAAAAAGCCCCTTTAAGGGGCTTTTGATTTTTAAATTATCCTAAGTAAGATTTAAGCAGTTTACTACGAGATGTGTGACGCAACCTACGAATTGCTTTTTCTTTAATCTGACGGACTCGTTCACGGGTAAGACCAAACTTTTCACCAATCTCTTCTAAAGTCATCTCCTGACAGCTGATACCAAAGAAATACTTTATGATATCCCTTTCTCTTTCTGTAAGTGTTGCCAGTGCACGATCAATTTCCCTGCAAAGCGATTCGCTAAGCAGCAATTTGTCGGCATTTGGAGAGTCGCTGTTGATCAATACATCAAGTAAACTATTTTCCTCTCCATCAATAAAGGGAGCATCGACAGATACATGCCTACCAGATACACGTAAAGTATCAGAAACCTTTTCTTTTGGTAATTCAAGCAGGTTGGCAAGTTCCTCAGGAGAAGGCGTACGTTCAAACTGTTGTTCGAATTTAGAAAAAGCCTTATTGATTTTATTCAGTGATCCAACTTGGTTGAGAGGTAAGCGAACAATACGTGATTGTTCTGCCAGTGCCTGAAGAATTGATTGACGTATCCACCATACCGCGTAAGAGATAAATTTAAATCCACGGGTTTCATCAAATTTTTCAGCGGCTTTAATCAAGCCTAAATTACCCTCGTTAATAAGGTCGGGTAAGCTTAAACCCTGATTTTGGTACTGTTTTGCAACTGATACAACAAATCTTAAGTTTGCTCTGGTTAATTTTTCCAAAGCTTGCTGATCGCCTTTTTTAATGCGTTGTGCTAATTCAACCTCCTCCTCAACGGTAATAAGTTCTTCTTTACCAATCTCTTGTAGGTACTTATCCAGTGAGGCACTCTCTCTGTTGGTAATGGATTTTGTGATCTTTAGTTGTCTCATTTGAAAGTCTTAAAAATTTTTGCGAAGTTATTCCATTTTACAATACAAGTCAAGTTAATAACATCATGAAGTGATAAAAGTTGCAGTAATTATTATTTTATTTAATAATTAATAAACTTCAATGTAGCTCACTATATACTTATAATGAGTGTTGATTATTATTTATTTATAGAGTGAAAATAATTACGGTTAGTTTTTTATTCTAACCGTAATTATTCCAATTAATTATATCAAAACCCTTACTTATATCCCTATAGCGTAATATGCTACAAGTCCGTTTGGGTAAACACCTTCAATAAGAACACCACCCTTTATGTTTTCTAAAGCTCTTTTTAGATCATCAACGCTGTTAATGGTGGCACGATTCAACTTTGTAATTATAAAACCTTCTTTTACACCTCCTTCTTTGAGTTTACCTTCCCCAAGTTTGGCAACCTGTAAACCGTTACTAATTCCTAGTTTCTGTTTAAGTTTTACCTCTACTTCTCTGAATTCTGCACCGAGTGGCTTGATGATTTCATCGGACTTCATTATTTCAAAACCGCCTCTCATGTTACGTAACACAACTTCATATTGTTTCTTTTTGTTGGCTCTATTTACTAAAATATTAATCTTGTCGTTGGGACGGTACTTAGTTATTTGCTCTTGTAGTTGATTGGGAGCATTTACGGCTACACCATTAACCTCAAGGATTACATCACCTTCTTTTAGACCAATCTCTTCAGCCGCGCCCCCCTCAGCAACACCAGTTATAAGCACCCCTTTTAAATTATCGATCTTATATTTTTTTGCCATTTCGGCATTTAACTCAAAAATTGATACACCAAGCATAGCCCTTTGAACTTCACCAAATTCAATGATATCGAGAGCAACTTTTTGTGCAATTGATGATGGAACAGCAAATGAGTAACCTGAAAAACTTCCTGTCCTAGAGGCAATAGCGGTATTTATTCCCACTAATTCGCCCTTTAGGTTAATCAATGCACCACCGCTATTTCCGGGGTTAACTGCAGCATCGGTTTGAATGAATGATTCTATGGCATACTGATCGGCCAGAATATTGATATTTCTTGCCTTTGCGCTTACTATACCAGCAGTAACCGTTGAGTTAAGGTTGAATGGATTACCAATGGCTAGTACCCATTCGCCCAACCGCAGATTTTCAGAATTTCCGAATTTAATGAAAGGAAGACTATCAGAATTTATTTTAATCACTGCCAAGTCAGTATTTGGATCTCGGCCAACTACTGTAGCTTCGAATGTTCTTTTATCATTTAGTGTTACTTCAATATTATTCGCTTTATCAATTACATGATTGTTTGTAATGATATAACCATCATGTGAAATAATAACACCCGAACCCGCACCCATTATGGGTTGTTCTTGCTCATAACGTAACCTGGGACCAAAAAAATAATCGAAAAATGGATTCCCAAATGAATACGCTTCAGCACTCCTTGTGGATGTAGTTTTTACGTGCACTACAGCATGAACAGTCATTTCGGCAGCAAAACTAAAATCGGTGGTTTCACCGGTGCTGGTCAGAAAAGATGTTAATGCAATTGGGGTCGAATCCTGAGAGGTTTTGTATATAGTTGTTTGCTGAGGTGTAAATTGCATTGTGGCAACGTATACAACTATACCTCCAATTACTGCATAGAGTAATGGTAAAAATATTCTTTGTGTTTTCATATCTAAACATTTTTTTGATTTCATACAATGAACGGTCAAATGCTATGCCTTAGGGTGCTAACTGCCTGAACATTAACAATACTTAACATATTTGGCAGTTTTTCTGACAACAACAAAAGTTAATCATGAAAAAAATTCAGTTTTTTTTAAAAGTATGTAAAAAGAAAGGGTAGTATGAAATAAAAAATTAATAGGGAATAAACTTAAAAGGAAGGTTAACTATTTCGGAGAATGTTTCTCCTGTTTCCAACATGTCATCATCGTTGGTTCGGTAATACCAATGGATTATGATTACCTTTTTTTGCTTGTGAATTTCCTTTAGTATGTTTAGAATATCAACTAATTTTTTGGAAGATGCGGTATTGAAGTAATCAAGTTTGAAATGTACAATGGTTTCTCTATTGGGCTCTACTACATATTGCCTAAACCAGTCAATAATTGGGTTATAGAATTCTTTGGCATCCTCTGGAAATGATTTTCCAAAAAATTCAAAACGGCTTCGTTCTTTATCTAGATTTATTTCAGGAGAATATGGTGTTTCTAGTACTTTTATGGGCTGCATTATTATTTGTTTTCAGTTACCTTAAAGTAAAATTAAGGAAAAAAATAAATTAAGGCGGCAAAATTAGAAAAAAAAGTAAATGATATTTTTTAAATGAGTGAAAAAAAAGAATCAGCGATAATAAAATAAAATAAAGTGAAAAGTATTGAAGAAAAGTTAATACAATCCATCAAAAACGTGTATTGCTGGACCTTTAAGCCAGATGTTGGTAAACTTTTCATCACCGGATTTAATGAACGAAACATTTAAAATTCCCCCTCTTGCATTGATTTGGTAATCATTTTTTTGATCTTCGAGCCAATGGTTGGTTGCAATGGCTGAGGCAACAGCACCTGTACCACATGCTAAGGTTTCTCCCTCAACGCCCCTTTCATAGGTTCTTATTTTAATTCCATCAGAGGTTATTTGTACAAAGTTGACATTTACACCTCCTGAATCGGTTAACATGCTTTGACGGATAAGTCTTCCTTCAAGCGTAACATCAATAGAGTCAATGTCATTAACAAAAGTGACGTAATGTGGAGAGCCTGTGTTTAATAGATAGAAATCGTCATTATGCTCTATGTCATCAACATCTTTCATCTTAAGATTTACAGTATTTTCGTCAACTATGTTTGCGAGGTGCAAACCATCAATTCCGAAGAAACGAGTTTGACCATTAATAATACCCAAATTTTTGGCAAATAGCACAATGCACCTTCCCCCATTACCACACATTGTTGATTCTTTCCCATCGGAATTGAAGTAGCGCATTTTGAAGTCGCTATCAGGATCTTGCTCTAAAAGCATAAGACCATCTGCACCAATGCCAAATTGTCTGTGACATAGTTTATTGATTAAACTTGTCTTGGGTGAGAATTGACTCTTTCGATTATCTATGATGATAAAGTCGTTGCCAGCACCGTGATATTTTGAAAAAGGAATTCTCATTTTTGAAAGAGTTTGTCTATTGAAATTACTATACTATATTAACTTCCATTTCAAGTGAAACGTTAAAATTTTTGAAGACAGATTCACTTACCATTTCAGCTAGGGATAAAATTTCGTCACCTTTTGCCTCACCATAGTTAACCAAAACTAATGCTTGATTTTGATGCACTCCTACATTTCCAATCCGCTTTCCTTTCCATCCACATTGTTCTATAAGCCATCCAGCAGGTAATTTTACGCTATCATCATTTACGGGATAGAATGGCACCTTATCAAATAGTTTTTTAAGTTCACTAACGATATTCAGATGAACAATGGGGTTCTTGAAAAAGCTGCCTGCATTTCCCAACTTAGCAGGATCAGGTAATTTAGAGTTTCTTATGTTGACAACTGCTTTGCGAATATTTTTGAGCGTTTTATCACCTATTGTTTTCAACTCATCTTCTAAGTTACCGTAGTGGGTTATTGGAGTAAAGTGTTTGGAAAGTTTAAAATAAACATGTGTAATAATAACTTTTTCTTTCAATTCATTTTTAAAGATACTGTTACGATAGTCAAACTGACACTCATTCTTTGAATACTCAACCATTTCCATTGATTCGAGGTTAAGCCCCATCACCATTTCAATACTATCTTTAACCTCAACTCCATAAGCACCAATATTTTGAATGGGTGAAGCGCCCACGCTTCCGGGTATCAGTGACAGATTTTCTATTCCACAAAGCCCATTATTTACTGCATATTCAACAAAATCATCCCATGTCTCTCCTGCACCAACAGATAGAGTAGCAAAATCTTCATCGGAGTGAATCTCCTCAATTCCTGAGAGTGATGGCTGTAGTATTACCCCATTAAAATCCTTAGTGAAGAGAACATTTGAGCCACCTCCAAGCACCATCAACGGTAAATCTTTAGGAATTATCTTTTTTACACTTTCAACAAGTTCGCTGAGCGATTTGGGTTTAACAAAATATTTTGCGCTTGCCCGTACACCAAAAGTGTTAAGGTTATCAAGAGGATAATCTTTATAGAGCTTAGGCATTTTTTTTTTCAAAGATAAATATTAAAAGGCTAATTATAATAACATAAAATCCAAAGCTGTTTACTAAAATAAGTGTACCTTTGATTTATCTGATTCATTAATAAAATATTAGAAACCAAAGATTGATACAATGCGAAAAGTTAAGTTTTTACTACTTCTTATTGCTGTTTTAACGAATTCATGCCTCACTTTCTACTTTGAACATCCGGTTCCGGTTGATACAAAGAATTTAAAAAGGATGCCTAGTACGTTGAAAGGTGAATGGAAAGCAGAAGAGGGATTGCTTACAATAAATAATACGCAGTGGGTATCTATAATCACCGATTCAAGCGGTGTGGTAACCCGAAAAGTTGAGTATGAACTTTCGGATAGCCTAATTCTTAGGAAGTATAAAAAGAACTACTTTTTTAATCAGCTTGCCGAAAACGGTTACTGGAATCTTTACCTTGGATATAAAACTAGAACCCATTTCGTTATTAAAAGGCTTGGTGATGATGACACCTTATCGTTAAAGACAACAATTGGTTTATTGGCCGACTCGATAACTAACGAAGCATTCTACTTTCACCAGCCAATTACAAAACAACAGATAATAAAATTTATCGATGGGGGTGGTTTTAGCGATACACTCTTTTTATTCGATTTAAAAAGTAGGGTTATGGAATAGCTTGTCATGATTAATCAGGGCGTTTTCATATCTTAGCAAAAAAAAGTTGACCAAAGTAATCCTATTAGCCACTTCCGATTTGGTTACCGACCAAAGGGTTTATAGAACTGCATTATCGTTGCATAATGCAGGATATTATGTGGTTGCAGTTGGCAGATGTTTTTCGTATACACCCAGTGATTTCTGCTCTCCTTTCAGTATAAAATATTTAAAGATTCCTATTGTCAAAGGCTTTTTCTTCTATGCTTTATTCAATATTTCAGCTTTCTTTTATTTGATTTTTTGTAGATTCGATGTAATTCAGGCTAACGACCTTGACACGTTGCCGGCTGCATGGTTGGCCGGTAAGTTAAAGAGGAAACCCATTGTTTACGATAGCCATGAACTCTTTACAGAGGTTCCGGAGCTGATTCAACGTCCACGGGTTAAGAGATTTTGGGGGTGGCTAGAAAAACGTTTGGTTATAGGTTTAAAGTACTGCAGTACTGTGTCTGAAGGAGTTGCCAATGAATTGAAAAATAGGTACGGAATACATTTTAGGGTGATTAGAAATTTACCATTAGCTAAAACTGCGTCTAATAATTATCAACTCGACTCAAGAACCATTATTTATCAGGGTGCACTTAATTTAGGAAGGGGCATTGAACGTTTAATAGCTGCAATGCAGTTTATTCATGATTCAAAGTTACTAATTGCTGGTATGGGTGATATTGAGGATATGCTTAAAAATATCACTAACAAGTTAGGCCTTAAGAATAAAGTGTCTTTTTTGGGGAGGGTTCCTCATCACGATTTACATGATATAACCTGTAAGGCAACCATTGGTGTATCACTTGAAGAGGATATGGGATTAAATTATCGCTTTGCCTTACCTAATAAGTTGTTTGATTACATACAGGCTGGATTGCCAGTTTTGGTGAGCGATCTGCCTGAAATGAAAAGAACTGTTGAACAGTTTTGTATTGGCACAACAATTACCAGCGATTGCAATGCTTATGCACTTGCCCAGAAATTAAACGTTATTCTCGATAATACAAAGCAGCTAAATCTCTGGCACGAAAATTCCCTAAAAGCAGCCAGGGAATTGATTTGGGAAAAGGAGGAACCGGTTTTGCTAGAACTTTTTAATAATGCTCTAAAAAATAAATAGTTCAATTAATCCATTGTATTATAAACTTTTATGATCATGAACTCTAGAAATGTTATTCCTTTTATTTTCTTTGCCTTTGTGCTGAATTTTAATGGGTGCGCACAGGATATAGTAATAAAACTTCCAGAACCCCAGAAGACAGGTGGAATGCCATTAATGGATGCTCTATCAAAAAGAAAAACATCCAGATCCTTCTCTACAAAAGATTTGGATTTGCAAACCCTATCAAACTTACTATGGGCAGCCAATGGCATAAATCGCCCTGATGATGGTTTGAGAACTGCTCCCAGCGCAGTTAACTGGCAAGAGATTGACATTTATATTTGCTTTGAGAAGGGTGTTTATTTTTACAATGCTCACGAAAATCATCTAGAACTATACATGAGAGGCGATATTCGCGAAGCGACAGGACGTCAGCCATTTGTTAAAGATGCCCCAGTAAACCTTGTTTATGTTGTTGACTTCACAAGAATGGGCGATCGAACAGATGATGTTAAGCATTGGTACTCAGCAGCCGATGCTGCTTTCATTGCACAAAACGTTTACTTATACTGCGCATCCGAAGGATTAGCCACTGTTGTTCGAGGTGCTGTTGATAAGGAGGAACTGAAGAAGGTGATGAAACTACCTGACCATAAACACATAGTTCTGGGACAAACCGTTGGATACCCTGGTGAGTAGAGCCTATGGAGTTACCAAGGTATTATTATTTCTTTGTGTTACCCCCAAAAAAACTAATTGATTGAAACAATATCTAAACATGCTTGTTTTACGGTAAAAGATATATTTCTTGAAAACCGAAAAACATATTTATCCTGTTATAGGTATGTCTTGTGCTGGTTGCTCTGCAAGTGTTGAGAGCATGCTTAAAAGTCAACTTGGTGTTGTTGATGTTGGGGTTAATCTTGCTAACCAAACGGTTTGGATTGAATTTGATATCATCAAGGTTTCGCCTCAAAAATTACAACAGGAAGTACGTTCCATAGGCTACGAACTACTTATTGACCAGGAAAACGATCAGAAGACAACAGATAAGCTTCGAACCGAGGAATCGTTGAAACTGAAAAGACGAACTCTTCTTGCTGGAATTGCTACTGTCCCTGTATTTATTATGGGGATGTTCTATATGCGCTGGGAGTATTCACCTTGGATATCCATGATCCTTTCTGCTTTCATAATTTTTTGGTTTGGCAGAGGGTTTTTTATAAATGCATGGAAACAAGCTAAAAACTTAAAGGCTAACATGGATACCCTCGTTGCGCTTAGTACGGGAATCTCTTTTATATTCAGCGTATTCAACACTTTGTATCCAGCTTTTTGGCTGAGTCGTGGGCTTGAACCTCATGTCTACTATGAATCTGCAGCAGTTATTATATCTTTTATTCTGCTGGGAAAATGGCTAGAGGAACGTGCTAAGGGCAAAACATCATCATCCATCCGAAATTTAATGGGGCTTCAACCCGAAAAGGCTATTGTAATTGAAGACAGTAAGCATTTCGAAATAAAAATTACTGATTTACAAAAAGGACAAATTGTGCTGGTTAAGCCAGGGGGTCGGGTTCCTGTCGATGGGATTGTAGTAGATGGATTATCGTGGGTTGATGAGAGCACAATAACCGGAGAGCCAATTCCCGCAGAAAAGAAGGCTGGTGAAAAAGTTTATGCCGGAACGGCAAATCAAAAGGGATCTCTGCAAGTAAGAGCAGATCAGGTGGGCTCTGAAACGGTTCTAAGCCGCATAGTCAGAATGGTTGAAGAAGCGCAAGCTTCAAAAGCCCCTGTTCAGAGATTAGCAGATAAAGTATCAGGAATTTTTGTTCCAATTGTTATAGGCATTGCCCTATTAAGTTTTGCTCTATGGGTTTTACTAGGTGGGGAACATGGAGTGGTACATGGAATCCTTGCATTAGTTACTGTGCTTGCCATTGCTTGTCCATGTGCACTTGGACTTGCAACTCCCACTGCCATTATGGTAGGTGTTGGCAAGGGTGCTGAGAATGGTATTCTTATTAAGGATGCACAAAGCCTTGAAATAGCTCATAAAGTTAACGCTGTAGTGCTAGATAAAACAGGCACACTTACCGAAGGAAAACCTATTGTTACCAATGCTAGTTGGAATGTTTCAGATGAAAGTATCAATTTTTACAAGTCGATTTTACTATCCATCGAAAGTCAATCAGAACATCCCTTGGCCGAGGCTATTGTGATGTACTTAAAAACAGAGAAAAGCACCATTTTTCCTGTTGACAATTTCGAAGCTATTGCTGGGCGAGGTGTGGAAGCTAGGTTTGAAGGTGATTCGTATATTGTTGGGAGCGAAAAGTTAATGGAAGACTATGCAGTAGAGATCAAAGATAGCATTCTCTCAACATACATCCGTTGGAAAGTTGAGGGTAAAACTTGTATTTTCTTTGCAAATCATAGTAATATAATTGCAGTTTTGGCAATTACTGATAGGGTAAAACCAACATCAGTGTCTGCCATTAATGCACTAAAAGCAATTGACATTAATGTTTTTATGCTTACCGGAGATAATAATGAAACTGCTAGGCAGGTAGCCAGTGAAGTGGGTATTTCACGGTTCAAAGCATCCATGCTTCCCAATGCAAAGGCACGCTTTATTGAACAATTGCAAGGTGAAGGCAAAGTTGTTGCTATGGTTGGCGATGGAGTCAACGATTCCCATGCATTGGCTCAAGCCGATATTAGTATTGCCATGGGTAAAGGCTCAGATATTGCTATGGATGTGGCAAAAATAACTTTAATGACATCTGACCTGAGCCATATTGTAAAATCTATTAGGCTTTCGAGGTATACCATGCGAACAATTAAGCAAAACCTCTTCTGGGCTTTTATCTATAATATTATCGGAATACCCTTGGCGGCTGGGATTCTCTATCCATTTATTGGTTTTCAATTCGATCCTATGATTGCAGGAATTGCCATGGCAATGAGTTCAGTTTCGGTTGTGATCAATAGTTTGAGATTGAATAGAGTAATGTTATAGCTTTTTTTGTGCCTTATTTCTGAAAACTATTTGGTAAATTTGTGGGTTACAAAAATGAAAATCACCAGAAAAAAATTGAATCCATGAAATGTTTCTTTCTTTTTTTAGTGGCATACTTATTTGCCCATTTTACTATTGCCAGTGAACTTGTATTGATCCCCACAAAAAATATCGATGAAACTAGATATCTCTTCAAAAACCCCTCTCTAACAATTCATTTTTATCGGGATGATTTTGTAATTGCCACACTTGAAGGTCAATCCAAGGAGGGAATCATTACACTTGATCAAAATCCTTGGGAGGAAGGAGTTAGCTACTATTTGGTGTATTTGGATAATTCAGTTGACAAACAAGCTTATATAGCAAATATTGAAACTATTGCTGCAATTCTTCTTGATGCAGGCGATTATTTGATTGTTAGCATTGATGAAAAGGTTCATGGACAGCTACCCCCAGCAAAGAATGACGGTATGGTTAGGATTATGAATACTCGAGCCAGATTACGAGAAGGGGGTATTTCATTCTCTTCCAAAAGATTAGAGGAAGATCCTTTTGTTCAAAGCCTTTTAGATGAGGTAAGCGGTACCAATATAACCTCAGTTGTTCAACATCTTCAAGATTATGTAACACGTGATGCATACAATTCGCAGAGCATAGTGGCACAGCAATGGATTGCTACGCAATTCGAGAATTTAGGTCTAGAAGTGGAAGTAATGGACTTCACAATGCCTTCAGGACCTGCTAGCGATAATGTTATTGCAACTCAAGTGGGCACATTGTATCCTGATCAGTATGTAGTTGTGGGTGGGCATTACGACTCTAGAAGTTACTCAGGTCCAGCTCCAGGCGCCGATGATAATGCTTCAGGAACATCAGCTGTAATGGAAATTGCAAGAATCTTAAGTGAATACGAATTCGACAGGTCAATTATCTACTGTGCTTTTTCAGGTGAAGAGTATGGCCTTTATGGTAGTGCCGCATATGCCAATAGGTGCGCCCAGGAGGGTATGAATATTTTGGGATACTTTAACCTTGATATGATCGGTTACTTACAACCCGGAAACACGATGCTAACCACATTGATCTACCCTCAATCTGCTCAGGAACTTGCCAACTTCTACACAAACATAACCTCCATATACCTTCCTGATTTTGTTGTTGAAACAGGATCATTAACAGGGGGCGATAGTGATCACACTTCGTTCAATAACAATGGTTTTATGGGAATTTTTCCATTTGAGAATGTGAATGCATACAGCCCTTACATTCACACGTCCAACGATTTAATTGGGCCAAGCTACAACAATGAGGATCAGGCGGTTGTGTTCACAAAAGCCTCTTTGGCCTCGGTGGCAACCATGGCAAATAGACTCGCAATACCTCAAAATTTGGTTGCTATTCCCAGCGATGGATTAGTTCATCTGCAGTGGGATCCCATCGTGAATGCAAAATTTTTCAATATATACAGGGATGGCGTTATCATAAACTCATCATCGTATAATGAGTACTACGATGATGATGTGGAGAATGGGACTCTTTATACATATTATGTTACTGCCTTTTATCCTACCAATCAGGAATCAGATCCTTCGGCATCTGTATCGGTTACACCAATGCCACCCATAGCACTTCCTCTTTGTATTGATTTCGAAAATGGCACGCCATACTGGAATCTTGATGAGGCTTGGGGTTTATCCTCTGAAAACTCCTATTCTCCAACACATTCACTAACCGAAAGTCCCACAGGGAACTATTTAAATAATCAGGAATTTTATGCTACTCTTTATCCAATTAATTTGATGGGCTATTCTGATGCCACTCTTTCTTTCTGGACAAAGTATGATATTGAGAGTGGCTGGGATTTTATGTGGCTTGAGATATCTATCGATGGGATAAATTGGATTGAATTAGCCGAGTTTACAGGCACACAAAGTAGCTGGGTACAAAAAAGCTATTCCCTTGAAGATTTTCTCTGGGAGCCATATGTTCTTATTCGCTTTCATTTCTACAGCGATTACACCATCAATAGGGATGGGATGTATATTGATGACTTCTGTATTTCAGTTGAAGGAGGTTTTGAACACCAGAGAGTAATACTCCCTGAAGGATGGACAGGTTTGTCCAGTAATATCATTCCTTATGATCTTCAAGTGGAGAATATTATGGCACCCTTTGCTAACAAGCTGATTATTATCAGAAATTTTGAAGGGGAATACTGGCCTTCCCAAGATGTTAATACCCTCGAATCATGGGATGTGAATTCAGGCTACATGATAAAGAGTTCCCATAACGGTTTGATCGACTTTTATGGAGGTATCATTGAGAATGGAACCATTGAACTCCATGAAGGATGGAATCTAATTCCTGTATTGGCATTTCAGTCAGTTGACGTGGTTAATCTTTTTGAGCCGATAGTAGATAAGATAGAAATTGTAAAAGATGTTGCAAATGTTGGTGTGTACTGGCCTAGCGAAGGGGTTAATACCCTATGCAATTTGCAACCTGGGAAAGCATATTTTGTAAAAGCAAAGGAACCAGCAACAATTTCTTTTGCTAATTCCGATGGGAAATTCCCTTCTTTAAGTATGAATTATAATCGGGAAGAGAGTCCATGGAGCATTGTTATAGCCAAACCCAATACACATGTTTTATCATTTCCCTCTGACGTGATTCAAGAACTTAAGGCAGGAGATTATATTGGAGCTTTCACTCCGAATGAACTTTGTGCTGGTTTCATCCAAATAGAAGACTTAAACGATAACTATGTGTTGGTTGCATATGCAAATGACGATTTGAACGAAGAAATTGATGGTTTCCTTAATGGAGATAATATACTACTGAAATATTACAAATCTTCATTATCAAAGGAATATAACCTTATTGTTGAGTTCGATTCTAATCTAGATAATCAGGGGATTTTTGCCAATGAAGGTTTATCAAAAGTTACTTCTTTAACCATTGATTATACCGATGTAATTTCAGATACACAATCGTTTTTAAGAGTATTCCCAAATCCAGCTAAAGATTTGATCAACATTGAATTAAATACCACTCAGCCAGTTCAGCTTGAGATCATTAACCAGTTAGGACAGTTTATCGTATCAACAACCATTGAAAGAAATACCCAAATCAATACATCTCATTGGCCAAGAGGTATTTATGTTTTAAAAGTGTTGAGTGGTAATAAGGTAGAATCAAGGAGAGTGGTTATTCAATAAGCATTTTTTGAAGCTGCAAGGAGTTCTTGATAGTAGTGTTTGACAATGTGCCTAAACCAGTAGGTGAATTCCTCTGGGTGTAGTTCAATTTCCTTTTTAATGCTTGGTAAGTCTATCAACTTATAATTGGCAACCTCCTTCGGATTAGGTTTTGGTTCTTGGTTAAAGAATCCAACGTAAATATGATCAATTTCATTCTCGATAAGGCCGTTATCGAATTCAACTCTATAGTGAAAGGTTTTTAGATGCTTTAGAGGAACACTAAAACCCATTTCCTCTTTAAGCCTAGAATAAGCCGCTTCTTCCATTACCATACCCTTGGGCAAATGGCTACAGCATGTATTAGTCCATAGGCCAGGAGTGTGGTATTTGCTAAAAGACCTTTGCTGAAGAAAAAGATTACCCTCTAGATTAAAAATGAAAATTGAAAAGGCTCGGTGTAGCAACCCTTTGGCATGAACAGATTCCTTATCGGAAAATCCGATTATCTCATCATTCAAGTTCACTTCAGCTATCAGATTACTCATAGGGATACAATTATCAAGTTGTTTTGAGTAAACAAAGGTATCTTAAAAAAGTTTATTCATTCTAACCTTTGGAACTACAGTATTTAATGAATTATTTGTAGATCACATCTATAGAGTGAAATAGAGTTAAAAAATATAATCTCTTCAAATAATTGATCCAAAATATAGTTATTAACAATTAAGTGTTAATAATATGTGATTCAATTCGTAAAGTTTTCAAGCCTTTATGTGTATTTTTACAAGAATTTCAAGTTGTGAACTATGTTGAGATACTTTATTAATGTAGTTGTTATCTGTATCATTGGTTTTATACCCAAATTGCTTGTTGGTCAGCAATCTGTTTACCATACCCATGCCGATAAACACTTTAGGAAGGGGGTTGAACTACTCGAAAAGGCAAATTATGTTGCCGCACAGCAGCATTTCAAAAAAGTACAACAAACCGTAAGCCCTCAGGAATTACAACTCTCTGGAGAGGCAGAATTTTATATTGCCATTTGTGCCATAGAGTTGTTCAATGATGATGCCGAGTACCTTATCAGGTCGTTCATCAACAACTATCCCGATAACCAAAAAGTAAATCAGGCCTTCTTTGAGTTAGGTAAGTTGAGATACCGAGAGAAGAAATATAGGGATGCCATTTATTGGTTAAAACAGGCTGATAGGAACGCATTAGACCTGGAGCATAAAGCAGAATTATTATTCAAGTTGGGTTATAGCCATTTTGTACTCGATGAGTTTGAGGCTGCTGGACGTTGCTTTTTCGAAATAAAGGATATACAGAATAAGTATTCTGGTCCAGCAACTTATTACTACTCACATATAGCATATGATCAAAAGAATTATGCTACAGCCCTTCGTGGTTTCGAGAAGCTTAGCACCGACGAAACCTTTTCACCATTAGTACCCTATTATATTTCTCAGATTTACTACTTTCAGAGACAGTACGATAAAGTTATTGAGTATGCTCCGCCATTTCTCGAATCAGCATCAGCCAGGCGTACTCCTGAAATTGCTCGTTTAATCGGAGAATCGTACTATAGGTTAAGACAGTACGAGAATGCAGTTCCCTACATCGAAAAGTATTTAGAATCAGCAACTTCTCTTTCCCGCGAGGATAACTATCTGGTGGGTTTTGTATACTATCGCAATAATAATTATCAGGAAGCATTGAAATATCTCGAAAGAGTTCCAACTGAAGAAGACGAGTTAAGCCAGAACTCTTACTATCATCTAGCCGATTGCTATCTTAAGCTTGAGCAAAAGAGCAAGGCAAGGCAAGCATTTGCCTTAGCCTCGAAGGCAGATTTTGA
Organism: uncultured Rikenellaceae bacterium; assembly: GCA_964397135.1. Classification (GTDB taxonomy): domain Bacteria; phylum Bacteroidota; class Bacteroidia; order Bacteroidales; family Tenuifilaceae; genus MWFE01. Next base: position 23,539 of record CAYNHM010000032.1, read on the forward strand.
CATGAATATTAAGGAAGATGCACTTTTCAACTTTGCCAAGATTACATACGAAACTCTTTATAACCCTTTCAATGAAGCCATAGAGGCATTCCAAAAATACATCGAGCTGTTCCCGAATAGCCCTAGAGTTGATGAGGCATACAATTACCTGATGCTGGCATTCTCAAGCACCAAAAACTACAACGATGCCCTACAATCGCTCGACAAGATTAAGCAAAAAGATGCCACAGTTCGCAGTGCTTATCAGAGGGTTGCGTTCTTTCGTGGGTTGGAACTTTTTCAGAATTTGAATTTTCCGGAAGCAGCCGAGAAGTTCACCTTATCGCTTGAATATCCAGAGTTTAACCAGACATACTATGCCCTTGGACTATACTGGCGTGGTGAATCATTCTATCGTCAGGAGCTCTTTCAAAAGGCTGCAAATGATTACAATGAATTCCTTGTATCGCCCGGAGCATTTAACCTCCCAGAGTATCAAATGGCTCACTATAACCTAGGTTATAGTAATTTTAAATTGAAGAATTACGAGGATGCAGTGGTTTGGTTTAGAAAATATACAACTGCAAGCAAGGATAGAAAAGATCAACTGCTTGGCGATGCATTTAATCGTATTGGTGACTCATACTTTATCCAAAGGCGCTACTGGGTTGCACTCGATTACTATGAACATGCCATTAATACCAATACCATTGATGTTGACTATGCTATACTTCAGCGTGGACTCGCATTTGGATTGGTAGAACGACCACAAAAAAAGATAGAATCTTTGCTCTCTCTTATTCAGGATTACCCCCAGTCTAATTTCATGGATGATGCCCTGTTTGAACTTGCTGAAACATACCTATCCCTAAACCAAACCGATGATGCTATTAAGTACTATGGCATGCTCGAAAAGGACTTTCCTGGTAGTTCATATTTCGTTAAAGCCATTGTGCAGCTGGGAATAGCTGCCTATAATAGGAATGATTCAGAAAATGCCATGCGATACTACAAGAGGGTGATTGAGGAGTTTCCCGGTTCTCCTGAAGCTAAGAATGCATTGGTTGGACTAAGGAATATTTATGTAGATATGGGCGATGTGGACACATATTTTGCTTACGCTGGTTCTCTTGGTAGCTTGGGTAATGTGTCCATGGCCGAAAGGGATTCTCTTTCCTATACTGCCTCCGAAAAATTGTATATGAGTGGCGATTGCCAAAGAGCTCTACAAACACTCAGCAAATATTTGGAAGAGTTTCCTAAGGGTAACTTCGTACTAAATGCTCACTACTACATGGGCGATTGTTATCAGCAATCAGGACAATACGATCAGGCTCTGGAATCATTTACCAATGTTTTACAAAGGCAAAAGAATCTATTCACTGAACAAACCCTATTGGCAACCTCCGGAATTTATATGCAGCAGCAGAAATATGCTGAAGCATTCGAGATTTTTGATATACTAGAGTCTTCGGCTGATCTTAAATCGAATCTCCTTGAAGCAAGAATAGGAAAGTTAAGGGCTGCAGAAAAGCTTAACCGTTATCAAGAAGTTGTGGAAGCAGCTGCTAAAGTGCTTATTACAGATAAATTGCCAAGTGAGATAGAATTAGAAGCACGATATAAGAAGGCCATGGCCTTGCTCGCTCTCAATAGGAACAGCGATGCTTTTGACGAGTTTGCGAGGGTATCACTAAACCTAAGGACTATAGAAGGTGCAGAAGCGAAGTACATGATGGTAAAAATCTATTTTGACAAGGGTGAGTTGGATAAAGCAGAAAGAGAGGTGTTTAACTTTGCAGAGCTTAATACTCCTCACCAGTATTGGTTGGCAAAGAGTTTTATTCTTCTAGCTGATGTTTATGCTCAGCAGGATGATTTTTTTCAGGCAAAAGCCACCCTGCAAAGTGTTCTCGATGGTTATGCAAAGTCCAATGATGGAATAGTTGATTTAGCCTCTGATAAGCTTTCCGAGCTTATCAAGACAGAAAAGTTAAAACAGAAAGGAACGGATGCCGATACAATTCACGTTAAATGGACTTTCTAAATACTATTTTAATAAATTAAGTGTAAACTGGTTTTAGTATAATAAAGATGAAAATCAAATTACATAGAATCTCTCTAATAGCAATAGCAATTATATGCTTTTTACTTTCCAATGCTTTTGTTTACAGTCAGGATGATAAGCTTACAAAGGAAGTGCAGGTAGTTCGACCCTACGAACCATCCATTTCCGATGCTTTCAAGATTAATCAGATGCCTCAGGTTGAGGATACCATTAGGATTACCCCAATATTTAGCTATAATTTGGTACTTCGCCCCACAACAATCGATTTTCCAGTTAATCCCATACCCTCTGCACGAATGGTTGCAGAACCTTTAACCAAAGTATATAGAGGATATTTAAAGGCTGGTTTTGGTAATTATTCATCCCCATTGGCTGAAGCCTATTTTAGCAGTTCTCGATCAAAGGATTACTCCTATGGCGTTTTTTTACAGCACAATTCATCATTTGGCAGGGTGAAACTTGATAATGACGAGAAAGTTGATGCACCGCACAGTTTGACTAATGTTTCTGTTTTTGGAAAGAAAATTTTTGAAAAATCAGTATTAGCTGGAGAGGTTGGTTTTAAGCATTTTGGCTATAATTTTTATGGTTACGACACGATTATAGATCCAAATACAACCACAATCAACCAACCTGATCAAATGCAAAGGGCAATCAACATTTCAGGTTTGTTCCATTCAATCCACAGCGATTCTATCCATTTGAACTACAAACTCAGCGCTGGTTTTACAAGCTTTGCCGATAAGTTTAGCATGGAGCAGAATACCTTTAACATCAGTGCTAATGCTGATAAATTCTTTAAAATTGAAAGAGTTGGAGGGGATATTAGTTTTACTCATCACATGTACAGTCCGGAGCTTGATTCTGTTAATAACGCAATATTTAGCTTATCACCCTGGATAGGACTATTTGGTAAAGAATGGAGAGTTAGAGCTGGAGTTAGCTTTACTCTCGATGCCAATAGAACTGGTAGTAATGCATACTTCTATCCTGTGGGACAACTATCTTATGATATTGTAAGTCATTATGTTATTCCTTATGTGCAGTTTAGTGGATACCTTGAGAACAACAGCTACTCAAAAATACTGAGCGAGAATCCTTGGGTTGAACCAGGGCTTAATGTTTGGAATACTAATCATAAGTACATTATGTTGGGGGGAGTAAAGGGTAACTTTAGTCCACGTATAGCCTATAACGTTTGTGCTAGTTTTTCTCTTGTGGATAGCATGTATTTCTATGTAAACAAATTTGAAGTAGGCGAAAGTTATCTTGAGAATAGATTTGGCGTTGTTTACGATAATATTCAGCATAAGCGTTTTATGGGTGAACTAACCATAGCGCCTACCAGTAAAATAAAGTTGTTTTTTCAAGCAGAGTTTAATGCATATACAATGCAGGATTTAGAAAAACCATGGCATAAACCCGATTATATAGGTAGAGCGATTGCCAGCTATAATATTCAAGACAAGATTTTATTGAGCGCTGCTTTTTATGCCGAAGGCAAAAGATATATTCAAACTGCGAACAACTCATTTGTCGAAATCGATGGGTTAATGGATCTAAACCTTAGCGCAGAATATCGATATAATAGCAGAGTATCTGCATTTCTCGATTTGAATAATATAACAGGAAACCGTTATCATGTTTGGTATCTTTACCCTGTTCAGCAGTTTAACATGAGATTGGGACTTACCTACGCATTTTAAGTTAGAATAGATAACCCTGTTTAAAAATACAGTTAACTATTAGTAACCATCAATTGGACATTGACTTGATTTTACGCCATTTTCAGTTTATTTTTTATCCAACAACAAGTCCTGAAATAATTATTACCATAATATATTTAAATATCACATAATCAATAGATTAAAATTGATATAAATCATCAAAAAAGTGATTAAAAACTATTAGAAAGAGGATAATTTTTTGTATCTTTGAAAGTATTTTTTACAACAACATAAAGCATTGATAATCAATCGTTAGATAATTGATGAATTGTTAAATTTTTATTTTTTTTTGTAAATTTTTTTTATGCAAAGCGATCAAGAAAAAAACGTTGAAATTATTCCAGCACATGGGGGAAACCAGTATTCAGCAGAGAGCATTCAGGTACTTGAAGGATTGGAGGCTGTACGTCTTCGTCCAGCTATGTATATTGGTGATACTGGAGTAAAAGGTTTGCATCATCTTGTATACGAGGTAGTAGATAACTCTATTGATGAAGCTTTAGTCGGATATTGCACCAAAATAGATGTAATTATCAATGAGGATGGTTCTGTTACTGTAATCGACGACGGAAGAGGTATCCCTGTTGACTATCATGAAAAGGAGAAGCGCTCCGCATTGGAGGTGGTTATGACCGTTCTTCATGCCGGTGGAAAGTTCGACAAAGGATCTTATAAGGTTTCAGGTGGGTTGCATGGTGTTGGGGTATCGTGTGTAAATGCTCTTTCAATTAATCTTATTGCCGAGGTGTATCGCGATGGGAAAATTTGGAGGCAGGAGTACACCCGTGGGAAGCCCCAAACTGATATTCAAAATGTTGGAACAACAGATCTCACCGGAACAAAGATCACCTTTAAACCCGACCCAGTTATTTTTAACCAAACCACCGATTATAACTTTGAAATTCTTGCATCAAGATTGAGAGAGTTGGCATACTTGAACAAGGCCATTAGGCTTTCAATTACGGATAAACGAGAAATGGAAGAGAATGGTAATGGGGGTAAGTTTCGGTACGAAGAATTTTACTCTGAAGAAGGTCTTAAAGAGTTTGTAACCTTCCTTGATGCCAACCGTGAATCACTTATTGAATCAACAATATACATTGAATCAGATAAGAATGAAGTACCCGTAGAGGTTGCCATGCAATACAACACTTCTTTCTCTGAGAACATCCATTCATATGTAAATAATATTAATACCATCGAAGGTGGAACTCACTTAACAGGATTCCGAAGAGGACTTACGCGTACCCTAAAAAAGTATGCCGACGATTCAGGAATGCTTTCCAAGCTAAAGTTTGATATTTCAGGTGATGACTTCCGTGAGGGGCTAACCGCCATTATTTCAGTAAAAGTTCAGGAGCCGCAGTTTGAGGGTCAAACAAAAACCAAATTGGGCAATTCAGATGTTAGTCTGGCCGTGGATCAGGCTGTGAGCGAAGCTCTTGCAAACTATCTTGAGGAAAATCCAAAGGATGCACGGACAATCGTTCAAAAGGTTATACTAGCAGCACAGGCACGTCATGCAGCCCGTAAAGCAAGGGAACTTGTGCAACGCAAAACAGTACTTTCAGGATCAGGTTTACCCGGAAAACTTTCCGATTGTTCCGAAAAGGATCCCAGTTTAACAGAAGTTTTCCTTGTAGAGGGAGATTCTGCAGGTGGAACCGCAAAACAAGGGCGCGATAGAAGTTTTCAGGCAATTCTTCCTTTAAGGGGTAAGATTCTGAATGTTGAGAAAGCTATGCAGCATAAGATATTTGAGAATGAAGAGATTAAAAATATCTTTACAGCTCTTGGTGTTACTATTGGTACCGATGAAGACAGCAAGGCACTAAACCTTACTAAACTTAGGTATTACAAGGTTATTATCATGACAGATGCCGACGTGGATGGAAGCCATATTGCAACGTTAATTATGACCTTCTTTTTCCGTTACATGAACGATTTAATTAATGAGGGACACCTTTATATTGCAACACCTCCTTTATATCTTATTAAAAAGGGGAAAGAGGAGCGTTACTGTTGGAGTGAAGAACAGAGAAATCAAGCAGTTGAGGAATTAGGAAAAGGACGCGATGGATCAGTTCACATTCAGAGGTATAAAGGTTTGGGTGAGATGAATGCAGAGCAATTGTGGGATACTACCATGAACCCTCAAACACGTATGTTGCGTCAGGTTGCCATTGCGAGTGCCGCTGAAGCTGATAGGATTTTTTCAATGCTAATGGGCGATGAAGTTCCTCCTCGCCGTGAGTTTATTGAGAAACATGCCAAGTACGCAAATATTGATATCTAACTATTGGACTTGTAGTTCAGTAACTCTTAAAAACGTAACAGAAAAACTTATTATCAGGTAAGAAGGTTCCTATCGGTTAATGATAACAGGAAGGTCTTTGATTTTCATTTCTTTGGTTATTGTACCTTCTTCGTTGAATAGCCATGAGGGTCCCCACTGAGCACCTAATCTGAATAATACCCTTCCGGCAATGTTTCCGTTGGGGTAAAAAACTGTCCAAAAACCTTCTGCTTTTCCATTATTATATTTTCCGCAAAGGTTTAAGAAGCCCTCTTCGGAAAAATAGGTCCAAAAGCCATGTGACTTTCCGTTTAGGTAAGCACCAATTTGTTTGGGTTTACCATTGGGATGGTAAACAAACCATAAGCCTTGAAAGAGCCCCTTTTCAAAATGCCCTTTCGTATAAATAAGGCCATTTGAATGGAAACTTTTCCATTCTCCACTTCGCTGTCCATTACTGTACTCACCTTTTTCGGCAAGTTGTCCATTGGGGTAGTATTCAATATAATCCCCCTCAAGGGTATTGTTAACGTAATGGGAAACATTCATCAGGTTTCCATTTCCATGATAACCAATTACCTTGCCATTAAGAATTCCATTTTGGTAGAATGCTTTACGCTGTAAAACCCCGTTTTTGTAATAGGTGTAAAGAGAATCGTGATATTCTCCCCTTTTTTTGAATCCTTTATAGTTTATTTCACCTGAATTATAGTATGATTCCCAAGGGCCATTTAATGTATCGTTTACATAGTTGGCAGAGAGTATTCTTTTTCCTTCAATTGAAAATACCTCTGATAGACCATTTAACAAATTGTTTTTATATGAACTTTTTGAATCGACATCCCCATTAGGGTGATAAGTTGTAAGAATACCTTCTAGTTTATCCTTTTTATATGTTCCTACTTGGTAAAGCGAACCATCCTCATTCCATATTTGGAAGTTACCATTCTTTTCTCCTTGATGGTATTTGTACATACTTTTTCTAAGCCCATTTCTGTAAAAGTTTATCCATATGCTATCGGGAAGGTTATCAATATATATACCTTCTTGCATTATCTTTCCCTCTGGGTAGTAAAAGCTGTATGCTCCCTTTCTGATACTATCTCCATTCTCAACAACTACCATGTATTTCTCTTGCAATGTTCCATCAGGGTAATACTTCTCAATAAAAACAATGGTTTGAGTAAAAGAAGAAAACCCTATTATTGAAAATAGGGTGCTAATAATAAAAGTTTTAAAAGGGGATTGTATCATTATGGAGTTTGAAATATTGATTATGTATATCTTTTCTCTAATGCTATTACTAAATCCTTACCTCAAAACCCGTAACCCGCTTTATTTCACATCAATAACAATTTGTGCTCCCTCTAGAGCAAAGCGAGGACCATAATCTACAATCACCGCAACAGCATATTGACCAGGGGTCAAGTCTTCGGTGGGTAGTTCAAGCTCCACGGTTCTACTCATTTTGGGGAAAGTTTCCACCTCGAATGATGGGTATTGTTTTTCCTCAGAGGTTTGAATATTCGATGCAATAAGATGTACTTTACACATTGAAACTTTATCACCCAAGTTGTCTATTGTTGCTGAAAAGGTTCTATTAACATCTTCATCTCCAGTTGTTTCTTTGAGACTGGTGACCTTTATTGAATGATTTGTATTGGAACTAGGCGATTGGTAAACAGTGACTCCTATTCGTCCACTAACCATAACTCCAGCACCTAAAGCTTTATCTACACTCCAGCTGGTTTGTTCTTTGGTTGGTTGAATATAAAGGATACACCAAGCTGCTCCGTACTCATCACCAGGAACCAGCATGGTTACCTGAATCGGAATTTGATCGCCAGGATTAATCTCAAAGAAACTAGGGTTAATATTTAACCAATTAGCAGCAGAACGACGAGTGGTACTTGGAGGCATTACCTGCCTTTTACCATCACTCGTAGGAATGAAATCAGATATAATTACCATAAATGTCGCTTTTTGATTGCTATGGTTCTTAACATTGATGGTTTTGGTCTGATTTTCACCTGGTTCAACATTGAAATCCAGCCTAACAGGGGCTACCTCAAAATCCTGTGCAAAGGTAAACCCATTTAAAGTTATCAAGAGAACAGCTATTAATTTTCCAATTGGTTTCATAGGATGTAATAAAATAAGTTAGCCAACTAAACAACAAATATAGTGCAAATTTGTTTTCTTTAACATTTTCTGCTTAAAAGTAAGTTGTTATACGGCCAAAATTAAGAATTGATTCTTTTAAACCAAATATTATTTTTTCTTTGTACTATGTAAATTCTACTATTTAAAAAAAGTTTAAATAATAACTTTAAACGTTTCTAGAATTGATTGCAAACGTTTTCTATCATATATTTTTCAATTTTTATCAAAGAATTTTTATAACATGGTTATAGTTTAAATAAGGTTTTACTAACTTTGGTATTATATCTTATAATTTTTTTTTGCTTTTTTCATAAAATGACTTCACAATAATGCAACATAGTAATTACTTGATCAATAGAATTATTAACATAATATCCATTTTACTTTTATCCTGTTTTTTTGCTATAGGACAGCAAATTACCATTCTTCCAAAGGATAAGCAGGATGATGTTGATAGATACCTTGAATTGGTTGAAAGGTATAAACAAGCCGGGAATTTGCAACAGGCTATATACTATTTAAATCGCGTTGCATTTACCTATTGGGAAAACCAAGGGTTACGTGAGGCTGTTACCTATTTTCTTGAATCAGTTCCACTAAACGAAAAAATGGGGAATTTATCTGATGTAAAGGCTATTTACAGTAATATTGGACTTATCTATACTGATCTAGAACGCTTTGATCTTGCTCTAGATTATTTCTATAAAAGTTTAGAATACAGAAGAAAAATTAACGATAAGGCAGAAATCGCAGCAGGTCTTATAGATGTGGCATTTATTCATGGTGCTTTACGTCAGCACGAAAGGGCAATTCCATTGTTAGAAGAGGCATTGGAATTATCCAGAAGTTTGGGAAACAACAGGTTATCCCTTAATTGTTATAGTTTACTTAGTTTTAACTACGACCGTACAGGAAATATTACCAAGGCTCAGGAAATGAACAGGTACTTCACCGAGATAAGCCAGCTTTTGGCAAGACAGGAAGTGGTGGAGGTTTATGAGGAGATAGTGGGTAAGTCTCAAGCACAGGTTGAAAGAGAAAGGATAGAGAGAGTTCGTCAAACACTTGAAATGGAATTACAAAGAATTCGATCGCAGGCTAAAGAAGATTCACTATACTTTATTGTACAAACAAAACAGGACTCACTTGACAGAGCTGAGCAGATTGCCTTGCAGAGGCAGCAGGAAATTGAGCTGCTGGAGACTCAACGGAAAGTACAGGAGCTTGCCCAAAGCGAGCAGGAAGCTCAACTTCGCGCCCAGCAAACAATTATTTACTCAGGTGCTTTAGGTATTAGTTTACTGTTTATATTGTCCTTAGTTGTATATAAGGGTTATCGCGATAAGCGAAAAGCAAACACACTTTTAAGTAAGCAAAATATTGAGATTCAAGAGCAAAAAGATCAAATTCAACGCCAGAATGAGAACATTGGAAAAAGTATTAACTATGCTCAGGGAATTCAAAAAGCCTTATTGCCTTCGCAACGACATTTAGAGGAATATCTACCCGAATCCTTTATTTTCTTTAAACCCCGTGATGTGGTTAGTGGAGATTACTACTGGTTTAAAACTATTCCTGGTGAGAATGGTAAGTTTAACCGTGAAACCGATAAGTTTGCCATATCTGCCATCGACTGTACTGGACACGGTGTACCGGGTGCTTTCCTTTCCATGATAGGCTATAACCTTCTTGATGAGATTATTGATAAGGGAATTCATAAACCCGGAGAAATTCTTCAGGATCTCAATAAGGGCATACGCAAAGCCCTTCGTCAGGAGGAAACTGATAATCGCGATGGTATGGATATGGCACTTTGCGTGTACAATCCCAAAGATAAAACCATTGATTATGCAGGTGCAAAGAATCCATTGGTTTACATCGCCAACGGTGAGGTTGAACGTATTCGTGGTGACAAGGATTCAATTGGCGGAGGAAGCAGTGCTGAACTAAATTTTACAACCCATTCTTTAAAAACTGACGGCAATACATGGGTTTACCTTTTCTCCGATGGTTTTATTGATCAATTTGGAGGCACTGATGGTCGTAAGTTTATGATAAAAAACTTTATCAATCTGCTTCAACATATTCATACTCTTCCTGGTTGCGAACAGCGCGAAATTCTTAAAATCACCTTCAACGAGTGGAAACGTAAGGAGTACCCTCAGGTTGATGATGTACTTGTTATTGGGTTTAAGGTTTAGGTTTAACAGTCTACAGTCTACAGTCTACAGTTATTATTACTTATATTATTTTAGTTTTATTTTTTGAGAAAGTGAGAGAGTGAGAGAGTGGGAGGGTGAGAATATGAGATTGCAAGAGAGTGAACTCAATCAGCCAATCAGCCAATCAATCAACCTGCCTGCCGGCAGCCTGCCTGCGGTAGGCAGGGCAGGTCAATCAATCAATCACTTACATAGTTATAAAATGATTGGAAAGTACTTGTTAATAAGTAGTTAATTTGATTTTTATAGTTTTAAGTTAATCCGATAAAAATTGATACTTGAAACTTGTCCATTAATCCTACTTTTAAGTTTATTCCTCAATTAATAGTGCTTTTAACATAAAAAAATAGTTAAAACCCTTGCAAACTCATTTTTTTAGTATAATTTTACGTAACAATTGCTAAATTAATTTTAAAAATAAGCAAATTACTAACTTAAAAAATAGACCTATGAGAAAATTAGTACTTGGAGCAGCCTTGCTGCTTTTTGCCCAATTTGGGTTTGGACAGGCAATATCCGATCAGGCTGTTATACCTGTATCAGTAACATTAAACTCAATCCTTCGCCTTACAATCATTTCAGGTGGAAATATTCAGTTTGTTGTTAACACAATTGAAGACTATGATTCTGGTATTTCTAATAGTGATAGGTATACCACTACTTTCAGCGTAGCATCATCACGAGATTTTGATGTACTGCTTAACGCAGAGACAGCTAATTTAATAGGAACGGATGATGTAGCAAATCTTATGCCCGTTGATAATATTGGCTTTGTTTGTCCTATAGTGGCAGGCGGTGGAACATTTAATCACACATCTGTTGAGCCCCTTGACGTGGGACAGGCTACCATAATTGAAACTAGACCTGCAGGTGGAAGTGTGGCTAATGAGTTTGAAATACAATGGGAACTTGCAACTGCAGCATTAATACTTGTTAACACAACACAAGAAACTTTACTTGAACAGAGTTTAAACCCTGACAACTACGTGGTTAATACATTTATTGTTGTTGACCCTAATTAGAAATTAACAGTATTGGTTAATCATCCTGGAGCCAGACGGTTAATTTCGTTTGGCTTCAGTTTATTTGAATTCACATAACTTTAACGATGAAGATTAAAAGGACATTAAATTATCTATTTAAATTTTTAGTAGTTGTTTTAATGCTCTTTTTATCTAAAGTTTCGAATGCTCAGACTTATGCTAGGGTAAGAGTATTATCAGGCGGAGCACCTATATTTATTTTTAACTCGTTGGGGAAATACAATGATGGCATAACTCTTAGCAATTGGACCAAGTTGAGGTTGGAACTTAATGAGGATATTGCTGGGCATACTGGATGGGAACTTGGGGTTATGGCCAGAACCACAACAATAGAATCGGACGGAACAGCATCTTTGGACCTAGATGTGATCAATATAATTTTTCAATCACTTGACGCAGCAAATAATGCTACTGTTGATACTGGTGAGGGTAATTCAATACCACTATCATCAGGCCCTGGTCCTTCGGGATATGGCGATGTATTATTAGAGGGAGATATTACAGGATCCGATTTTACAGTGGAAGTAACTCTGTCGTACGAATGTGGAACCGTAAATACATCACAGGCGTTGCTAGGCGAAGTACCTGATTACTACACTGTTGATCTTCTTTTCGTTTTATATTCAGTTCCCTAATGAATATTCTGTAAATGAGTAGATGTATAACCGGATAAAATATACTATTGCCCTTATGGCAATAATTTTATTAATACCTTTCACAGGGTATTCTCAATACTTCATATATTCCGGTGAGCAACCCATTGATCTAGATGTAAAATTTACAAAACATTCCATTGAATCGGCTGCAAAACAAACCTTCTTTAATGTACTTAAAATATCCAACAGAGCAAACCGGAGTGAAACATTTACATTAAATTATACTGTACCAGATGGTTGGAATGTTATAGGAGAAAGCCGAAAAGAGATTACCCTAAATCCGAATGACTCAATCTCCTTACCTGTAATGGTTGCCATTGGCGGTAAGGTTCGTGGTGATATTGGTTATAGTATTATAGCTTCACTTACTGATAGTAGGGGAAATACGGTTAAAAATGAGTATTGTTTCGTAAAGATTCCACGTGAAACAGATCTTTCAGTGCAATTGATTGATAGATCTGCATTTTTAGACCAACGTACGGGAACTGCTTCTGTGTCGATTCGAGTTGACAATAAAGGGAATAGAGATGAGTTGGTGAATTTTTTGTTCGAAGCAGATCCTGAACTATCAGTTGGTCCAACAAGGACCTCAATTTATGCTAACGAAATAGTTCTTCCTCCTTACAGTGATACGATTGTAAGTGTTAATGTCATGCTGAAAGATATAAATACAAATGGTAAGAATATGTATCGATTGAGCATGGTATCTTCTACAATTGATACAACATATAGAGCGTCGGTATGGTTTAGGATGTTAGAGCCTAAGTATAGAAATTACATATCAGAAACCCGAAAGCCTTTAGTTGTTGAGCTAACAGCTCAGGGTTTGCTTCAAGCAGAAAAAATGCCAGGATTTACACTACGAGCACAGGGCATCCTATTACTGCCTGAAAATAAGGATGTTTACTATTTTTATAGAAATTTTAATAGCCAGAAAACAGAAGAATTATATTTATATAATCAGATGTATATTGGAACTCACATAGGAAAATGGCAATTTGAAGTGGGTGATGGTTACAGGGCAATTGAAGCGAATTTATCGGGGAGAGGAGCTTATACATCATATTCAACGAATAAATTTAAAATCGATCTTATAGGAACACAAAATGTTAGGACAAAAATTTACAACCTTGGTTCAAGCCAAAATTACAACTTTAACAATGACTTTTCTATCAACTCAGGGCTTGTATATAATAAGAATGAAAATCTTAATCTTGAATCTAAGTTAGCCTTGCTTGGGAGTAGATTTACTTTAGGTAAGGTCCATCGCTTCTATATTATGGGAGCATACAATATTCTAGATCAACAAATAAATGGCGAACCAACCCATAACGAATTTGGAGGTGAGTTTAGATATAGCTCTAAGCTAAAAAAACTAAACACAACTGTTGGTGCGAAATATGGCAGTAATTTTTACTATGGTAATTACCGTGGGAGACTAAACGTAAAATATCAAACTATATATCCCTTTTCTCCTATAAGAAGGATACAGATTAATGGTTTTGAAAATTGGAACGAAGTTCCAAGATTGGTTCAAGGTGCTTATAGTGTAGATAAATCCACAAAAGTAAGAGATATTGTTGGTCAATACTTTGAATTTTTGAATCCTAGGGTTATGCTAAATGGCGGCATAGGGTACGAGGAGTTTAACTGGAAGGGTATTAGTTCGCTTGTCGAAAGAAGTTATATTCATACTCAGGGATTTAAGGCTTTAGTAGGAGCTAGATTTAAGATAGATGAAAGGAATACATTCTTATCTCCACAGGTTATTTATACAAGATCTAATGTATTGAATTATCCTCAAGAAATTGTTGATTTAGTTCCAAAGGTTGTTGAAAGAGAAAGTTTTTCAAGTCAATATTTCTCATTGAATTTAAGAAGTTTAAAATGGGGATTACTTGCTTCCTATACTTCTGGCCCAAAATCGATGTTTGAGCAGTATACTTATTTCTATAATGCTAGAGCAAATAGACGTTTGAGAATTATGCCATATATTGATACCTATATATTTAAAGACCAAATACAAATTCTTACAAACATTTCTTATTCAAATGATCTTGTTTCTCGGTCAACGTATACAAACATTACATCTCAACTTTATTGGTATTTACCTCAAGATTGGAGAGTAAACCTACTTGCTGCTTATTCTCTTCAAAATAGACTTGATGCTCAAGAAGCTTCTCAATCATACCAAACAATTTATTTGGAGGCTGGTTTAAAAAAAGAGTTTAATTGGTCACATCCACGAATAACCTATCATGATATTAATTTTGTTTTCTTCAAAGATTTTAATGGAAACGGAATTCAGGACCCCAATGAACCCGGGATTAAAAATGTATTAGTTAATCTTCAAAGAGAACTTACACCTGAAATAGGATATATCCCTGGGGATGTAACCTCTATTGACCTACTATCTGATAATTTAGGAATTATACATCTTGAAAAGATTCCAGCAGGTATTTATACCATACAATACAACCCAGTAGGTAGAGATGCTGGTACATTTTCGAAAGCCTATGGAGATTTAGAAATAAACATTAATAAAAGTACAACTCACTATATCCCTTTCGTTGAGAAGAACAAGGTCTTTGGTAAGATTATTCTTAACCGCAGCCGTTTATCTGGATTAGGTAGAATGGACGTTTCAAATGTTCGTATAACTGCTACAGATAGCCAGGGCCGTTCATATACCACGTTAACGGATAAGGATGGAGAATTTACTCTTTTTGCACCGGTTACTGATGAGTATATCTTGAATATCAATAATATTTTCTACGAGAATTTTGATCTACGTCAGAACAACTTTCTGGTTCAGTTCAATGGATACAAGCAGTTTGAGGTAAACTTTGTGTTTGATGAGAAAGTTCGAAGAATCAACTTTGCTGCCACTGATCCCGAACTACAGATGGGGATTCAGCAGGTTCGTCGTACTAACATATCGGGTACAGTTAAGGATGCAAATACTCAGGCACCAGTAAGGGCACGTGTAAACCTCATTAACACGCGTACTAACGCAGTGGTTACATCCACCAATTCAAGTGCCACCAGTGGAGATTACACCCTCAACTTTATGGCAGGAGACAATTATCTGCTTGAAGTACTTGCCGATGACTACTGGTATCTCTCCGAGAATCTAATACTTCAGCAGGTAACCACATTTATGAACATCACCCGTGATGTTATGCTCAGACCTATTTCTGTTGGTTCAAAGCTTCAACTTAACATCCGATTCGATGTGAATAGCGCATTCCTTGCCCCCGAATCGGTAGCTGAGCTGAACCGATTACTGCGTCAGCTTAAGAATAACCCAACTGTAAAACTACAGGTTCAGGGTCATTGCGATGACCTAGAAGCTCTTCAAAGACCTGAAATTGCCCTTGAGCGTGCCAATGCCGTTGTTAAGTATCTAATTGAGAATGGCTACAGTAACCTTGAGGTGAAGAGCCTTGGTAATACCGTACCTGCAGCTAGTAACGATACTGAAGATGGTCGTATCCGCAACCGCAGGGTCGAGGTGGAGGTGTTAAGTAAGTAAGTATTATATTGAATACTTAACTACCCGAATTATCTCGTTCCCTTAAGCGATTCTTTTGATTGATTCCCTCGCCTACAGCTATGGAGCATTGGGTGGTGTTCCCAAAAGTCATAACGATGAGAACAGAGATATGAGATCAAACTTCAATCAACCTGCCTGACAGGTCAATCAGTCAGTCAATCCTAAGTACCCTAGCGTCATTGCGAAGAACTCACCCAAAATTTTTGGGCATAATGTGATGATGACAGAAAAAAACGACCGTCATCCTATGTTTGCAACAAAATATTATTTTCGTTTGGAGTAAACAGACAAG
>CAYNHM010000033.1:0-28257 GCA_964397135.1 uncultured Rikenellaceae bacterium
CGGTGGTGCGGCTGCTCTTATGCCCAAGCAATTCCTGTATGTACCTTAAATCTGTCCCCGATTCTAGCAGATGCGTGGCGTAGCTGTGTCTTAGCCAGTGGAGCGTTACCGGTTTGTGAATTCCTGCCTTAGCTACAGCCTGATGCAGAATACTTGCCATCGACTGCTCGCTGTACTGCAGGCCGGGTTTCCTCCCCTCAAAGAGCCAAACCTGGGGATTGTATGCTTTTATATACTCGTTGATCATCCTAATGGTTTTGTCCGATATGGGAACAACCCGATCTTTTCGTCCCTTGGCGTTGCGGATAATCAGAAAATTTCTCTGGGTGTCAATATCCACCTGTCGTAGGTTGATTAACTCGCTGCGCCTTAAACCACAAGCGTATATCAAGCTCAGTAAGCTTCTATGCTTTAAGTTTTTTGTGGTGTTTAGCATGGCTTTTATTTCCTCCTTACTCAGCACATTGGGTAGTTTGTGAACCCTTCGGGGGCGCTCAATCTGCTCAACCTCGATTTTCGACTTTACAATTTCGCTAAAGAATAGTTTTAGCGCACTCACCATCTGATTCTGAAAGGTATTGCTATAATCTCTGCTTAGAATAAAATCGTATATGAAGTTTACCACATCTTCGTTGGTTTGTTCATTAAGCTTTCGGGGCTGAGTTATTGCGGCGTAGAGTCTTACCATCACCCTATAGGTTTTTATGGTATTCTTGCTGTAACGCTTGAATTCCATCCATTTTTGGAAATCGTTAAGCAACTTGCTGTTCTCCTCATTCAGCGAGGGGATTGAAAGGGATTCTAAAACCTTTTGCTTCTTTTCAGGAACGAACTCTGGATTAACATCTCGTAATGCCGAGTAGTCGAGCCAGACAATATCTTTTAGAGCCATAAACATATCTTGTAACGAGAAATTCTGAGCGTTGATGTACCAGCTCTTGTGGCTCTGGCTCCATTTGGCACCCTTAAAACCTTTAACCACATCCTTAATCACCTGATTCCAAGGAAACGAGATGAAAATTACATCGTTATCACGATGATAGCCTTTCGTAAGCACAACTTTTACTCTTCGCATACTGCTGATATTATATAGCTTCGCCCCGTCAGTCACATGAAACTAACTGGGGGCGTTATACTTTTACGTACTAAAAATAAAACTTTTTGGTTTAAATATCCATTTATGTTTGAATAAGTTATACACATTTTAGGGGTTTATATACTCAGATGGTGCGTGAATAGAGGTCTTTCAACGGTTTTGGGTGTTGAAATAAGTTGAAAATTAGTTGGCACCGATGCTTTGAGGTCGACGTGTATTTGCAGGGTTGCCTGCTTTTGCCCCATGGATGTGTAGCTTTACTTATGGTAAGATTTATTACATTTGCCCTATGAGCGTAAATCTTTCCATGGATATCATGTACCTTACAGGGGTGGGGCCCAAGCGGGCTGATCTACTCCGAAAGGAGTTGAATATTCATACCCTTAGCGATTTGCTCTACTATTTCCCCTACAAGTACGTTGATAGATCCAAGTTTTACACCATTGCTGAGATTAATGCTGATTTTCCTTACATCCAAATTATTGGACAGATTGTTCGCTTTCAGGAGGCTGGTGGCGGAAGAGCCAAAAGGCTTACTGCCATTTTTACCGATGGAACAGGTAGCATTGAGCTGGTATGGTTCAAGGGTTTGAAATGGGTGGCACGCAGCATGAAACCCAATGTGAAGTATGTTGTGTACGGAAAACCCACGCTGTTTGGTAGCAAGATCAACATTGCACATCCCGAGGTGGAGGAGTACTCTCCCGAACAGGAAAAGCAGAGCGCTGCTCTGCAGGCTGCATACAACACCACCGAGAAGCTAAAGAGCAGCTACATTACATCAAAAACCATACTTAAGCTTCAGCAAAATCTTGCTGCACTCATCAATGGTAATATTCAGGAAACGCTACCGGCTTACCTTATTGACAAGCTTAGGATGATGACCCTACCCGAGGCGTTGAAAAATATACATTTCCCGCCATCAACCATGGTGCTTAAAAAGGCACAGGCAAGGCTAAAGTTCGAGGAGCTGTTCTACGTACAGCTCAACCTGTTGTACAGGCGTAGCGAAAGGTTGATGAAGGTAAACGGACATGTTTTCAGTGTGGTGGGCAATACGTTCAATCGATTTTACAGCGAGAGGCTGCCCTTTGAGCTAACCGATGCCCAGAAGCGGGTTATACGTGAGATTCGCAAGGATATGGGATCAGGAAAGCAGATGAACCGCCTGCTTCAGGGCGATGTGGGTAGCGGAAAAACGCTGGTTGCCCTTATGTCAATGCTAATTGCCATCGACAATGGATACCAGGCTTGCATAATGGCTCCTACCGAGATACTGGCAAATCAGCACTTCGAAACCATAACAGAACTTCTCAATAGCTTACCCGTAAGGGTTGGACTGCTAACCGGCAGCACCAAAAAATCGGAGCGTACTGATTTACATGCAATGCTCGAGGATGGTTCCCTGAACATCATCATTGGCACCCATGCGTTGATTGAGGATGTGGTGAAGTTCAAAAACCTCGGGTTGGTTGTAATTGATGAACAGCAACGCTTTGGCGTTGCCCAGCGTGCCAAGCTGTGGGAGAAGAATATCGATCCGCCCCATGTGCTGGTTATGACTGCCACTCCCATTCCCCGAACATTAGCTATGACTGTTTATGGCGATCTGGATGTGAGCATTATCGATCAGATGCCACCTGGTCGCAAGCCTGTAAAAACTGTTCACTACTCCGACAGTAAGCGCAACCTGGTGTATGGTCTTATGCGCGAGCAGATAAGGCAGGGAAGGCAGATCTACATTGTGTATCCCCTCATTAAGGAGTCGGAGAAGATGGACTACAAGGACTTGATGGATGGCTACGATACCATTGTACGTGTTTTTCCACCCCCCGAGTACGCTACAGTAGTGGTGCACGGGCAGATGAAGCCCGATGAAAAGGACCAGTCCATGCAGCTGTTTGCCACGGGCAAGGCGCATATCCTGATGGCCACCACGGTGATTGAGGTTGGAGTTAATGTTCCCAATGCCACGGTTATGGTTATCGAAAGCGCAGAGCGCTTTGGCCTTTCGCAGCTTCATCAGCTAAGGGGGAGGGTAGGGCGTGGTGCCGACGAGAGCTACTGCGTGCTGATATCGGGAGTGAAGCTGACTAACGAGTCGCGCAAGAGGCTTCATACCATGGTTTCGACCAACGATGGATTTGAGATTGCCGAGGTTGACATGCAGATACGAGGCCCAGGCGATATGGAGGGAACGCAGCAGAGCGGTTTACCTTTCGATTTAAGGATCGCCAATCTAAGCCAGGATGGCTTAATTCTCCAACACGCCAGAGGCGTTGCCACCGATGTGATAGAGGAGGATAGAACGCTTTCACAACCCCGAAACGCTATCCTTAAGTTGCAGCTGGATAAGCTGATGCTCCAACGAACCAGCTACGGGGAGATAGGGTAAAAGATTGATGATTGATGTTTGTTCTCATTTTCTCATCTCTCAAGGAATTCCGTCATCGCGAACCCACCAGGGTGAAGCGATCTGCTATTTCCGTCATCGCGATCCCGACGATCGCTGTCGGGAGAAGCGATTTGTTCTACGAATACCATTCAGCAGATTACTTTCAGTGAGAACGCTTCGCTAAGTTGCTTCGTTTCGCTTCGCTGCTCTACCAATGACAGATTATTATCTCGTCATTGCGAAACCCTTTTTCTTTAAGGGTTGAAGCAATCTCTTTAAAAAAGATCGCTTCGGAAAGTACCCTCGCGATGACGATAACTTTTTGTTGTACCTGTCATCACCACATTATGCCCAAAAATTTTGTGTGAGCTCTACCAATGACGTAGGGAATTCCGTCATCGCGAACCCGCCAGGGTGAAGTGATCTGTTCCATGCTCCCAATTCAGCAGATTGCTTCGTTCCGCTTCGCTGCTCTCGCAATGACGCTGGGGTAATGAGGATTGACTGATTGACTGATTGAAGTAACTATTGATTTCTCAATTTGATGCTGGAAAAGGATTTATGTTCAAAGTCAGCGATAATCTCTTGGGTTTCGATATCAATAACACCCCATTTGCCATCCTTCATAAGGGCATAGTACGATCCGGATATTTCGTTTTCGAAGAATTTTACCTCATCGTAATCTGGCTTAACGAGCCACTCCACATCATCTAGGGCAATGATTCCATACTTTCCTTCCATGGAACGGGCAATAAAGGTATAGTTCTTATCATAATTAAAACTTTTTACGAGTATAGGGCTACGTTCAACATTCTCTAAATTAGCTATTATAAACCCTTTAGCCTTGTCCTTAATGATGGGAATGGCATATCTCATACTCTCCAGGTCTACCCTTTTATCCCAGTCAATTTTTTGGTACTCAATGGGAACAATAAAACGCCCCCTGTCGCTCAGGGTGTAGTAATCCGATCCTGTTAGGTAAAGTCCAAAATTTTTCCCATTTCTAACTCTGGCAACCAGCATATCCATTATCGTTTTCCCTTGGTAAATATCATCGTATTCTGGTTTGAGCAGCTCGTGGAAATCGGGGGTGCCATTATTTGGCACTGCTAGTCCCATCTTTCCATCCTTAACGATAATGAACTCGTTAAGAGAGTTTAACCGCTTGAAAGCGTCGTATTCGACATTCATGGCCAGGTTGCCATCGATATAGATTCCCTTTTTCCCATTTTTCTCAACAGTATAGGTGTAATAGGCAAAGTGATAGGGATCAATTTCAAGCGTAATATTGTCATATATCGTTGGAATTAGCTCTTGTCCATCAACATTAATAACACCCATCCCATTCCTGGTTTTGATTATAAATTCACCATCGACATCCGTAAAGGATATCCTTGAAACAAGATCATCGATTACACGATTTCCATCAAAATCGAAAAGTGCAAACTCATTGTTGATAAAGCATTTAAAAAAGCCAATATCTGGATCGAACTCAATCTTTGTGTATGAATCGGGTTCAATGATGGTATTATTCGTTTCATCAATTAATCCCAAATTACCATCAATGGAGATCAAGTTAAATTCTTGAACTTTTCCAATAATATTGTACTGCGCCAAGCATAGATGCGAGGCAAGAATTAGGACAGCTAGGGTTACTATTTCGATTTTCTTTTTACTTATGCTCATTTTTTTTTGTTGAAAATTAGTAAATATCTGAATGATTTAGAAATTGTTTAAGTTTTTTGGAACTATTCATTTTATGATGCCGCCGTAGGTGGCACATAACGATTGAAAAAGTTTTAAATATATCTTAGCGCCTCGTAGAGAGCGCAATAAGTTGTTTTCAATATTGCACCCACTCTGGGGTGCTTAGTTTAGTTTTACATATTTTCAATCGCTATATGCCCTCTACGAGGGCACTTTAAAATTTAAATACGCAAAACTTAAACAGTTTCTTAGAAGATTACGTTAATTTTTTTGTAAAAATGGATGAGCAGCATTAGATTTTCTTTTTGACGATAATCCTGTAGATCTTTGAAAGGGGAAATGCTATATTTGTCAATTCAATATCACTTTTACAATGATAGAGTTCGATAAATTTACCCTTCAGAATGGCCTTAGAGTACTAGTTCATCACGATTCTTCCACACCCATAGCATCAGTTAACCTGCTGTACAATGTGGGATCAAGGGATGAAAATCCCAATCGAACAGGTTTTGCCCATCTTTTTGAGCACTTAATGTTTGGAGGATCGGTGAATATCCCCAGCTACGATGAACCCCTCGAAAGAGCCAGCGGCGAGAATAATGCCTTTACCAGCAACGATATTACCAATTACTACATTACCCTGCCCAAGGATAACCTGGAAACCGCTTTCTGGCTTGAGAGCGACAGAATGCTTTCGTTGGATTTTTCTCAGAGAAGCCTTGATGTACAGAAAAGCGTTGTGGTGGAAGAGTTTAACCAGCGATACCTCAACCAGCCCTATGGCGATGTATGGTTAATGCTACGCCCCTTGGCGTATAAAGTACACCCTTACCAGTGGCCAACCATCGGGAAGGATCCCAGGCATATCATCGATAGCAACCTGGATGAAGTGAAAGATTTCTTTTTCAGTCATTATGCTCCCAACAACGCCATACTTTGCGTTTCAGGTAATGTAACCACTTATGAGGTCAAGACATTGGCTGAGAAATGGTTTGGTCCCATACCCGGTAGAGATGTCAAGACACGAAGCCTCCCCAGGGAGCCCAAGCAATCGGAACAACGAGTTCTGGAGGTATCCCGAAGAGTACCCTTCAATTCAATTTACATGGCATTCCACATGTGCAATCGCATGCATCCCGACTATTCCTCTACCGATTTGATCAGCGATATCCTATCAAATGGAAAATCATCTAGGCTTTTCCAAAGCCTGGTAAAGGACAAAGAACTTTTTAGCAACATTGATGCATACATCACGGGCGATATGGACGAGGGGCTATTCGTTGTGGCTGGTAGGCTCAACAACAACGTTCAATTTGATGCAGCTCAGGATGCCATATTTCAGGAGCTCAACGGTTTGAAAAAAGCAGTGGAAAACAACGAGATTGACAAGGTTAAGAATAGGTTCGAGTCAACTTTTACCTTTGGCTTAACCAACGCGTTGGAGAAGGCAATGAACCTGTGCTATTTCGAATTGCTTGGCGATGCCAGTATGGTAAATCAGGTGGTGAAGGAGTACCGAAGGGTTACAGCAGAGGATGTGATGAGAGTTTCAAAACAAATATTTTCACCAGAGAATTGTTCCGTTTTACTTTACAAAGCTGAGAATCTTTAGCTATTTTTGAGAACCAAACCAGTTCGTGAACATTTAAAAGGCGCCTAGAATGCTTAACCGATCAATCCCTCCTCCAACAGTTCTTACTGATTCCATTAAAGTTCCTCATGCCGATCTGATGTATTTACCTAACGGTGCTAAGCTGTTGGTTGTTAATGAAGGAGAGGAGGATGTTTGCAGAGTCGATTTGGTTTTCAATGCCGGATCACGTTATCAGCAGAAAAACTTACAGGCAAGGGCTGCTCTAACTTTACTTCCTGAAGGAACGGAAAATCATACCTCAAAGCAGATATCAGAGTATTTCGATTTTTACGGTTCATTTTTGAATATTTCTGTGGATAAAGACTTTGCAAGAATTACCCTATCCTCGCTGATCAAGCATCTAGGTAGCACTTTGGAAATGCTAAGTGAGGTGGTTAAGCATCCCATATATCCCGAAAGGGAATTGCAGCAGTGGTGCAAACGGGGTAAGCAGGAACTTATGGTGGAGCTCGAAAAAACATCAACTCTTGCCAGTCAGGCATTTTTCCGTAACGTGTTTGGCGAGCAGCATCCTTATGGTGCTTTTGCCATCCCCGATGATTATGATAATGTTCAACAACAGATTATTCAAGATTTTCATGCATCATTCATAGGTTCGAATAATTTAAGCATTATCCTTTCAGGGAAAGTAGGAGCAGCTGAAATAGATCTGGTGGTAAAGCATTTTGGCGCAAGTAAATGGGGTGCCAATCCTATGGAGATATTGAATGGCATCGATAAGGCCAAACCTGGTTTGAGCAAAACATTTGTTGAGAAGCCCAATGCAGTGCAAACGGCCATAAGGATAGGAAGAGAACTTTTCAATCGCTCTCATCCCGATTATCCGGGAATGTTGGTTTTGAATACAATTCTGGGTGGCTACTTCGGATCAAGGCTCATGCGAAATATCAGGGAGGAAAAGGGGTACACGTACGGGATTAATTCATTCATCGCCCCTTTCCGCGATAGCGGATTGTTCATGATATCCACTGAGGTGGGATCTGCTTACACAGAGCAAACCCTTAAAGAGATTTATTTTGAAGTGCATAGGCTGACGACCGAACAGGTAAGCAACGATGAACTTTTATTGGTAAAAAGTTACCTAATAGGTGAAATTCTGCGTAACTTTAACGGGGCATTTACTATAGCCGACAGTATTATTAGCCTTTTATACTATAATGAGCTAGAATATAGTTATTATGATAATCTGCTAAATACCATCAAAACTATAACCCCAAAGAAAATAGCTGAAATTGCCAACAAATGGTTTCAAAGCAACGTATTAATTGAGTGTATTGCTGGGTCTGTTAAACCCAATAAATCTGAATTTTAGCAATAAATGAGAAAGTTAATCCTTATACAATATCTAACAGTTAGCTGGCTTCTGAGTATGGCTCAGGGTGAGAAATTAAAGCCTTTGCCCCCTACATTTGATTTCCTGACACTAAACCCAGGTAATGGAGTTCCCACTTTAAGCTGGACTCCACCAGCATTTAACCCATTATATCCTGATCCAACAGGTTTTATTATCTATACACCCATGGAGGGTGGTGGTTGGCTACCCATTGATACCGTTGAAAGTAATGTTTATACTTACACAGATTTTGATAATACAGGCAGCAATACTTTAATTAGATACACCCTTGCATCAAAAGGCACCACAGAACCAAGCCAGTTAACCTCGCCACATGGTTCTATTTATTTGACAGCAAGATATGACTCATGTGGAAATAAGCTAGACTTACAGTGGAATCACTATATTGGTTGGGGAAATAGAATAGAGGAATATGTTGTCTTTAAAGGCGAAACACCCAATTGGCAAAGTTTAGAACCCATTGACACAATTCCTGGAAACCAGAATATTGCATACGTTCTTGACGTTGAACCCGACAATTATTTTTATCTCTACATTAAGGCTCGAAAACGCGATAGCGATTTAGTATCGCTATCCAATTTAACAGGGATAAGCACCAAGGTGGCCCGTAAACCCAACCTTATGCTGATTGATAGTATTATTGCCAAGGATATGCATACTGAGATTCGTTTTAGAATAGATAAGAATACTGAATATCGAAACTTTTCCTTAGTCCGTTGGGAGAATAAGGATTCCATATCATCCATATTTACAGCTAAAACACTTTATACTTTCACTGATCCAAATACCCGATCATTTTCTGACACAACCGATTCGTGGACAGCTCGTTCAAAACCATTTTACTTTAAAATTAATGGGTACGATGGCTGCAACCGTTTAAATGTTGTTTCCAACTTGCCAAATTCAATCACAGTTAGAGCTGTAACACGTGGTTTAAAGAATACAATTACATGGGACACCCTCAACTCAAAGGATGGAAACACCATTCGCTATAGACTTTATAGGATTACATATGGGGATGTTCAACAACCCACAGAGGTAATATTCAATTCAACCGACGAGTTAACCTATGTTGACAATTTATCGAGTTTGGAGGGTCAGGGGCTCACAACAAAAGTTTGTTACTACGTTGAAGCGAATGAGCTAGTTGAAAACAGACCCCTAACCACAAGCATTTCACGTATGGTTTGCACCGAAATCATACCAGATGTTGTAATGCCAAACGCCATTGATCCCCTAAGTAATTATAGTTCAGGAGGATATTATCCTAGAAATATTTTTGCGCCAACAATAACCTTTAAGGCAAGCTATAGGTTGACCATTTACAACCGATGGGGAGGAATTGTTTTTAATGGTGTAAACGAAGGGTGGGATGGACGCCTTGCCAATGGCGATAGTGCCAAAGAGGGAGCCTATGTGTACCGTTTAGAGGTATTCTCTGAAACAAAAAAGACCATAACTAAAACAGGTACACTCACAGTTATATATGGCCCTATGCAGTAAATAGTTGAATGGATAGAATAGTTTTACCATCGAATTTTTTGATGTAAACAGCGTATCTCAAATAATCTTCATTGACGTTCCAGCATGTTGCAACAAACCGAAGAGGAAAAAAAACTCATAGACAGCAAGTTTAAAGAGCTTTTAGGTAATTGTCCACGGTGCCAATCGAAGGATGACCTAAAACTTGTTAAAAAGGCATTTAAACTTGCAAACGAAAGTCATAAGGGGGTTAAACGTAAATCGGGAGAACCATACATACTACATCCCATAGAGGTGGCAAAGATTGTTGCCAACGAGATTGGCCTCGATGCCAAAGCCATATGCTGCGCATTGCTTCACGATGTTGTTGAGGATACCGACTATACAATTGAAGATATAGAGCGACTTTTTGGGAAGAAAGTAGCTGTCATTATCGACGGACTTACAAAAATATCTGAAGTATTCGATGCTAGCGCTTCAGCACAGGCCGAAAATTTTCGAAAGATATTACTCACACTCAGCGATGATATAAGGGTAATTTTTATAAAAATTGCCGATAGGCTGCACAACATGCGCACGCTGGATTCTCTGCCGTCAAATAAACAAATGAAGATAGCAGGTGAAACCATTTACCTTTACGCACCGCTTGCACAACGGTTAGGTCTTTATACAATAAAGACAGAGCTCGAAGATTTAAGCCTCAAATACCGATATCCTCAGGTTTATGAGGATATAAGGGGTAGAATTGAGGGTGACCAGAAGCGAAGAATGCATCTAATCAACACCTTCTCCTTACCCATAATAAAAAAACTTGAGGAGAGTAATATCGATTTTGATATTAGCGGAAGGCCAAAATCCATCTATTCGGTTTGGAAGAAGATACAGACCAAAAATGTTGTTTTTGAGGATATTTATGATTTACTGGCCATTCGTATTATTTTTGACCCTTACCCCCATATCCCCGAAAAAACGCAATGTTGGCATATTTATTCATTAATTACAGATATATACAAACCCAAACCCGATAGGATTAGGGATTGGGTTAGCACACCTAAAGCCAATGGCTACGAAGCACTTCATTGTACAGTTATGGGACCAAATGGCCATTGGATGGAGGTGCAGATACGCTCCAAAAGAATGAACGAGATAGCCGAAAGGGGGTTTGCCTCGCATTGGAAGTATAAGGAAGATGAATCGCAAAGCACAGAGGGCGAAATAGATAAATGGATAAGGCAGGTTAAGAGTATGCTTGAAAACCCACAATCCGACGCTCTAGAAATCCTCGATGAGTTTAAGCTCAATCTCTTTTCATCCGAAATAATAGTTTTTACTCCAAAAGGCGAAACAAAAACGCTCCCAAAGGGAGCAACTACCCTTGACCTGGCTTACGAGATCCATTCAGAAATAGGCAATAAAGCCATTGGAGCTAAGGTAAACCATAAATTAGTACCATTAAGCCATATCCTTAACAGTGGCGATCAGGTTGAAATAATTACCGCCAGCACTCAAAAGCCATCATGGGAATCGCTTAAGTTTGTTGTAACCGCAAAGGCAAAAGCTGCCATCAAGTCGGCGTACAAGGCCGAAACAAAGAATCGAATTGAGAAAGGAAAGCAGATTGTTGAGGATAGACTGGCAGAGTTGGGTGTTCTACCATCCTCACGGGTTTTCAAAAAAATTCTACCAGCTTACGAGGTGCTTTCAAAGGATGAATTGTACAGCAAGGTGGGATCAGGGCTTATATCTTTGGAAGATATTAAAAAGGTGCTGCGTAAGAATACCAAAAGCAAATGGGTACGATACTGGGAAATACAATTGCAAAAAACAACTTCAAGAAAACGTAAAAAGAAAGCAGATATCTCTAAGGTGGAAGATCAACCTTCCAAATTTGACACAAAAGAACCATACATTCTACGGGAGCTAGAAGATGAGGAGAGCACGTCATACATGGTAGCCCGATGCTGTAACCCAATACCCGGCGACGATGTGATAGGATATTTAACCACTGAGGAAAATGTAATAATACATAAGGTTACCTGTGCTGAAGCCATTCGCTTAATGTCCAGGCACGGCGACAGAATAGTGTCAGCAAAATGGACCACCCATAAAGTGCTGTCGTTTCTTGCCCGTATTGAAATTCAAGGAATGGATAGAATTGGTATATTAAGCGAATTGGTTAAGGTTATCTCCGATGAGTTGCAGGTTAATATCCGTAAGCTCATCATCGAAAGCCACGACGGGATTTTTGAAAGTTCCATTGATCTTTATGTACATAACTCAGCCAATCTAAATAACCTCATAGGAAATGTAATGAAGATTAAAGGGGTTGAATCGGTTAGGCGTGTTGAGAAATTCGATAACTAATCGGATATCCCTTTCCCTTGTTTTAGATAAAGAAGAATCTTATGTAATTGATACATATCATCATCAAATTTTTTTTAAAACCTTTGGTTATGAATTAAAATAGCCTTATTTTTATCTATTCTAAATTTAAACTATTGCGCAATGGGCTGTGCATCAACTATTGATACTGTAAAAAAGATATTTATCGAATATCTGGCAAAAAAAGGGCATAGGAAAACTCCTGAACGTTTTGCCATCCTTGAGGAAATATACTCACGTGAAGGGCATTTCGATATTGAAACGCTGTATATCTTCATGAAAAATAAAAACTACCGGGTTAGCAGAGCTACTCTATACAACACCATTGAGCTGTTGCTTGAATCTAACTTAGTGGTTAAGCACCAATTCGGTAAAAATATAGCCCAATTCGAAAAGGCATTTGAATGTAAGCAACATGACCATCTTATATGCACCAAGTGTGGATCAGTTACTGAGTTTTGCGATCCCCGAATTCAAGAGATTAAATCAACCGCTGCAAAAAGTATGAATTTCAAGGTTTCCTATCATTCATTGTACCTTTATGGTATATGTCAGAAGTGTTTAATTGACAAAGGGTAAATCCAAATCAAGGGATTTTTACATTATACGGAACCTGTTGATAAATTATTGATAATTTACTCTCTCTTTTTAACAGGGAAACTAGTGTAAAGGCTTTAAATTACCTATCTTTAACTGTTCAATAAAAAAAAATTTATGCCAGACCTGCTAGGCTGGCATTTATTGCGGAATCTAATTATATAATCAAAAAGTTATGAAGGTTGATGTACTCCTAGGGCTTCAATGGGGCGATGAGGGAAAGGGTAAAATTGTGGATGTTCTTACTCCCACATATAATATTATTGCACGATTTCAAGGAGGCCCAAATGCAGGCCATTCCTTGGAATTTAACAAGATAAAGCACGTATTGCACACTATACCCTCGGGCATTTTCCATAACAAGTCCATAAATGTAATAGGGAATGGTGTTGTTATTGATCCAGTGGTATTTGCAAAGGAAATAGAAGTGCTCCGAGGTTTAGGGTTAGAACCTACAAATAACCTCATCATTTCAAAAAAGGCTCACCTAATCATCCCCTCTCATCGTGAACTCGATGCAGCTTCTGAAGCATCAAAAGGCAAAGAGAAAATAGGATCTACCCTGAAAGGCATTGGTCCAACTTACATGGACAAAACAGGACGCAATGGGATTAGAATAGGAGATATTATTCGCCCTGATTTCATGGATCGGTATAATATACTTAAGAAGAAACATGAAAATTTATTAAAGCAGTATGAGTACACACCCAATATTGATCAGCACGAAAAGGATTGGTTTGCAGGAATAAAAGTAATCAAGCAATTTAGATTAGTTGACTCTGAGTATTTGATTAATGAGTATTTGACTGAAGGAAAAAGAATCCTCGCTGAAGGTGCACAGGGATCCTTACTCGATATCGACTTTGGGTCATATCCTTTTGTAACTTCTTCAAATACTATTTGTGCTGGCGCTTGCAGCGGGTTAGGTATATCACCTAATAAAATTGGACAAGTACTGGGAATAGCTAAAGCTTACTGCACCAGAGTAGGATCCGGACCTTTCCCAACTGAATTAGATGATCAAGTTGGTCAAAAGTTACGAGACCAGGGTCGTGAGTATGGATCAACCACAGGTCGACCTCGTCGATGTGGTTGGCTCGACTTGGTTGCTCTTAAGTACTCGATTATGATCAACGGGGTTACATCGCTTATCATGACTAAAGCAGATGTGCTTGACACATTCGAAAGCATAAAAGTTGCCACAGCCTATAAGGTAAACGGCGAATTTTCACAGTATATGCCATTTGACATGGACTCAAACATTGAACCTGTCTACAAGGAATTTAAAGGGTGGAATGCTTCCATTGCTAATATTAGAAAGCAAGAAGATTTACCCGTCGATTTCACAAACTATGTTGAGTTCATCGAAAAGGAAGTGGGGATTTCCATTTCAATTATATCCGTTGGCCCCGATAGAGAGGCAACAATTTTCAGATAGAAGTACAGTAAATAGCTTATTCAATAAATAAATGGCATTATTATCTTCAATGAAGATAGTACATCCAGCTATTTTCTAGCATTAATATCAGAAAACTAGTTTACCTTAAGCACGTCGTTGAATACCTGTTTAAATGTATCCTTTGGCAATGCACCTGTGGCCATTTGAGGTTTTTCGTCTAAGGGTATAAATAGAATGGATGGAATACTCCTGATGCCAAAGATCCCCGCTAGTTCACGCTCTTTCTCGGTATCAACCTTATAGATATTTAGTTTACCATCATACTCTTTCGATAATTCTTCAAGTACGGGAGCAACCATTTTACAGGGTCCACACCAATCGGCATAGAAATCAATAACAGCAGGCTTGTCGCCTTCGAATTTCCATTCAGTATTTTTATCAAAATCAAAAACTTTTGTTTTAAATGACTCCAACGTTAAATGTTCAACCATGATTATAAATTTTAATTATGTTAATATTTAATTATGTTAATGTATTCGATACAAATAACATTCCCTTTTATTAAATGTTCATTGGAGTATTAACGACAACAAAACCTGATTTTTTAATTCGCTGTATTACATTAAGTTATGATTTTTAGCCAAAAAAAGTTTGATAGTAATTAATTACGCATGGTTAGAACTCAGCCATTAAATAGTAATTTTGTCAGTTAGCTTAACAATTTGTCATATTGAATATGCAGGATTATATCAACGAAAAAATATTCAGAGTAATTTCAGAGGCAGCTCAAGAGCTTAATAAACCAGCCTATGTGGTAGGAGGGTTTGTTCGCGACATATTTTTGAGACGCTCGTCAAAGGATATAGATATTGTAATTCAGGGATCTGGTATTGAACTGGCAGAATTAGTTGCCAAGAAGTTGGGCAACAGGAAGGTAAATGTTTTTAAACGCTTTGGAACAGCTCAGCTTAAGAGTGGTGACTGGGAGATTGAGTTTGTTGGTGCAAGAAAGGAGTCGTACAGCAGCGACTCGAGAAAACCTTTTGTTGAAGAAGGAACCATTGAGGACGACCAACGCCGTCGTGATTTTACCATGAATGCTTTAGCCATAAGCCTTCATAAAAGTTCATGGGGAGAACTAGTCGATCCCTTTGGTGGTTTAAACGATATAAAGGACAGGATCATTAGAACACCCTTAGAACCAGATCAAACATTTTCCGATGACCCTTTGAGAATGATGCGTGCCATAAGGTTTGCCACACAGCTAAACTTCGATATTGAACGGAATACTTTTAGCTCCATCAGTCGTAATAGGGAAAGATTGAAGATTATCTCGCGGGAGCGAATAGTTGATGAGGTTAATAAAATACTTCTCGCAAAACGACCTTCAAATGGTTTTATGCTGCTTGAGCAGACGGGTTTGCTTGAGCAATTCTTTCCTGAACTGCTTGCCCTTAAAGGAGTAGATACTGTTGATGGCAAGCATCATAAGGATAACTTTTATCATACACTACAAGTACTTGACAATGTGTCAGAGAAATCGGACAATCTTTGGCTCAGATGGGCAGCTCTGCTTCATGATATAGCAAAGCCAGCAACCAAAAAGTATATTAAGGGGCAGGGATGGACATTTCATGGACATGAGTTTATCGGATATAAGATGATTCCAAATATCTTTAAGAAGTTGAAGCTACCCTTAAATGAGAAGATGAAGTATGTGCAGAAACTTGTGCAGCTTCATTTGCGTCCAATAATCCTGTCAAGTGATGAGGTTACCGACTCAGCAGTTCGACGTTTGCTTTACGATGCTGGCAATGATGTTGACGACCTGATGATGCTTTGCGAAGCAGATATCACCTCAAAAAACGATTACAAGGTGAAGCAATACCTGGCCAATTTTGAGCTGGTTAGAAAAAAGTTGGTTGAGATTGAAGAGAAGGATGCCATACGTAATTTTCAACCTCCTATCAGTGGAGAAATGATTATGGCAATGTTCAATATACCCCCTAGTAAGCCCGTAGGGCTTATAAAGGATGCCATTAAGGATGCCATACTTGATGGCAAGATTCGTAATGACTTTAATGATGCATTCGAACTTATGCTGAAGCTAGGCAACAACTTAGGGTTAACATCTTATAAAACAAAGAAGGAGATTAGTGTAATTCTTCCAAAAGGTACTCCAACACAATCCGATTAAAAAGTTCTGCATCAGTTTCCATAAGGCTATGCCCAGTATCCTTAATAATTACTATGGAAAGATTATCCATTGCTTCGGTATATGGTTTAATTCTTTCGAAGGGAACCCATGTATCATTTTCGCCCCAGATAGCTAAAGCTTCGCTTTTAAAATCGGTAATATTTAAAGTATTACTAGGTTTTGCTCTTGAGTAAGCGCTGAGTATAGCCCTAGCCATACCCTTTTGCTTTAAGGGAGTATAGTATGCCATAACATCTTCGGAAGAGCCTTTTTGCCCATATGCCGATTCCAACAGCTTTTCTATTCGTTTGGGGCGAATAAATATTACTTTTCCTAATCCACCAAGGATCCATTCAAAAGGAGGAAAGGCAATAACTCGTTGTTTTATACTTCTTTCAGGTTGTAAATGGCTAAAAAGGGCAGGGGCAACAAAAACAACCCTATCAACCCTTTGGGGTTGAAGTATTGCCATCGCTTCCACTATACCACCACTCATTGAATGACCAAAAAGAACCCACTGATTATTTGGATTTATGCAAGAAGCGAAGCTCCAAAGCAATTTTGCCCTATTATCCACTGAGTGATTTATTCGACGACTTTTATCGCTGTAACCGAATGGAGGTACATCAACAGCAACAACATTAAACCCTGCATCATTCAGCGATTTTATACTTTTCTGCCACATATAGGTTGATCCTGCAAATCCATGAATCATCATTATCCAGGGTTTTTTATCCGGATCTTCATCTAAAACCCATGCACGATAATGCAAATTAACTCCTTCAACATTAATAAATTGGCTATTATCAAAAGGAATTGTGGCAGAACTATACTGTGACGAAATAGAGGTCTTAACGGATAACAAGAAAACGATCAATGCCAATGAAATAAAAAGACAAGAAAAGAATTTAAAACATTTCACGACGCATTTTTATTAAATATCAACAACTTACTTTAAATAACTTTAAATTAGATGACCAGCATTATTTATTGCATTTTCAATTTCTTCAATGTTCAGGGGTTTAAAGAAGCAATTAAGAATTAAGCCTTCATCCAATGCTTTTGCTATTTCTTCGGATAAGTTGAATCCGGTTAGAATGTAACATGCAATTTTTGGATATACAGCTTTGGCTTGTCGTATAAAATCTATGCCATTCATTCCCGGCATCTTCATATCGCTTACAATAGCTGATATATTAGAATTATGTTCAAGAATCTTAAGACCTTCACTGCCTGATAGTGATGTAAGAACAGTATATTTATCCTTAAAACAAGTTTCGAAAAGCATTAGATTAATTGGCTCATCGTCAACGTATAAAAGGGTAACGTTTTTACTCATGACTTCATATTTATGGGTAAGGAGACTAATACACTTGTTCCTTTTCCTTCCTCGGATTCAAACTCTAATGTACCGCCATGCTCTTTAATTATTGTTGCGGTTATGGACAGACCTAGTCCAGTACCTTTTCCCGGTTCCTTGGTTGTGAAGAATGGGTCTGTAATTTTTTTCAGATTCTCTTTGCTGATACCATAACCATTATCAGTGATGTAGATATTGACCTTATTTCTAATTTTTCTGGCTCTAATTGCAATAGAACCATTATTATCTATTGCTTGAACCGAGTTTGTAAGTATGTTTAGGATTGCTTGATGAAGTTGTCCCTCGTTGCAAAAAATAATATTCACATCATCCTCATAATCTTTAGTAATTATAATTCTATCCTTGGTTTGATTATGAATTATCATCAAGCAGTTATCAATGATATTACGAATATTGCATTTCACTTTAGCTTGAGGATCAATTCTGCTGTAATGGTTTAAACTCTTAACAATTATAGATGAGCGATTTACGCCCTCCTTTATTGCCATGATGAGCTGTTCGATAATTGGTTTTTTCTCTAGGTTTAAAAGTTGAATTTGTTTTTCAAGCCCTAATATTCCACCTTGTATAAAATTAAGGGGGTTGTTTATTTCATGGGCAATTCCTGCTGCAAGTACACCAAGCGATGCCATTTTTTCTGCTTGAAATAGTTGGTTCTGGGTTTCCTTTAATCGATCGAGAGTTTCCTGCAATTTTTCTCTTTGATCAAATAATTCCATATTAATAGCCGACAACTCTTCATTAGCGGTTT
The DNA here is from genome assembly GCA_964397135.1 of uncultured Rikenellaceae bacterium. Classification (GTDB taxonomy): domain Bacteria; phylum Bacteroidota; class Bacteroidia; order Bacteroidales; family Tenuifilaceae; genus MWFE01. Next base: position 18,396 of record CAYNHM010000033.1, read on the forward strand.
CAAGATCCTCAGTACGTTCCTGAACAAGTGTCTCGAGTTGAATTCGATTTTTCTCCTCAACCTCACGCAGCATTTTTTCGGCTTTCTTCATTTCAGTAATGTCCATCATTGAGCCGATGGACCCAAAGGTATTTCCGTTAGCATCAATTAGCGGAGCACCACTTACTAGAAAGTCAATTTTTCTTCCATCCTTTGTTTTAAAAGTTAATTCGTAGCTGCTCACTTTTTTATCAATTCTATCAATGTTTGCATTCTCAACAATTTTTAAATCTTCAGGGTCATGAAGCATTTTATACCCAATCTTTCCAATAATTTCGTCGGGTGTGTAGCCAAGGATCTCAGTGAATTTCTTGTTTACATATTGTACAACATGGTTATTATCTGCCATTATTACTACTTCATTCATGCTCTCCATAAGGGTTCTATACCTTTCTTCGCTTTCTTTAAGAGCGTTCTCAACTTTTTTCCTTTCAGAGATATCCCTTACCACAGCCAACACTCGACCTTCGCCTCCAATTTGTGTATTTCTAAGAGAGACTTCCACCCAGAAAAAACCACCATTTTTCTTTTTAGCGTGCCATTCAAATAATTGTGGTCCTTCTGTTAATGCTTTTTTAATATAATCTGCGGCTTTTTTATCATTAAAAGAGTTTTGGTTTGAAGAAATGTTTGAAACAGATAGATTGGTTACTTCTTCTTTGCCATTGTAACCATACATTTCAAGCATAATATCATTCACATCAAGTATTTTACCAGTTTTAGCGTCATGAATAATAATAGCTTCACTGGTTGAATTAAAAATAACCCGATAATTTTTTGCGTTTTCATTGGCTATTCTTTCTTTTTCCTCAATCTCTTTCATTGCCAATGCAATGGTTTTCTCATAACGTATTCGGTCAAAAATATTGAAAATGAGAAATATGATTAACCCTAATCCAACAACCAATATTATCCCAGCTACAATAATCAATTGATTTGTACGATTGGTTGCATCACTTACAGGAATTTCAACCATAATGCTCCATGGTTTACCCTCTCCAATATTGATTGGATAAAAGAAACGAAACACATTCTTTGCGGTAAACTCTGATTTTGTCTCTAGGGTTATTTGTTTACCATCTGAAACGGATCGGAAAATTGATGAGTCGGGATCGTTAAGAATGCTAAAAATATTCTTTGTAACATAAGCGGTATCAATATGACTAACTATCATTCCGCTGTTTGAGATTAACGTCAAGTACCCTGATTTATATAGCCTTACCTTATTTATTCTTTCGCGAAGATTAATAAAATCAATATCAATGCCAATAACTCCTAAAAGCTCCTTTCCCTCAATAAGGGGTAAGCTAATGGATGTGCCGAAGAATGAAATACTATAACCAGAATAAACCCATTTATAGGGTTCTACAATCAATTCTTTAAAGGTTTTCTTTGGTTCTAAGTAATGTGGTCCGAGATAATCGGCAACTGTCATTACCTCGTAGTTAATGCTGTTTCCATACCTAAAAAATCCACTGCCTAGTGTTCCGTGATCGTTGTAAATTGTATCACTAATATACTTTGCATCATACCCATCGAATGCATTTGGTTCCCAAAGTGTCCATATACCCAAAAAGTTTTTATTTTTCTCCAACTCAGTTCTGATAATATCTCTAACCAAGCTGCGATCACCTTTCAATTCCCTCAATAGCATTAATCTTTTGCCTATTGAATGAGCAACCATAAAAGCAGACGAAAAGTACTGCTCAGTTTCAACTGCAGCTTTTCTAGAAATTTCCTTAGCTAGCTCTTTCGAATCTTCATAAATATAATTCCTTAGGTTTACTCCAAAGTAGATGAATAGAAAAATAAAAAACGTGGCTGTAAGTAAAGCCGTAAAAAATGCTGATCTTAAACTTGTATATGATTTTATACCTGGCATAAATGGAGTTTTGGAAGTATATTCAAGAAAAAATCAACCCTAAACTGTAATAAAAGTAATTATGATTTTACAATATGCTGTTTAAACAGTTAAAGATTTTGACCAACAGCAATTGAAGTTTGATCAAGAAACTTAATGGGTGTTTTAATAATGGAATAGGAAATTAATCCATGAGCAAGGCATTAAAAATCAATTTAAACGTTCCCGAAGTCTGACCTCTATACTGTGGATTAAATGCCATAAGGATAACCTGACCCTTACTCTTTTTTACCCAGACCATTGCTGCTTTGTTTTCGAGTAATTCTCCATTTTTCATGTATCCACTAAGGCATGGGTTACCTTCGGGAAAAGATAAGATTACCCTTCTATCAGTATCAAAATAAGGGATAGATGTTTCAAAAGCAGCATCTCCGTTGTAGAATATTGAAAATGAATTTTTCAGTCCCAGAGTTAATGGGTGACTTTCTTTAGCGTTTACCTGAACATGTGCGCCGCTTACCTCAAACCCTGCTTTTGAAAGCGTTTGAATTACATTAGAAACAGGTAGTGTAAATTCGTCCTTGTTATCCTTATCAATTTCAATCTCCTGAACACCAAAAAAAAGTTCTGTTGATTGACCCCATGCAAGCACAGTACCACCATTATCAATAAATTTTAGGAGATTCTCTTTCCCCTTTTTTCCCATTCCTCTTGCATATTCAGGAGGTAGGTTCATTGGCATATAATCTTCACCACGTTTACGCTTTCCAGTCATTAACAGATTTGAGTTTTGATTTGGAATAATGATTACTTGAACGTTTTTTAGATTATTAGCTTCGGACAAATCATTTGGTCGTAAAACCTTGTAAGGGATATTATAAGTATCAAAAATAAACCGAGTCCAACCTGCATCCATATCATGAAACCAACTTTCAACTATTGCGATGGAAGGCATTTTGATCTCCTTAATTTGGTTGGATGAAATATTGTTGGTGTAAATTGGTGAAACGTAAAGATTTATATCGTTGATATCGCTTTTATTTTCAGAGGGAATTACAAAACTTCCCCTTGCTACTGATTTTCCATTTATTTCAAGATCTTCAATGGTCCTGTATACTTTACCGCGTTTTGAAATCACCGTAAACGCTATTTTATAGCTTTCGTTGTTACCATTTTCGAATACCAGATAATTGCCATTTTGGGAATTATCAATGTTAGTATTACCTTTTTCGAAAGGAATAATACTTTGCTCAAGATCTTTAGATTTAGTGTTTATTTCAAAGGCCTCAATACCCATAGTAAAAGGTAATGACCAACTGGTAATATCGTATGGTTTAATGATTTCCCCACCAGGAGTATATCTTCTTTCAGGATAAACTTGTTTCTCCATAACTTCCTTGATAAATGCCCTAAAGGGTTGGGCGAGGGGTATAGCAATATCTCCCTTTTGATAAATTCTACTATCAATATTTACATCTGTTTTAAGCTGATTAACAGATATTCCATGCTCTATAAGTAAATCAACAAATTTGCCCAATTCGCTTTTATCATTCTGATTGGCAGGTATTATGTAGTAGTAGGGAGGTTGACTTGTTCCCTTAGCATATTCTCTCTTACAAATGTCATTACGATGCTGTAGGATAAAATCCTTGTACATTGAAGCGGTTTTTAGCATTGAGAATGTTGAACTGAGTTCATAAGCAACTATATCGCTCAAACGCCACCATCCACCTTCCCAAGGTGAAATGAAATTCGAACCCTTTTTGTATTCCGATATGCCTTTACCCCAAACTTTTAATTCGTTTTTTTCAACATAGATTGGTGATGCCGTTTTTACGGAGGCACCTTCAGTAAGGAAACTTATCACATTTTTCCAAAGGCAGGTTTCTGTTGACCCTGGCCAGTAGTTATCAAAAATATATCGTTGCGAGATACCTGTTTGTCCCAAAGCAGTCATATCCTTCAGCATATTAGCTCCGAAAAGTCCAATCCAACTCCAAAGGGTTTCATCAATATTTTGTGCTATAGGGTCATGATTTGGTGGTACAAAGTATCTGGCACCAGTTGAACCCATCTGATGCTTTTCAACCATTACTTGTGGAAACCACTCCTTACTTGTTAATGCAGATATAGCTTTATTTTCTGGAAGAGTAAGCATCACAAAATCTCGATTTATATTATGGCCAGCATACTTATGGTATATTCCGGGTAGGTTTGTCCCTTCATACTTAGTTCCCTTATTCTTCATGTAGTTTTCGTTCACCAAGTTCATTCCATCGGGGTTGTGGCTGGGAACCATCATGTAAACTACATTGCTGAGCCAATTCAGCGTGTCTGCTCCAGTGGCTGTTAGAAGTTTATAAGCAATGGTAGGCGAAGCTTGCGCTGGCGCAACCTCGGTGGAATGCATAGTTAGTGTTCCCAGAACAAATACTTTTCCAGTGTTTTTTAGATCCTCAACTTCGCTTTGTTTAAGGGTATAATCTAGCGCCAATTTTTTATTGATCTCCTTTAGTTCATCCAAACTGGAAATGTTCTCTTCGGATGAGATACAAACCATGTACAATGGGCGCCCCATGGGTGTTAAACCGATCTGCATAGTTTTAATTCTACCGCTTTGCTTTTCAACTATTTTGAAATAGTCAATCATCTTTTCGTAGGTGAAAAGCATTTTATCTGCACCAGGCTCAAAACCAAAATGATGGATTGGTTTGGTAATATTTTGACTGAAAATTGATGTGATAGAGAGGGCTAATATGGCAACAATAGTTGCTAATCCCTTGATTGACTTACTGGTAGTTGTAGTCATTGAGGTAGGGCATTAAGTTAAAAGAATAAAAGTACATTGAAGATAACTCTCACTCAATATGAGTGATTTAAATAGGTAAAGTTTAATTGAGTTTATCTTTTTTTTCTAATCTTCTTTTGCAATTAAGCTAATTGCGGCACCACCTCCTGAAGCCAATTTTAGAAACAAATCGCTTTCACTGTTAACCTCAATAGAAGTGATTTTATAACTCGTTGGATTTTTATCCCAATGAGCATCAATGCCATCGGCGTAAATGGTTGCCATGTAGGTAATCCCTGGTTTTAGAAAATCGGTTTTAATAACCAATTCCCTCGCAGTTTCGTTGGTAATACTTCCCAAAAACCAGTTAAGGGTTTCACGCTCCTGACGAGCAATGGTAATGTATTCGCCAATTTCTCCATTTATTACTCGTGTTTGCTCCCAGTCTACACCTACATCTCTTATAAACTGAAAAGCGGGATGTCCTTCGTAGTACTCGGGTAAATCGGCAGCCATTTGTAGCGGGCTGTAAATCACAACATACAGCGCAAGTTGGTGGGCAATGGTAGTATTAACCTGATTGTTAGGCTTGTATGGATTTAGCTTGATGTTAAAAATTCCGGGTGTAAAATCGATTGGGCCTGCCAGCATTCGGGTAAAAGCCACTGTGGGCAAATGGTGGGGTGGATTTCCTCCATCGGATGCCCATGCGTTAAACTCTTGTCCTCTAAGTCCTTCGCGTGAAACATCGTTTGGATAGGTCCTTCGTAAACCTGTTGCCATTATGGGTTCGTGGCTGTTGACAGCCACCTTGTTTTTTGCTGCCATTTGAAGGACACGCATGTAATGGTTCACCATCCATTGCCCGTGATGGTACTCACCTTTGGGAATAATTGTACCAACATAGCCAGTTTTAACCATATCAATGCCATAGTGGTTCATTAGGGCATAAGCTGTGTCGAGCTGTTGATCGTAAGTGGTAACGGCTGATGATGTTTCGTGGTGCATAATCATTCGAACCCCTTTTTCATTCGAGTATCTTACAATCTCTTCCAAGTCGTAGTCAGGGTAGGGGGTAACAAAATCAAATATTCCCTCACGATTGGATCCAACCCAATTCTCCCATCCGGTATTCCATCCCTCAACCAGAACGGCTCCAATGCCATTGGCAGCGGCAAAATCGATATAGTGTTTAGTGTTTTCGGTTGTGGCACCATGTCGTCCGCTAGCCATATCCCACGACGATTTTTCCAGGTGCATCTCCCACCATATTCCAACATACTTTGTAGGTTTTATCCACGATACATCTCCCAGTTTATTTGGTTCGTTGAGGTTAAGAATTAGCCTTGATTCAACTAAATCGCCTGCCTTTTCGGCAATCTGAACGGTTCGCCAAGGAGTGTTAAAAGGGGTTTGCCGTTCTACTTTGTATGGGTTTCGTTCAGAACCTACCAGATTGCTTCGCATCTGAAGGTTTTCGGCATCAACCTCAAGGGTTATGCCCGAGTAGTCAATAAGTGCTGCTTCATGAAAGCTTAGGTATAGCCCATCCTGAGTTTTCATGGTGAGAGGTGTATTCACAGCATTTACAGGTATATACGTTTGTGCTAGGTTAAGGTGCTTACGTTTACCCAACGCATCAATATCAGCAAATGAGGTTTTATTGATTAAATGCTCGTATATGTCCCAGTCGCCGGGTATCCACCAACAGGTGTGATTACCTGTTAAGTTGAAATTAGTCCTTTCCTCAGCAATGAACACTTTTTCCATATTTTTTTGCTTGGGAAAGTGAAAACGAAAGCCAAATCCATCATCATAAACCCGAAATTCGGCTTTAAGTTGTCTTTTCAAACCCTTTTGCTCTTCAAAAAGAACGGTCAATTCATTGTAAGTGTTTTCCACAAATCGTTGCTCGCCCCAGGGCATTTCCCATGTCTCAGAGAATTTTTGGGTTTTTGTTTTGGCAATCGTTAACCCTTTTTTCAGCTCAGGGGCATCTGTAAACTCAAATCCCAGTAGGGATGTGTCCAAAACCAAAACGTTCTTGTATAGAACAGTATATGCAGCTTGCCCATTGGGCAGAGTAAAAACGTTTACCTTAATATTGCCAGTGGGGGATGTAATTTGCGATTGTTGAATTGTATTGCAGGAGTTTATTATAACAATTGCCAAGCCAAAGCAAAGAGTTTTAAATATTCTTTTAGAATTCATGGTTAAAGGGTTTATCGTTTAAATATTTTTATTGTTTAAGTCAAAGGTATAATTTTTAATGCTTTTATTATATAACCCAAAAAAATTCATTTGAAAAGAAAAGGCTACCCTGGGGTAGCCTTTTCTTAATAGAATAAATATTTTGTTTTTAGGGTTTATCCCACCAAACTCTAGTTGTAAGAAGATCTGCTCCTTGATTTGCAACAGCACCTTCGTATCCAGTTGGGTTTACACCACTTTCTTCAATTGGGTACTGTAGTCTTCTAGGAATACCATCTCCTTCAAGCTGGTTAAACATAATGTCGGTCATCACTCCTTCAACAAGTTGTCTGTGAGAAATTTCACCAGGATGCAATAGCATAAGAGGATAACCTTTACGACGATACTCAAACCATGCCTGTTCGGGCTGCATGTAGAAGGCCAAGTATTTTTGAGTCATTACATTTTCCTCATTGGCAGCAGGAACAGCGGCAATATATGCATCGATATCGGAAGTTGCAACACCCCAGAACTCCATGGAAGCCCTAATTCCAGCTTCGTACCAAGCCTGATTCCATCCATTGACTTCAGACATTATAAAGCAGTATTCAGCGTAATCCATGTAAGTATATCCAAAATCAGGCTCATGAATAACAGATGGATGCACTGTATAGTCAGGGCAATACTTAGCAAATGCTTTTGTATAAGTGTCTAACATTCCATAAGGCATACCAACATATTGACCAAAATATGGGCTTGTGTCATCTTCGTTGGGATAAGACCAAACATCGATTCTGGGATCAACAATACCTGCGAATGGGTTATTTTTACCAACGTTAAGAGTATCATTTCTTCCAGCAAGAATTTCGGTCAGGGTTTTTGTAATTGTAAAGTCGTTACGTGCTGAAACGAAAAATGCGATGTAAACAGGACCCTGATTGGGAGAATCCGGTAAATACTCAATAATTGCATTATCAGCATTGGATTCAAAAAAACTGCTGGCAGGTAGAGTTAAAACATCGTTTAAGTAAGCAGGCACTTTGTGATAAGCTCTTAGAGCTATTCTTAAGCGCAAAGTATTCCCAAATTTTTTCCACTTCTCCATGTTTCCATTATAAATTAAATCGCCCTTGGTTAAATTTGGAGCAGGTAATGAAAGATCAATCATACTATTTGCATCAATCAACTTTTGGATCATCAAAGCGTAGACATCCTCCTGCTTATCATACTTGGGTTGAAGAATTGAAGGATTTAGAGCTTCGCTGTAGGGAACATCTCCCCAAGAGTCCGTAATAATATTCATAATCCAAACCTGCAGAATGGTAGCAACAGCAATCTGGTGATCGTTCGGACCCGAAGATGAAGCTTGTACTCTTGTTGATTCATTGCTATTAAGATCAATGATTCTTTGCAGGTTCATCATAGTCCGGTAAAACATACTCCATGCGCTATTGTTAACAGCACTACGGAAGAGATACCTATCCTCATCGGAGTAGTTCCTTTGAGACCAGTGCTGGGCAAGTAAATGGTTTACACGTCCTCCAAACCATTCATCGCGGAGCCAATCTATAAGCACCTTCTCTGAATAGGTTAGCAGGTATCCAGTTTCAACAACTACGGATCTATTAGGGTCCGTATTAATTTCCTCAAAATCCTTAGTACAGCCGGCAACCAGCAACATAACAAGGGAGGAAATAAACGCTAATCTTTTAAGTGTTTTCATATCTATAATCGTTTATTTATTTAAAAGTTAAGACTAAGGTTTAATCCAAAGGTGCGAAGTGAAGGTAATGCGCCACCTTCAATTCCCTGAATGTTTCCAGCGGTGTGAACATACTCAGGATCCCAGTCAACGCCATCGGCTCTGCCCCAAATAGCGAGGTTTCGACCAAATGCAGATAGCTTAACATTGCTAACCGGACCGGTAAATTTTGAAGGGATTGTGTAACCGATCCTGATTTCACGAAGCTTAATATAATCGGTAGCAAATATGTTCTGTGGACCTCTGGCTCTGGAATAGTGATCGGCTGCCCATGTAGAAGCATCAATATAAGTAGTATTGGCAATAGGTATATCAGAATCTTCACCATTAGCGTTTGTGTATACAACATTTCCTTCAGAATCCAATCGGCCATATACACCTGTGTTGAGAACTCCACCACCTTCTGAAACATCATCGCGAATGTTTTTGCCATTATCATTTGTTTCACCAGTTTTTTCTAGTATTCCAGAGTAAACGCCCCACATGTGGGTTAATGAGAACGCCTTACCACCCTTTTGCATATCGACTTGTACCATCATATCCACACCCTTATATGAGAAGGTGTTAACAATACCTGCGTTCCAATCGGGGAGGTAACTACCTAAACTTGCCATAGGACCATTAAGATAACGACCAGTATTCGCTCCGCCTGCTTGAACAATTATGTTTCCATCATCATCGTAAACAAAATCGTTAGCTCGAATAGTTCCATACTTTTGACCTTCTTCAGCATGAATCTCGGCTCCAAAAAGCGCAGTTAATCGATAGGTTTCAACGTCTGGAGCAAGTTCAACGATCATGTTATCGTTCTTAGCATAGTTTAGAGTAATATCCCAGGTTAAACCATTCCAGTTTTTAAGCGGCGTTCCGGAAAGCAATACTTCAAAACCTTTGTTAACAACCAAACCTGCATTGATAAGTTGCCTTGTATAACCGGTTGTTGCAGAAGTGGCAACATCAATAATTTGATCTTCAGTTTCAGTATTATAGTATGTAAAGTCGAGACCTATTCTGTTTTGCAAGAACATTAGTTCAAGACCAGCTTCGTAGGAGTAGCTTCTTTCTGGTCTTAGAGTTGGATTGTTAAGGGTTCCCGGTAACGAATAGTTTGGATTAGAACCAAAGTTTGTGTTAGAATTATATGCTACTGCGGTTCTATAAGGATCTGTATCACCCCCTACTTCAGCATAGTTTAATCTAACCTTACCGAATGATAATAAGT
>CAYNHM010000034.1:0-27756 GCA_964397135.1 uncultured Rikenellaceae bacterium
TTAAAGTAAACAATGGCATCCTGCGGATTGCCCGAGTATATGGGCACACCTCCTTTATCAAGCACCCAAAGTTTATCAATTAGCCTAAATATTTTTGATGATGGTTGATGGATGTTTACAATTACCAGCCTTCCCTTATTGGCCTGCTCTTTGAGCAGTCGCATTACCATTATCGAGTCGCTAGATGAAAGACCGCTAGTGGGTTCATCAATGAAAAGAATACTTGGCTCTCGCATCAGCTCTAGCCCAATGTTCAGGCGTTTTCGTTGGCCTCCGCTGATAAGCTTATTCAGGGGAGATCCAACTTTCAAATCCCGAATATCCCAAATATCCAGATCATCAAGCATTCGCTTAACGGTTTCCCTTATCTTCGCCTCATTAAAGTTGCTAAAGCATAGCTTAGCATTGTAGTAAAGGTTTTGGTAAACGGTAAGATTTTCGAACAGAAGATCATCCTGTGGAACATAGCCAATGATTCCTTCAATGATTCGTTTATCGCGATGGATATCATATCCGTTGATGAGTACTCTTCCGCTTCGGGGTTTTAGCTTGCCTGTGAGCAGATTAAGCAGAGTTGATTTACCTACACCGCTACTACCCATAATGGCGATAAGCTGTCCCGATTCCTCCGAAAAGCTGAAGTTTCGGATGCCATTATCGCTGTTGCGAAAGTAAAAGTCTAAATTTTCGGCTGTGAAAACAATATTTCCATTGTTTTTAGATTTGATCAGTAGGCTCGTAAGGTCGGAGTAGTATAGAGGTTTAACGAGAGGGCCTCGAATAACAGCCCCTTCTTCAACAATGTAATGCTTTCCTAACTCTATGAGTTTTCCATCGAGGTATAGTTCTTGGTTTCCGAAGTGTCGTAATAAGAAAGTTTCAATGGATGGAATATGGAGGAAGAGCATTTTACTCTCCAGTTGTTTGCTTAGGCTTTCCGAATTTTTACTTTTCCATTCAGAACATTCCTTTTTAACCCAAATTCCCTCAACGCTTTCATTGTTGGGTTTTTGATGATTCTCGAGGTAAAGTAATGTGCTAGAGTCAATTTCATCGAAGCAGTTGTTAAGAACAAACTGTTTTAAATTGTTTATTTCAATGGATTCAATGCTAAAACAGCTGGCAATGGAATCAATAATGCTATCTTTTTGGCTCGAAATTTTAGACTCGCTGCACAAGTATTCAAGAAGTTTTATCATAACAAGAATACGTTCTGGCTTGGATAATCTTTTACTTATCTCAACACATACTTTTTCCACCAGAGAGCGTATGTCCTCAAAGCTATGTTCATCCTCTCCTTTACTAGGAGGGAAATCGCGTAGAAATAAATCGATATGGTCTTCATAAAGTTTGAGATAGTCGTTGAGGAAACGTTGATGTATTTGTTGCCTAAGCAGATTCTCAACAAACTTACTATCCCTGCCAATGGAGCGGGTAATGATAGCAGTTAGAGCAAAAAGTTGTACTAGTGCATTTAGTATCGATTCGCTCATTTCAAAACGTCATCCCGTTTGTGTAAAAAAAGTTTTTAAGTCTTTCATGGTGAAACCCTAAAAAACAGCCTGCGCAAGGCAGGCTGTAAAAAATATAGTTAAAAACGACTAACCATTTATTATTTGACTCCTAATTTTTGAGATCAAATTGTTTATGGTTTCAAACTGATCGTTTGTTATGGTTTCACCAGTAAATTCTTTATATACTTCCGAAAGGGGTTTGAGCATATTAGCAACTTCGGATATTGCCTCATCCGATGAGGCTGGTTCCATAAGATCCAGCAGTGTGTTCAATGGCTCATACTGATCAGCAAGGATCTTTAGAAAATCTGAGTTATCCTTACTGATAATGGCAATTTGAGATGTAATGTAAACCCCTTCAATCCAGCTCCCAGCCATAACAAGTAGTGATAGGTTATCCTTTCCTTGATTAGTAAGGAATTGATAGGTGTCGTAAAAAGAGTTGCTGATAATATGAATTAGCGAATCCTTGTTGTCGATATTCTGTTCAACCCTTTGTGCAAATTGCATATTGAATGCAGTTGATATCTGGAGATCATCAATCAGTTTTTTGGAAACATTCAGATAGTTCATTGTCTCCTGCTTCATCTGGTAAGTACTGGCATAGCTAAGGTTTGCGCCGTAAACCCCAAGATTAAGCGCTTTGCTTTTTTCGGTGAAGTACTTATCGACATTTTCAACAGGATTATTTAAGCTGATGATGTAACTGGCACCAGCCTTGTTGAGCATTTTCACCACCTCGAAAGAGGTTGGAATTGGATAATTTGTTACAGCTTTAAAAGCTTCGTTCAAGGTTTTCCCATCGGCAGTTTTATCTGTGTCGGCTTGCTTGGCTCCACCTCCACAACTGGAAAGAGAAATTATAAATAAGAATGCAATTAAAACTGCCAATACCTTTGGCATCGGGCGATTGTTAAGATGTTTTTTCATTGCTATCAGGTTATGTAGTTATCTTGTTAAATACTTTTTAGGTTAAATACCCTGCTAATTTAAACAAAAAATGCTTGAGACAATAAACATTAAATGCAATAATTATTATTTTTGATCAAAGCTGAACGTTAAAGATCAGATATGCAGACACATAATTTAATATCTGAATTTGAAAATAAAAACACTAATAGAATTTCTTTAAGCTTGTAATATTGAAGAAGGTTGATCGCAAGTAAAATAACTACAGTACAGTGCGCTCCAGCTCTTTGGATATTTGATTTTTTATTTCGTTTAGGGTCTTGATTCTTATCAATGAATCGTTAACGAAGGATAGCTGACTTTTAGGATCAAGATTTTTTAGCTCATCGTTTACTTTTTTTATGGCCATCTGTATGATTTTGCTTTTGTAAACTAAGATGGATTTTGGTATGGCGTGATGAAGGAATTCTGAATCGTCAGGAGCAAATGCATGATGCTTTTCCCAAATTTTGCTAAGCTTATGTTGGCTAGTAAGAAGATTAACTGCCAGTTGGCTAATCTCACTATCGGAATGGTTTAAGAACACTCGGCTGTCGATAGTTGAATTTGTTTCTAGAAGTTTACGGTATTCATCAAAAACCTTTTTGTATATAAGGTTTTTGAATTCTAGATCATCACTTAGTATCTCACTTATAATGTATTGTCCAACGGTTACTGTTTCATTTTCGTCGGAGTTTTCGTTGTCAGGTAAATTATAGAAAGGTTCAGCGCCATATTTTAGGAGAAAAATCAGGATCTCTTTTTCCTGCTCTTCGCAAAAAATTTCTGAAACAAAACCTGGAAGGGATGGGGTTTTGGGTTTTGCTTCAATGTAAATAGGTGCCTGGTATTTCCCATAAATCTTTTCCATTCTGGCCCTTCGCTGATTGGCAACCTCAGCATAAAGAATTGCTTCTTCAACATCTAAAATTCGGGTACACTCTTTTATGTATACCGAACGCATTATATTTTCAGGAATTACCGCTATTGATTTTACAATATCGCGTATTAAACCAGACCTTTTAACAGGATCGCTCTTAGCCTCTTCCAGAAGCAATTTTGCTTTAAAATGGATGAAATCGGATTCGTTCTTAGCGATAAAGTCCAGAACTTCGGTTGAACTGTGTTTATGGGCAAAACTATCGGGATCCTCACCCTCGGGCATAAGGACAACCTTTACGTTTAGTCCTTCCTCAAGAATTAAATCGATTCCTCTCAGGGATGCTTTAATCCCTGCAGGATCGCCATCGTAAATAACGGTTATATTTGGGGTAAAACGTTTTATTAACCGAATTTGATCGGGGGTAAGGGCAGTGCCAGAGCTGGCCACAACATTTTCTATCCCAGTTTGGTGTAGCGAGATAACATCTGTATACCCCTCAACGAGAAAGCATTTATCATTTTGTGTTATGGCTTTCTTGGCGAAGAACATTCCGTAAAGCTCATTGCTTTTATGGTAAATTTCACTTTCGGGACTATTGAGGTACTTGGCCAGCTTGGCGTCGGATTTCATCACTCTGCCTCCAAACCCAATTACCCTTCCACTGATGGAATGGATTGGAAAAATAACCCTTCCCTGGAAACGGTCAATGGCTTCACCCCCTTCACGGGCAATGCTTAAACCAGATTTTATGAGGTATTCCAATCTATATCCTTCACGAATAGCGGCATTGGTAAATGCATGAAAATCGTCGAGGCAATATCCCAGCTGGAATTTATCTATGATATCTTCACGAAAACCTCGTTCGTTGAAGTAGCTTAAACCAATGGTCTTCCCTTCGATGTGCTTATGAAGGGTATTGGTGAAATAGCGTTGAGCCCATGCCGTTACAACCATTAAGCTTTCGCGTTCGTTGCGAAGTCTTATATCTTCAGCGGTTAATTCTCTCTCCTCAACCTCAATGTTGTACTTCTTTGCAAGAAACTTAAGCGCTTCAACATAGGTCATCTGCTCATGATCCATAACGAAGTTAACAACGTTTCCTCCTTTTCCGCATCCAAAGCATTTGTATATGCCTTTGGATGGACTTACGGAAAATGATGGAGTTTTTTCATTATGGAATGGACACAGACCAAGGTAGTTAACGCCCCGTTTTTTTAACGAAACATAATCCTTTATAACCTCTACAACATCAGCAGCAGCTATGATTCGATCTATGGTAAGTTGGTCAATCATTGAACTTTAATGTGAATCTCTTCGAGTAGAGATGTTTGGTAAAGGTACAAAAAGGCGATGGGATTTTTAATAACTAAACCTAGTTCAACGTAAATTAAAAGTTATGCAATGGAATTAAAAAAGGTTTTACCAACAAATGATGTAAATAATGCCATTATGGTCTTGCTACTATTAACGATAGATTTTTTTGTTAAAGTTTGAATTTATTTTTGAAAAGATGAGCAAATCAACAATTTGATTATCCTTAACTACTGCATCCTTTAACCTGGTTTCAGGGATAAACCCATTTTTAATCAGCACCCTTGCCGATGCGGAGTTATTTGAGAAAACCTCGGCGTAAACCCTAAGGAGTTTATGCTCGTTAAAGACTAAGCTAACAATTTGAGCAATTGCTTTTGTTACAATTCCTTTCCCTTGATAGTCAACACCAATCCAGTACCCAATTTCAGCGTTCAGCTTAAATACATCTTCTTTAAGGTGTAATCCAATAACTCCTACAGCTTTACCGTCAACATCAATTGCTTTAACTATCTCTTTCTGTGCAGACATGGCATATTCTATGAAGATTTCAGCATCATTTTCGGAATAGGGATATGGTATAATATCCCGAACACCTTCCCAAATCTTTCGGTTGTTAGCATTATAGGCTATTGATTCAACATCATCCTTTGTAAAAGGACGAAGTGTAAATGATAAATTGTTGGACATGGCTAAATTATTGTGAAGCTAAAAAAAGTAAAGAATGGATTAATAGTATGTAATGTTTCGAGTAATGCGGTGTTCAATTTTTTTATTCCTGATACTGTTATTCCTGCCCAAAGTAACCTGGTATGTTTCTTTTACTATCCAGTTTCCTTGTGAATCGTAGTTGTAATCGTAATAATACGCTTGGTCGCCTTGCATTGAATTATACAGGGTTTCAACCATAACATCTCCATTGGGATAGTACTGACGGGAAACTGATTCGAAGTTAAATTCTTTATTAGGGTCTATGGGGTAGGTCCAACTTCCATGAAATTGTCCATTAGCTCTGTAAACCATCACCCTTATCATGTTGGATTGAACAATGTAAAGTAATTTTTCGGTGGTTATATGAGCACCTGTACTACCATAAACCTCAGCCACTTCAATTCTTCCCAAGGTATCGGATGTTAGAGCAGCACTTTGAAATACTTTTCCTTCCTTAAGTAATTCAATTTTTTTAGGAAGCATATTGTCTTGATCGTATTCAACGTTCACAACCTCTTCGCGCCAACCTGCAATATTTGCAAAATACCGGTGATGCTTTTTCAACAGTCTAACCCCATCAATGTACTCCCATCGTGTTTCGGCGGTTTTTCCTCCAGCTGAGTTATAGGATATTGACGAAACAATATTCCCTTGTGGGTTGAATTCCTTAACGACCTTATAGGGTATGGGAGCTACCCCTTTTATGATAACCTCAGACGATTCTTCGATGGTTTTAAAATACTGTCCTCGGCTTGCTTCAGATCGACTGCCTATGTAATAGCTAACCAAAGGCTGCGCATAAGAACCAAGAGTAACAATTGATAGAATTATGCTGAGTGTGAACCTGATCATGACAACTCACAATTTATTAGCAATTCAAAAGTAGTACTTAATAATGGTAATATATAATTATCCAATGCAATAGTTGTTAGATTTTGGGATTAATTGTCTTGATTGTTAATAAAAACTCTCGTTTTGGGTAGTTTTTCGGGGTGATGTCTTTGAAGATATTCAACTAGTTTCTCACGTACAAAAACTCTAAGATCCCATAGGGTTGGGGAGTCAACAGCGCTCATAAGAAATCGTATTTCTAATGCTTGATTAGTTGAGTTGGTAACCTGAACATTAGCAATGTCCCCATCCCAAAGTTCAGTTTTACCAAGAATTTTGAAGAATACTTCTCTTAGATCTCCCACTGGCATGGAATAATCTGTAAAGATAAATACAGACCCCAGAATGTCTGACGATTTTCGAGTCCAATTTTGAAAAGGCTTTTCAATAAAGTATGTTGTAGGAACCACCAACCTTCTTCTATCCCAAAGCCTAATAACAACGTATGTTAACGTAATCTCTTCGATCCAACCCCATTCGCCCTCTACAATCACAACATCATCAATACGTATTGGCTGAGTGATAGCTAGCTGCATCCCCGCTAAAATTGATCCAATAACCCGTTGAGCTGCAAGCCCAAGAATTATTCCAGCTACTCCTGCTGAGGCAAAAAGGCTAACTCCAATTCGCCGTATGGACTCAAATGACATCAATG
Organism: uncultured Rikenellaceae bacterium; assembly: GCA_964397135.1. Lineage (GTDB taxonomy): Bacteria > Bacteroidota > Bacteroidia > Bacteroidales > Tenuifilaceae > MWFE01. Next base: position 6,914 of record CAYNHM010000034.1, read on the forward strand.
CAATGGAGAAAGCAACAAAAATGATAATAAAAACAATTACTCTTTCAAGAATTTTTAGTTGAGTATGCATCTTGCGGGCAATAAGATTATCCTTTTGACCAATATCGTAACCACTAAGAATAATAATACGTGTTATCCTTATGGAATTTATTAGTATCCAAGCGCCAGCAATTATTAGTAAAATGATCAGAAATTGGTTTAAGGAACCCTGAAGTTCAGGATCGTTAACAAGAATGGGCAGATTCAGCTTTAAGGTTAAAGCCAATATAAGAAAAAGTAATGGTAGGATTATTTTCCAAAGAATCTTTGCCTTGGATCCCCTGTTCTTTAATTTACTTACATGATGCTTTATTGCCTTAAGGATTATGAAAAGCAAACCAATACCCGATAAAACTATTAAAACAGATACAATTATTCTGTCAATATGTTCTATGATAAATAAGTTTCCCATTTTTTTAGTGCAAATTTAAATGAAAATACTAAAAGCATTCACATTAGTAAAGTTGTTTAGTTCAGGTTTTTTTCAGTTGAAGAAAAATATGATTAATCCCTATATTGAGTTTTATACTATGATAACCCTAAAAAAATCTGGTTTTATTTGATTTGAATAATAAAAATCGCTTAAGTTTGTAAATAAAACTATAGCCATGAAAAAAATATTCGTTTTAGCATTCTACTTAGCATTATTTACCTTTTATGGATGTGACGAGGGCAAGGTAAACTTTTTTACCGTTGATCAGGATATTCAGTTTGGGCAACAACTCGATTCAGCAATTCTTGCCGACCCTGTTAACTATCCCATACTTAGCATTGATAATTATCCTGAGGCATACGAACATTTATATCGCATTCGCGATGAAATTCTGCAATCCGATAAATTTCGCTATGCACAGCGGTTCGATTGGGAGATTAAGATTATCCACAGAGATGATATACTTAATGCTTTTGCAGCCCCAGGGGGTTACATGTACTTCTATACTGGCTTGATCCATTTTTTGGATGATGAATCCCAATTTGCCGGAGTGGTTGGACATGAAATGGCACATGCCGATAGGCGACATTCAACTGAAATGCTTACCAAGCAGTACGGATTTAGCTTGCTCCTTGGTATTATATTGGGTGATAATCCTAGTGTTCTAGAATCAATCATTGCTGATTTAGCGTTGGGTTTAGGTGCCCTAAAGTATAGCCGAAACAATGAATACGAAGCTGATGAGTATGCCGTTAAATATCTCTATGATACAGATTATCACCCACTTGGAGTTGCTGGATTCTTTCAGAAGTTAGATGGTGCTTCAACGCCTCCTGAATTCTTAAGTACGCACCCATCCCCAGAGAATCGTATTGAAGCAATTTATGCAGTATGGGAGAGTCTTGGTAGTAAAGTTGGTGAAACTTTCCCAGAGAGATATCAGGATTTTAAGAACAGCTTGCCAACTCCATAAAAAAAGTTCAAATTACACAGTAAAAAAAAGGCTTCTCTGAAACAGAGAAGCCTTTTTGAGGTTATAATGATACTCTATAAAGAGTAGTTTTTTACTATATGCGATGCAAATTGATCTATGGTCTTGGAGTCTGTAGCACCATAAAAATCGTAGTAGTACTCTATCAAATACTTCTTAATATCATCATCAGCCATTCTTTGCCTTTTTAGAATGGGGATAATGGTATAAAACTCATTTTGCAGCTCATCCTTATCAACAAAGACAAGAGTAAACTTTGTTATCTCATAGCTTTTGTTGGTTGACCTTTCGTACTCATAAACGGCAAGATTAGATATTTCGTTGCCAGTGATAAAGCCTGCACTGCTGGTGATTAGCTTATCCTTTTCCAACATCAGCTTCTGCTCTTGGTGACCAATTTTTTTTGATATGGGATTATTATCAACGCGATAGTAGAAAACAATGAATTTATCGTCCGATAATGGATATTTTTGCTGGTCGAGCTGAACGTCAACAGCATCTCCGATAATTGAGAATTTATCGTTACCAAAGTATTGTCTTAGGTCGTTAATTTCAGTTTGGTTGGGATCAAAACGGGCAAGCATGAGGTTACGCATCTTGGTTGGGGTTGCAACCTCTTTAACAGTGGAGGTTAACATTTGATGATCAGAAGCCGCTTCAAGTTCAGGTAGTTTTAAGAGATATCGGTTCATGTTTTCACCAATGGTAATGGCATAACTATCTAAACTTTCGAATAACAGATGATCATCGGGGTTTAAAGCATCACCTGCGGTAATGGGTTGTCCTGTTTTAAGGTTGGTAATACTCCCACTAACTCTGGTAACATGGAAGAATTCCTGTGCCTGAGCACTTAATCCTAAGATGATAAGGATTATTAAGGTAAACGTAAACGATTTCATATCTATAAGTTTTAAACTGTTTTACAACAAGTGCATTACAACTCTTGTACCAAAATTACAAAATATTATGATTATTAATCAGCATATGGCGTTTTGTTTTTGGTAGCGAATTAAAAACTATACTATAAGAATCAGTGATCCAATCCATAATTTTATTATCAGAAATCGATCCATCTATCATTACTGTATTCCAATGCTTTTTATTCATGTGGTAACCTGGAATCACACTGGCATATTGCTCTCGGAGTTCAATGGCTTTCTCGGGGTTACACTTGATGTTTATGCTAAGAGGTCCTTCGAGATCAACCAGTGCAAACATTTTTCCTCCAACTTTAAATACCAGAGTCGTTTCATCAAAGGGAAAACTTTCTGTGGTTCCTAGCTGCGTAAGGCAAAAATCCCTTAGTTCTTCAATGTTCATAGTAATTTTTTATAGTGTTGGATAAAAAGCATCGGGAATGTGCTCAAGTTCAAAGCCACTCCCTTTGTGCAAAAGACTTAGGATGTCGAATTGTACCTCCAAGTCGTAATCGAAATGATTTACATAAGCATCTGCGGCCTCAATGATATTTTTCTGTTTTCGATGCCTAACAGCCTCCTTTGGCTCTTCCCAGTAATCGTTCAAGCGAGTTTTAACCTCAAAAACAATAATCATGTTGTCCTTTAGAGTAACGATGTCGAGTTCTTTTTTGCCAAAACGCCAGTTGGTATGGAGAACCTTATAGCCATTGCGCTTAACCCATTCTAGAGCAAAGGCTTCGCCTTCTTTACCCACTTTCTGGTGATGAGGCATATCATCAATTTTTCTCATGTATATTCGTAACAAAAGGTTTTTTTTGCAATATAATCCATTGCTACTAGACATAGGAATAATGAATCGATTTTTTTTATTTATTACCTTCTCATTTTTATTTCTACTCATTACAATAAGTTCAAAAGCATCTGATTTTGAGGGAAATATCAGTTTTGTTTGCGAAACGATTTTTGACACTACTTACATTACCATTATGGTAAAAGGAGACTTGATTAGGGTAGATGAGTTTAACCAGAAAAAGCAATTGCAAAGCAGTCGGCTAATTAATTTACCTAAGCAAAATGCAATAGTAATTTCGCATGATCGAAAACTTTACACTAATATAATTGCTTCTCCAGCAAATGGTAACAAGTCCAATTCAGTTGACCTAAAGAAAACAGGAAATTACAAGGAGATCAACGGTTATAAGTGTTACCAATGGCGAGTTAAAGACGTCCAGCGTAATACTGAGATTGCCTATTGGGTTGCAGAAGAACGTTTTGATTTTTTCGAAACTTTATTAAAGTTCTTAAATCGAACAGAATATAGTCTAAAAGTATTTAGTAATATTCCTGATAGTGAAGGTTATTTCCCTTTGCTAACCGAAGAACGTACCCTGCTTAGAAAGGAAAAATTACGCATTGCTGTTGTTGAGATTATTGAGGCAAACCTTAACTCAAAAATATTTGAGATACCAGAAGGCTATAATGCAGTGAGACACCTGTAATTTTCCTATGCTAAAATCCCTGCAATAAAATTTTTAAGAAAAAAAAAACAATCCTAGGTTTTATAGTATTCAAGAGTGTGGGGAGAATTGAAGGGTAGCGGTTTTGTCATTTACTTTCATAGTTACTTCTCTACCAAGTATTAATGTCAGATTGGGATCCTGATGTCCAGAAGGGAATCCAAAGCAAACAGGGTAATCGTATTCTTCAACTGCGTCCTTAACAATTTCAAAGGCATTTTTTCCGAAGGGAATAGTATTATCATGCATATCATTCATGCTTCCCACAATCAGCCCAGCTAGGTTTCTAAGTTTCCCGCTATGTTTAAGGTTCATCATCATTCTGTCAACGTGGTAAAGGTATTCGTCCAGATCCTCAATGAAAAGGATTTTCCCCTCGGTGGTAATATCGGCATCGGTTCCAGAAAGGCTGTAAAGAATGGATAAGTTTCCACCAGTTAACAAACCCTTTGCCTCTCCTCCTCTATTTAGAGGGTGTGAAGAAGTTTTGTAAGTGGGACTTTCACCAAAAAGTACTCGCTTCAAGCTTATGGTAGATTCGTTTTCCTTGCTATCAGGGGGGAATGTATATGGCATTATACCGTGTATGGTTTCCACCATGTACCAGGAGTTCAATATTCCATGTAATACAGTAATGTCGCTATAGCCAATAATCCATTTGGGGTTACGTTGAAAATCTCTGAGGTTGATCAAGTTAAGAAGACGAACGGATCCATACCCCCCCCTTGCACAAAGAATTGCCGAAATGTCAGAATTATTAATCATATCATGAAAATCGGATGCTCTTTGTATATCAGTTCCTGAGAATTGGTTATACTCTTTGTATAGATTTTTTCCTAGAACAACATTAAAGCCCCAACTTTTGATTAAGCTAATTGCGGGTTCAACTTCGCTGGGGGATACCTTTCGTGCAGGGGCAATAATGCCTATAGTATCTCCTTTCTTCAGAAATGGCGGAGTAATGAGTTCCATTAAAAAAAATAAAATGTTCGTATATTTGTGTTTTCTTTTGCTTTAGAAATTACTCAACTAAAGTAGTATATATGTAAATATATTAGCCCAATGAGGGCAAGTTTTTTTTATTAATAATAACTTTTGGTTATGAAAGCCTATAAACGTTACTTGATCACATCGGCACTACCGTACGCAAACGGACCTATTCATATAGGTCATCTGGCAGGTGTTTACATTCCATCTGATATCTACACGCGTTACCTTCGAATGAAGGGTATGGATGTGATTTCGGTTTGTGGTTCCGATGAACACGGCGTTCCCATAACCATTAAAGCAAGGCAGGAGGGCGTTTCACCGCAAGATATTGTTGATAAATATCACACCATCATAAAGAGATCGTTCGAAGATTTTGGTATTGCCTTCGATATTTATGCCCGAACCTCATCTCCTGTTCACCATCAAACCTCATCTGAGTTTTTTCGCAAGTTGTATGATGATGGGATTTTCATTGAGAAGACCACTGAGCAATACTTCGATACAGAGGTTAACCAGTTCTTGGCCGACAGATATATAACCGGAACCTGTCCTCATTGTTCCAACGAGAATGCCTATGGCGATCAATGCGAGAAATGTGGAACAAGTCTGAATGCTACAGATTTGATCAATCCAAAATCGACACTAAGCGGTGTAAAACCCATTTTGAAACCCACCAAGCATTGGTTTTTGCCCTTGGATATGTATCAGAGTTTCCTTGAGAAGTGGATATTGGAGGATCATAAGGAATGGAAGGTAAATGTTTATGGGCAATGTAAGAGCTGGTTAGATCAAGGTTTGCAACCACGAGCTGTTAGTCGTGATTTGGACTGGGGTGTTCCTGTTCCTGTTAAAGGTGCAGAAGGTAAGGTGCTTTACGTTTGGTTCGATGCTCCCATTGGCTACATTTCGGCCACTAAGGAGTTTACTCCCGAATGGGAGAAGTACTGGAAAAATGATGAGACACGGATGATCCACTTCATTGGTAAAGACAATATAGTATTTCATTGTATTGTTTTTCCTGCCATGCTAAAGGCTGAGGGCAGTTTCATTTTACCAGAAAATGTACCTGCCAATGAATTTTTAAATCTCGAAGGCGACAAAATATCCACTTCGCGGAACTGGGCTGTTTGGCTTCATGAATACCTGCAAGATTTTCCTGGCAAGCAGGATGTGCTTCGATATACCCTTACAGCGAACATGCCCGAAACCAAGGATAACGACTTTACGTGGAAGGATTTTCAGGCTCGCAACAATAACGAACTTGTTGCCATTTTTGGCAACTTTGTGAACAGGGCCATGGTGCTTACCCACAAATATTTTGAAGGGAAAGTCCCTGCACTTGATGAGTTGACTGATTACGACCGAGAAACATTATCTGAACTACCCAAACTTAAGGATGCCATTGAGAGGAATCTTGAAGTTTTTCGTTTCCGCGACGCATTGCGTGAAGCCATGAATATTGCCCGATTGGGCAACAAGTACTTGGCCGATTCGGAACCATGGAAACTTTTTAAAACCAATCCTGAGCGTGTGGGGACAATTCTTAACATTGCCCTTCAGATTACTGCCAATATTTCAATTCTTCTAGAGCCATTCCTTCCATTCTCTACCGATAAGTTGAGCAGGATGTTAAATGTAAAAGATTTGGGATGGAGTAAAGGTGGTAAATCAGATCTTTTGCCCGTAGGGCATTTAGTAGCACAACCTGAATTGCTTTTCGACAAGATTGAGGATATATCAATTGAAAATCAGATTGCCAAACTTTTAGCGACAAAAGAAATGAATCAGATTAATAATCATGTGGTTACGCCTCAAAAGGAAATTATAACCTATGAGGATTTCATGAGGATGGATATACGCATCGGTACCATTCTGAGCGCCGAAATAGTTCCCAAAACCCAAAAGCTATTAAAACTTTATATAGATACTGGTATCGATAAAAGAACTGTTGTATCTGGGATTGCAGAATGCTTTAAGCCTGAAGAGGTAGTAGGGAGACAAGTAGCTTTTTTGGTAAACCTTGAACCACGAAAGATTCGTGGAATTGAATCACACGGCATGATCCTGATGGCACAGGATGCTGATGGCAAGCTTCGCTTTGTTCAACCCAACGAGGGTGTTGCCAATGGGTCGGAAGTGAAGTGATATAACTATTCCGAAGCATAGCAAGCTTATGTAAACCTAATACAATCTTTATCTGATAACTTGAGATTTCCCTTAGGGAGTGGTATATATTTATGCTGCTCCTTTTTTGTTTCCCCTTGCAGCGTTTAGCCAACTGATTTCGTATTAGGATATGTAGGGTTTTTTTACAACGGCCCAGAGACTTTAAATCAGTGTCCTTTTAAAAAAATGATATCAGGAGTTGATACTAATTCCCAATTTAATATCGACAAAAATGAAAAGGCTTTTACTGTTCCTCTTGTTGATACTATCAGTTACGCTAAAACCCACAAAAGCGCAGTACTATAGTGATCGTCCCCTAGAGATGAACTTTGAGCAGACGGATTTCTTTTTTGATCCAACGTTTGTTAATCCTTATGGGACAAAATATTTTTCTTCGGCATCAGTGTTGATGTTCGATCAACCACTGGTAGATATTCAACGTAATCCGGCAAACCTTTCGCGGTTTCACCGCGATACGCTTCCGTCAAACTTTTTTTACTTGGATATGAGAAACTCCCGAGAAATAGTTTCCAATTATTGGGGAGGAATTATTCCATGTTACGATGGATACAGGCCTAATTACTGGTATTACTATACTTCTAATCGCAAGGAGGTTACACCATTGATGAGCGTAGCCTATCTATCGAGGTTGCCAATTTTAAATAAGTCCATTACCCTAGGAATCACTTATCAAGTAATCACGCAGGGAGAGGGATATTACGCAATTCCTTACGATATATATAGGAATATGGCAGGCAGGGACGTATACGGGGTTGCTTATGAAGGAACTCAAGGATATGATATAGTTGATAGATTTTCAGGCTCGGACGAGATGTATCACGAAGGACATTCGGTCAATTTCTTTCTGGCTTGGGAACTTAGTGATGTGTTGGCATTAGGGTTAAAGACAAGCACGTTCGTTTTTGATAGGGAGGGGAGTTTTGGAACCAGTAATCTTTGGACACAGCAGATAAATTACCAGTCCTTCTGGAAAATGCATGAAAAAAGAACACAAGATTACAATCATTGGGATTATTCTATTGGATTGAACTATAAGTCAAATAAAAATAGGGTTGGCATTTATACAGGAATACTCATGGGAACTGTTCGGCAATTAATGACAAGGGACGACGAATCCATGTCAAAATATGGGGAGGAGGGTACAACCAACTGGAGCGATTACCAAAGTTGGTATCTTTCGGATCAGGAATGGGATCATAAAGGGACGAATATATATGCTGGATTACAATGGGAAAGGGAGATCAGGGACGACTTAAGATTTCGATTTTTGTATCAGTTTTCTACTACCAAACAGGATCTTATTCTTAATTCAACCATTGAGAGCGAGTCGGAAAACGAATACACCTACAGTTCAACCAGCTATTTGTACGAAAGCGAGAGCTATGGGTTAGTGCACGATTTCAGAGTCGGGACGGGAAACAGGGTAATTACAGCCAACAACCTAAGTTCAGCTCTTACCTGTAGTATTAGCCCTAAACAAAAACTACGGGTGGGAGCCATTTACGGTTACCGTACCCAATTTACCCAAACCAACGAAAGGGTAGATGCGTTTTCGGAATCCTATTACTATTCCCATTGGGAAAGTGATACTGATTTTTCAACTTGGGAGAACTACCAGAAGGCCATTGAGGAAAAAACTATTAAATGGAAATTTGATTCAAGGCTACGATCCATTCACATACCAGTAATTTATGAATATGATATCAATAATCGATTAAATATTCTTTTTGGAATCAATCGTACAATGAATTTTTGGTTAATAGAGAATAGCACCCTTATTCTTTACGACTATAGAGAGAGAGTTAACAACGATGTTACACTTATTGAGCATATGACAGGCGAGAGCATAACTGAACCCAGAGAACGGTTTAGCATTGTAAATACCAACATTTTAGTAGGGATAATCCTTTCGCCATCAAAAATGTTTAGCATCCAACTCTTAGTTTCACCTGGATTTGAAAAGAGTTCTCTTGTAAACGAGTATCATTCGGGGGTTCAGGTTTGGCTGAGCATGAGTTTACGGCTTTAATCTTGATAATTCTATAAAAACTACTCATCAGAAATGATTTAGAATAAACAACTTTACTATAAACCTAATTTTTAAAAAATTGAATAGATGAAAACGTACTGTATTTCATTAATGATCATCCTTTTTCTAGGATTAGTAGGATGTAAAAAAGATAGAGAAACACCTAACCTAACCCCAAAGCAAATAAATCTTACCGCCCAAGCTCCAGTGGTAATAAATAGCAATAATGCTTTTGGGATTGAACTATTCAAAAGGATAACCCTTGAAGAGGATGGCAATTTTATGCTCTCACCCCTAAGTGCCAGCGTAGCGCTAACCATGCTCCTAAACGGATGCGGTGGCGATACCTATACACAGCTAAAAGAAACTCTGCAATATCCAGAAGAGTTGGAAATTGGTGACATAAACGAAGCCTACAGTAGCCTTGTGATTCAACTTTTACAGGCTGATTCCAAAGTGAAAATAGCCATTGCCAACGCAATTTTTTATCGATTGGGATTTGAGGTAAAGCCCCTATTCTTAAGCACCATGAGCCAACATTATGATGCTCACATCCAGGGATTGGACTTTGGTTTACCTTCTGCTTTGGCTATTATAAACGGATGGGCCAGCGATAATACCTACCAAAAGATACCAAAAGTGCTTGACGAAATCGACCCCGACGCTGTAATGTTCCTGATGAATGCGTTGTACTTTAAAGGTGATTGGAGTTATCAATTTGACAAATCGCAAACACAATTACGGCCCTTTTCCCTTGATAATGGAACCAGCATTGATGTTAATACTATGCATGGAGAGGTTGGAGCAAAGTGCACACTTGGAGAAAGTTACAATGCAATCGAATTGCCTTACGGTCGAACAAATTTTACCATGGTGATTGTTGTCCCTACTGAGAGTTTGGATGAGTTATACAGTTCATTCAATGCCGAAACATGGAACGAAATAACCATATCTATGGATGAGTTTTCAGAATATTCTTCAGTTGAGGTGTTTATGCCAAAGTTCATATTTTCTTATGAAAAGTACCTGAACGATCAACTTATAAGCATGGGAATGGTTGACGCTTTTATTCCATTTGTTGCAGATCTTTCGGGTATTTCCGATGCATCTATCTATGTAAATTTTGTGAAGCAGAACACCTTTGTGGAGGTTAACGAGGAGGGTACTGAGGCTGCTGCAGTTACAACAATAGGAGTTTACGAAACCAGTGTTGGTCCAGGTAATCCTCCAATATTTATTGTCGATAAGCCCTTTATTTTTGCCATTCGCGAACGGACAACCAACACGTTGATGTTTATTGGGAAAGTTGAAAATCCTCAGGAATAGAATAAACAATACCTTTATGAAAAATATTGCAATTTATATACTTCTTTTTAATGGCCTATTATCATTTGCTCAGGATAGGGGAGAAATTAGCGTTTCCTTTTCTAAAGGCGAAAACGATATGTTAATGTTTCAGCAATTGGAGGGATCGGCAAGCCATACCGGAAAGGGTTTTTACTGTGTAGGTTTTCATTATTTAACATCATTGAATGGTTGGCTCGATTTTGAAACTGGCATTGACTTTGGCCATCATAAGATATCTATTGAGCCAGCTTTTATTGGCATTACTGTTGATCCAATTCGTGAAGAAATATTTTTAACATCTTTACCATTTAAGTTAAGGGCAAATTTTTTAAAATATTTTTTTTTCAATGCAGGAGTATTGATCGATTGGGATTTTTTTTCATCCCAGTATCTGGACAATCAAACGGGATTTGGGGCAACACTGGGAATTGGTGCTGCCTATAGATTTAAATCAGGAGTTGGCCTTTTTGTTATTCCAAACCTCAAAATGCATTCGCTCATTCCTTTTTCATTCGACAATTATCACGAAAGGCTCATGGAATCATCCTTCCAATTTGAAGTAAGTTATAAACTATAAAATCAACGTTCTTTGTTTAAAGAATTTTTAGATATTAAATCGTGCCAATTAGAGTTATATTTAAAGTTCGATTTAGTATAGCATAATGGCATTGAATAAAGAAGAACATAACTTTTTTTCCGACTTACAGCTTATTAGCGGCTGTAAAAAAGGAGAAGTTAAGTTTCAAGAGTTGCTCTATAGGCAATATTTTTCCTTTGCCATGTCTATTGGAATTAGATATGCTGGTAACCCCGAAGATGCCATTGAGATTGTAAACGATAGCTTCCTTAAGGTTTTTGATAGCTTGAACGAATTCGATACATCAAAACCTTTCAAGAGTTGGTTCGCTAAGATACTGGTGAACACTGCAATTGATAATTACCGAAAAAACCAGAAACATGAGGCTACTGTTTTTTTGGATCGTATACCCGAAAACAATGAGCAAGATGTTAGAATGGATATCGAACTAGATGCAAATGATATACTTAAACTATTTGACGAGTTGCCTGATGCATATCGGGTAACCTTTAACCTTTACGAAGTAGAGGGATACTCGCACGAAGAGATTGGAGAAATGCTGGGGATTGCCACATCAACATCAAGGTCAAACCTAGCCAGAGCAAAGAGAATGCTTAGGAATTTGTACTGCAAACATTTTAATGTTGTTAGGAATTACAATGAATAATTTCGACGAAAAGTTCAGCCAGAAAGTCAAGGAAGTTTTTGACAGCTACAATGCCGACCATTTGGTGGATACGGGATGGCGAACTTTTCAGAAAAAACAGGGGGGCAAAAAACGTTTTAGCATTATTTTGCCCTTTTGGGCAAAGGCAGCCACCTTAACCATTCTGATTGCCTTAGGCAGTTTTGTTACCATTAAACTAACCAAACATGTTGATGAATATTCAGTACCACTAGTAGAAATAGAAAAGGTAAAGGAAGAAACTACTTCTTTAGCAATTGATAAAAAAGTTTCAACGGTTTTATTGGCAAAAGAAGATGATAATTCTCTCAAACGTCAAACGGTAACGAAAAGGAAACCCCAAAGTACTATAACCTACGATCAAATCTCAGAAACTATTATTGATGATTCAGAATCGACGCACACTATACAGAAAGATATTGATAATGAAAATGACACAACATATCAGACAAAAGAGCACATTGCCTACAATGATGAATCGAAGAAAGAGGAACCATCTATTATTGATGATGAGGAGCCTGTGGGGGATGTTATAGCTGAAAGCCTTAAGGTACAACCATCACTTGCTCATAATATTTTAGATTTCGAAAATACTGCCTCTACACGATCAAGAATAAGCCTTGGGGCTGGTTTTTCCGGGATGATAGCCATTGCTGAGGATATGATCTCTACCAGCCCCGGTGTTGCCATTGGTCTTTACGCTCAGCATAAAATTGCAGACGGGATTTTTATACAACCAGGCCTTGCTTTGGCAAAGCATACCTATAGCCTAGAGAATTTATCCAACAGCATGGACTATGCCACACCGACATTCCAAAATCTATCAGGGCAAGTATACTCGTATGAAACAACGATGGATATAATTGCTGTTGAAATCCCCATTAACTTTGTTTTCGACATAGTGAAGAGGCGCCACAGCAGTATTTTCGTTTCAGCAGGGGCATCCACTTTGGTATACCTTAATCAGAGCTATTCAGGCACATATAGAAATATTTACGTCGAAGAAGTTTACAACAGCGAAACACATGAAATATTTGAGATTACCCGCTACTCAACAGATAGGCTTGAAAGAGAGTATGGTGCGTTAAGCCACACCGATTTCTTTGGCCTTGCCAATTTGGCTATGGGCTACTCCTTTCCTTTGGGAAAGAACAGCATGCTTATTGAACCATTCGTTCAAATTCCTATGGGCGAAATAACCAGCATTGATTTAAGGATGGGGTTTGGAGGGGTGTCACTAAAGTATATCTTTTTGCGATAGACATCCCTTGCATTTTTAGATGAGTGTTAATCGGCATTAAAACCTAGTAGAGCTCAACGAATTCATAAGTGTTTCTCATATGTATCAGATACTTTTCGAAATCTAGAAAGGAAATAACCAGGGAGGCAGTATTGAGATTTGGATGAAAGCTAATGCGTTCGGCTTTTTTTAGGTTTTCGTCAATGAACAGATGAACATGGCTTTCGGTGTCGTGAATCAAACCGAATGGAGACACTGATCCTGGTTCAATTCCTAAATACTTCATCATTCTTTGAGGAGAAGCAAAGCTAAGTTTCCCTTGTTTTAACCTTTGCTCAAGATCTCGAATGTTGAGATTTTGCAGATAGTGGAAGATGACCAGATAGTGCTTATTCCCCTTGTGATTTCGGAAAAACAAGTTTTTGCAATGTGCCGCATCGATATCAACCCAATACTTTGAGGCTTCTTCAACCGTTGGAACAGGTGGGTGCGCGTAGTAATCGAAGGGGATATCTAATTGCTGAAGTACTTCATATACCTTTGGATCACCGCTAAAACTTTGTTGATTGGTCATAGATTTTGCAAAATAAATTTTTGTACATAAAAAATGCAACAGTTTCCCAAAACCTGTTGCATCCAATTATAGCAGTAACAATCCCTATAGCCTTAGGCCCATAAGCACTACATCATCGATACGAGGAGTTTCTCCTTGCCAATCAACAAGACTTTGGTGTAGTATTTCTCTCTGCTCCTCCATGGGCTTTTGATGAATTTCGAGAAGTAGGTCCTTAAGGTTTTTGATCATGAACTTACGCTGATCGGGACCTCCAAACTGGTCGGGATATCCATCGGAGAAGGTGTATAGAACATCACCTTTCTTGTATTCCATTACATTGTTGGTGAACGGAGTATCGCACCTCATATGGATGCCAATGGGCATCTTATCACCCTTTATTTGAATGATTTCGTTGTCACGAATCAAAACCAGAGGATTGTTTGCCCCTGCAAATTCAAGATTTCCGGTATCAGAATCAATAACATAGAGGGCTAAATCCATTCCATCCTTACTTTCGCCCACCTTTCCGGTTTGGTGCAAGGTTCCAATGATCATATCACGCAGCTGATCTAGAATCTGGGATGCGGTAAGATTTTGATCTTTTGCAACAATTTGAGTCAAGAATCCAATGCCCAGCATGCTCATAAATCCACCAGGAACCCCGTGTCCTGTACAGTCGGCAATGGCACATATTTTACGATTTCCAACCTGGGTCAACCAGTAGAAATCGCCGCTTACGATATCACGGGGAAGGAACAGGATGAAGTAATCATTAAATATTTCATTGATAGTCTCAACGGGTGTAAGCAATGCCCCCTGAATACGACTGGCGTAGTTGATGCTGCTCTTGATCTCCTCGTTCTGCTCAAAGATTTTATCCCGTTGATGTTCAATTTCTTCTTTTTGAGCCACAACCTCGGCGGTACGTTCTTTCACTATTTGCTCCAGCCTTTCCTTTTCAGCAATTAGCCTTCGGGTATTAAGCACAACGATACCCCAGATGAACAGGGCTAATAGGATAACATAGGAAATTATGGCAACAATTGACCGATACCAGGGAGGGGTGATGGAGAAGCTATAAGTGGCAATACTACTTTCAACGCCATAAATATTTCTTGCCTTAACTTTAAAAGAATAATGCCCTTCTGAAAGGTTTGTGTAAATTGGTTTTGGGTCGGCATCCCATCGCGACCATTCCTTATCCAGCCCTTCAAGAATAAAACTATACACTGTTTGTTCTTCCTTTTCGCAAAAGTTGGATGCCACATCGAAGATGAAGCTGTTGAGACGATAGGGTAGTGTTGGAATTTGTTTGGGCCCTTGAACGGAGGAAACAGCTAAGCTGCCATCTTTCAGATCTTGGATGAATGAACCCTCAAAAAGAACGGAATCACCCCTTGTTGTTACTTTTCGAATCAATGCATCGAAGGATTCGTCGTAGTCACGAGATAACTTGTTATTGTAGCTGAAAAGCTCTGTAGAAATTGCAACCCAAAGGGTTCCATCTGCATCGGCAAATAGTGCATCGCCCCATCTTCCTGGAATTGCTTTAAAGGGTTTTCTGATTAGGGATATGGTGCTATCGGTTTCGGGAATTATAATTTCAACCCATCTGCTGTCTTTAAAGTAACATGAGAAAGCATAGCCGTTCAAGTATTCGGAGGCTCTGTTTATTCCATAATTATCAATAGCACTATTAATTTTGCTTATATTCGCTATTTCGAAATTGTTATTTTTCGAGTTAAACTGGTATATGCCCTTTTCAGTGGCAAAGTAAACCTTGTTTTCGAATTTGGTGATAAGGTTGTCCTTTAAGCCTGGTAATCCATCTTCAATTCCATAGGTGTTGACTAGAGTATCATTTTCGGTAAAGGTAACCCTTGTAACACCATTTAGATTGGTTGCGAGCCATAATTCATTCTTCTTGTCAGAATTAATACTTCTAAACTCGCTCTGTAAAAGATCTCTTTTAATCCATCCCAGATTTTTCCATCGTCCATTTTCCCACTTCATGGCGGCTAATGATGACCCACCAATGTAAACTATTTCGGGTTGATGCTCGTTTTGGTGCAATGAGTAGCCTACATGTCCGATTTTCCCTTTAAAATCTTCTTGTTCGCTTATGTTGATTACACGAAACTGATTGTCAACTTCATACAATGCACCTGTTGTACCAATAAGCAAACGGATTTTCCCTGTTTTTGGGTCTTTAAAATGGAGAAATGACCAGGCAGAGATATTAATTTCTTTAAGCTGTTTAAAAGTGGCAAACCCTTTTGAATCAATAGTTTTATAGAAAACACCTGACATGGTTCCAACAAATAGTGACCCATTAAATCTGGTTATACAATTTATACTTCCTCGCAGACCAGATTCTTCTGAAAATCTGCGAATTTGGGAATGAATATCAGCACGAGAAATCCCTATGTTAAGGCAAAGCCATATGGGTGAGTTCCCATTTGGATTTTGGTACAGATTAGTAACAATCTCATCCTGTAAACCATTGCTTGTATTTAAAACCGTATAAGCATTGCCAAGAGAATCGGTTTGAGCAAAACTGTATTTCTTCCCCCAAAGGAAGGATAACCCAAGCTCATTGTTTTCCATGGCAATATGGTTGTATGGTAAAGCCCCTTCGTCAGGATCCCCTCGATAAAAATCATTCCATGATTTTACCTTAATAACCTCTCCAGTTTTTTGATTGTACTTAAATAAGCCCTTAGAAGTAACCATGTTGGCCCACTCATGATTATAGGCGGACATGGAAAAAATGTTATTGTTTTTAAAAAAATCGCCATTGGGAGCAATTGCAACATTAGTATCAATAAGTTCCCTTAATCCTAGGGTGTATGATCCAATATAGAAATGGTCATTGATAGTGAAAGATAAAAAATTGTAGTATTGCTGAGTTGGATTAATGTTAAAAATTTTAATGCTTGTTCCATCAAAACGGAAAAGGTGAACTGCGCTATAAAAATAAATGTAGCCTTTGTGAAAATGAACTTTAAGAATATCTAAAATGTTAAGTGTAGAGTCTTCGATTAGATGCGTTAAAGATTTATACTCAAGCTTACCACTAGGAGTTGGAGAGAGGTAGCCAAAGTCACCGGTGATGCCAACATATACTCTTCCTATTGAGTCGGTTGCAAGTGAACGAACTGAAGCGTTATTGGGAACGGGTATTTTGCGCCATGTTTTACCATCGTATTCAAGTATCCCTCTATCGTTATTTCCAAAGTACATAATGCCTCTATGATCCTGAATAGCGACCCAGTTCTGATCACTAGCATCGTATTCTTCGGGGGTAAAGTTTCGAATGAAAGGCAATCCCTTTTCGTTGATTTGCCCAAAGGAAATGAATGAAATATGGAGTAGTAATATGAACTTTATAAACCTCATGGCGATTCTAACACTAATAAAGTTTAATCAATAAATATACTATAACAGTAATTATCTGCCTGAATGTCTGAATTATGGCAGGCATTCATGAGAATTTATCAAGATATAAATATAACTTTTTTAATTTAAACGCTTTTAATCTGCCATAAAAAACTTACAGAAGGGATTTTATGAAAATGTTACAAAGAAGGCTGTCCCCTTGTACGGAACAGCCTTTAAAGATCTCTTCATAAATAGTTAAATCAATCCCTTTTCGTGTTTTTCTGATATTACTTTAAGCATATCTTCGGTCATGGTTTCGAGATTCCATTTTGGATTCCAACCCCATTCTTCACGCGCGCAGTTATCGTCCATATAGTTAGGCCAACTATCAGCAATAGCCTTTTTAATAGGATCAATCTTGTAATCCATTGTAAAATTGGGAATTCTTTTTTGGATTGCAGCCATTATTTGCGATGGTTCGAAGCTCATGGCTGTAATGTTAAAGCTATTTCTATGCTTTAAGTTGTCTGGATCGGCTTCCATGAGTTTTACACATGCTTCAAGGGCATCGGGAATATACATCATGTCCAAATAAGTCCCCTGAGGTAAAGGACAGGTAAATCTTTTTTCTTTTACGGCTCCGTAGTATATTTCAACAGCGTAGTCGGTTGTTCCACCCCCTGGAAGGGTTACATTAGATATAATTCCAGGGAAACGCACACTTCTAGTGTCAAGTCCAAATTTTAAGTGATAGTAGTCGCTAAGCATTTCACCAGAAACCTTACAAACACCATATATAGTTGTGGGGCGCATTATGGTATCCTGCGGAGTATTATCAAGAGGTGTTGTAGGGCCAAAGGCACCAATTGAGCTGGGGGTAAAAACAGCACAGCTATTTTCAAGGGCAATGTTTAGAGAATTAAGAAGAGCACCCATATTGATTTTCCAAGCCAGCTGGGGATTTTTTTCCCCTGTTGCCGACAGGAGTGCAACCATATTAAATATGGTATCCACCTTGTATTTCTTCACAATTTCTGAAAATCTATTACCATCAAGTGCGTCCAGTTCTTCTAATGGACCTGAATCACTTAGATTTTTGCAAATATTAATGTTTATATCTGAGGCTACAACATTACTCTCGCCGTATATCCGGCGAAGGTGAGGAATAAGCTCCGATCCTATTTGTCCTCCTGCGCCAACAACAAGTATCCGCTTCATTGTTAATCAGTTTGATGTTATTTTAAAATGTTTTTTAACTGTCTTATTGACTGTTAGCAAAGAAACAAAAGTATATCTTTTCAGTAATTAGAGCAAGATTAATGTCGGATAACATTGAAATATTTTTTCATGAATTGCTCAGATTTTATTAAAAAGATAAGGGGATTGATAATTCTTTGTATTAGGAGAATAGATTACTTCTGCTTGGATTGAATAAATGATTAAGTCGCCATAGAAAAATCATATTGAAATTGTTAGATGTGTTAATATTATTAATTAATTTTGTCCCCTCAATATCCAATGTTCTTTAAAATTTGAAATTATTATACAACAAATTATAAAAAAACTAAAATTTTATGAATAACTCGAAGGATTTAAGACGTATAGGAGTATTTTATGATGGAAATTACTTTTTACACGTAAGCAACTACTACAACTACTTTCACCAGCGACGAAAACGTATCAATATTGCAGGATTGCATGATTTCATCAGAAATTTTGTGGCTAAGGAAGAAGAGGTTCCTGTACGGTTTTGCCAGGTAATTGAGGCCCACTACTTTAGGGGTCGAATTAGCGCACAAGAGGCCAGTCAGCGGGGCAACCAACTTTACAATGATAGAGTATTTGACGATATCTTGATGTCAGAAGGTGTGGTTACCCACTACCTTCCAATCCGTAATCGGAGCGGAAAAAAGGAAGAAAAAGGAATTGATGTTTGGTTAGCGTTGGAGGCTTTTGAGCAAGCCTTTTACAAACGATTCAATGTTTTGGTGCTCATAACATCCGATGGCGACTATGTACCACTTATCCGTAAGTTAAACTCCATTGGAACGAAAGTTATGGTTTTAAGTTGGGATTTTGAGTACACTGACGATACGGGACGTGAGGTTGTTACACGTACTTCGCAGGATTTAATTCAAGAGGTTACTTACCCAGTTGCTATGCATGAACTTATTAACAGCGGCCTTAAATCATCCAATCCGCTTGTAAACAATTTATTCGATTTACCAGAGTTTGCGACACCTAAACGATTGCAATCTTTAGAAGATAGGGGTGAGGTATATGAGGGTAAAGCCATGAATATGAACAATGGTTATGGATTTATACAATTTCCACCTAATAATTTATTTTTTCATTATCAGGATGTTGTCGAAGGAGACTTTAACGATATTCATAACGGAGACTTATTGGAGTTTTCCATTGAAACCAACGAAAGAGGACAGGATATTGCAAAGGATGTTAGGAAGATAGAATCGGCAGATCACAATAGAATTTAAATAAAGAGAGTCATTTCAAACGAAATGACTCTCTTTTTAATTTTTAAAAAGTCAGTCTAAAACCTTTCGTAATCTGAATCGTCAGAGGATTTCTTAAGCCCATCGCCAAGGTTGAGTTTAAAACCATCAGTTTTCTTAATGTTTTTTTCTGCAATAACATTTTGTTGAGTTTTTAGCACTTGTTGTGTAGTTGAAGACTCAACCTTTTTAGGCTTTTCTGGTTGTTGAACACGCACATGCCTTTTACTCGTTAACTTATGTTCAGTTTTAAAGAAACTAATAATATCCTTTAATTTCTGGGCTTCAAGATTAAGCCGTTCAGAACTGGAAACTAACACATCAGCATTTGCTGCATTTTGTTGTGTAACGTTGTTTAGTTGCTGAATAGCGCTATTAATCTGCTCTGCACCATTAGATTGCTCAAGGCTACCTGCAGTAATTTCTTGAATGAGGATTGATGTTCTTTTAATCTCAGGGATAATTTCCCTGATTAGTTCAACCGATGATTCAGTATTGATGACACTTTCTTTTGAGAGTTTGAAAATCTCATCAGCAGCTACTTTGCTATGTTCGGCCAGCTTCCGAACTTCAGCAGCCACCACTGCAAATCCTTTGCCATGCTCTCCTGCTCTTGCAGCTTCAACAGCGGCATTCAGAGCAAGCAGATTGGTCTGGAAAGCAATATCGTTAACAATATTGATCCTATCGGATATTTTACGTATTGATTCCATGCTCTTCTCCGACTCTACTCCAATTTTCTCAATATCATGAGCTAATTTATCTGATATTTTATTGGTATTGCTTGAATTTTCAGTATTTTGCTGGATATTGGCTACCATTTCTTCCATCGATGAAGAAACCTCTTCTGCACTACTTGCTTGGGTAGAAGCACCCCCAGATATTCCTTGGGCTATATCATTAAGATCTACACTAGCATTGGATATTTCATCGGCTCCTTCAACAATTGAAACAACGATGCTACGTAACCTGTTGATCATTTCCTTAAGATCGAAAAGTAACTTTGCAACTTCATCACTGCCAGATATTTGGTAGTCGGATTGTAAATCACCATCCGATAGTTTCGAAATAGCCTTTGAGGCTGTATTGATTGAGTTGATGATATTGCTTGTTAAGAATGTCATAACAAAGATACCAATGACAACCACAAGTAATCCACCAATAACAATAAAAACTTTAAAAGAGGAAGTGGATGACTCAATTCTAGCGTAGGCTTCGGCTGCTTCATCCTGTTGATTAGCAATAAGAGTAGCCAATTGATTAATTATTTCATCCGTTGTAACTATTATAGAACCTCCAATTTCAACCATTCCCTCCACATCCATTAATATTAGAAAATCATTGTAGCTATCAAAGGAATTGAGCATTGACATTACTTGTTTATGCTCCTGAAAAAGTTTGGTGGTTATAAGATTAGTTAAATCATCAAAAATTTTCT
>CAYNHM010000035.1:0-27013 GCA_964397135.1 uncultured Rikenellaceae bacterium
ATGGTACTTTTTCATTCATTACCGATGGATGGATATCAAGTAATAGTTTATTAACAGGCTTAAATGTTACAAATAACATAAGAATTGTTTTTACGGGTTCAGAGGTTACGATATATTTTAATAATGTTTATCAGGGATATGCATACGGTTTAACCCAATTTAATAGCGGTTATATCGGTCTTTTAGCTTTCGATACAAATCAATCATTCAACAGGTTTTCTTTTGACAATTTAATGGTGACAACAAACATTACGGACTCCAAATCATTACCCGAAAACTTTATCAACAACATTGATATTACAAGCATTAAGGGAGTTCAAGGAGATCCTAATGGTTTAAAAGCGGATTAAGATAAGTGCAAATTGAACGTAGTTTTAACTAAATTATTAAAGGAGAAAATTTCTTATGAAAGGAAATAACCTTATCTACAGCGGCAAGTCGAAAGATGTTTACGAAATAACCGATGGAAAGTATGCTGGTAAGTACCGGCTGGTTTTTAAAGATGGCGCCACAGGCTACATGGAAAACGGAAAACCCGTTTTCGATCCTGGATACGATACCGTTGTTGGCGAAATACCTGGGAAAGGTGCCATAGCCTGCCGTTTTGCCACCCATTTCTTTAAACTACTAAAAGATAAGGGCATTCCTTCACATTACATCGATACTATCAACGATAATGAGATGATTGTGGAACCCGCCATCCCGCTAAGTATGCCGGTGGAAAGTTCAGAATTTCCTGGATCAGCACCGTTGTTAAACCTTGAATTCACATGGAGAAATAACGCAACAGGAAGCTTTTGGAGGAGGTATCCCTTTGTGAAACCCTGCAAAAATCTTCACAAGGTGGTTGAAGCATGGACAAAGGGGGATGTTGATGTGCTCATTACCCTTGAAGCATTGGAGGAAACGGGTGCCATGAGCAGGGATGAAATCAACTACAGCGTTGAGCTGGTAAAGAGCATTGCTGATATCGTTACCCAAGAATTTGCATCGAAGAACCTGCATGTAATTGATGGTAAGTTTGAGCTGGGTAGGCTGAAATACGGCGATGGAAAAATTGTTATCATCGACGAAATATCACCCGACGTTGTGCGCGTTTGTAAGGGTTACTCGCCCGATAAGAATGGCGATTGCTCAGCTTTCAAGCAATGCACTGTAACCAACTTCTCCGAGGGTAAAAGAACAATAAAGAATAAACAGCAGGTACCCGCTGCTGATTTTATTTCGATTTTCCTGTAAAACATCTTTTACCACCTAAAGAGACTGTCTCAAAAGGGCATAATATTATTTTTTGTTTATCCGTTTCAATACCAATACCCCCTACCGTCATTGCGATCCCGACGTTATTTGTCGGGGGAAGCAATCTCTAATCCTGATTTATAACAGATTACCTTCGGTGAGATCGCTGCGCTAAGTTGCTTCGTCGTAAAAAACACTCCTCGCCTGTCTTCCAATATGGTAGGCAATGACGTAATAATATATTTAATGCTTTAGGTATTTTAGTGGACAATCATATTATAGTTATTACTCAGTGTAACTCTATTTTGTCTCTACTAAACACTGTAACGCAGTGTTTTTATAAATTACACAGTGTTTCACTGAATTTTCACAGTGTTTCACATTGATTTTTTTTGACAGCCCCTTTTTTTGCTTCTTATAATAATGGCTTTAAAAGAGTATCATTTTTGTATAATAATTATTTTCACAGCTCGTTTCATCAATAATCCAAAGAATATTATAGTTTGCCTATGTAAAAATTGTTACTCATTTTAGTTTTAACCAACTATTTATTTAACCTAAAACCACTGAAATGAGAAAACTATTTTTTATTGGCTTTGCCCTTGCAATTCTGACTTCGTGTCAGAAAAACGATGAGAATCCCCTCCAAAAAAAATCTGTTTACTTACCCTTAGAAATTGGGAACTACTGGGTTTATGAGCACTATAAAATAGATACTTTGGGTAATGAAACAAAACTAAGCTTGTAGATAGCATAATAATTAAAAGGGATACGATAATTGGAGATTATAAATATTATATCCAAGAAGGAATAATGTTTAATTCTAGCTGGAAAATTATTGAAATAGTTAGAGATTCCTCAAAGTATCTTATTAATAATGAAGGGAAAATACTGTTTTCGGAAAACAACTTTACTGACCTTTTAAACTTCGAATTCGAATGTTTTGATGAAAGCACCGATACAATTTTTACCATAAAATATCGAATGAAAGATCCAAGTTATATGGTAAGCGTCCCGGCAGGAAATTTTAATGTATTAAACTATAAGGGAGATCTAAACTTTTTTATTTATAACAATTTTGCTCCACTTATCCCTAACAGAACCTTAAACAGGTATTATGCTCCATATGTGGGTAAAATATTACATACATATTATTACGCTCTAGCGCCACATACCTTCGAAAGAAGATTAGTTAGATACAACGTTGCAAACAAGTAACTCATTATAAATTCAAATTATCTTTCAGGCTATCTCATAAGTTCACAGTGTGATTCTATAAAAATTTAAAAAAAGTATACTTCGCAGCGAAGTTCTGAGGTAGCCTCATGCGTTTACATATTCCCACTTTTCAGCCATTTATTCAACACAATTCAATCGCTTTACTTGAGATGTAGAGCAGATAATTCATTGAAATTAAAGTGTATTTACCATCCCTAAAATAATCACCAGAATGTCATTACTTTAGTTCAAAAGTTTGGTTGAATCAGCTTATTCCCATTAATTGACTTGAATTATGACATATTTTAATATCTTTATTTGTTTTTAGAAGACTGTTCCAATCGTTACTGGTATAGCTAAAATCGAACAAAAAAAATTCTTCAATGCAACCTGAACCACCTTTAAAAATACTACTAACCGGAGCGGATGGGTTTCTAGGAGTAAATTTACTCAATGAACTATTAGATCGTGGATACAGCGTCAACACGCTAGTTGAGAAAAGCAGGGGTAAAAGAATTGCCAATATTCCAAATATTAATATTTTTTTCGGGGATCTGCTTAAACCTGATACCATTGAAGCAGCTGCAAAGGGTTGCGATGCCATTATCCACACAGCAGCATGCACCGATATGTGGCCTTCCCGATCGGAAATGATTTGCGCCATCAATTACCAAGGTACCAAAAACATTGTCGATATTGCACTTAAGCAGAAAATCAAACGATTGGTACATGTTGGCACAGCCAATTCCTTTGGCTTCGGTTCCAACGGAACCATTGGCAATGAAAGTACCCCCTACTGTGCTGCAAAGTATAAGCTCGACTACCTCGATTCAAAATACCAGGCTCAGCAAATGGTTTTGGATGCAGTCAAAACCAAAAACCTCCCAGCAGTAATCGTTAATCCTACGTTCATGTTTGGACCAAACGATTCAAAGCCAGGGGCTGGGGCAATGATTTTAGCTGTACACAAAAGGAAATTGCCAGGTTATACCACAGGTGGGAGAAATTTTGCTTACGTAAAAGATGTGGCAACAGCCATTGCTAATGCTCTCACCATGGGACGAACTGGAGAATGCTATATTGTAGGCAATCGTAATCTTACTTACAAAGAAATATTTGGAATTATTGCTAAAATAACCAACTCCAAACCTCCCAAAACAAAACTACGCCCCTTCTTTGTTAAAGCATACGGGCTGATAGGAACTCTATCGGGGATAATTACCAGGAAAGCCCCTGCTGTAAGCTATCCCATGGCATCTATATCATGTGATAAGCATTTTTATTCATCAGAAAAGGCAATAAAAGAGTTAAATTTACCGCAAACTGATATTGAACTTGCCATTAAAGAGGCATTTCAATGGCTTGTTGATAATAAATATGTTTAGCAAAAAATTTTATTGAAAAGCATGTATCAAGATTTTTTTAGGGATAAAGTTGCACTGATCACCGGATCAACCCTTGGAATAGGGAAAACTCTTGCCCTAACATTGGCACGTATGGGTGCTCATGTGGTGATAAATGGAAGAAATAAGGATCGTTTGGACAGGGTTGAACAAGAAATGCTAAACGAAGGGCTAAGCGTATTGGCCGTAAAAGGAGATGTGACCAACCCCGATGATTGCGAACAGCTCATAAAAGCTTCAATTCAAAAATTTCAGAGAATCGACTTTCTCCTGTTGATGGCAGGCCTTTCAATGAACGGAAGAGTTCATGAACTGCAACCTGTGGTTTTTAAAAACCTTATGGAAACCAACTATCTAGGTTCGGTTTACCCATTACTAAAAGCGTTACCCTACCTAGGAGCCTCCAAGGGCTCGGTTATATTTGCATCAAGTGTTGCCGGAATGATAGGGTTTCCACGCTTTTCGGCCTACAGCTCATCAAAAATGTCGCTTACAGGACTTGCAGAATCGTTGTATAGCGAATTATCCGGAGAAGGGATACACGTAGGTATTGTTTACATCAGCTTCGTGCAAAACGAACCCGAGAAAAGAATAATGGCTCCTGATGGTTCCCTGATTGAAAAAAAGGAGATGGATAAGACCATGAAATACGATAGCCATGATAAGGTGGTTGGAAAAATTCTAAATCAACTACGTAAACGAAAGTTTTCGTGCAACTACTCAATCTATGGAAAGGGGACTCGATTCATGAAATTTTTCTTTCCTTCAGTTTTTTTGAGCCTGGTAAAGAGAAATTACCAGAAAAGTTTAACGATTAAATAATCAGGATATGAACTACAGCTTTAATGAAATAAACGAACACCTTGAAATCGTTTTATCATTAGGATTAACAACTCTCGGGTTTATCATTTACTGGTTTTTGGCTGAGTCAAAAAAAGTTGCCAACTACTTCACCAAGGGATATTCAGGAGAAAAAGTTGAAATAATAAGGGTTGTTTTTCAGAAAATAGCCGGAGTAGTTTTCCTTGGTCTTCTTCCAACCATAGTATGTCTTCTTGTACTTCCCTATACACTTGCCGAGTACGGATTGAGCTTTGAGAATTTTGGAGATTCCCTTGTTTATACTGGCATTCTTGCCTGTGTAATCATTCCTCTCACGCTGTTTTCGGCACGGAAAAAGGACACCCAGGAGATGTACCCACAAATGCGTATTGTACGTTGGACAACTAAGCTAGTGCTTATCAACTCCCTGAACTGGGCTTTATACCTTTTTGCATATGAACTCCTATTCAGGGGCATTCTCTTCATGCTGATCTATCCCAAAATAGGGGTTATACCAGCCATCGCCATCAACACAGCCATATATTCCTGTACACATATCCCAAAGGGATTAAAGGAGGCTCTTTCGGCCATACCATTTGGCATTGTTCTTTGCCTGCTCACCCTTGAAACTTCAACGATCTGGATTGCATTCTTGGCCCACCTTGTGCTTGCATTAAGCAACGATTATGGTGCAATTTATTTCAGCCCGACAAAAAGATTTGTTTTCAGAAAAGGGAAAAGCTAAACACCCCTACCCCTAAAAACGGTAATAAGGGTATAGATCATAATCTTAAGATCTACAAAAAGGGTCATGTTTTCAATGTACAGCAGGTCGAACTTAAGGCGTTGGATCATTTGCTCCACATTTTCGGCATAGCCGTACTTTACCTGCCCCCACGAGGTAATGCCAGGCTTCACCTTTTGTAGATGCAGGTAATGTGGTGCTTTTTTTACGATCTGATCGATGTAAAACATGCGTTCGGGGCGAGGCCCTACCAACGACATATCACCCTTGATGACATTATAGAAATTGGGAACTTCATCGAGACGGGTTTTGCGAAGAAACCTTCCGATAGGAGTAATTCTGCTGTCATCCTTGCTCGATAAAGCTGGACCATTTACCTCGGCATTGGCATACATCGAGCGAAACTTGTAGATCATAAAAGGCTTACCATATCGGCCTATCCTCTCCTGACTGTAAAAGATGGGGCCTTTTGAGGATATTTTAATAATTATGGCAATAATAATAAATAATGGGCTTAGTATTATTAACGCAAAAAACGATAAGCTAAAATCAATTAGCAACTTTACCTTTTGCTGCCATGTGGGCATTATGTCGAAGGATATCTGCATAAGAGGGGTGCCAAAAATGGCAGTCATCTTAACCCTCCCTGTAAGATAATCGTAAAGATTGGGAATGGCCTTAACAACTAGATCAAGCCCAATAAGGTCATTTACAACTTTGGTTACCAACTTATTATCCCTTGCCTCAATAGCAATCAGTACTTCTTCAACGTTATGTTCAGCAATAATACTTCTTAGCTTTTTATAATCACCCAAATGGGGAATGATTCCCTCAAGTGATAGCTTTGTGCGTAATCCGGTACTAACAAATCCAATTATTTTATTTCCACTAGACTTAGGTTGATTTTTGATATCATTAAAAAGTTCCAGAGCCTGCTCGTCGTCGCCAACAATAATAGTTGAGAACCCAATAAATCCCGCTCGTATCTTTCGTATGGTTGATGAAGTAAGAAGCAGTCGTGGAAAGTAGGTGAAGGTAAACTGCAATAAGAAAAGTACAAGAAAAAGCTGATAGTAATTCCTATAGTTTGCCACGTAGTCATCGAGCAGTAGCAAAAAGAATATGATAAGCACACCCAAGAAATTAACCAGTATACTTGCCCCCAACTGCTTAAGCCTCGACCTTCTATATATGTCCTTGTAGAAACCATTGATATAAAAAAGGAATACCCAAAATATGGGAAGAAGTATCAATCCCAGAACAACCCTTTGACCTACTTCAAACTGAATATACTCTCCGAAAACCTGAGGTTCAATTATTTTTTTTCTGTAAACATGGAAAATGAACCAGGCAATGGCTGAACCTAAAAGATCATATACGATATATTTAAAAGTCTGTAACTTTCTGTTCACTATGCTAAGATTTATTGGCTCGAAAATAGATATTTTTTGAATATCAAAGTCTCATAAATACTATAAAACATGAAAATGTTATCATAAATTGTATTGCCATCAGAAATAACTTGCCAACTTTTGAATCACATTTTGAAATATTGTGTTTACCTCAATGGCTTGGGGGAGGGAAAAGACTGGATGACAACCCTGTTGCAATGAATTTAGAAAAGAGATGGGCGAATATGGTGAATGCTCATATTCCTTGTTCATATCAAGGGGATTTACAGGTAAGCAAATATCGATCATCTCCTTTGAATGATTTGCATAAATACTTAGGCTAAATGCCTCATTCTGAGCCAATCGATTTAATGTATAGCAGAATAATGAGCCATTAGTATATTCAATCCTTAGATTAAGCAGGTCATAATTGATGTCTGACGATGGGAAAGAGGCAACCCTTAACTTTTTCACCATCCCCCCCTGTAACCTTATCATAGTTGCCAAATCATAAATAATTATTCTCTGCATTAATTCAAAGCTTGCGTCTAATGGCAGATTTCTTTTACAGTCAATAAACAGGGGTTTATTAAATGTTGAATTTTTGGTAACGTATCTATTAATATCATATCCTGAAAAACCAAATTCCACAACTGCATTTATCTCATTAGCTAGAGTGTTCAACTCGTTCATTAAGCTTAATGGGTATGAAGCCAAATCGACAAGAAAAAGGTTTACCCCTCTTCTTATGGCTGCCCTTGGAATTTCATATAGCGAACCTTCCAGTGAAAATATCAAAGCAGTGTCGCAGCCTGCAAGAAGCTCTAGTGGATTTGGTGTATATCTGTATTTCGAAAATTTTTCTTCGGGTACTTTTGAATGGTATCCTATTAACTCGTTACCCAAAATGGAAATAAGCTCAGAAATGCGGAATCTAGGTTCGTTACGGTTAAGAAAAATTCCTATCCTCATTACTATTTCTGTTCAAAATAAATATGGGTTCGAAATAACGATAATTATTTAGTTTCACTACAAACATATTGGATTAATTTGCCATAAAAAACTACTTTTCCAATTACTTATCAACCATTTTTTGTTGATAATATAATTCCTGTTTTGTCTATGCCCAATAAATGCAACAACCTTTTTTAAGTTGTACATACAAGCTATATTTGTATATTGAACCACAGATTAAACTTCAAAAAAATAAATGGAAGACTCATTCAGACATAAGGGGTTACGAAAAAAACTGGTAGAAGAGGTTAGGCGAAAAGGCATTTCTGATGAGAGGGTGCTTGATGCACTGGGGAAAGTTCCCCGTCATCTTTTTATGGAAAGTGGATTTATTAACTTCTCCTACAAGGATTCAGCCTTTCCAATTGGTGCTGGACAAACCATTTCACAGCCCTACACAGTGGCTTTTCAAACTCAACTGCTTGAGGTAAAACCGCTGGACAAGGTGCTGGAGATAGGTACAGGTTCAGGCTACCAAACAGCAATACTCCTTGAAATGGGAGCAAAAGTTTACACCATCGAAAGGCAGAAGGAACTTTATATTAAAGCAAAAGCTCTACTTGAGCAAATGGGTTATAATCCACATTTTTTTTATGGCGATGGCTATAAGGGAATGCCATCCTATGGCCCATTCTCAAGGATTCTAGTAACGGCCGCAGCTCCCGTAATCCCTCAAGCATTAATTGATCAACTAGAGGTAGGGGGTAGGTTGGTAATTCCCCTTGGTGATAATACAGGGCAAAACATGACACTTTTGGAGAAAATATCATCTACTGAAACAAAAACATCCAACCATGGCCGATTTATTTTTGTTCCACTGCTAAAAGGGACTAATAATTAACGCTATGCTAATCTTGCATGGTATTATTTGAAAAAACTAAAAACAACCCAACATGATACAGCTCAAGCAGTTTGTTTTCAACCCCTTTCAAGAAAATACCTATATCGTCTTCGACGAAACAAAAGAGTGCGTAATTGTTGATGCCGGATGCTACTCATCAAATGAACAATCCGAGTTGGTCAGCTTTATCAATTCCAACAATTTAAAGCCAATATTTGCCATTAATACACATGGACATGTAGACCATGTATTGGGAAACCAATTTGTAAAAGAAAACTTCAACGTTAAAATCGTTGGAAACGCAGAGGACCTAATGCTTATTCAATCGGCAGTAACACATGCGTTGATGTACGGGTTGTCCATTGACGATGTTCCATCAATAGACATTATGGTCAACCAGGGTGATAAAGTGAAATTTGGCAATTCGGTGCTTGATGTAATTCACACGCCCGGGCATTCTCCCGGAGGAATATGCCTCTTCAGCAAAGCAGGCAATTTCATCCTTGCTGGCGACACGCTATTCAAAGCATCCATAGGACGAACAGATCTACCCGGAGGAAATTACGATGAACTCATCAACAGTATATCAACCAGAATTATTCCACTAGGGGATGATGTCGTGGTTTATTCCGGACATGGTGATAGCTCTACCATTGGATGGGAAAAACAAAATAATCCTTTCCTTTGTTAATATTTTGTATTTTATCTCTATTGTTTAAATACTGTTAAATGGGAAATGATTTTCCGAAAAATTTGTAATCAATTTTCTATTTTTACATCATATTTATTAGCAAGAATAAAATTTTTAAAAAACTGAAATAAATCCAATAAACTTAACAACCAAAATATGATAACCGAAAATTTTGTAAATCGACACAATGGTCCACGCGATAGTGAACTAAACGAAATGTTAAAAGTTGTAGGGGTTAAAACCCTTGAAGAACTTATCGATCAAGCGGTTCCAAAATCAATTCGTATGGGTAAAGAGTTAAACCTTCCAAAACCCCTTACCGAACAGCAATATCTTAGCAAAATAAAAGGGATAGCCTCAAAAAATAAGATCTTTCGCTCATTTATCGGGATGGGATATTACAGCACTCACACCCCTTCTGTAATCCTAAGAAACATCTTCGAAAATCCAGGTTGGTATACATCATATACCCCCTACCAAGCTGAAATAAGCCAGGGACGATTGGAAGCATTGCTTAATTTCCAAACAATGGTTATGGATTTAACCGGAATGCAGATTGCCAATGCTTCATTACTTGATGAAGCAACCGCCGCTGCCGAAGCCATGATTATGATGTATGGTTTACGTTCGCGCCAAGCAGTTAAAGATGAGCGCAATGTGCTATTCGTGGATGGTGATATCTTTCCACAAAACCTTGAGGTTATGGAAACCCGAGCCAATCCATTGGGGATTAAAATCGTTACTGGTTGTTACTCCGAGTATGAATTTACCGGAAAAGAGTTTGGTGTAGTTGTTCAATATCCTTCTGCAAAGGGTAATGTTCGCGATTACAAAAATTTCGCTGCTAAAGCTCACGAAGCCGAGTGCATTGTAACCGTTATTGCTGATATTTTGGCTCTTGCCATAATAGCTCCTCCCGGTGAGTGGGGTGCAGATATCGTGGTTGGTTCAACCCAGCGATTTGGCGTTCCCATGGGATTTGGTGGACCACATGCAGCTTATTTCGCCACCAAGGATGAATATAAACGCAGCCTACCCGGAAGAATAATTGGCGTTTCCATCGATAGATATGGCAACAAAGCACTTCGTATGGCACTCCAAACCCGCGAACAGCATATCAAGCGCGAACGCGCTACATCAAATATATGTACTGCACAAGCACTATTGGCAACCATGGCTGGCATGTACGCCGTTTACCATGGACCCGAAGGGATCAAACGGATTGCTACGAATGCACATAATGCTGCCATCACATTAGCCGATGAGTTAGTTAAATTGGGCTTTACCCAAAACGTTAAGAATATCTTTGATACCATTGAGATTGAACTGCCAACCGGGATTAAGGCTGATATGATTAAACGTAAGGCCGTTGACAAGCAGATCAACCTAAACTACAAGAAGAATGGTGCCATTGGCATAAGTACCGATGAGCTGACCACGCTTGAAGACGTCAATGCAATTCTGGCAATTTTTGCTGAGATTGCAGGTAAAACGATCCCAAAGATTGAAAGTATTGGTGATAACGTTCGTCTTCCTGAAAACCTTAAACGCAAATCGGATTTTCTTACTGAAAAGGTATTTAACGCTTTCCACTCCGAAACGGAGATGATGCGTTACATTAAAAAATTGGAGCGTAAGGACATTGCCTTAAATCACAGTATGATATCATTGGGCAGCTGTACCATGAAGCTCAATGCAGCTACGCTTATGCTACCACTAAGCTGGATTGAGTTGGGCAACATTCACCCCTTTGTTCCTACTGATCAAGCCGAAGGTTATATGAATCTGATCTGCGATTTAGAACAGTACTTGGCTGAGATTACGGGTTTCGAAGCGGTATCGTTACAACCTAACTCAGGAGCTGCGGGGGAGTATGTCGGGTTAATGGTTATTCGTCAATATCATATTAGCCGTGGCGAAGGACATCGCAATGTGGTCCTTATACCTTCATCGGCACATGGAACCAACCCTGCAAGCGCAGCCATGGCTGGCATGGAAGTGGTTGTGGTAGCTTGCGACGAAAAGGGCAATATCTCTTTACCGGATCTGAAAGAAAAAGCTGAGAAGCATCGCGATAAGCTTTCAGCATTCATGGTTACCTACCCCTCAACCCACGGTGTTTTTGAAAGCCAAATCAAGGAGATGAACAAGATCATCCACGATAATGGAGGTCAGGTTTACATGGATGGTGCCAACATGAACGCTCAGGTTGGCCTTACAAGCCCAGGTATTATTGGTGCCGATGTATGCCATCTAAACCTCCATAAAACCTTTGCCATTCCCCATGGGGGAGGCGGTCCTGGTGTTGGTCCTATTGGCGTAGCTAAGCATCTAGTGCCATTCCTTCCTTCGCATCCTGTGGTAAAAACCGGAGGAGAAAAGGGCGTTACCGCTTTGGCTGCAGCACCATGGGGTAGCGCTAGTATTCTACCCATAACGTATGGTTACATCCTGATGTTAGGTGCTGAGGGTCTCAAGAAGGTTACCGAAATGGCTATTCTCAATGCCAACTATCTGGCTGCAAAACTCAAAGGGTATTATGAGGTACTTTATACCGGTGAAACTGGACGTGTTGCCCACGAAATGATTCTCGATTGCCGTCACTTTAAACAAGCATACGGCATTGAAACTGGTGATATTGCCCGTCGGTTGATGGACTACGGCTACCACGCTCCTACCCTATCATTCCCCGTTCACGAAACTCTGATGGTTGAACCCACTGAAAGCGAATCGCTTCAGGAGCTGGATCGGTTTGCCGAGGCTATGATCACCATAAAGATGGAGCTAGAAGAGATTAAGGATGGCAAGGCTGATAAGGAGGACAACGTGCTTAAAAATGCTCCGCATACTGCACTGGAAGTTTCGGGTAACGAATGGAACCATGCCTACGATCGCCAGAAAGCTGCGTTCCCTCTTCCATGGATTGCCAGCAACAAATTCTGGCCTTCAGTTGGCAAAATCGATTCGGGTTATGGCGACAGAAATCTTGTTTGTTCTTGTGCCCCTATTGAAGAGTACTTATAAAGATCAATAATATGCATAAAAAAAGCAAGCCTGAAATTGGGCTTGCTTTTTTTATCATATAGACATCTATTCTGTAAAGCTAAACCTTATGGTTTGTTTAAGGTCAGGATGTAAGCTGTTAGCCACAGGGCATTCCTTGGCTGCCAATTCAAGAAGCTTGCGCTCCTTAGGCGAATAGCTGTTATGGGGGAAAGTAAGATCAACGATAACCTCAACCACCCTACGGGGATTCGTTCCCATAACCTTTGTAATGGCAACCTTAGTTCCATCGATACTGAAACCGTGCGTTCGCGCCGAAATTCCCATTATGGTTAGCATGCATGACCCCAAACTTGTGGCCAGCAAATCAGTAGGCGAAAAAAATTCGCCTTTCCCCTGATTATCAGGGGGTGCATCGGTTATAAGCTTATTGCCAGACAATTTATGAATGGCTTCAGTTCTCAACTCACCAAGGTAAGTTATGTATGATGTCTCCATAGATTTTTTTTTTTCAAAGGTAGAAAATTGATTTAAAAAAAGGGGGCAATTAGCCCCCTTCCATTTATTTCAAAAAAAAGATTACATAACTAATCCTAAATCACACATTGCGTTGGCAACTTTCATAAAACCGGCAATGTTAGCACCCTTCACGTAGTTAATATACCCATCGGATTCCTTACCATACTGAACACATGCACTGTGTATATTCTCCATAATCTGCTTTAAGCGCTCATCAACCTCTTCGCGCGACCAGTTAAGCTTCATGCTGTTTTGGGTCATCTCCAAACCTGAAGTGGCTACTCCACCAGCATTTGCTGCTTTTCCTGGTCCGAAAGGAATTTTATTCTTGATAAATGTTTCAATTGCTTCAGGTGTACAACCCATGTTTGAAAGTTCGCTTACGCACTTAACGCCATTCTTCACAAGCATTGCAGCATCGTCGCCGTTAAGCTCATTCTGAATAGCACAAGGAATAGCAACGTCAACTTTTACTTCCCATGGTTTTTTACCAGCAAAGAACTTTGCTCCTGGGAATTTCTTTGCGTAAGGCTCTACGATATCCTGGTTTGAGTTGCGAAGATCTAACATGTAATCTATCTTCTCGCCGCTAATTCCCGCTTCGTCATAGATATACCCATCAGGGCCAGAAATGGTAACTACCTTTGCGCCCAACTCGGTTGCTTTAAGAATAGCACCCCAAGCCACGTTTCCAAAACCAGAAACGGATACAGTTTTACCCTTAAGGTCTTGTCCCATAGTTTTTAGCTGATGGCTGATGAAATATATTCCACCAAAACCAGTTGCTTCGGGACGTATCAGCGAGCCACCCCAGTTAAGCCCTTTTCCGGTAAGAACTCCAGTATGCTCACCTGCAAGTTTCTTGTACATTCCATAGAGGAAACCTATTTCGCGTGCACCAACACCTATATCACCAGCAGGCACATCGGTTTCGGGGCCAATATGCTTCCAAAGTTCAAGCATAAACGCTTGGCAAAAACGCATTATTTCTGCATCGCTACGACCTTTGGGGTTAAAATCGGAACCTCCCTTACCACCACCCATGGGTAAAGTGGTTAAAGCGTTTTTAAATGTTTGCTCAAAGCCAAGGAATTTAAGTGATGATAGGTTTACGCTTGGGTGGAAACGCAATCCACCTTTGTAAGGTCCAATGGCTCCATTAAATTGTACCCGATAGGCAATGTTAACATGAATATTCCCCTCATCATCAGCCCAGGGCACCTTGAAAATGAAAACACGGTCGGGCTCAACAATGCGCTCGATAATCTTGTGCGATTCGAACTTTGGGTTCTTATTGTAAATTTCTTCAACTGACTCAAGAACCTCATGAACAGCTTGTAAGAACTCCTTTTCACCGGGGTGCTTCATTTCAAGCTCGGCCATTAGCTTTTTTACATCCATAATTGAAAATTTTTAAAGTGTTTATGATAAAAAAAATTGTGTTTAAAGAAATTGTTCCTTGAAAAACGGTGTAAATTTCCCACTTAAAAACCAATTTTCAAAAGAAAAACCAGTAATAAAAACATGATATTAAACAGGAAGTTAACCCCTAATCAATCGTTTTCGAAAGGCTGTTGGGATTTAATGTCAAATCCGGGTTTAAACACCACTCCACGACTATTTTTACCATCGATATGAATTATTAATGGATCGTTGAAGTGCACACAACGGATGTATTCGGTTTCAAACCATGATGTGATTCCCACCAAAAAATTGACATCGAAAATACCATCGTTCAGGTAAGGATTAACGGTAAGGTAGCCAACTCTGAAAGAAGTTAGATTTTGGAAAAAGTGAGTGCCCTGACTAGGTTCCACCCTGAAATTTTCGAGTCCAGACTCCACAATAACCCTTGCCTCCGATATCTGAGCCCATTTAATGGGAATACCCAGCCATGGATCGCTACTACCCCACCTACCTGGCCCAACCAATACATAATTGCGCTTCAACTCCATGTATTTTGAGTTTACCAGCTCCATTTCAGCGGCAATAATATTGGTATTAGCTGGGTCGAATTTTGATGGCTTCACGTATACTAAATCACGAATGTTTGCAACCCTTCCATGTCCAAGTGCTGATGATGAATAGACCAGTGTATCTTCAGGGTGAACTTTTGTCCATGGAAAATCATCGGATTGCTCGCTCTCAACAATTGGACGGATTTGAAGCAAATTGAATATTTTCGGTTGATCATTCGATGTTTCAAGATTTGCTGCAAATTCAATCTCCACAGGGCACCCCATCTCCTTTTGACCAATGTTAAGCAGCTCGCTCAAAATCTCTGCTAATGGGAATGATTTATACTTCAGAATATTTGAAAAAGTAACCAGCTTCCTTCCCTTGCCCTGCAAACCATCAACAATGGCATTGTTTTCAAAATCATGGGTTGAGGCCACATGGTAAAAATCTGACAAATCGTTGGTATTGGCAATATCAATCTTTAAAATATTTATTCCATCGTCGGTTGAAGGGGTAAAGCTTTCAGGTCGCATATCGAGGGAGTAAAAGTGCTTTTGGGTTTCTTTTAACGCTGTATCAACCTGCGATAGCTGGATTATTTTCTTTGGATGCTTAGGTGAAAACCTAAGAGAAACATCTCCATCCACAATAAGTTTACCAAGTCCATACCCAATGGCAGCAATACCATCTTCTGCCTTCTCAGATCCAATGGGATAGAAATTAATGGATCGAGCTACCCCCGAAAAGGTTGGATGAAAAATATTTCCGTGCTGGTTACCACAAACTTCCTGTAGTAGAATGCCCATCTTCTCTTCGTCTATTACATTGCTTGTGGCTGTCATGTATGCCTTGCTGGCCTTAAAGAAAACCGACGCATAAACGCTTTTAATGGCAATAGAAATCATATTTAGCACTTTGCCTGCATCGTCAACATATGGCACCATATATGTCGAATATATACCCGCAAAAGGTTGATAATGGGAGTCTTCTAATTTGCTTGACGACCTAACGGCAATGGGCGATCTCATTACAGAGATAATACCCTCAATATCATGTAGCAACCTACCAGGTAGCTCAGCCCTAATAAAATGGTTAAGGATTTGATTATCATCAAGGTCAGAAACCCCTATCTTATAAAGATTGTTTGTTTCGATAAACTCATCGAAATACTCGGTGCTAATTACCACTGTGCGGGGTATGGTAATCATAATATCCGGGAATCGATTAAGGATATTGTTATCTTTTATTAGCGAATTGATGAAAGCTAACCCGCGAGCTTTACCTCCAATTGATCCATCACCAATGCGAGAGAAGAATTTGTACTCGTCGAAGCGATTTCTATCATATGTAACTATTACTCCTTTGCTTTTGCTCATCCTATAGGCTGATATGGCTTGATACAAGAACTCTCGAGCCTCGTTGAGGTTCTTAAAGTCATCAAGCGATATTGGTTTAAAAAGCTGTGCAATGGAAAATAATGCTCTGGCATTAAGCCATTTCGAAAGATGATCACGACTAGAGTGGAACTTCAACGATTCATCGGGGACAGTATTCAAAAGCTGTTGAAGAGCTGGTAAGTCCTTTGCTCTACAGACCTCCTTTCCATTAGAAGGATCGATAAATACAAAGTCGTCGAAACCAAAATTTGAGATTATGTACTGGGGAAATTCCAAGCTATAGGTTTTGGAATACTTATTCACAAATCCCACCCCTAATTCATCAGCATAAACCTGATTCCTTTTATCTGAACTTTGAAGGAGAAATGGTATGTTTGGGTCCTCTTCCCTTATCAACTTACAAAGTTTGATCCCAGCCTTTGTTTTGTGGTCTCTTTTTTGGTCAACCTTAAAGCTTACATCGGAAATAACTCCCAAAATATTGGGTTTGTATCTATTGTAAAGAGCTAGGGCCTCATCGTAAGTTTTTGCCAGAAGTATTTTAGGTCGACCTCTCATACGAAGAACTCTCCTGTGCTCGTTTAAGGCTTCCTGCATGAAGCTACGAGCTTGTTTCATCACAATTTTATACAAGCTGGGAAGCAATGCTGAGTAGTATCTGACTGAATCTTCAATTAGAATAATTGACTGAACACCCACATTAAGGATATCGTTATCGGCATTCATCTTATCCTCAATAAGCTTAATGATGGCAAGCAGTAAATCGGCATTTCCTAACCAGCTGAAAATATAATCGATCCCCGATAGATCCTCTTTCTCAAGCCTTATAGAAACTTCTTTTGAGAAATGCGTAAGTACAACTAGGGGTATTTGTGGCAACCTTTTTTTTATGAGTTTAGCCAACTCAAAGGTATCCACATCACCAATATTTAGCATTGATATGATCAGGTCAATCTTTTCCTCTTTTATTACCTCAAGTGCTTCACGTGCTGAGTGAACCTGAATAAAACTTGGTGGATACCGTAAACTGAGAGAAACGTACTCATTAAAAATCTGCTCATCAATACGACCATCCTCTTCCAGCATAAAAGCATCGTAATGACTACAAATCAGCAACACACGATAAATGCGTTTCTGCATCAGCTTATCAAAAGCCGTCTCAGTAAAATCGAGGCTGTTGGCAAATGTATTTTTAACAGGATTCTGCATCGGAATGCTTTAAAGCAATTGATTTAACGTAAAAATAGGGAATTATCTTGAGTGCATGAT
The DNA here is from genome assembly GCA_964397135.1 of uncultured Rikenellaceae bacterium. GTDB lineage: Bacteria > Bacteroidota > Bacteroidia > Bacteroidales > Tenuifilaceae > MWFE01. The sequence continues at coordinate 17,512 of CAYNHM010000035.1, forward strand.
ACCGATTAACTATTTTTTAAAAAAACAGAGGGGAAATCCCCTCTGTTTCTAATGAAGTTTAGTCCTGAGACCTTATGAATCCCTCTAGGATTATGGTGTATTACCTTAGCACCACAGGCTGAACCAGCCTTTGCCCACCGAGGGTAACGGCTACCATGTATGTGCCTTTGGACAGATGGCCCAGCGAGAGCACCTTGCTCCCAGTGCCACTGCCTGAGAGCATTGTTACCCCTGAGGGGTTTAGCACCTCGTAGCCGAAGCGGCAATCGCCCCCGCAACCCCTGACCTCGATGGTGAACTGCCCATTGGTGGGGTTGGGGTGAAGGGTAACGCCAATCTCACTTAGCAGCTCATGGGTTTCAGGTTCTTCATTCCCCGAGCCCTCGTCGTGACCCAGGATCAGGAAGCTGCGTTGCGTCAGCACCTGCTCCCCATCGGCCAGCTGCACGGTGTAGGCTCCGGGCCTCCAACCCACCACCTCCACCAGCACCTCGAAGCGGGAACGGGTGAGCGCCTCGCTGTACATCACATCACCCCTGCCGTTGACCACCCGGATAAGGGGGTTCCGTTTGGGCTCCTTGCCCAGGTCGTACGTGGCCATCACGTAGTCGGTCACGGGGAAGGGCTCCAGCTCCAGGAGGATGGTCCATTCCCCCTGATGGGTGCCGCTGTAGGCCTCGCCTACGGCCAGCTCCTGGGCCAGGAAGGGTACCGTGTCGGCAATCACCAGCGCATTGCCCGCCAGCAGGGCTGCGATGCCTACCCCCTGCGTGGCCAGCCCCTCAAGGGTGGTATGGGTGAGGCTGTCCATGAGCCCCAGGGGTATCCCCGCCTGTTCCAGCCCCGCCAGAACGATCACCAGCTGGGTTACACCCTCGGTCTCCTGCAGCTGTTCGGGGGTAAGGCCTGGCTCATCCGCCATGCCCTGCAGGGCGACGAGGGCCTCAGGAAGGTTGCCCTGCTCCACGTGGGTGAAGGCCGAGAGGTAGCGGTAGATCCTGTCGGGGTGGTAGTCCGGCAGCATCTGGATGCTGTCGTAGCGTTTTCCTAGCCCCGAAGAGTCGGGGTCAGCCGTGAAACGGGCCAGCAGCCTGCCCGTCAGGATGTCGCGGGTGGCGTGGTGGCGGGCCACCTCAGCCTTGGCCCCGTCGATGGGCGAGAAGCCCGATCCCGCCTCGTGGATGGCCTCCATCAGGTAGTCCGGTAGGGTGTTCTCCCGCTCGTCCAGCGCCTGCAGCACGGCGGCCGACTTGGCGGCCTGGGGGTTGCCCATGAGCACCTGCGCCAGCATGAGGTTGGGCAGGGGCACCGCATCGGCCGAGGCGGTCACCATCACCGTGTCGGAGAGCAGCGGCGAGCGGCGTAGCAGGGCGTTGCGCAGGGCCAGGGGGTTCTCCTCACCCTCCACGGTCTCCACCAGCGCATCGGTTTCGCCCAGGTCCTGCAGGGCGATCAGCAGCTGTTTAGCCTGTGCCAGCGAGTCGTCCTGCTGGGCGATGTCGTCCAGAAGGGGCTTGGGAATGCCGATGCCATCCATACAGTCAGCCAGCGATAGAGCCTGTTGCACGGATACTGGACCTCCAAGACTTTCGGGTGTGTAGTCACCCGGATAGGCGTAGTAGGTGATAGGCATTCTGCTGGTATATATGTTGAAATTGGGTTTTCCCAGGAATCGGTTGGAGGCCGATACCTCTCGGCTTCCCTGCACCTCATCGATGCCCCCATCCAAAACGTAGACGTCAGCTAGCCCATTCCCTGAGAATTGGTTGCATTGTAGCTGTACTCTGCCGAAGTTCTTATAACCGAAAGCCAATATTCCCACCTGCATGTCCTCCAGATGGTTTGCGAACACCAGCCCACCACTCTTCGAGGGGCTGCTGAGGTGAATTCCATAGCCCAATCCACTACCCATCAAGCTATTCCTTTCGATGCTAAAGCTCTCCAGCACGTCCACCGAGATGCCCGTGGGTACCTTGTCCTGATAAATCTCGTTTGGCAGTTGGATGCTGCAGCCCGCCATCTTGGGTGCGGGGTAGCCACTCACCCGGATGCCGTTGAAGCAGCCCTTGATTACAGCATCCTCAACAGCGAATGAGTTAACTCCGCCCGTGCTCACGGCATGAACCGCCGTGAAGAGGTTGATGAATGTGTTCGTACCTTCGATTACCACATCGCTGTTGTATGCGTACAGACCATACCCCCTTTCAACTATTTCTTGTGCTGGCACTGTGTTAATGAAAGAGTTATCCCTAAATAAAACCATTGATACATCAGTAAGTTCAATAAGGTTAAAACTCGATCCAGGCTGAAAAGATGATTGTGCTTGCCCTGCGAAAGTTGAACCAAAAACTCCTGAAAGGTTTGGATTTGGCCCATCGCGGTAGGGTTCAAAAACGATGGATGCCCTATTGTACTTGAAATTCGTATTGCTGGCAACCAATACTCCACCTCCCTCAACCTTTACACCTGTACTTGCATCCTCTATCGTTGTACCATTTAGGAATAAAAAACCTTGGTATTCGGGTAGCTGAGGAGCGCGGGTGGTTCCTTCAACGGTTATACCTTTCCAATTTTTTCTGTTATCTGGACATGCTGTATTGACATTTAGCATTCCACCATTCACCTGAAGTTCTGCACCTTCCTTAACAATAATACCTACATTTGCTTTAAACTGTAACGAGGGAGAATTTAGAACCAGCTTTGCACCGCTTTCAACCTCTAGATATCGTACCATGGAATACTCTGCCGATTCCCAAATTTGGGTGTCGCATTTGACAACATAAACAGGGGGGACAACATCGTTGGGATGCACGTAACCCTGGGGAATAATTGCGTTTGAGTGGACGCTGAATGCCCCCTGCCCTTCGTGGGCGTTGAGGATGGCAATGGGGGAAATCTTAAGGATTCCACCTGCATTTACAACGATTTGACTGCCCGATGGCAGCTCTACCTCTTTACAGCTATTGATGGTGAGCGTAGAACCTGCATCAACCACTATGCCGGCATTACCCTGCAGCCTGAGGCTATTCGAGTTAAGCACGAGGTTACCACCATACTCTGCCATGAGGTCAACGCTGGAAGTGCACCTTCCGTTCACGTTCACCTGCCCCGATATGCTTATATGGCTACCACCCTGCTGGCGGGTAATGGTTACATTATCACCAAAATTTAATATGGCATCATTATCTACCAGCAGATGCCCCGTTTCTGAAAAGTGGATGATGCTGTTATCAGCTATATTTACGGTTACACCTTCGGGTACTGTAATGGGAGAGCGCAGATGTACATAACCCGATAAAGTTATGTTATCCTGAACGGCTTCATTAGGATAATTATAATCTAACCCAAGAATAGTTGTGGTGTTACTGGCAATTTCTACAGGTAACGCTTGTTCTGAGTAATTAGTTTCTATGGGAATGCCATCGGGGGTATTGTGGTGTACAATTGAAAAATCCATGATTGCCCCGTTGTATGCTATACCTGAATCCTCAATTATTTCCAGAAAAATCTTTTCGCAGGGATTATACCTATCAGCAAATCGCTAACATCCAATACAATTTCTATGGGTTCATCATTAAAACCTTGCATGGGTAAATCGCCACCTCGTTTGAGGCTATAGGCACTATAGTTCTGTGTAATGGTTGGTGTATTATAACTTGCATCTTCGGCTATTCCTGCCCTTATATTAACCTTGTTGCGCGAGGGATGGCTTATCTTGGCCTTAACCGTAACCTTGGGCGCATAAGCTTCTTTTATTTTGATAGCATTAATCTGGCCCAGCAACCGGTAGGGCATATAGACGAAACCGGAATCACCATTTGACCAATTAATACCCCAAGAATTTGCCACCTTCACCGCGCCATACTCCCAGTCGCCGTAGAAATCGTACTTTATGCTATCGTTGTAGCCCACAATGGTCATGGCATGGCCACTTTCTCCACCCCAACTTTTTACAATCCACTTATCCGCTTCTTCAGGTGATGTTAATGGAATTTTCCGAAAATCTACGTTACCCCATGACACACTGAATCCTACAATACCTCCCCCTTTTACCGTATCGCCCTCGGCAAGATTATGGATGTAATGCTTAAGGGTTTCCACACCCTCAGGCCCTTTACAATTAATGGTGTAAGCATCAATTATAACACGGTTTTCCAATGCCGAGTGATATTTATTGTAGCCTGTCATCCACTTTGTTGGCTCGCCAAACATACCACCCCATTCGATTACATTTGGAACTCCCTTATCGCATATTATATCCCAGCCTGTCATATGTAAAGAACCGTTGAGCTCGCTTCCCCTGTTAAGATAGTTATAGGTAAAATGGGTGGGGTATTGATTTTCTGGATGATCATCATCCGCTGGCAAACCTCTCATTCGATTTACCATAAATGTAAAAATATAACCCACGCCTGAGGCCTGGGCACAACTACCTCCACGTTGGATAAAAATGGGTCTGAAAAAAATGGAGTCTGAATTGTCAACCTTGTAAGGCAGAGGAGTACTTAACGATTTGCTAGTAGGGACGAGAGCAGGTAGTGCATCCAGCCTTGCCTGCTCTTCAGGGGTTAACTCATATCCACCAACCCACCATGGCTCACCATTGGGGTCGGGATTCACATTGATAAGCTGCGCGCTTACCTGCATGGCTACGCTTGACAGCAGCCATAATGTTACGATTATTAAAATTCTCTTCATGATAATTTTAGATTTGGTTAATGATTAGGTGTGCTTTAAGCCTGTAACAGGCTTCTGGTTTTATGCTACTGTTTTACAATTTTATGGGTTATACGCTGTCCGTTTAACTCAATGCTTATATAGTATAACCCCGGCTTTAGGAATGATAGATTGATTGGGTTGATTGGGCAACTCTGTATAAAAACGAGTATGCCCGCTAAGTCAAACACCTTTAGGGAAAAGAAACGACCAGAAACTAATGGTTGCTCAAACGCAATGTGTAGGTAATCTTCAAAAGGGTTGGGATAAATGGTTGTATGGAAATCATCGGGTTGCTGTATGGAATTTCCAGGGTAAACCGGCTTAACGCTTCGGTGCAAGTGATTTCCGTATGCGTACAGGTACCCATCGGGGGCAAGGCACAGGCCTTCAATTTTTTGGTTGCTAGGGCCTATTAGCCCGGAAATAATGCGCTCCCAGGTTTCGCCATGGTCATTTGAGAAAAACACCCCAGCCTGATCGCCATACTCATTGGACCCAAAGTAGATATGGTCGTCGGGGGTGATGACAATGGAGGTTACCAGCACATCATTCCTGAGCTCAACCCAGGTTTCGCCATTATCCGTAGATTTGTATAATCCGCCGTAGTACAGGTAATGGTCCCCAACACTTCCTGCAAAGATATCACCCTGTGAGTTCACAGCCAGAGAACGAATATACTTGTTCGGTAATCCAATTTGCTCCCACGTATCGCCATTATCCGCTGAGCGGTAAACGCCACCTCCACCCATAAAATCGGTGGTTCCGATAAAAACCATGTTGGTACTAAGGGATATTATAGCATTCGTTTGTTCGCTGCTGCTTAAGGTGAGCAATTGTTCCCAGTCATCACCATTATTATTTGAACGTAAAAGGCCATTGTCATGTCCAGAACCAGCAAAGATATCTCCCAGCGAATTACTTGTTATGGATATTATATTTGCACTACCTGAAAAAATAGGCTCCCAACCTTCATCAAGGTTTTTTAATCGATAAATATTATGAGATCCACCCGTTCCGGCAAATATATTCCCGTTTTGGTGGATGTGCAGGCTATAAGAGGTTATGCCTTCTAAACCCGTGAGAATCCAAGATTTGCTATCATCATTAGATAGATAAACCCCGTTCCCCATGCCGGCATATACTTCAGTGATACTATTCACTGCCAGAGAGAAAACCATTCCTCCGGTAGGCCTTTCGAGTTCTATCCAAAAATTTTGCGCAAAGCAAAAATGTGTAAAGAGTATTAGAATTGTGGTGGTTAGGGCTGTTTTCATTGGGGGTTAGGTTTAATGGAATAAAAATAATTTATAGGTGTAATATTTTGTTTGATTTATCTTGAAACCTTTAGTATTGGTTTTGTATATCGCTGCCCGTTTGCCTCGATTGCTATAGAGTATAACCCCGGCTTTAGGAATGATAGATTGATTGGGTTGATTGGGCAACTCTGTATAAAAACGAGTATGCCCGCTAAGTCAAACACCTTTAGGGAAAAGAAACGACCAGAAACTAATGGTTGCTCAAACGCAATGTGTAGGTAATCTTCAAAAGGGTTGGGATAAATGGTTGTATGGAAATCATCGGGTTGCTGTATGGAATTTCCAGGGTAAACCGGCTTAACGCTTCGGTGCAAGTGATTTCCGTATGCGTACAGGTACCCATCGGGGGCAAGGCACAGGCCTTCAATTTTTTGGTTGCTAGGGCCTATTAGCCCGGAAATAATGCGCTCCCAGGTTTCGCCATGGTCATTTGAGAAAAACACCCCAGCCTGATCGCCATACTCATTGGACCCAAAGTAGATATGGTCGTCGGGGGTGATGACAATGGAGGTTACCAGCACATCATTCCTGAGCTCAACCCAGGTTTCGCCATTATCCGTAGATTTGTACAATCCGCCGTAGTATAGGTAATGGTCCCCAACACTTCCTGCAAAGATATCACCCTGTGAGTTAACTGCCAGAGAACGAACATACTTGTTCGGTAATCCAATTTGCTCCCACGTATCGCCGCTATCAGCTGAGCGATAAACGCCACCACCGGGCACGGACCAGGCCGTAATGCCCGCAAACAAAGTTCCATCGGCGGTTTCTATTATGCTTGCCACCTCTTTGGCATTGCTCATCGCTAGGGTTTGTGTCCAGGTATCGCCGTTGTCGGTTGATTTGTAAATTCCGCCCCAGCAACCAAAATGTAAATCTCCTAATGTTGTATGCATTATCGAAATTACATTGCCACCTAAAGAAGAAATAAGCGGAATCCATCCATCTTCAATAGTTTCCAAACGATATAACGCATTAAAGCCACCCGTTCCGGCAAATAAATACCCGTTTTGGTGGATGTGCAGGCTATATATGCTTAAATTCTCTAATCCTATGGGTTGCCATGTTTCACCATTATTATTGGATAGATGAACTCCATTATCAGTACCCATGCCGGCAATAAGATTTAAATCAGCATCAATTACTAATGAATGTACATGTGCCTCAACAGGTCTGCTAATTTCAACCCAAAAATCCTCCCGCATAAGCGGGACAGGTTGCGCAAAGCAGAATTGAGTAAAGAGCAGTAGAATTGTTGTGGTTAGGGTTGTTCTAAGTAGCAAATGGGTTTTGTGTTTCATTGGTGTTTGGTTTAAATGGTTAATGGGTGTGAAACCCAAAGGTAGAACTTTTGAATGTAAAATGTAAAACGCTGAATGTAAAATGTAAAAGGGAAGAAAAAACGGGTAGCCATTACCTTTCCATATATGGCAAAGACCATTGCCCACCATACTTTTACATTCAGTATTCGAAATTTTACATATTACTTGTTTTTACGGGGTTTTCGCCCGTTTTTAGTCAGAGTTTGACTTGCCCTGCTTCTGCCCTCGCCTAGTCAAACCCTGACGGGTGGGGCAATTGGTGTTGGTTTTCAGGTCATGGCGCACCTCCTTTCGGTTTGGGGTTAGCATACGTTTTTTAGGGTTGGGCAAAACACATCCCCCTCTATATATATATCAACTGTTTTTGCAATTCGTGACAAACATTTTTTTACTTTTTCCAGGGGTCATCTTCCATTAATCTGATATACTGTATGGTATGAGGTGAAATATTTTTGAAAATTTTTACGTTTCAAACACCTGTTTTAACCAATTATTTATTTCACCGCTTTACATGTTTCTCGTTTGGCGTTTACTCGCTAAGCGTTGCAATCTAGCCTCCAGCTGAGTAACCACACGATAAAATTGTTCGATAACGAGGGTAACTCTTTTCTAAGTAATGGATGATTTAGATGTGAAGATTTACATCAAATTGATTGTAAATGCTGTAAGTCCAAATTATCATGAAATTTTTCACTCCATAGGGGTGATATAGCAATAGAACATGTTTTTGTTGGCAAAAAAGCACCTCAGCGGAGTGCAATAAAGTAAAAAAATGAGAAAAAAATATTGCGCACCAGCCTGCGGCATGTAGGCAGGGCAGGTCTACGAAGCGCTATGCAAAATACACCAAGAATTTATCGCTATATACCCTCTCCGAGGGTAGTATAAAAAATCAACTGTTGTTCAGAAAAGAGCCAGATTAATTTATAATGAGGGATTCAAGGCTCTCTATATACATACAGAGCACAAAAAAGGCAATTCGTTACATGTTTTTGGGAACTTTTTTTTTGAAAAAATGAATTGATTTTTGTAAAGACACTTATAGCATTATAACTATTCAATGATCTCCTTGATTGGCTTTCCTGTGGCACCATTTGGCCAGCTAATTCCAATGAGCGTTGAGAGGGTTGGAGCGATATCAGCCATATCAACGGGATTTAATATCTGTCGACGTTTCATTCGCCATCCGTACCAAATCAGGGGTACATGGGCATCGTAGCTGTAAGGCGAATTGGCAGAAGTTACATTGCCATTGCGCTCAACCCACCCCGGTTCAAGGTTGATAATAACATCGCCTGAGCGGCGTTGATTAAAGCTATTCTGAAACTTCTCGAATATTCCACTGGTGAAATTGCTCGATTGAAGGTTATGTGCTGTAATAGCATTTGCAACCCCTGTGAACTGCAACATAAAATTTGCTACCCTTTCCTGCACATCGCTAAGATTTAAGTTGGAATCCTCAATCAGGCGTCGGTTAAGGAAAAGCTGCTTTTCGTGGTAACCTAAAACCCAATTACCTGTTCCGTAAGAGATATTCAGATAACTTCCTAGTAGAGTAGTTGCTTGCCTTGGGTCAAAATAACCTCCAGGAATCTTTGATTTTTCTAAATGCTCGGGAGTTGCAGCAACACCCTGATCGGAAGTGAGAACAAGCAAGTAATTATGCTTTCCGATCTCGGTATTAAGGAAAGAAATAAAATGAGCCATTTCCCTATCGAGTCTAAGATATGTATCCTCCATCTCGATAGAGTGTGGCCCATATTTTTGACCAATAAACCTAGTGGGTGTAAAAGTAATGGTAATAAGGTCTGTATGATCGTCTTTACCAAGATTCTCACCAACAATAGCAGCTATGGCAAAATCCTTCACATAATTGTTCCCGTAGGGAGTTTCGAGCAGTAAAGAATAATCTCGTGTAGGCTTTTTGGCCAAAATGATACCACTTACCAATCTCCTCAACTTATCTGCAATTCTCTTCTTGGCCTGATGTTGTTTGATTGTTGAGGTATCGGCTTCGAAGTAGCTGTTAAGGGGATTTGACAGGTTCCAATCCCGATTCAAATAAAGGTCGGCAAATCCTTTGGCATTCAGAGAATCGACCCACTGGGGCAGGATATCCATATAGAAGCTATTGCTGATCCACTT
>CAYNHM010000036.1:0-26209 GCA_964397135.1 uncultured Rikenellaceae bacterium
CATATTTACCGTTGCTTCGCGGAGCGATTCGATGTATGGGTACTCCTCCGATGCAAACCCCTCGCTGGTTAGCGCGAAAGGCTTATCTATCTTCTGATTAATCCTTTCGAAAACACTAAAGTAGGACTCCCATATATTCTCCTGCTCGGCAAGTCGGTAAGTATATCGAACCGATGCATCGGTATATGAGGTTCCGGGGATTTCCAGCAGATCAACACGGAAATCGGGGAAATGCTGAGAAATCTTTTCCTGCTTACCCAAGAAGAGCAACCCGCCATAGGTAAGATTTTCATTAACTATTATCCCGGTTTTGGAGAGAAATTCAGGGGTAAGGAGCTTATTGTACGACACACTTTTGTTAAATCTTGCCATGTAATCGCGGTACCGCTCCACCGAGTTTTGGTTAAGGTCGTTGATAGAACTATTGGGAATAATTTCGGATGTTTTTGTGCCAAAAGCCTGGTCGCGAAACATTGCATCAACCTCGGCTTTAGTTGCTCGTATATCGGCACTACCAACCCGAATAAAAGTGTTTTCGGGGCTATTGAAGTAAATTGGTTTCTTGTTTGATAACGGTATGTAACACCCCAGCACCTTTAAGCCATCAAAATCCCATCTCTCTAAAGTTGGTCGAATTAACGAGTTGAATTTTTGTTGCCCCGAAAGAGTATTATTAATATCCTGCTCAAGCTTCTCAAGGTTGTCAATCCCAGTTATAGTAAATAATTTTCCCTCCTGTTTAATTCCAAGAAGAATCCATCCTCCATTGGTGTTTGAGAATGCGCTAATCGTTTCCCAAATATTTTTGGGAAGATCCGACTTTGCCTGCTTTACCTCAAAATCTTCCCATTCGAGGTCATTTATACGATCTACAAGTTGGTCTTTGGTCATTTCCTAGTTACTCATTTAATAAACTTTAAAATTACAAAAAATAAGGAAAAAAGGGATTGGTACCTTTCTTGTCTTTCCTCTGGAGAAACTATATCTTTTACCCATACCCCTCCAGCACCTCCTCATGGATGCTCCTGATTTCATCGGCTAAACTTTTTGGCTCCATAACCCTCACCCGCTCGCCATGCGAGAGGATTTCTATGATAAAATCCTCGGTGATATAAACCTTCAGCTTAATTCGCAGTTCCTTCTCAGTATCGACCATTATTTGCTGGGTGTGGTGCAAGGGCAACGACTTGATGTACTTGCCCTGGTACTCAGTGAACGATAGCACAACCTCCTGCGGGGCATCTGCATTGGGGCTAATTATGCCAAAGCAGTACCTGTAGTGCTCCTGCACGCTAAAATCCTGCGGAATGGTAAAGCGTTTCTTGGTTATTTCAAGATTGTTGAGCCGGTCGAGACCAAACGATTTTATCTGGTTGTCCTTCAAATCGGTACCCACCACATACCAACGGTTTTTAAATTCCTTGAGCGCGTATGGTTTCAACCTGCGCTGCGATACCTTATCGTCCCAGTACTTGGTGTAGGTAAACTCTATCTCAAGGCCATTGCGTATGGCGTGCAGAATGCCGTACAGATGCTCAGTTCCTTGCGGGCGACGATTCTCAAAGTGGATATGCGACGAAATTCTGTCGGTTACGTTAAGAGCGTTGAACGTGTCGAACGCCTCAAAAATGCGGGTATCCATCTCCGAGGTATCATCGAACTCAATGTAGTATGACTTAATGCCCCTGTCGAACTTAATGTCGATATTGTACAGCTCGCGAATATCCTTAATATCGCGCTGGAACTGGCGTTGCGATACGGAATAGCTGCAGCCATCCACCTCGCCCTGCACCTCCAGGTTATTCAGGATATCGGTAAACCTTAGCGGCTCTCTGCGCAGCATCTTGATGATGTGGATATACCTACCCAACGATTCTCTTTTGGACATAGCTTTTAATTGTTGATTTGTATCAAAGATACGCAATCAAAACGACAATATGTGTCGTTTTGAATATTTCGCTAAGTATTCTGCCTGTAATAATTCGCTCCTCAATCTCAAAGGCTTGCAGCTCGTTTCGTGTTGTTATAATTGTTCCTCCTGTTTTTTGATGTTTGTATTATGGAACCAAAAATACAGTGGGAGAACGACGAGGGGTGGCGTTTACCTGAGAAATTGAAAAAATCGACTGAATCTATCTGTTTTAATATTCCGACCCTTCTTTAAAAACGATATAAATCCCAACTGCTTTGGCTAATTGCTCAACTCTTAGTGCGTAAGGCAATAGTTTCCCATCGAGTTTTTCCTTTGTTCCCTGAATAACCAGAGTAACAGGCACCATGCTATTTGCCTCCTTGCACTTTTTGTTATGTGCTATATAATTTGATGAGTTTGTTTCTGCTAACATATGCATCCTTGCCTCGAATATGCTATGTAACTCAATGAGCAGTTTCTTTAAATCCTTCATGTTTTTTTATTGTTTATTTGAAAGTTTAATTATGAGGGTTATTAACCTAAACCTAATTTAACCCAACTAAAACCTCATAAATCCTTGTGGTTTCCTTCTCAATAATGGGATTTGGACGATTACGGAACAACTCAGTATAGCAGTTAAAGAGCTGCTGCTTGCTAATGGCTAAATCATCGTAGTTTTTAGCGTTATTAAGCAGTTGCAAAGGGCTTTCCAAAGCATTCTTTTGGTTACTGGTTAGCAAATCCAATTCTATTCCATCCGATTTACTACTCTGTAACATTCTCAATAGTCGTTTGGTATTTTCAAGAAGCACCTTTACCATTTCGCCATCAGTGTTCTTTTTTAGATAAACCTGGAGAAAATCTTTTAGTGATACTGGGGTTTGTCCAATTTTTGAGATCATCTCATTCTGCGCTTCAAATCCCTTATGTAAAAGTGGTAATTGCTCTCGTAAACTATGCAATACGCCCTCCAGTGCATCGGGATAGTGCCGTGCTTTAATGTTGAAACTTTGATCTCTTAGCCCAACCACCAAACCATTGCTGCAAACCTCTCTGAGCAAACCCGCATTTACCGATAGGGGATAGTAACCATTTGAAGAGCTGGATATGGTAAACATCTTAAAATATCGCTCATTGTTTATCCAGATATCCTCACCCGTTAGTCTTAACTCCTGAAAACCCCTAACCAGCGTCAGATTGTAACTTAATGGTTTAAAGTACTCTTCAATACTGGAGAGCAGCTCACAAACATGCCTCCCAAAATCGAAAGCAGAATACTTTTCGGAGCAGTGGTGTTCCCAAATCCTTAGTCCTTGGTATTGTGTAATAGCAGAGGTTTTTGATGGCTTAAAAACTTTAAGTGGCTGGAGTGAGATCAGAACTTGGTTGCTTTGATATGCCTCTTCCTTTACATCAACATAGACTTTACTCAACTTTTGCTTACCAATTGTCTGTACCATTGCAAAGTGTTTTAGTTAGTATGATTTTTTAAACCGTATTAGGTTTTTCAAGGCATTTTTGAAAAAAGCCCTTAATTTTATCCTCCTTTTCTCCGTCTCCAAAACAGAAAAAGAACAAAACACCTCCATCGCTAATAAACATGGGGCTGCTAACATCAAGGGTGTTTTTTAGGTCGATATACTCTTTGCATTTATCCTCCATTGTCCGGTGCCATGCAGCATTCTCAAAGTTCATTATTCTGGCTGCCTCCAGCTTATTTTGTTGGTGATAGCTTAAACTCGCCTCGTTGAATTTTTGAAGGTCGATAAGGATAAACTTGAGGTTATAATCGGTTTTTAACTTTTCCAGAAGCTCTAAACATCTATTAGCCTCAAAGTTTTGCTCAGTAAGCATCGTGTTCAAGGTCTCCGCTAAACTATCGATGGTGTCCATGGTATTGTGTTTTGGACAAAGGTAGAATGGGGGTGCGACAAGGGATGACGTTGGAGTTTTTAATTCAGGTGATTATAATTAAAAAATTAGACTCTTAAATTCTGCAATAAATTCTTCTGCTTCCTTTATAATTTAGTTTTTCGTGTCATTTTGGGGTTACAGTGCACCAATAAATTCATCTACAAAAATTTTCTCAAGATCTTGACCTTTAAACAAACCAAATGAAACCCAAGCAACTGGTTTATCATTAACATTAAAAGAGTTTCCCTTCTCTAGGCTTTTTCTTATTTCGAAAAAGATTGAGTCAGAACCATGAATAATTTGGTTTTATTGTACCCCAAAAACACAGTTGGAAACCTTCAGAATATTATCTACCTAAAAGGAGAATTAGCTTCACGGGCCATGTAGCCATAAAGTATTTTATCGATTACCTTTGGAATGATTCGCTGGAAAAGTATGGAAAGTTTTCCCTGAAGGGAAATAATGATATTTCTTCGCCTGCGGTGTATTCCCCACGCAATAATCCTGGCAACCTTCTCTGGACTCAACATTTTTCTTTCGTTTCGGGGCGAAACTCTTTGGAGACTTCCATCGGCCGTCAGTGCAGCCACCCTCATGTTTGTTGCTGTAAATCCGGGAGCTGCAACCATTACGTGAAGTCCATGCTTCATATTCTCGATTCGCAGTGTCTCCAAAAAACCCTGCAACGCAAATTTAGAGGCCGAATACCCCGATCGTCCTGGTAAACCATGGAAGCCAGCTATTGAGCTAACCCCTACCACCGAACCCTTGCATTCGAGCAGATATGGAAGCGCATACTTAGTGCAGTATATCGCTCCAAAAAAATTCACCTCCATCAGGGTACGGATAACATCAAGGTCAACATCCTTAAACAAAGCTCGCATGGAGATTCCGGCATTGTTTACCAGTATATCAATTTTACCATATGCCGAAATAGTTCTGTCTATCAAATTTTTGCAGTCGCTTGAGCGGGTAACATCTGTTTTTACGGCAAGTGCAATAAACCCTTTACTCCTCAAATCCTGCTCTAATTCATGCAGAGAATCTTCGTTACGGGCAGCCAGAACAACAGTTGCCCCTCGAGATGCAAACTCGTAGGCACATGCTTTGCCTATACCCGATGAAGCACCGGTTATTATGGCCACCTTATCCGCCATTGTTTGTTTTGTTTGTTTCATGGTTGCTTTCCTTTTGAAAAAACAAAACTACTATTTTATAATTTTAATAAAAATTATCAGTGGCAAACCACTTTAATGTGGGTTTATACTTTTCTTAAAGGAACTTGATTAAATTTGCACTTGCCATGCGATCTTATTAACTCGCTATATATCAAACTATAAATATTGAGGGTGTGAGAAAACGGAAAAAAAATCCTCTGCTTCAAAGGGTAATGATTGAGGATATTGCAGCCGAAGGAAAAGCCATAGGGAGGGTCGAGGGCAAAGTTGTATTTGTACCCTATGCTGTTCCGGGCGATTTGGTGGATATTCAGGTTACAAAGCTGCGAAGGAGCTACATGGAGGGTTTTGTAACCCAATTCCACGAGTACTCACCCAACAGGGTTGAGGCATTTTGCCAGCATTTTGGGATTTGTGGTGGTTGTAAATGGCAAAGTTTGCCCTACGAAAAGCAGCTGGAGTTTAAGCAGAAGCAGGTTGTTGATCAGCTTATGAGAATAGGACGAGTTCAGGTGTCAGAGGTAAGGCCTATTATAGGATCAAGAAATACTCAGCTCTATAGGAATAAGCTGGAGTTCACATTTTCAAGTTTTCGCTGGCTTTCCAGCGAAGAAATAAAGAGCGGGGAGAAAATTGAACAGCATCCAGTGCTTGGATTTCATGTTCCTGGTATGTTCGATAAGGTGTTTGAAGTGAGGGAGTGTTTTTTGCAGCCTGAGCCATCCAATGCAATCCGTTTGGAGGCTGCACGATATGCCATTGAAAAGGGATATACTTTTTACGATTTACGTCAAAAGCAGGGTCTTCTGAGAAATCTCACCATTCGAACATCCTCATCAGGGGATGTGATGGTTATACTTTCGGTTTTTTCAGAGGATACAGCAAAAACTGAAGCCTTACTTGATCATTTGAAGGGTAAGTTTAAGCAGATTACCTCGCTAATGTACGTGGTTAACCCTAAGGTGAACGATTCCATTAACGATTTGGATGTGGTTTGCTATCATGGTAACAATTACATTATAGAGGAGATGGAAGGGATAAGATTCAAGGTTGGGCCCAAAAGTTTTTACCAAACTAACTCATTGCAGGCGTACGAATTGTATAAGGTTGTCAGGGAATTTGCATCATTAAATGGCAGCGAATTGGTTTACGATCTTTACACCGGAACGGGAACCATTGCCAATTTTATTGCCCGAGGCTGCCGAAGAGTTGTGGGTATTGACTATGTATCTGAAGCAATTGACGATGCATACGAGAATTCGCATGTTAATGGAATTGATAATACCAGCTTCTTTTCCGGAGACATGAAGGATGTGCTTACCGAGGATTTTTTCCTTGAGCATGGAAAGCCTGATGTGGTAATTCTCGACCCCCCGCGTGCGGGCGTTCATCCCGATGTGGTGAATGCCATAATCAATGCTTTTCCACATCGCATTGTCTATGTTTCGTGTAATCCTGCCACGCAGGCTCGCGATATAAGCTTGTTTGATTCGCTTTACAGGGTGAAACTAATACAGCCTGTTGATATGTTTCCACACACCCACCATGTGGAGAATGTTGCTTTGTTAGAGAGGGTGTGACATTGAAACAATAGATAGCAGGTATCTAATCGGGCATAATAACAAAAATTTCCTCGTCGGGTTTTTTCATTAAGTATTGTTCACGGGCAAACTTCTCGAGGTTCTCGTTATTGGTGCGTAGCTCAATTAAGCGATTACGATCGGCTTCAATCTTCTCGAGATAGTATTCTTTTTCCTTTTCAAATTTACGAATGCGTCTATGCTCAGCCATTACATCAATCCAGTTGCTGCTATCGAAAAGGAGCATCCATAGGATGAAAATCATCAGGGTGAGAATGTATTTGTTTCTCAGCCAAGGGAATACTTTTTTCCATATGGATCGAAGAGTCATTATTTTTTTGCTGATTTTTAAATAATTTTTTACTATCCTCCGCCAAAAACATGAATTATATGCACATCATCGCCTTCAACAATATTGGCTGTTGAATAGTTCTCTTTTTTAATTAGGGCACCGTTTATTCTAACAATCAGGAGTTCAAAGGTAAAGTTTTTAATTGCGAGTAATTCATTCACAGATACACTTGTTTTTTTTGTATCGATTATATCTATTTTATTATTAAGTGTAACCTTCATAGTAACTTTCAACAGTTTAAAATTAAATGCAAAAATAATCAAAATAAACCTCAAAACATAGGCATTGTGCATTTTGTAAAGCACTAATCAAATGGACATTAATAATTGAATTCCCTGCAAACATTTAAAAAGATTGATCTAAAAAAGAATTTCTTTATTTGACCGATTTGCCCATTTTTGAGGATTATTATTCAGCAAAAGAGTTATTTTTTTTGCAATGGGCTATTAGTAATAATATTTTAATTATTAATTTTACATTAAATTTTAAAATTTAACTATACCTAACAAATTAACTTTATTAACAACTAAAAATGATGATTATGAGAAAGATTAAAACAATTGGAGCGCTATTGATGGCATCCGCCATTTTGTTTACAGGTTGTCAGGACGAAATTATTACTTCAGAGTTAACCCTTGATTTATCAAAGAAAGCAACTGTTCAGGCGTACATTTATGCTGAATTGAATTTAACCAATCAAGGTTTAGAATTTGCTCCTAATGGCACACGCGTATTAATCTCAATCCCTAATAGTGCTTTCAACCCTTCAGCTTCGGGCAATTGGATTGATACAGCATATGTGAACAATGGTTTTATACAGGCTACCGTTCCTGTAACATCAAACGGAGTAACTGTGCAGTTTATCCCCGCAGAGTTCACCTACGATCAGATTCAACCCTATGGATCAACCTCTTCAGTGATCACAAAATTGTATAAGTATGTAGGTACAAACACAATAGGGTCAGTAAAACCAGGCGAAATCCGTACACAGCAAATTACTTACAACTCAGTAACCCCGCTTGACAACTTTGTTGAAATGGTAAGTAAAAAGTTTGAAGCATATGCTGATGTTGATGAAACAAATGCAGGTCTTGAGTATGTTCCACAGGGTACAGTTGTTACAATATATAATGATGGTTGGTCAACGACAGCATCAGTAAGTGCTGCAGGTCGTTTTGATGCAAACGTACCCAAGAGTGAAACGGTTTATTTCCGCTTCCAGGCACTAAAACTTGTGTACACTGATTTCCCAAATACAACTGTTAAAAATTATCGTTACACTACTTCCGGGTACTATACTGAGTCTTCACCAGTTCTTACAACCTTAAATTTTGGTGGTGGTGAACTATGGCAGTAAATTTTTGAATGGCAAAGCATATTTATTATAAGGTTTTAAAAATATAGATAAGCTTGCCGAACTTAAAATTGATTGCAGTTCTTTGAACCTAAAATATACGAAGCAACCCTTTAATCCAGTGATTCTATACTTAGATAAAGATGATGGATAAAAAGAAAAGTTAAGGGGAAGCATTCATTAACAAACACTTTAAAAATTTAAGAATGAAAAAAATACTAATAATATTTATCGCATGTATGCTTGGTTTTGTTGCCTTTGCACAAGACGAAACAGAAACTTATAGTAAACCAAGTAAGGGTGATTCTGAGTATTTACCACAAGCAGGCGATATTGGCTTGGGGATAGATGGCACTCCGTTTTTTGATTACTTTGGTAACATGTTCAACGGAACCACAAATAATTCACTCAACCTGGGAACTAATACTTTATACTTTCGTTACTTCCTTGCCGACAATGCTGCCGTAAGGATAATGCTTGGCATAAGATCGATACACAATGTAAATAAATTTTATGTACAAGATGATGCAGCCGTTTTTGTTAACCCTCTTAGCAGGGAGCAACTAGTTGACAGACGCACTTACTTTGGAAATGGTTATGCCATTAGTGCAGGCTATCAAATGTTCCGCTCTTACAAGAGATTACGTGGCTTTTTTGGAGCAGACCTAGGATATGCATACACTAAAGATAAATACGTTTATGAGTATGGTAACCAGATGACTGAGGCTAATCCAGCTCCTACTAGTTATTACTGGGGAAATGTTTCAGAGAGACCATTAGAGTATAACTATGGTGCCAATCAAAATATTAGCCTTGGAATTTTTACTGGCGCAGAGTATTACTTTTTGCCCAAGGTTTGTATAGGTGCAGAATTTGGCTTAACATCCGGCATATCATTCACAGGTCAGTCGTTCAGGTTACAAGAAAGAATGGTGATTTCACAGCATATCGAGGAGCAAATTGCAACAAATCCTCCTGTTAGTAGTTGGTTTGTTCAAACCTTGTTTCCTTACCCATACTTTGGAGGAACGCTATACTTTATGGTTAATTTTTAGCAAAGAATTTTATGGACCTTACAAAGGTTCCTGATTAAATATTTAAGTAATAAAAAAGAGGAAATTCTCAATTGAATTTCCTCTTTTTTTATTCTATATGTGGTAATTAAAGGGCTATTTTTTCGGAAAGGATGCTCTGGCCAATTAATCGAACAATGTATATCCCTTTTGCAGGCTTAGAAAGGTTTATTACTATTCTTTCAGAATGATTTGAAACCCTACTAGAGTTAATGATTCTGCCCTGCAAATCAATTATTTCAACCCTATTGAATTTATCATCAGAGCTGAGGTAAATGGTAAGAATGGATTTCTGCTCTGAGTAGTGTAAGCGAATGGCATTATTATCAATAATCTCATTGGTTTTAACGGGTAATTTAACCTCTACCATAAGTTCATATACATCGCTTTCGTCAATTCCATCCGAAACAAAAACCGGAACAGTCAGCATACCAACGAAATCTGTTGCAGGGGTAATAGTTAAATCATTGAATGTATAATTATTTCCCTCAAGAATAGTCAGGGTAAAGTCGTCAGGGTAATTATTATCTTCGTCTTCAACGATAAGATGATCAAGTGAAATGTCGACAGATTCATTTTTATAAGTAATAATTTCAAGCTGTCCAACAATAACAGGGATGCTATTTGCTGCAACACAAGATACTAAAACAATGCACGATGATTCTCCAAAATCGCCGCTAATAGTGAAGGTTACCTCTTCGGAGCCAAGCCATTCCTCTTCTGCTGTAAGTGTAATATCCCATCCATCGCTTTCAATGGCAATATTCTCATTTCCTTCCCATGAAAGTTCAAGACCTTCAACAAAGTTTGAAATGTATTCACTTGCATCAATTGTAAGGCTGGATCCCTGCGCAAATGATAGTTCCGAGGGTAAGTTGAGCTGAGGATTGCTTGACGCAACCATTTTTTCAATTTTAAAATCGTCAAAAAAGAAGCCTTGTCCATTGACAGTGTAGTCGCTAACCAAACGAAAACGGAACTTAATTATCTGACCGATGTATTCATCTAGCGAAACCTCTTCATTAACCCATTCGCTCTGTGTTCCGTGATAAATCGGTTTTCCGGGGTCCTGATTACTTCCACCTGTTGCAGTAAAATTTCCCTGAAGTGGAGTCCATGTTGCTCCCTCGTTGGTGGAAACCATGAATTGAGCATAGTCCCAATTCTTCTCAATATCCCATCGAGCCATAAACTCAATCCATGCCATTGTGGCATCTGTGAGGTCAACATTCATATCAAGCGTAATGGTTGAGTTGGAATTATTGGGATAATTTGTATTTGGGCTATCATTTATCGAAGTGGGTGCAGAAAAATAATGTTGAGTTGTAATATTCCATGATGTACTTGTCCAATTGTTCATATTATCGCAAGGATCAACAATTATTATCTCTGATAAACCATAAACCTTTGTAATTGTATCCGTATAGGTAAAATCACCATTATTTAGCTTAATTACATATTTTACTAATTCTCCATTGGAGATATTGGGTTTAAGGGTGATGCTAATGGAATCAAGAGCAGTTTCTAAAATTTCCAAATCATTGAAAACAATCGGATCACCTACAGAATAGATATTTGAACTTACTGGTAAAGCGCTTACCGTGAAAGAAGAATTAGCCACTTGTCCAAGCGAAGTTATTTCGAATCGAATGTAAGAATTTAAACTGCTAAAAATACGGGGAGATACATCATTAACGTGAGCATATGCAAGGGCAAATCTTGCCAGATATAGATTCATCCCAGTATGTCCGGCACATATTTCTTCAATCCGATTAACGGCAGGCCAAAATCCATCGGATGAGCTTCCTGCTTCAGGGGTAAATGCAAAGATTTTGTTTTTTGTCGTTTGTTCACCGTAGAACCAGTCATCGCTACCTCCATTTGAATAGTAACTAAGCGTTTGATAACAAGTGCCATATGTGTAATTGTTTTCAGAAGTAAGCAGCTTAGCATACTCTATGAAGATCAATGAATCTGGGGTTAGCAGATTGGCATAGCCCCATGGGTAAATAAGCAAATCACTATATGTGTGGTTGTTAAGAGCAAGGGATATTTCTCTTTCTTCACAGAATTGTTTTACCAGTTGTGTTTCTGGTTCGCTAAATGGACCTGTTCCGCGATAGGTCTCAGAATTTCCGTAAGGTGATGAACCTGAGTTATCATAACCCCAATTATATCCAAAATTTCGATTAAGATCAACACCGTAAGTGCCACCTCCATTCACCCTTCGATTTTTACGCCACATGCCACCACCATTTGGGTTAATAGTTTGATTGTATATATATCCATCAGGATTTATACAAGGAATAAAGAATAGCTCTAAATTGTCAATAAGATATTGAATTTCTGGATCGGTGTCATAGTTTTCCAGTAAGTACCACATTTGATATAACATCTGCTGTAATGAGGCTGGCTCACGAGCATGCATTAACGCTGTGTAAAGTACGCTGGGTTTCTCCTGATCAACCTCTGGGGCATTGGATATTCTTACCCAGTACACAGGACGTCCTTCTATGCTATTTGTGGTGCCAATGGGTTGTTTTACGGAAATCAGGCTGGGGAAAAGAGTTCTCATTTCATCCAATTCATCGAGAAGTTCATCGTAAGTATGATAGCCACCCATACTTCCCAGCGAAAAGTTTTCCGGAGTAATATATCCGTTGATGGATCTGCGGGATATTTTTATTTCACTATTTATTTGGTCAATGCTGAATGAGGAATTCCGGTCAACATAATAACTAGTCATATCCTCAATAATGATTTCATGTACTAATCCTGTCTCTAGAATTAGCATCAATTCACTTTCTGAAAATTCTCCAATAACAAATGCTTCAGGTTTTCGTTCAATATTTTGTAGAGCTAAACCTTTGGCGGCTAGTAAATTTATGTCTTCATTTTGAGGTGTGAAAATTTTAACCCTATGATACTTTTCAACTTGACTCCATAAACATTGGAAACTAAAAAAGAATAAAAAAGTAATAAGCAAATATTTTTTCATGATTAAATTTTTGAAGGATTTTCTAAATAAAAAATTGGGCTTAAAGATAAGTATTTTGTTTTTTATTGACTTTAGAGAATAGTGTTAATAAAAAACAAAAACTCGTTACAAGTAAATTATTCAATGGATATATTATTATTTTTGCGAATCAAATAAAATCTAGAACTATGAAAAAGATTTTCTTATTCTTTCTCTTGATTTCAACAATTTCATTTGCTTCGGCTCAAGTTTTTAATACCGGTCAAACATTAAAGCCAAAGGCTTTTTCTATTGGAATAGAGCCAGCAGTTTTTATTAATGGTGGAGCCGATTTTATTCTTTTCCTTCATGGTGGAGCAGGCTTGACCAAGGGGGTTGATTTTGGTTTAACCATAGGTGTTTTAGGTCCTGATGAGTATTTTGGTGCTGATGTTGAGTTTGCCATTGCCAAAAATATGTCAATTGCTGCAGGAGCTCATCATTTTGGAAATTTCGGAATTGATGGTACGTTCAATTTAACATTTCCAATTCGTCAGGATGTGAGGCTATTCACAGGAGCTGACCTGGATGTAAATTTCCCTAAGGATAATGTTAGTTTTTTACTTTGGCTCCCCATTGGGGTTGAAATTGGGTTGAAAAGTAATATGAGTTTCATCTTTGAAGCTGAAATTGGGTTAACCAGTCCATCATATCATTTAATTGGAGGAGGGCTTAATTTCTATTTTTAAGAGACCTTTTTCTTTCATTTAATTACATTTTATAGATAGTTAATCGCAAACCTAAATACTTAAAATAAGAACATGTTTATTTACTTAAGAAAAGTTTTACAAATTTCTCTATTTGGAGTAGGTATAAGTTTAATTTTTACGCATTTCACTTTTGCTCAAAGAATACCAAATACCCAAAAAGAAGAAAAGAATAAAGGGTTATTCTCAATACAAACTTCAGTTTCACCCAATTCGCCCGAAAAGAATGGTGCAGAAGATGGTCTTTGGATACACTGGGATGATGGCGAAAATGCAAATGCAGTTGGCAACAACCAGACCATTAACTTTAGCGTTGCTAGCCGTTGGGAACCACAAGACTTAGTGGATTATAATGGGATGTATATTACCAAGATAAGTTTTTTCCCAAATTATGAGGATTGTGTCTACTCTCTAAAAATATGGACTGATACAATTGCCGAAGAAACATATTCGCAGCTAGTTTCTGATATTGTAGTTGCTGAATGGAATGTTGTGGAATTGGAAATTCCATATTTGATTGATGCCTCTATGGAGCTATGGATTGGTTATAATATTGATACTGAAGGTGGTTATCCTGCTGGTTGCGATGCTGGTCCAGAGGTAGCAGGAAAAGGAAACATGGTGTATTTTAATGATGAATGGTCAGAGCTGACAACCATTAATCCCGATTTAACCTACAATTGGAATATTCAAGCTTATGTTACTGAAACTCCCCCACCCAAAATGTATAACGTTACCTTTAATGTAGCAATGACCTATGTTGAAGGTTTCGACCCGGAAGAGAATAGCGTTTATCTAACCGGAAGCTTCACAGAATGGGCAGAGCCAGGAACAGAGGGTTCCATTGTTATGGAAAGGGTAAATGAACCCAAGTCAACTTCTGTTGTCTATCACGAAAGTTGGGAGAATTTTGAAGATTTTACTACAGAGCTAACACCATGGATTACTCACTTAGTTAACGATGACATGACCTGGACCGTTAACGATTTTGATTTTCCTGGTGAAGAACAGGCATTCGCTTTCATGGTTTTCAATCCTACTCAAACGGTTCCAGATATAAGTGACATACATCCTGCTTTTAATGGCGATAAATACTTAATTGCCATTCAATCCATGACGGTGAACGATAACAAATGGCTAATTTCTCCTGCAATATCTGTTTGCGAAACCTGTGTATTAAGTTTTGCTGCAAAATCAATAACAGATTCTTATGGATTGGAAAGAATTAGGGTGTTAATCTCTACTGAAGGTGCTGATACAACAGATTTTGTTCAAATTTCTGAAGGAGATTACATTGAAGTTCCAGCAGAATGGACTGAATTTAACTTTGACTTAAATGCTTACGCTGATCAAGAGGTACACGTTGCAATACAATACATTTCCTACGATTCTTTTATCTTTATGATGGATGACTTTAAGGTTTCTTATGAATCCAGCGAACCTGACGAATTGATCTATACAACGACTCTTGAGGTGCAAGAGGGCAGTAAAGAGTATAAGTACTTTTCTGATGCGTTTGGCGAAGGCTGGGAGGGTGCTGAATGGGAAGGTGATCCTAATCGTGTAATTGATATTCAAAGCAATATAACGGTAAATGATATATGGGGATATCCTGCTTCTTACTTTGAGGCAAATATCTTATCCTTTGCCTTCGAGGAAGGTCAGGATGATGTTGAAATCAGTGATGATTATATAATTGTTTGGTTGGCCGAAGATACCGATGCTACAGCCCTAACTCCCATAATAAGCATTACAGAGGGGGCTACCATAAATTATGAATACCCAACAGTTATGGATTTCACCAATCCAGTTGAATTTGAAGTAATAGCAGAGGATCAAACAACCACCAAAACCTATTCTGTTCACATATGGACCACAGGTGTTGAATCGGATATTCTTTCAAACCTAAAAGTTTATCCAAATCCGTTCAACGATAATATCTTTATCTCTTTGGCTGATAAGGTTAGTCGTGTGATTATCACTAATATAACAGGACAGGTAGTGATGGACGTTCCATTACACAGCCCTCAAATTAGCACAAGTCATCTCAGCAAGGGAGTTTACCTTGTTATTTTCTATGCCAATAACGGTGAAAGGGTTGTGCGTAAAATGATTAAAAACTAAAATGATATTTTAAATATTAAAAAGGCCTCGATTTTTCGAGGCCTTTTTATTTTGTCTTAGGATCTTAAAATTATTCTTTGAAATTGAATCCAAAAATTATTTTTTGAATTTCAATTCGTGTTTGTCTTCAAAGATGATCCATTTTTAAACAATTGTTTGTTTCGTAGAAATGGACTATAATTGCAAAATTTTTTGTAAAAATTATATGGTGTTATTTTGACAAATGAATAGTATTCTTACATATAAAGTTATACATAATCAGCCCTTCAGCATCATATTTTTATAAATTGCATATTTTATTTATATACATAGTAATGGTAATTTTAAGTTTTAGTAAAATGTTTTTTTATTTCAATTGTTTTGGAAGTAAAAAAAGAATCTCAAATACTACATCTGTAATGGAAACGCAAATACCTAAAAAAAATAATATTTCTATGGTTAAAAGTAGAATTTTTAGTTTTTGTCTGTTTTGTACATTCTTTTTAATATCCAGTGGATTAATTGGGCAAACAACATACTACAGCTACCAGAATGGTAGCTGGGAAACCGCCAATACATGGACAACCGATCCATCGGGCACGCTATCCCTTAATCCGTCTGTCCCCTTAGCAAGCGATCATGTGGTAATCCTTAATGGACGCACGGTAACTGTTACGGTTAGTGGAAAATCAATCGCGTCGGTTGATATTTACGATGGAGCGATTCTAAACCTAGGAGCTACAAACGGGCACACGTTTACAAACCTTTCAGGGCAGGGGATACTGAAGCTTGCCTCAACCTCTCTTCCGGCAGGCACCATGACCAACTTTGTGGCATCAACCGGAGGAACCATTGAATACACAGGAAATTCAAATTATGCTTTCGATCGCAACACCTTTAACAACTTAATTATCAACCTAAACGCAACAGGAACTTCGGCAACAATCAATAATGATTTTACAGTTAACGGCGATTTGCACATAAAGCGGGGAACACTTATTATTGGTGATGCAACCACACGAAATGTTTACGTTGAGGGCAATACAATCGTTGATGCAAATGGAAGGATAAATGTTTCAGAGAATGATCAAAGACATAATCTTTATTTACGTGGGGATTTTACTATTAATGGGGAGGTTAGATTTACTGATCTTGATACACCCGATTATTTAAGAAGTGATGAACCTTTAGTGCCAATTCTTTGGGTTCATGTTATTTTTGATAATGCAACCAAAGATCAGCATTTGTCAATAAATGCATCTGCTGTTTTTTATCGCATTGGGGTTAACAAGGGTACAGACGATACATATATTCTTCATCTTGAAGCGAGCGATGATTCGTACTTTAAGCTTTATGGACCAAATAACAGACAGACTAATTCCCCGGGTACACCCCCCAATATTGCCAACGAAAATGCTCTTGGACTTGAAGCTGGAACGCTTAGACTTGGTGCAAATATAATTATTCCTGCATTGGCGAGTAGTAATAACTACTTAGGAGGAGGGGGGAGAAATTATGCAATTGATGAGGATGCCACTTTATGGATTGATGGTGCAACTGTTTATACAACCTCATTTATACCCCCCAGCCAGTATGCAAAATCAATAATGTCTGTTTATGGGAAGCTAAAAATTAGTTCAGGAGAACTTATTGATAATGCTTGGCAAGGGATAGGATTAAGGGCAACTGGTCAGATGATTGTTGAAGAAGGAACGATTAACTCAACAATTATAAGAACATCTGCACAATCATCTGGACATCGTGGAGCATACATTCAAACAGGCGGTGAAGTTACTATTCGTCGTGATATCTCAACAAGCGATGGATACTCAGCGAGCTTTCACTTAGGGTATTCAACTACTTCTTTCATTATGAAGGGAGGCTTGTTAAACATACTTAGATCAACTCCAACAGATGGGACATATACACAAGGAAGACAATTTAGCTTCGTACTTGCCTCTGCTCCCGAAAACATTCAAATAACAGGTGGTGCCATAACCATTCATGTACCTGATGGTAGAAATGCCTATTTTACTAGTAGAGGATCTTTTCATAATCTCAACATCATTAAGGAAACAGCATCGGCATTCGAGGCTCGAGTTGTTGAACATCCAGGTTCAGTCATTGGAGCTACAACTGTGAATGAGCTTGTTCCTGCCTTACCGATTAAGGTCCTTAATGATTTATCTTTACTTGATGATGCTGTTTTAAGTACTGGCATTGAGAATGTAGATGTTCAAGTAAGTGGTGATTTTTTGATTGAATCGGGAGCAACCTTTTCTCCAGGCACCAACATCACCATTTTCAATGGATTCGCTGGTCAGTTTTTCGATAATGCTGGAACCATTACATCGGGGTTGAATAACATGACCGTATCGGGTTCATCTATTCTATCCATCTCAAACAACCTGACCATTCTTGGAAACCTTAGCATTGGTAGCGGTGTGCTTTTCCGTGATATGGGGAAGACCATTGGCGTGCAGGGTAACATCACTAACAACGGGACTCATCAAAGTCAAACCGGAGGCTCCATTGAACTTAATGGCTCAGATGTTCAAGCGATTGGGGGCAATGGATCGGGCGTTTTTGGCAACCTTTCGCTAAACAAATCGGCAGGTTCAACGGTTCTGTCGGCGAATACATCAATAAACAGAGATTTAAGGCTTGCCAATACCAACGCAGTGCTTAATATCGGTTCGTATCAGCTTACACTTTCATCAACCTCTAATGTTTATGATGATTTAACCGGGAATAATACCGATTTTGACAACTCCAGAATGATTCAAACCAACGGTTTGCAGTCCGATGCGGGCTTACGAGTTATTTTTAACAGTAACAACATGCGGCTATTTCCCATTGGTTTTTCAGGTAAGTACATTCCTGCAACACTTGAATTCGAAGAAAGTCCAACCCTGTGGGGCTCAATAAATATCCGCCCAGTTAACACCTTGCATCCAATGCGAACAGGGGATAATGTGCTAAATTATTTCTGGCGAATTACGCCTGATGGGTTTGATGAGATTCCTGCCGAAAACCCCAAGGTTAGGTTATACTACCATGAAGGTGATTTAACAGGCACTGAGAATAATTTTGTTCCTGGCCTGTTTTCGCAGAATACATGGACTACTTTCACAACCGATGATATAACCATTGGAACGCCACGCGAAATCCTTTTCGAAACTTTAGTATCACCCAATGGCGATTATACTGCCGGTGAGCCAACCTCATTGGCAGCAGTAGCAACATTGTATAGCCGCCAAACAGGAAGTTGGACTGAAACATCTACATGGACTCTTGATCCGGATACTAATGATGAGTCACCTATTACCCCAACTGCTAGTACTCCGGTTATAATCCGTAACGGACATACAGTAACTATGGGAAGCGATGATCAATCATCTGGTTCGCTTACTATTCAATCCACAGGAGTTCTTAACCTAGGAACTACAACCGGTCATAACTTTGGTGTCATTGAGGACGAAAAGATAATGGGTAATGGTACAATACGTATTTCAGCTTCTGCAAGCCCTGCCCAATTCCCCGATGGCGATTTTGGGGATTTTCTTGGGGAGAACGGTGGAACTATCGAGTACTACTCAGTGGGTACCGCTTTTACTCTACCTACATCAAAGATATACTATAACAACCTAATCATAAATTCAGGTGCAAGTGCTATAACTTTCCCAGACATCGACATACTTGTGTATGGAAATTTAATAAAAAGTGGAACTGGAACTGCCAACTTTAACACAGCGGCAAACACAAGAACATTAACTGTTAATGGTAATATTACAGTAAATTCAGGAACTCTTAGGTATAGCAATACGACAGCCCAAACGGTTACTGTTTATGGAGATATCAGCATTTTGGGCGGTAACTTTAACGTGAACAGTGGTACATCTGGACATAGAATCAATATATACGGAAACCTGATTAATAATAGTGTTTTTGATCTATTCAACACCAGTTGGGTAGATGCCTATTTTTTGGGTTCAGAAAGTAAATCAATATCTGGAACAGGAGGAACAACAGATTTTTACAGGCTTTATGTAGATAAAGGCTTTGATCAAAGTTTAGTTTTGGAAGTTACATCCACAGTATTTTCAATTAGATCGGGTCTTAATCCAGCACCTTTGTACATTCAGAATGGCACCCTAAGATTTTCCGGGCCAAACGCAATTCTTTCTCAACGACCAATAAATATTCCACAAACGGGCTGCCTTTCTATTAACGGATCAACCATAACGATAGCAGATGCAGATGTCGATGATCGCCATTTAACCCTTTCAGGTAAACTTGAGGTACTTGCAGGAACACTTAATATAGGTCGCCAAACGGCTACAAGGCGTAACTCAATTGAGTATGCCGCCGCTGGTACTCCAGAAATGATCATCTCAGGTGGTACGCTTAATGTGAATGGTCAGATCCGACGTTCAACCGATATATCAACCGGTGCATTAATATTCAGGCAGAGTGGTGGAGTTGTAAATATTTTTGGAAAGAATCATAACGCCACAACCCAAACCCGTGCTTTACTCGAAGTGCTCAATCCGGGTAGTGTTTTTGAGATGATTGACGGGAATATTAATCTGGTTAGAGGAGGAGGAACAACTTTCGGTGATATATACTTAGAAGCTGAACAGTATAATACTACAGGTGGAACAATAACCGTGGGAACTACCGCAACACCTGCTGGATCAGAAACTTTTAACCTATACTTCTCAAATCCTATTTGGAATCTTACCGTTGATGGTACAACCAGAGCAAAATCAGCAGTAATAAGAACATACCCAGTTACAATTGGCAATAATCTTACAATTAATGGGGGGGCAATACAATCTGTTCTTAATACATCAGGGCTTAACGTGGATATTGGAGGAATACTTGAGGTTAACAGCAATGCAGCAAATCCTTTCCAAACTTCTGGTGAACAGGTAACACGTTTCTTTGGAGAAACAAACGGTGGAATTACTCAAAATGGCACTGGAACTTTAACCTTCCAGCACCTTACCATTGATAAGGATGCAAGGGAAAATCTGTTAACCAAAAGCGGAATGGGAACTGTTACAGTAGCAAAAGATCTAACAATAAACGAAGGAACCCTCATCACTGCAACAGATATCAATCTGTTGAGGCATGTGTACAACTACGCTGCAACTTCAAGTTCGGGAGGTAAATTTAACTTCGTATCGTCATCGCAGCAGCATATTTATGGGGATGATGGTGTTGAGTTTGGCGCAATCAATATTAATAACGCCTCAGGCGTTGTGTCAAACATTTCATGCTCAATTAAAAGCAATCTTGAGTTTACCAACGGATATCTCGATATTGGTGACAAAAACCTAATTTTTTCAGTTGATGCTACGGTTACCAATGCAAGCAGTTCGGGTTATATTATTACAAACGGCGCTTTATCCGATGCAGGGGTAACCAAGCAGTACTCAACTGCTGGTGGTAGTTTTGAATTTCCAATTGGTATATCGGGTAAATACACTCCTGCAACCCTAAATATTACAGATGTTGACGAATCAGCAGGTACGATAACTGTTAAACCCATAAATTCATACCATCCAGCTGTTCGAACAGGTTATGGTAATGATGAGTTACAGTACTACTGGAATGTTACTTCAACAGGTTTTGGGGCAACTCCAACAATTACTCATACCTACAACTATCTCGACACCGATGCAGCAGGTACCGACGCTGGTTATATTGGTGGTCGTTACCATAACTACCAGTGGATTCCAGAAGACGGAATACCTGGAGCCGTTAATGAGGGTGCTAACACCATAACCGTTCCAGATGTAAACTACATTGATGGAGAATATACTGCTGGCTTAGCAGGAAATTTTGTTACAAAGCCCATTTTATACAGCATTGCCTCAGGCGACTGGGAGGATGGTAATAACTGGTCGACCAGTGCAACCGAAACCATATTTTACGGATTAGTTCCGGATGGAAACCCCATAATTATAAGGGATGACCATACCATTACCATCAATTTAAACCAGGCTTATGCATATTCTATTGATATTAACGATGATGCAGTTCTCGATGTTTTAGATACCCGCGAACATAACCTTGGGCACGTTTCAGGTGGTGGAACAATCCGAATATCTGCAACATCAGATGGTTCGTTCATTTTTCCTGGTGGGTTCTATAATGTATTTATGAATACTTCCGGAAGCACAGTTGAGTATTCTGGAACTGGCACACTCCCTTCATCGATAACAAAATACCAGAATATTACTTTTTCGGATGCGTTTTTAGATGAAGCTTCGTCAAAATTTATCCCCTCAATAAATATGGTTGTTCTCGGAAACCTAAACATCAACCAAGGATATCTTGATAACACCAGCTACAACCGGAATATTACCATTTACGGTAACTGGAGCAGCAGTGTATCCGGTGGATTTATGGCTGGAAGAGGTTTGGTTACCTTTAGCGGGTTGTCATCAACTATTACGGCCGCTGATGGTGAAACTTTCTATAATCTACGGATTAACAGGACTGGTGGCGAGGTCACATTGGCAAGCCCTGTTAATGTCAACAGATATCTTTACCTGACAAGAGGTTTCATTAATACCGATCTAACTAACATTCTAACATTAAGTTGGACATCAACTGCTGCAATTATTGGAGGCAGTTCTCTCTCTTATATCGATGGACCGTTGAAAAAGAATATCAGCACTGGGTCATCATTCTATTTCCCAAATGGAGATGTAGGTAGATATGGTCGCACAAGAGTTTTTAACGCTTCAACTTCTGGTTACTGGATTGTTGAGTATTTCAATGAAGCTCCCTCAAATAGGGAAAATCTTATAAACCCTCTTCAGTTGGTTAGCACTAATGAGTATTGGACAATTCAAGGACCTGCATCAAGTACTGCTAATATATTACTACGCTGGGATTCAGCAAGTGATATTATTCCTCCCACATCATTAGGAAGACAAAAATTAAGGGTAGCCCAATACATTAGCGAAAATTGGGAAGGGGTTGGAACAAGAGTAACTGACGGAGGGATAAACTCAGGTACAGTTCAAACAATTATTCCTGCTTCAACAAATGGTTCGCAGTTATTCACACTTGGTCTGGATGAAACAGCAACTGCAATAATTACAGGAACTGATGGCAGTATGTGTGATGATGGATCAACTCTCACCGTTACTGTTGAACTTACAGGTGATGGACCCTGGAATTATACTTATACCATTAATGGCGGAGTTGATATTCCTGTAACTGCGGGTAGTAGTCCAGATTACATTTTTTTCGATTACGAGGAACTATACACTATAAGCGGTGTAAATAGTTATTTGGTTGAATTGAGTGGCGTTAAGGATGGCAACAATGATGATGGAGTTGTGCTGGCAAGTAGTGCTACGCTTACTTTGCTCGAAACGCCAAATCCCGAAATTAGTGGAAACAATGAAGTAATTACCGAAACTCAAGAGATATACTCTGTTGCTGAAGTTCCTAATGAAACCTATTTTTGGAGTGTATCACAAGGTTCTGTAAGTAGCGGTCAGGGTACTAGGACTGTAACTATTGATTGGGGATCAGAACCTGGTGCAGGGTACGTTCAAGTTGAGGTAACTAATTCATTTAGTGGATGTAGCAGAACTGATATCTTTAACGTTCATATCCGAAAAAACTTACAAATTACCGCAACGGATCAGGAAAAAGTTTACGGTTCAACATTAACCAGTGGGACAGGTTACACCCTTTTCACTGCAGATGGTTTGGTTGTTGGAGAAACAATTGGTAGCGTAACTGTAACCTACCTTGATGGCCACGAAGTAAATGATATTGTTGGCTTTTATGAGAATGTTATTGTGATTTCTGATGCAACAGGTGGTACATTTATACCTGATAATTATGTAATTACTTATATTGATGGTAATCTCGACGTAACTCCTAAAGCACTTAGTATCACTGCAGATGACAAAACAAAGGTTTACGATGGACAAGTTTTCTCAGAGGGTAGTTACACAGTTACCTACTTTGGCTTCATCGACGGCGAGGATGAGTCACACCTCGGAGGAGCTTTGGGTTTTGGGGGAGCTGCAATCACAGCAACTGATGTTGGATCATACCTGATTACCCCCAACGGCCTTACCAGCAGCAACTACGATATCACCTTTATCGATGGTTTGCTTGAGATCACAAGCGCAACCCTCACCATCACCGCCACCGACCAGAGCAAGGTCTATGGAGATGAGCTGTTTGATGGAGATGGCTACACCCTCTTCTCATCATCAGGCCTGCAGAACGATGAGACCATTGGCAGCGTTACGGTGACCTACTCCGGTGGCCACACCGCCAACGCGGCAGTGGGAACCTACACTGACGCCATAGGCATCAGCTTGGCCACAGAAGGAACCTTTGACCCCGCTAACTACGATATCACCTACGAGCCTGGCGACCTGACTGTGACCCAGCGAACCCTTACCATCACTGCCACAGACCAGAGTAAGGTCTATGGAGATGAGTTTAGTGATGGTGCGGACTACACCCTCTTCTCGTCATCAGGATTGCAGAACGGCGAGACCATTGGCAGCGTGACCGTGGCCTACACCAATGGACATACGGCTGATGCGGCAGTGGGAACCTACACCGATGCCATTGCTATAAGTTCGGCCACGAGTGGAACCTTTGACCCCGCTAACTACGATATCACCTACGAGCCTGGCGACCTGACTGTGACCCAGCGAACCCTTACCATCACTGCCACAGACCAGAGTAAGGTCTATGGAGATGAGTTTAGTGATGGTGCGGACTACACCCTCTTCTCGTCATCAGGATTGCAGAACGGCGAGACCATTGGCAGCGTGACCGTGGCCTACACCAATGGACATACGGCTGATGCGGCAGTGGGAACCTACACCAACGCCATCGGCATCAGCTTGGCCACGGGAGGAA
Source organism: uncultured Rikenellaceae bacterium (assembly GCA_964397135.1). Lineage (GTDB taxonomy): Bacteria > Bacteroidota > Bacteroidia > Bacteroidales > Tenuifilaceae > MWFE01. The sequence goes on from CAYNHM010000036.1 coordinate 24,109, forward strand.
CCTTTGACCCCACCAACTATAACGTTTCCTATGTACCAGGTGATCTATTCGTTACCCCAAAAGCGCTTAGTATTACTGCAGATGACAAAACCAAGATTTACGATGGGTTGGTATTCCCTGAGGGCAGCTACACGGTAACCTACGATGGATTCGTGGCTGGCGAGGATGAAAGCGATCTTGGAGGAGCTTTGGGTTTTTGGGGAGCTGCAATCACAGCAACTGATGTTGGATCATACCTGATTACCCCCAACGGCCTAACCAGCAGCAACTACGATATCACCTTTATAGATGGTTTGCTTGAGATTACCAGCGCAACCCTCACCATAACTGCCACCGACCAGAGCAAGGTCTATGGAGATGAGCTGAGTAATAGCGCGGACTACACCCTCTTCTCGTCATCAGGCCTGCAGAACGGTGAGACCATTGGTAGCGTTACGGTGACCTACTCCGATGGGCACACCGACAATGCAGTGGTGGGAACTTACACCGACGCCATCGGTATCAGCACAGCCACGAGTGGAACCTTCAACCCCGACAACTACAGTATCACCTACGAGCCCGGCGATCTGACTGTTACCCAGCGAACCCTCACCATCACCGCCACTGACCAGAGCAAGGTCTATGGAGATGAGCTGTTTGATGGAGATGGCTACACCCTCTTCTCGTCATCAGGCCTGCAGAACGATGAGACCATTGGTAGCGTTACGGTGACCTACTCCGGTGGCCACACCGCCAACGCGGCAGTGGGAACCAACACCGACGCCATCGGTATCAGCTTGGCCATGGGTGGAACTTTCAATCCCACCAATTACGATATCGCCTACGAGTTCGGCAACCTAGAGGTAACAGCCTACACGCTGACGGTCATAGCTACTGCGCAGGAGAAGGTTTACGGAAATATCCTCACGGCTGGCGAAGGCTACATGTATTTTACCCTTGACCCTGCATTATTGCCTAATGGGGAGACCATTACATCTGTAACGGTGAACTACACAGGAGGTGATACTGCTGAAGCAGCTGTTGGGCTTTATGAGGAAGCAATCGTGATATCCGATGCTTTAGGTGAAAATGGATTTAATGTTTCTAACTACGATATCACTTATAGCCCAGGAAACTTAACAGTTACATTTAGTGAACCTCCTGTTAACCCCTATATTGTTAGTTTTAGTGTTTTAGAGGGTAACGGAACAATTACTGCTACAGTAAATGGAATCCCAATACTATCTGGCACTTTAGTCTCAGAAAACTTAGATGTAGTTTTCACCGCAATACCTGATCCCAACTTTATAGTTGATGAATGGTTTGTAAACGACGAACTTCAGTTAGATCAAAATAATTCGACATTCATATACTTGGCTCTTGATAAAAACATTAATGTCACTGTTAAGTTTATCTTTCAAGAAGGCACAAATGCAATTCCCATTGCGAACGACGACTACGCCGTCACCGAGTACGAAACAGAGACCACGGTTGACGTGCTGGCCAACGATGCTGGCCTTGAGGATGTACCCATCACCCTATCCATTGCAGCAGATCCAGCCTCAGGCAGCGCAGTGATCAACGGCGATCATACGATCACCTACACCCCAGCCGCTGGCTTCGACGGGCTGATGACCTTCACCTACCGGGTGACCGACGTGCACGGCGAGTGGGACGAGGCGACGGTGTACGTGACGGTGCTGGAGGAGGGCGTGACCAACCATGTTCCCGAGGCCAACGACGACTACGCCGTCACCGAGTACGAAACAGCGATCACGGTTGACGTGCTGGCCAACGATGCTGGCCTTGAGGATGTACCCATCACATTGGCAATCACCTCGGCCCCAAGCTCTGGCAGCGCAGTGATCAACGGCGATCATACGATCACCTTTACCCCAGCCGCAGGCTTCGACGGGCTGATGACCTTCACCTACCGGGTGACCGACGTGCACGGCGAGTGGGACGAGGCGACGGTGTACGTGACGGTGCTGGAGGAGGGCGTGACCAACCATGTTCCCGAGGCCAACGACGACTACGCCGTCACCGAGTACGAAACAGCGATCACGGTTGACGTGCTGGCCAACGATGCTGGCCTTGAGGATGTACCCATCACATTGGCAAT
>CAYNHM010000037.1:0-9463 GCA_964397135.1 uncultured Rikenellaceae bacterium
CAGCGAATATTGTTGCAAACGAAAAGGTTCAGGTAGTGAACATTAATAACGGGGAAAGAGTTGAAACTTACGTTATCAAAGGTAAAAGAGGTTCTGGGGAGATATGCCTTAATGGACCAGCGGCAAGAAAATGCGTGGTTGGTGATATTATCATAATCATGTCGTATGCCCTGATGGATTTTGAAGAGGCAAAAACATTTAAACCTTTCATAATCTTTCCTGATACAGAGACCAATAAATTGGTGTAATAATCAAATTATTTTTAGGTGAAATCTTCCATAAAGAGTAAAATCCAGCTGGTACTATTCCTTTTATTAGCAGCCCTGCTGCTTTTTTTTGCGTTTAGAGGAGTCGATTTTAAGACTGTTGTCGAAGGTTTTAGGAATGCCAATTATTTATGGGTAGTTCTTGCTTTACTGGCAGGTATAGCTTCGCATATAGTTCGAGCACAACGATGGCGATTGTTAATGGAACCCATTGGACATAGGCCATCTTTAATCAACACACTGGGGGCACTTATGATTGGTTACATGACAAATATTGCCTTTCCTCGATTGGGTGAAATAGCACGATGTGGTAGCCTTAAGAAAACTGACAAAATACCTTTCGAGCCCTTGTTTGGGACGGTGATCGTTGAAAGAGCAGTTGACCTTATTGCACTTCTTTTTCTTGTTATTGTTGTATTTTTAATACGCATCGAATTTTTCGGAAAATTTCTTTTATTTCAAACAATCATCCCTATTGCAGAAAAAATTAAAAGTGTTTTCATATCATCACCTCTGATCATTATTATCATAGTAGGAGCCTTTATTGGAATTGTAGTTCTGATAAGACGCAATGTTTTTGGTGAAAAGCTTAACAATCGAATTTCCAGTATTTTTTGGGCAGTAATAGATGGCCTTAAGTCGATTTATACCATGAAGAAAAGGAAAGTTTTTTTGGGCTATACTATTTTGATTTGGTTTTTATATTGGTTGATGACCTGGTTACTGGTTTTTTCAACAGAACCAACAAGTCAACTAGGTCCGATAGATGGATTTTTTCTGCTAGTGGTGGGATCGCTGGGAATGGCAGCACCCGTTCAGGGAGGTTTTGGTGCCTTTCACATAATCATTGCAATGGGATTGGGTATTTATGGAATTGAGAGAGCCGATGGACTTGTATATGCCATAATATCTCACGAATCGCAAACACTTCTTGTTATTCTGATGGCTGTAGCCTTCCTCGCTTATCTTTTCTTTAGAAGAAGGGCATATAGGGCTAACCAAACCTAACGTTTGATTCATTTTAGCTATTTCGTTGTTGGGAATTTTGCAAATTTTATCCCAACTTATTTCGATTTCTATAACTTTGTAATCTGACTAAATAAATTTTGTATGGATAAAAGAGAGATACTTTACCGGAAAATCCTAAATCAGGTTGCGTTAAAAAGGATACTCGCATTCTGGCGATATAAAGATCAAAGAATTACAATGGCATACGGCACCTTTGAAACCCTTAAACCGGGGAATGTTGATATGCTTGTACAAGCGGCAAACCATGGCGATGTTTTGCTGGTAGCTATTCGTTCTGATAAATTGGTAAAAAATCAGAAGGGCGAGGGAAGGCCGATTTACAATCAATTTAACCGTGCATATATTCTTGCTTCGCAATTGATGGTTTCTGGCATTTGTGTTGTTGAGGAGGGTACATTATTTGAATTAGTTGATATGGTCCGACCAGATTTTACAGCATTTTGTAAAAATGCTTCAGAGGAAGAAAAGAAGGTTTTACAGGGTGTTATCGACTGGGGTGGTGAGTACGTGGAGGTTGATACAGAGAAAACCCTTTCTGAACCTATTAGCACCGAAGGGAGCACTGAAGAGTAAGTATAATTTGCATGGCTAAGGTAAAAACTAGTTACGTTTGTCAGAATTGCGGTGCCGAATCGGTTAAATGGGTTGGGCGATGCCCGTCGTGTGGTGAGTGGAATACCTATGTAGAGGAGCGGGTTAGCCAGGGAAAATCACCCAAGGGCTTGGTTGATGTATCAAGAAGTGCTGTGCCAAAACCTCTCAAGGATATCGAATCGAGCAACGAAAAACGACTTGATACAGGGATCAACGAGTTGAATCGTATCCTCGGTGGTGGCTTGGTTCCTGGTTCGCTGGTTCTGCTTGGCGGAGAGCCGGGTATTGGGAAGTCAACCCTAGCACTTCAAATGGCACTTAGGCTCGATCAGCTTAAAGTTTTATATGTCTCGGGAGAGGAGAGTGCAAGGCAGGTAAAGTTAAGAGCCGATAGGCTTACCAATGGCAATCAGGAATGCCTAATCCTGAATGAAACATTGTTTGAAAATATTCTTACGCAAACCCAGAATATCGAACCCGATTTGGTAGTTATCGATTCCATTCAAACCCTTTACACTGATTCCATTGAATCGTCACCAGGCTCAGTTTCACAGGTTCGTGAATGTGCGGTTGCCCTTTTGCGGTACGCAAAAACTACAGGAGTTCCCGTTGTCCTTATTGGTCATATCACCAAGGATGGGAGTATTGCTGGACCTAAAGTGTTGGAGCATATTGTTGATGTAGTATTACAGTTTGAGGGAGATAGCAACTACCTTTATCGAATTTTAAGGTCCATTAAGAATCGCTTTGGGTCTACATCCGAATTGGGAATTTTTGAAATGCAGTCATCAGGATTGATCGAAGTTCCTAATCCATCTGAAATATTGCTTTCTCACCGGGATGAGGGATTAAGCGGTGTAGCAATAGCTGCGGCAATGGATGGTGCCCGCCCATTTCTTATCGAGACCCAGGCCTTGGTTAGCACTGCTGCTTACGGCATGCCTCAGCGTTCATCAACAGGTTACGATGCACGTAGGTTAAATATGCTCCTAGCCGTTCTGGAGAAACGGGCAGGGTTTAGGCTTGCCACCAAGGATGTTTTTCTTAACCTTGCTGGGGGTTTAAAGATGAACGATCCAGCAATGGATCTGGCGGTTATTGCTTCCATCCTTTCGTCAAACTTCGATTTAAACATTCCTGGATATTGCTGCTTTGCAGCAGAAGTGGGCCTCTCGGGTGAGATCAGGCAGGTGAGTAGAATTGATCAGCGCATTGCAGAAGCAGCCAAGTTAGGCTTTGAAAAAATGTATGTTTCAAAATATAGCATAAGGGAAGATCTTAAGCCAGTTAAGGGAATACAGATCGTAAAAGTTGGCAAGGTTGAGGAATTAGTTCGACATCTTTTTGGGAAAGCATAAAATTTTTAATTGGTAGGAATTTATGATAATATGTTTTTTTTATGTAGTCTGTATATTGTAAATCGAAATAAAGCTATATTGCAGAAAATTTAAACCAATCGGATATTATGAAAAAGATTCTTGGCATAGCATTTATGGTTCTTATGGGAACTGCACTTTTTGCCCAAGATGCCAACAAGGTTGTTGGCGTTTGGCTCACCCAGGATGGTGACAGTAAGGTAACCATTTCAAAGGATTCGAAGGGCAAATACAATGGGCAAATAACCTGGCTTAAAGATCCGCTAAAGGATGGTAAACCCAAGGTTGACGACAAAAATCCAGACAAAAAAATGCATACTCGCCCAATTATGGGGTTAAGATTGCTTGAGGGATTTGTCTACAATCAGAAGAACAACGAGTGGGTTGATGGCACCATTTACGACCCTAAAGAAGGCAAAACCTATAAGTGCTTGATGTGGTTTGACGATGATCCCAATAAACTTTCCGTTAAGGGCTATATTGGCTTCTCGTTTATTGGCCGCGAAGTAGTATGGACCCGCGATAAGTAGTGCAGCTGATAAAAAAACTTTTTTCTGGTTTTTTCAGGCTTTTTTACCCTAAGGTTTGTGCCGTTTGTGGTGTCGACCTTGTTCAGGGAGAGGAGGCCATTTGTATAGCATGCCTTTACAAGATTCCACTTACCCGTTTTTGGGATGATAAGGAAAACGCTGTTGCCCAAATATTTTGGGGTAGGGTTAATGTTGAAAATGCCTGTGCATACTTTCTTTTTGCCAAGGGGAGCAAGTATCGTCCACTCCTACATAAGTTAAAATACAAAGGACAAAGAGAGATAGGAGTTGAATTAGGATTGCATTTTGGAATGGCACTTAGCCAATCAAAACATTATCAAGATATCGATTATGTCGTTCCCGTTCCCCTTCATCCCAAAAAGTTGCGCAAAAGAGGATACAATCAATCCGAAGCAATTGCTGAGGGAGTAGCAAAGGGGATGGGTATTTCCGTGTCAACTACCCATTTAATAAGGACAGAATTCACCGAGACACAAACCCGTAAAACTCGTGCCGAACGGGTGAAGAACGTTTCGGAAGCTTTTGCCATTGGACGTTCAGTTGAGATTAAAGGAAAACATCTTCTGCTGATTGACGATGTAATCACCACAGGGGCAACGCTGGAAGCTTGCGCAGAGAAATTGCTTGAGGTTGATGGATGCAGGGTTAGCGTTGCTGCATTAGCTTACGCATCGAATTAAGAAACGCCCCATTTGTATCCCCCTACCTCAAAACCCATCATACTAATTACCCTATCCACAACCGTATCAACCAGTTCGTTAATATCAGCGGGCTTGCTGTAGAACGATGGACTAGCAGGAAAGATAATGCCTCCGGCAAGGGTTACGTTTCGCATATTCTCAATGTGGATAAGATTGTAAGGCGATTCACGGAGAACCAGAATCAACGGCCTACGCTCCTTCAGCATCACATCTGCGCTTCGCGCAATAAGGTCGTTGCTGGTGCCGTTGGCAATGCGACCAAGCGTTCCGGCAGTGCAAGGGATTACCACCATGGAATCGTATCCAGCACTTCCCGATGCGGGCGGAGCAAAAAAACTGTTGTTTTCGTATTGATGAATTAGCTCGGATTGTGGAAGATCCGTTTCTAATTCGTAGTCCCAAACCTGCCTGCCAGTTTCAGAAACTATCAGCGCAATTTCCTCAATTTGAGCAGAAAAGGAGAAAAGTTTTTGAAGCAACCTTTCTGCATAAATTGATCCGGATGCTCCGGTTATCGCTACAACTACTCTTTTTTTTGGATTCATCATGACAATGTGTTGTGTGCAAAGGTAATAGTTTGTGGCTTCTATTTATAGTTAAATTATCTATTAAGAATTTTTGGTACTACTAATTTCGTGGACTAGACTATGTTTTGATAATAAATTAGATGTATTTCGTCCGTAGACGGAAGACGGAAGACAGAAGAGAATCCACTTCGGTCTTCAGTCTCCGGTCTTCTGTCAATATCAATTGAATCAATGTAACTCGTATTTCTTTCCACTAAAAGTGCAGTAGAACCGAATTTTTTAAAAGATTTGTTCGGTTTATTTGGTGCAAATTAGAAAAAATATACTTTTGCAACCGATATGCAACATGTAACATAACGATAATTCTTTTAAAAACTTAAACCACAATGAAAACAAAATTTTTGAGTTTAGCAGCAATTGCCTTGTTTTTTTCAGTTTCTTTTGCCGGATGCAAGAAGGACGACCCAGAACCAACCAAAAACATTGCCAAATTGGGAGCACAAATAAACACCTCCTTCGGTGGATTCCTTTCGGTTTCGGAGAAAAAGGTTTACACACAAGAGCAGGCTTTCTTAATTCAGGATCAAATTGATATTCTTTGTTTTTACGAGGCAGAGGGTGGAAATAACATAGCTCTTGCTGCTCCTGGAACTGGAATTTCAGATATTTTTATAGGCGACAGCTCTCCCGAAAACTGGACAACCAAAAACCAAACATACTTCACCCTACCGACAGCAGAGATTACTGTGGCAGATTTTGATGCATTAAAGGATGGCGATGCAATCATTGAAACCTACTTCAATGCAGAGCAAACAAGCGGAAATCGCAAAGCCAAAGATATGAAGGTGAACGATATATGGACATTCAAAACTGCGAGCAGTACATTTGGTATTCTCAAGGTTACAAGCGTTGAGCAGGGGGAAGCCGGATACGTTGAGTTTGAGTATAAGTTGAAGTAGATGAATAGAATTCTTGCAATTTTTACCATTGTAATTTTTATAGTTACTGGATGTAAAAAAGAGGAGGAGTCTAAAACGCCTCCTCTTATCAACTTTAAGTTAGGCGAATACACCAACGATGGTGATTATATTCCAGCTGGGGGCAAGTTAGTTTTTGGCATTGCAGCCAGCGGTGGTGGTTCTCCAATTACCAATCTGAGGGTGCAGCGAATTGCCGATGGCGTTACCATTACAGAAATCGACAGAGGGTTATACATCGCCGAGGGTGGACTTGATTACGATGTAAATGCAGTAAAATTGGGAGCGGACCAGGAGATTTGGCACTTTATGGTGATGAATGCTAACCGCGATTCAGCCATTTTAACCCGAACCGTATATCTTGGGGAGGGCTCAGCCTACGGTCCTATTAAGCACTTTGAATCGCTTAAGATTGGCATGCAGAATAATTCGGAATTTCCCCATTTCCTTGATGTAAATACTGGAGATCTCTACACAAACGAAAGCGTGGCAGGAAATGAGGCCATAATAGATGTTCTAGGATTTGTGTACCTCACAGGTGGTATTATGTCGCCAACTCTTAGCTGTCCTCAGTACACATCTGTTCCGGGGCATTACCCAATTGTTGGTGGATGGTCTGTTCGCAATTCTACCTTATACGATTACAATGCGGTGGATAACGATTTGGTCAATCATCAGGATTTTGATAACGCAACCAACGATAGCCTTCTTGTGGTTTCATTCAATCCTCAGAGTGCCAGTGGAAATTGTAAGTATTGTTTTACCGGCAAGATTGTTCCCTTTAGAACCGAAGATGGTAAGTACGGGATGATTAGGGTAATCCATGCCGATCAAGTACCAGAAGGGTACATGGAGTTAGAGGTAAAGGTACAGGAGTAGGGAAAATGAATGTCGAATATCAATCAACGATTTTTGATTTATGAAGATAAAAACAGTTAAGACTTCTATTATACTTCTTGCACTTCTAGGTATAACGTTCTTAAAAGCATTTTCGCAAGAAAGAATAGAAGGGGTTGTAATTGAAAAATCATCGGGTAAAGCTATTGCTGGTGCACATGTTTCAATTGGAAGAACCGTTCAAGCAACCAATACTTACGGCGAATTTCTGATAGAAAATATTGCTAAAGGCAACCATAAATTGATAGTTTCTGCCGTTGGATTTGCGAAATTCGAGGTTGGGATTACAGCTGTCGAGGGAAAAACGGAAAAAATTGAAATTCAACTTGTAGAAGAAGATATCTTTCTTAATGAGGTTGTTGTATCTGCCACCCGAGCCGAAAGTCGAATTGGCGATATACCCGGAAGGGTGGAGGTAATTTCTCCCGAAAGGATTTCGCTCACATCCTACCAAAGCGTTGACGAGTTATTGTCGTTACTACCCGGAGTACATACAGCCCGCTCATTCGGACTATTCTCATTCCGCTCAACGGTTTCAATGCGTGGTGTCAGCGGAAAGGAACAAGCGCGAACTCTTGTATTGCTTAATGGAGCTCCGGTGAATAAAGCCGATGGCGGTTCGGTAAACTGGAACCTCATATCCACCGGCGAGATAGAACGCATTGAGGTAATCAAGGGACCTGGCTCAGCTCTCTATGGCGGGAACGCCATGGGCGGAATCATCAATGTGGTTAGCAAGAAACCCACCGAAATACTGGAGGGAAGCGTTTCGGCTACCTACGGAACCTATAACACCAAGGGTGTTAACGCAAAGCTGGCTGGAAAGTTGAACAATGGATTTTACTGGGCAGCCAACGGCTTATTCCGCAATAGCGATGGGTATATCACCCAATCCATTGCCGATCAGCAGTCGAATCCATATATCACCGAATCAACCTTCGAGGAGAAGGTGCTGCACATGAAAACAGGATATGATGGTGGCGAGAAATTCTCGGCCGAGGTAGATCTAACCCTTTTCGATGATGTGCGAAAAACCGGTGAGCAAGTCTATCAACCGCTTGGGAATACCCGGGAGTACGATACGTATCAGATCCGTTCAATATTCAAAGGGAAAGCAGGAGCAGTAAGTTGGACTGCATCAACTTTTTTCCAAAGAGAATACTACAAGCGTGTTAGCGAATGGATAAAAGACGATTACACCTGGTACGATGTGCTCTCGCTACGTAGCGATTATGGCGTGCTTACAAGCGCAAACTATACTCTTAAAAATCATACTTTTACCGCAGGTGTCGATGTTCGTCTTGGCGAAGTGGATGCTTCCGATGTTTACTACACATCCACCGATCAGGTAGATAATCGGGGGAAAATGGATTTCTATGGGCTTTACTTTCAGGATGAAATAAGCTTTTTCGAGAATGCCGTTAAGGTAATTGCCGGCTTGCGGTACGATTTAGCTCGTTTCTACGATGGTGAGTTTGTTATCCACACTCCCTCTGCTGAAACCAACTTTATGAACCAGTACCAATTCTCCAATCAGGATGATGTTAGCTGGGGCGCATTCAGCCCACGCTTATCGGTACAGTATAAGCCCAACGGGCTTTTCAGGGTTTACGCTAGCTACAGCCGTGGTTTTCGTCCCTCGGTTCTCGATGACCTGTGCCGTTCGGGACGGGTGAGGGGCGGTTTCAAGGTGGCAAACCCAAACCTTACTCCCGAGTACCTGGATAATTTCGAGATTGGCGGAGACATCAAACCTAATCAATGGCTCAAAATTGCTGCCAGCGCATTCTACTCAAAGGGGAAGGATTTCCTTTACTACGTTTCAACTGGTGATAGTATCGACATGGGATTTGGCCCTAGGCCAATCATGATCCGTTCCAATATTTCTGAGGTTGAAATTATTGGCTTTGAAACCGATTTCACAGCATCACCAATCCGATACCTCACCCTGTTTGGCGGTTATGCCTTTGCATCATCCAAAATTACTGGCTATCAGCCATTGGCAGATGGCGATTTTGATCTAACGGGCAAGTACCTCACCGATGTACCTATGCACTCGTTTAATGCGGGGGCATTTGTGCAAACAAAGTTTGTCAATGCGGGGCTTACATCACGATACACCGGTAAAATGTACATCAACGATCAGAATGCATACGACGATTGGGTTCTGAGCAATCAGCTTCCCGCAGCTTTTACCATTGATCTAAAGCTGTCGAGGGAGTTTTTCAACCATGTTGATATATCGCTAAACATTCAGAATATTCTGGATAAAAAAATATATGAGAGTAGCCTTTCCGTTGGCCCAGGACGGTTTATTATGCTTGAGGTAAGAGTGAAGATATAGGATTGAAGAACAAGGAACAACGATTTACGAGCTAAGATTTAACGGTCACTTCAAAAATCTTCAATCGTTAATCGACAATCTTAAATCTCTGTGATTGAAGAACAAGGAACAACGATTTACGATCTAAGATTTAACGGTCAATTCATAAATCTTCAATCGTTAATCGACAATCTTAAATCTCTGTGATTGAAGAACAAGGAA
>CAYNHM010000037.1:9563-25206 GCA_964397135.1 uncultured Rikenellaceae bacterium
CAACGATTTACGAGCTAAGATTTAACGGTCAATTCATAAATCTTCAATCGTTAATCGAAATTCATAAATAAAAAAAAGTGTATATGAAATCAAAAAGTGTATTAATAATTATTAATTGCTTGGCTATTTTTTCTTCCTGCAAGCTTATACCCGATGCCATTTCGGGGGCAACAAAAGGGTACGATGCCGATGGCATAAGCTTTTACCACAGAACCGAGGAGTCAAAGCTGAAGCCTGGGGAGCTCTTTGTTGAGGGCGAGGTGAAAAAGCCTGGTAAGGTAAGCTACAAAAAGTATGGAAAGCGAGAAGTAATCCACAAGCAGGCTACCCAAAACGACTCGGGAAGAGTCGATTTTGTTGGGGCATACCGGTACCGGGGCTACTCCCTGTTCGACCTGCTTAATCCATTCTTCGTGGAGAAGAAGAATGCCGAGGAGTTTGTGCCCACAACCGATGTGTACATCATCATTGAGAACGACAAGGGCGACAGGGTTGCCTTCTCGTGGGCCGAGATTTTTCTGAGCAATACCATGCATCAGGTGATTATTGCCACCGAACAGGCTAGCATTGAGCCATATAAACGAGAGGTGAACTACCAAAAGGGAAGCGTTTGGAAGGTTGTTGTAGCAACCGATATGTTTGCCTACCGCGAGCTGGAGAATCCAACAAAAATTTACATAAAATCGTTCGATAAGAAGCATTACCCCATTAACAGAAAACCTGAGGATCCTTACAGCCCTACTGTAAACCTTGTTTTTAACGATGAGCTTAAAGGTGTTGTTGATGCCAACGTCGAACATCTTCCACATATTAAGTACACCTCCGTATTCTACGGCATGGGAATGGGCTATCACGACACTCCATATTTTGAGGGGCCAATATTACGCCCATTGGTTGAGAAACATTTTGAGCCCAATGCTACAATTTGGATGCGAAATGGGCTTGTTTTTGTGGTGGGCAAGGATGGTTTTCGCAACGTGTTCAGCGTTAGTGAATTATTTAATCGGGTTGATCAGGTTGAACCCATCCTTTCAGTTCCTCCAGTTGAATCGAAAAGAGGACATTTCAGACTTTACCATCCATCGTCGTTCTATGCCGATTTCTCGGTTAGGAATTTGGCAGAGATATACTTTTTTCAAGAGTAAAGTATCTGTGCAAAGTCTTCCAGAACTTATTTGATGGACTTTTTTCATTTATTCGAATTTCTGAATAAACTTGAAAAAAGAATAGTTCTGTTTCGTACCCCAAAGATTTTTCATACATTTAAGGAGATAAAAAAAAGGCGTATGAAAAGCAGAACTGTTTGGTTTCCTGTGATTTTGGTTTCGATGGTTTTTCCCTTTTTTACTTCGGGACAGACGCCAATGCCATCAATTAGGGAGATGAAGTGGGGGCGCGATTACAATTTGCATATAAAGCTCTCGAACGATAGCAACTATGTGATGGACGTGAGAGGGCTTTACCATACAGGTGATCAGATATTTGATCCCGAGAACGAGAATGCCACCTACTATCCGGTTAGCTTTGATGAGGAGTTTATCAACTACATTAAGCACAGAAAGCTAGAGCTTGACAGGCAGTTAGCCGTTGACTCTTCGGCGAAAGAACAGCCAAAAACTTTATGGTCGGCTCTTCACAGAACGCTGGGAGGAGGGTATATCCATTTCATTAACTGCCTGGTTTACTCCATCGAATCCAATCAGCTCTACCTTGCCGATCCCATAATGAAGCGTCCGGTTACTGACTGGAAGCCCAAGCCAATGACGCAAACATATAAGAGGACAAAAGGTTGGGAGTATTACATCCCATATGATCAGAAGTTGGCCATAAAGGAGTATAAAAGGCGCTCTAAGGAAAATGATTTGAAGGATCTGCAAGGAGTTCCCGATAGATTTATTGAATTATTCCTGAACACTTCGCAAAAGCAGTACGACCAGCTTAGGATGGAAGGAAAAAGGGTGCCATTGGCTCAAATAGACTTGGTTAGACTATTACTTGGGGCTAAGTATCTTGGAGTTGATCAGATCAACTTTATCCAGAACCGCGTTTCCTCAGCTGTTATGCTTTACAGCATTAGCAACTTACCTTCTGTGATCATTTTCGATGACTACAACGCGGCTGTTGCCATGACGCTTGATAAAACGGGATATAAAATTGACTATGTTGTTTTTAAAGATTTTGACCGAATTACCGTTGAGGAACAGGATCATAGAATAGAAATGATAGAAGCGTTGATCGATGCTATAAACGAAGCCAATGATAAGGTATTCAAGAAAAAACTTTCCACTTATTACGGTTCCTGATTTTTTCGTTTTTTCGAAAAAGTAGTTGCACCAACAAAAATCATACCTACTCAATCAAAACATCCAGCCCCAAAGGCGTTTTTTCTCAAAAATTATTACTTTTGTGTGTTGCTATGTTTGTCAAGTTGCAACCCTTAATTTTTTTATAACTTTTTTTAAATAATGACACCTAGTAAACGAACAAAAATTGTTGAACTGCTGAAAAGTGGTATTGTTGGGACCCCGGTGCTTGTCAAAGGATGGGTAAGAACTCGCAGAGGGAATAAGAATATTGCGTTTATCGCCTTAAACGATGGGTCTACCATACACAATATACAGGTTGTTGCCGATGTTGCTGCTTTTGGTGAAGACTTTTTAAAGGATGTTGGCACAGGCGCTTGCATAAGCGTTGAGGGGATACTGGTTGAATCATTGGGTTCAGAACAGCCCGTTGAGATACAGGCAAAAACAATTGAAATATACGGGAAAGCCGATCCTACAACATATCCCTTGCAGAAAAAAGGGCATAGTCTTGAGTTTCTTCGGGAGATAGCACACTTACGCCCTCGTACCAATACCTTTGGTGCAGTTTTGCGGATTCGTCATGCTATGGCTTACGCCATTCATAAGTACTTTAACGACAAAGGTTTTTATTACATACATACTCCAATAATAACTGGCTCCGATGCTGAGGGTGCCGGTGCGCTATTTAAGGTTACCACGCTTGACATAAACAATCCACCCCGCAATCCAAACGGAAAGGTCAATTATACCGAGGATTTCTTTGGCAAGGAGGCAAAACTGACTGTGTCAGGACAGCTAGAGGGCGAGTTGGCAGCTCTTGCCCTTTCGGAAATTTACACCTTTGGGCCCACATTCAGAGCAGAAAACTCTAACACCCCTCGCCATCTTGCAGAATTTTGGATGATCGAACCAGAGATGGCATTTTACGATATAAATGACAACATGGATTTGGCTGAGGATTTCCTGAAGTATCTAATTCGCTATGCCCTAGAGTATTGTAAGGATGATTTGGAATTCCTCAACAAGATGTGGGACAAGGAACTTCTCGAAAGGTTGAAGTTTGTTGCCGAAAATGAGTTTATGCGATTAACCTACACCGAAGCCATCGGTATACTCGAAAAAGCCGATGTGAAATGGGAATTTCCCGTTTTTTGGGGTGCTGACCTGCAGAGCGAACACGAACGCTATTTGGTTGAAAAGCATTTTAAAAAACCGGTGATTCTTACCAATTATCCCAAGGAGATAAAAGCTTTTTACATGAAGCAGAACGATGATGATAAAACCGTTCGCGCTATGGATGTCCTCTTCCCGAAGATTGGAGAAATAATTGGCGGATCTCAACGTGAGGAAAACCTTGATGCGCTTACAAAACGTATAAACGAATTGGGAATTCCCCATGAAGAACTATGGTGGTATCTTGATACCCGCAAATTTGGAACAGCACCGCATAGCGGTTTTGGTTTGGGATTTGAGCGGATGCTACTTTTTGTTACCGGAATGAGTAACATCAGGGATGTAATTCCCTTCCCAAGGACGCCAAATAATTGTGAATTTTAAGTAATAGGTTTAATAGTATGCTTAAGCAAAAGTTACAGCAAAAACTACTACAGAAGTTATCGCCCCAGCAGATTCAGGTAATAAAATTGCTGGAGATACCAACCATGCAGCTTGAGCAGAGAATAAAGAAGGAGCTGGAAGAGAATCCCACCCTCGAAGAGGGTGTTAACATTGAGGATGAAATGCAAGGGCAGGATGATGGTCCAAATGAGGAGAGCACAAGCCACGAAGAGGATGAGTTTACAATTGAAGACTACTTGAATGACGAGGAAATTCCCAGCTATAGACTTTCAACAAACAACTATTCAAAAGACGATAAGCGAGAAGAAATACCATTTTCCACAGGAATTTCTTTTCATGAACATTTAGAAAACCAACTAGGATTAAGGGTTCTTGATGAAAGGCAGAAAAACCTTGGACTTTACTTAATTGGTAACATCGATGAGGACGGATATCTACGCCGTAAACTTTCTGCAATAACAGACGACCTTGCCTTTTCTGTTGGGGTTGAGACCACAGAGGAGGAATTGGAGCAGCTTCTATCCATTATCCACGATTTTGAACCTGTTGGCGTGGGAGCTAGAGACCTACAGGAATGCCTTTTGTTACAGATTAAGAGCAAAAACCAGTCGATACCGTCGGTTGCACTGGCTCGTAAGATTATTAAATACCATTTCGATGAATTTACTCGTAAGCATTACGATAAAATTCAGGCAAAACTCGATTTGTCCGATGATGACTTAAAGGATGCCATTGATGAGATTTTGAAGCTAAACCCAAAGCCGGGTGGAAGTTTTTACGATCCACATAATCGTATGGCACAGCACATTGTCCCCGACTTTATCCTTGATCTTGAAGACGGAGAAATAATTTTAAGCCTAAATGCCAAGAACGTTCCCGACCTAAAGATTAACCGAGAGTATTCGCATATGCTCGAATCGTATGCTGCCAACAAGAACAATGCAACTAAGCAGGAGAAGGAGGCTGTTGCTTTTGTGAAGCAAAAAATCGATTCGGCCAAATGGTTCATCGATGCCATAAGGCAAAGGCAAAATACGTTAATGGTTACCATGCAGGCAATCATTGAATATCAGCGTGAATTTTTTAAGGATGGTGATGAAACAAAGTTAAAACCAATGATCCTTAAAGATATTGCCGAAGAAACAGGCCTGGATATTTCTACCATCTCTAGGGTTGCCAATAGCAAGTATATCCAAACAAATTTTGGGATTTTCCAACTTAAATATTTTTTCAGTGAGGGTATGCAAACCGATTCAGGAGAAGAGGTCTCGACCAAAGAGATTAAGAAGATACTTCAGGATTGCATTGAGGCTGAAGAGAAACGAAAACCTCTAACCGATGAGAAGTTGATGGAGATACTCCAGCAAAAAGGTTACCAAATTGCTCGACGAACTGTTGCCAAATACAGGGAACAACTGGGAATTCCTGTGGCAAGGCTAAGGAAGGAACTTTAACATGGTAAAATGGACCCATACCATTGCCCAGATCGTGTCGATCCTATTGCACCCATTATTGATGCCAATTTTTGGTTTGCTCATTATTTACACTTCGGGAACATATATTTCATTGCTTCCATATGAAGCCAAACGTATTATTTTAATTGTGGTCGCAATCAATACAATTGCCTTGCCGTTATTGATAATACCACTTTTTTACCGACTCGGATTTATCAAAAGCATTCAGATGCATACGCACAAGGAACGTATCCTTCCCATTGCATTTACCCTTATTCCCTACATTTTTTCATTTTACTTTCTTAAGCGATTACCCATTCCAGGTATAATTACCGCATTTATGCTAGGAGCAGCGATTACCGTTGGCATGTCTTTATT
The DNA here is from genome assembly GCA_964397135.1 of uncultured Rikenellaceae bacterium. GTDB lineage: Bacteria > Bacteroidota > Bacteroidia > Bacteroidales > Tenuifilaceae > MWFE01. Next base: position 15,280 of record CAYNHM010000037.1, read on the forward strand.
AATCACCTTTTGGTGGAAAATCAGCATACATATGATTGGCATTGGAGGAATAGTAGGTTTTATTTTTGCTTTTTCCTTAAGATTGCACACCGATGTTCTTTCAATAATTCTGATTGCCGTGATAGCAGCAGGCCTGCTGGCATGGTCGCGGTTACAACTCAGCGCCCACAAACCCTCGCAGGTATATTGTGGTTTTTTAACGGGAGTATTAATCATGTTCCTGACCTTGCTGTTACTTTAAGGAAATCAGTCTATTCGTGGTTTTTATTCAGTTTTTTTAGAATACTATTTATATGAAAAACTTTTTTTACCTAACCATTTTATATTTGTCCCTTATGGGATGTAACTCAAAGCAAGTTAATTGTCAGCAAACTATGAACACAGTAAGCGATGTTGATCTAGAGCGTTACGCAGGGACTTGGTACGAGATTGCTCGTTTCCCACATTCGTTTGAGAAGGGATTGGTTGGTGTAACAGCTACTTATAGAATAAAGAAGAACGGAAATATTGAAGTTATAAATCAAGGCTATAAAAATTCGCTCGATGGAAAATTAAAGCGGGCGAAAGCTTTTGCCAAGGGACTCAACTCCAATGAACCAGGAAGGCTAAAAGTTTTCTTTTTTTGGCCATTTGGTGGTGATTACCTAATACTTGACCTAGACCCAAATTACCAGTGGGTTCTTGTGGGTAGCAGCTCGCCCAATTACCTTTGGATCATGAGCAGGAAACCTCAAATGGATAACTTGCTTTATAAAAGCATTGTTCAAAAGGCCCAGGAGTTGGGTTACAATGTTGACAGATTGGAACTCGTAGAACAAAGAATCTCTGATTAACCTTTAACCATGCGACGTTTTTCTGCCAACTATATCTTTACGGTTTACGGTGAACCTATCCGTAACGGAATAGTTGGGGTTGACGATAACGGCATGATAATAGAAATTATTGATCCTAAGGGAGAAGAGAAAGAGTTGGCAGGTACAGAGTTTCACAATGGAGTCATTGTTCCTGGCTTTATTAATGCACATTGTCATACCGAATTGGGCCACCTTAAAGGAAAAATTAAACCCGAAACGGGCTTGGCAGGTTTTGTTAATCAGATACGTGCTCTAAGGAACGATGATGAAATAGTAGAAGAAAACTCCATAGCCAAGGCTTTAGAGGAACTAAAGAGGGAAGGAATAGTGGCTGTGGCCGACATCTGCAATACCTCGCAGAGTTTATTGCCAAAGTTGTCCAGTCCTATCCGTTTCCAAAATTTTATTGAGCTCTTCGGAATGTCGCCTGAGAAGGCAGATGATTACATGGAAAGGGCAAAATACATTTCAACGTTTCCTAAGTTAAAGTATGGCGATAGCTCCGCAATTACACCCCACTCAGTCTACTCATTGTCGGAACAGCTTTGGAATATGGTTAAATGTGAAATAAAGAACAACCCTATTATTTCGATCCATTTTGCCGAAAGTAGACAGGAGAAGGAATTTTCACTCCACAAAACCGGTAAACTTGCCGATTACTACAGGCAATGGGGTTTAAACCCCAAAAATTCGCCGCAGGGCTCACTGGTTGAGATCGCAAAGAACAACTTACCCTCCAAGGCAAATGTGCTATTTATTCACAACACCTTCCTCGATCGATCCGATGCTCAAAACCTAAAAGATCATTTCCCAAAAGCCTTTTTTGTGCTTTGCCCAGCCTCAAACCTATTTATCGAGAAAGCCTTACCCGATATACCCATGCTTTGGAAACTTGGCCTTAGTATTGCCCTTGGTACAGATAGCCCGGCCTCATCGCCATCACTTTCAATGCTTAGCCAAATTGGGATCATAAATAATTTGTTTCCCAGTATTCCCTTTGCCGAAACCCTACGATGGGCAACCCTAAATGGCGCAAAAGCGCTAGGCCTTGATCATGAAATAGGCAGCATTGAGCTGGGGAAAAAGCCTGGGTTGAATCTTATCTCCCCCTTTGATTTTTCGTCAATGAAACCATATCCAAACAGCCGTAACAAAAGGCTGCTTTAAGATCATTCCCCTTTTTCGCTCGTAAAAAAACAGAAAGTCCCGAATCAGCTGATTTGGCAATTTTACTTGCTCTGTACATAAAATAAATAATCCTCAATAAATACTCAAAAAAGACTTACGAATAATTATTAGCCCTTTTTATAGATAAGGTTTAAGATTAGATTAGCCGGAAATTTTTCGCTCCAATCATTGAAATTAAAAAAACCGATAATATGAAAAAAACAGTAACTATTTGTGCAGTGCTTCTTTTAATCCTTGGATTAAAAGGATTAAATGCGCAGGAAGCAATCATTACTTCAGGTGGAAATGCTTCAGGGGAAGATGGCTCAGTAAGCTACTCCCTAGGACAGGTTTTCTACTCAACCCAAATGGGCGACAATGGTTCGGTAGCCCAGGGAGTCCAACAACCGTATGAAATATCGGTTGTGTCAAGTATTGAAGAAGCCTATGGCATTACCCTTCAAGTTTCAGCTTTTCCAAACCCAACCGCCGACTACTTAATGCTAAGGGTGGAAAATTACAGCAGAGAAAATCTTTCCTATCAGCTCTTTGATTTAAGTGGTAAACTTTTGGAAAGAGGTAGGATGGAAGAGGAATTGACAACCATTTCCATGCAAAAGCTAACTCCGGCACTCTATCTTTTAAGGGTACTTGATAGCACCAAGGAAATTAAAACATTTAAAATCATCAAAACCAAATAATTATGAAAAAGATTTATTCGTTTTTTGCAGCGACTTTTTTGTTTGCATGTATGTTTCTGTCTATGCATTCCAATGCTCAATCACCCCAAAAAATGAGTTACCAGGCGGTAATCCGTAATGCCAACAGCGAGCTGGTAACCAGTTCAGAAATTGGAATGCGAATCAGCATTCTGCAAGGTAGTGCCGATGGCACAGCCGTTTACACCGAAACCCTAACATCAACAACCAATGCCAATGGTTTAGTTTCCATTGAGTTTGGTGGAGCAGGATTTGATGCCATCGATTGGACAAACGGCCCATTCTACATTAAAACCGAAACCGACCCAAGTGGTGGTACTAGCTATTCTATTGTTGGGGTAAGTCAGCTACTCAGCGTTCCCTTTGCCTTGCATGCCAAAACGGCTGAGGTGTTTACTGGGACAATAGATGAAGTAGATCCAATTTTTGGATCATCGCCAGCAGCTGGAATAGAGAACGATGATATTTCCAGCTGGAACGCAGCCTATGGCTGGGGCGATCATTCAGGGGAAGGCTACCTAATCGAAGAGGTTGACCCTGTATTCGCAGCATGGGACAAATCAACCGGCATTCAGATTACCGAAAGCCAGATAACGGATTTACAGGGCTACCTGCTCAACGAGAGTGACCCCGATTTCAATACTTCAGTGGCATCCGGAATTGCTTCGGAAGATGTTGCCAGCTGGAATGAAGCTTACGGTTGGGGCGATCATTCCGAAGAGAATTACCTTACCACAGAGGTTGATCCATTATTTTCAGCGTGGGACAAGTCAATCGGTATTCAGATTACTGAAAGCCAGATAACGGATTTGCAGGATTATTTGCTCACCGAGAGCGATCCCGATTTCAACGCATCAGTTGCATCGGGAATTGCTTCGGAAGATGTTACCAGCTGGAATGAAGCTTACGGTTGGGGCGATCACTCAGCAGAGGGATACCTTACTTTCGAGGTTGATCCAGTATTTTTATCATGGGACAAGTCAACTGGCATTGAGATTACCGAAAGCCAGATAACTGATTTGCAGGACTACCTGCTCGCCGAGAGCGATCCCGATTTCAACGCATCTGCTGCTTCGGGAATTACTTCGGAAAATGTTGCCAACTGGAATACAGCCTACGGTTGGGGCGATCATTCAACGCAGGGCTATTTAACTTCGGTATCGGCCGAAAGCGATCCGCTATTTAGTAGTTCACCCGCATCAGGAATAGAGAACGATGATATTTCAAGCTGGAATGAAGCTTACAGCTGGGGCGATCACTCAGCAGAGGGATACCTTACTTTCGAGGTTGATCCAACATTTTTATCATGGGACAAGTCAACTGGCATTCAGATTACCGAAAGCCAGATAACTGATTTGCAGGACTACCTGCTCGCCGAGAGCGATCCCGATTTCAACGCATCTGCTGCTTCGGGAATTGCTTCGGAAGATGTTACCAACTGGAATGAAGCTTACAGCTGGGGCGATCACTCAGCAGAGGGATACCTTGCTTTCGAGGCCGATCCAGCATTTTTATCATGGGACAAGTCAACTGGCATTCAGATTACCGAAAGCCAGATAACTGATTTGCAGGACTACCTTCTCGCCGAGAGCGATCCCGATTTCAACGCATCAGTTGCTTCGGGAATTGCTTCGGAAAATGTTACCAACTGGAATGAAGCTTACGGTTGGGGCGATCACTCAGCGGAGGGATACCTTACTTTCGAGGCCGATCCAGTATTTTTATCATGGGACAAGTCAACTGGCATTGAGATTACCGAAAACCAGATAATGGATTTGCAGGACTACCTGCTCGCCGAGAGCGATCCCAATTTCAACGCATCAGTTGCTTCGGGCATAGCATCCGATGATATATCCAACTGGAACACAGCCTATAGCTGGGGCGATCATTCCGATGAGGGTTACATTAGCTCCGAAACCGATCCAGAATTTTCAGTGTGGGATAGGTCTACCGGCATTCAAATCACAGAAAGCCAGATTGCAGATTTGCAGGACTACTTGCTCACTGAGAATGATCCCGATTTTAACGCATCGGCTGCTTCGGGTATTGCAAATACCGATATTACAAATTGGAACGAAGCCTACGGCTGGGGCGATCACTCCGAAGGGGGTTACCTTACCTCCGAGGCCGATCCAACCTACATCGCAACTTTTAGCATTTCCGACCCTGTCGATGGCGACCTGCTACGCTACAACGCAACCTCCGAAAAGTGGGAAAAATATACACCCAATTATGCAGCTGAAACCCACACCCACGCAACAGCGACCGATGAAGAAGACGGTTTTATGAGTAGTACCGACAAAACAAAACTTGATGATTTGCAAAACGTAAATATTACAGCCGGTACAGGCATTTCCGTTACGGGTACCTACCCAAACCAAACAATAGCAAGTTCTCATACCCTATACCTGGGGCAGGAATACCTTGATGGTATTATTTATTACTTATATATTGGCAGCGATGGCCAGCAGCACGGTTTGGTGGTTTCCAAAACTGAAACAACAGCCAAATGGCAGAACACAAGTTATTTGGTAAATGCAGACAGATCAGAGGATGGTGCTTATAACACAGGTCTTATGGCTAATAGCCCTGCCAAAGATTGGGCAACCAGCCATGGAGCAGGGTGGTATTTGCCTTCGATAGATGAACTAACTTTGCTTTGGCAAAACCGTTACCATGTAAATAAAACCTCACGTTCAATAGGCTCTACCTTATTGTCAAGTACAGCCTACTATTGGAGTAGTACGGAGTATGGTTCAGGAGGTGCCTTCTGTTTTTACTTCGCAACAGGTATCAATGCTCCCGTAACTTACTTCACCGCCAAGCATGTTGTTTATAGTGTACGTGCAGTTAAGGCTTTTTAGTTAACTGCTCTTGCAAATGGAAGTACTGGCGGTTTTTCTAAAAATAACACATATAGGGTACGAGCTATAAGACGATTTTAGGGTAGATTTTAGTGTGTAGAAAACGGCTGAAGTTAACGTTTCAGCCGTTGTTTTTTTGCTTGTGAGTGTTTACAAGCATTTAACTACGGACACTTCTCATCCAAACTTTTCCTACCTTTACGGCCATTAATCATTATCAATGGGAACCTTTCTTTTCGATGAGATAATATTTGGACCCGTGCGCAGTCGTAGGCTGGGTGTTTCGCTGGGGGTAAACCTGCTGCCCTCCGATGCAAAAATTTGCAACTTCGACTGTATCTACTGTGAGTGTGGTTGGACAATGAGCGCAAAAAGCAGCAAATTGCCATCCCGAGTGGAGGTGAAAGAACAAATGCAAAACCGCCTTGAACGTATGAAAGCAGATGGCAATGCACTTGATGTGATCACCTTTGCTGGTAATGGTGAGCCAACCATTCACCCCAATTTTTCAGGGATTATTGATGATACCATTACACTGCGTGATAAGTATTTTCCCGAAGCTCGTATTGCCGTTTTATCAAATTCTACAATGCTTCATAAATCGAAAGTTGTTGAAGCCCTTAAACGGGTCGATCAAAATATTCTCAAGCTCGATTCGGGTTTCGATTCAACCATTCAGCTGCTTAACCAGCCCAAGAAACCCATAACTGCCAAGCAGGTTATTGACCATCTCAAGCAATTTAATGGCAACTTTACGCTGCAAACCCTTTTCGTTAGGGGAACTATTAACGGTAAACCCGTTGATAATACTACTCCGGAGGAGCTAACGCTATGGCTCCAGATTGTTGACGAACTTAAACCCAACGATGTTATGGTGTACACCATTGCCCGCGATACACCCATTGATACCCTACATAAAGTACCTCAAAGTGAGCTTGAGTCCATTGCGCAAAGGGTAAGAGCCTTGGGAATATCTGCACAAGTCTCGGGCTGATGATTGCCATTAAGGGAACCGAAAGAGTGCTGATCTGCCCTTTAGGCTGGGGGTTGGGGCATGCCTCCCGTGTAATACCAATTATTTCGCATCTTATCAAAAGGGGTTGTACCGTTATATTTGCAGGCGACGAATCGTCGTTAACGTTGCTGAATATTCGTTTTCCTAAAAATCAAAGCATTTATTTTCCTTCAATCTCTGTTAGGTTTTCGAAAAAAGGGTCTTTTTTTTCACTTTTTGTAATTGCGCTGAAGGTTATTAAAAGAACCATTTCAGAAAACAGGGAATTGCAGAAGATCATAAATCAGCATAAGATAGATCTTGTGATATCCGATAATAGATATGGACTTTACTCAGAGGAAATTCCTTCGGTTTTAATTACACATCAGTTACATATAGTATTCCCAAAGCCATTTCACTGGTTTGAATCCATTGGCGAATGGTATGTTTTAAGGTATGCCAATCGATTTACAGAGTGCTGGGTTCCCGATAATCCAGAGGGATTTCGCCTTTCGGGCGAATTATCACAACCAAATCGCTTACCCGGAAAGATTAAATTTATTGGGCTTCTTTCAAGATTTTATGGACATAAACCAGTTGAGGTAATAACTACGTGGGATTTGGTAGCCATTGTTTCGGGACCACCCCCTCACAGGGATATATTTGAAAGCGAATTGGTTGATATAGCCAATCGCTTAAACCTCAAGACTCTAATTATTCAGGGGTTACCTCTTGAAAGTAATGGACAGGTTAAAGGAATGGCTACACTTGCACCCCATTTACCCGATGGAGAAATGGCTAATGCAATACTTTCTGCAAAATTTGTTATCTGTCGCTCTGGATACAGCACAGTAATGGATCTATTAGCGCTAGGTAGAAATGCGCTACTTATTCCCACACCAGGACAAACAGAGCAGGAATATTTGGCAGAATATTTTGCGAAGAATAGAATCTTTAAAAAGTGTATTCAGAGCGATTTAGACAAGCTAACATTTTTAGAGTTAAAGGAGATCCAAGAAAAGGATTCTTATAAATTGGATTGTTTTTTCTTCATATAAAATGATAATTAGAGCGATCTTGCTGTTTCTGTTTTGAAATGGTAAATGAAAAGTTTAACTTAGCATAACATTTCATTATCACACGATGAGCCGAAGGATTTTTCTCATTATCATCGATCTTTTGCTACTTTTCTTAGCATTCTGCATTAGCAATTGGTTTAAACCTGGCCCTTTAGATAATTACCTTGAAAACTATAAATATTCATTTTTGGTGTTCAGTGCCATATGGATTGTCGTCTCGTTAAGCTTTGGAAAGTATTCAACCGAAGGGAGGGAGTTTCAACCTCAGGTTAAGAAAATTATCGTAAGCAATCTTATTGCATTGGCCATAGCAACATGGTTGATGTTCCTATTGTATTTTTACCGCTTTTCACGTGTGATTGTGTTTGGCACCATTGGCTTTGCTACCGTTTTGGAGTTCATCGTGTTTGGCTCATGGTATCTGATAAAGCAAAGCAAGGTTTTACCCGAAGAGAAAATAAAGGTAAAGAAATCAAAGCCTGTTGAAGAGTTCCAATATAAAGTTGATACTGAAAAAACAATAAGCGAAGCACGAAGAAAAGCGGTAAAACAGGCGATACTTGAGGAGTTGGGTGAAAATGTTTACCGATACTTCAATACAAACCTAAATCTTTCGTTAGAGTCGACACTAATTGTATCGACAACCACAAAGTTTAACATCGATAATCAACCCTCGAATTTTTTCCATACCATTGCCAACCTGAAAAGGGTTAATGATATCCGATGGATAAACAAGTTCTTCGAGTCTGTTAACGCAAAACTTCCCAAGGGTGGAATTTTTGTTTGTTTGGTCGAGACAAAGAATCTTAGAAAAGCAAGAATATTAAAAAAGTTTCCACCAGCAATAAATTATATTTTCTACACTATTGATTACATTATTAAGCGGGTTTTTCCGAAATTTACCCTTACTAAAGGAATCTATTTCTTTTTAACCCGAGGGCAAAATCGGGTAATTACCCGAGCCGAGGTTTTGGGGAGACTATACTCCTGTGGTTTTGAGGTGTTGGATGAGCAGTTCATTGAGAATCATCTTTACGTTATTAGCCGAAAGGTTAAGCAACCTGCGTACGATTTGGAGGCCACCTATGGTCCACTTGTGAAGTTAAGACGAATAGGGAAGGGTGGGAAGGAAATTAAGGTATACAAAATGCGAACCATGCATCCCTATGCAGAATACCTTCAGGAATATGTTTACCAAAAGCATAAGTTAGACGAGGGCGGGAAGTTTAAGGATGACTTTAGGGTGTCAACCCTTGGGCATATTATGAGAAGGCTTTGGATTGATGAACTCCCCATGCTGATCAACTGGTTTAAGGGCGATTTGAAGCTGGTTGGCGTACGACCGTTAAGCAAGCAATATTTCAGTCTCTACACCAAAGAACTTCAGGAGAAAAGAATTAAAACCCGACCAGGATTAATACCACCGTTCTACGTTGACAAACCCAGTACCCTTGATGAGATCATGGCTTCGGAGCACAAGTATTTGGATGCATACCTCAAACATCCATTCTGGACCGATTTTAAGTACTTCTTCATGGCCGTTTACAACATCGTTTTCAAACGGTATAGAAGTAGTTAGAACATCTTTTAGCTTCCAATTTAAAAAAAACCAATAATAATTGAACTTATCTAGTATGATTAAAGATTTTATTCTAGTATTATCCATGTTACCCCCAGACATACCCATTTGGATATCCGATAAGGATGTGCTGATTGGTAGAGATGCCATTCTTGAAAAAGCTATTGAAATACTTACAGCTAAATAGCACTTTGTGAAACATTAGCCTAGCAAGTTAGCCAATTTACTCCTCCTCGTCCCTTTGGGTAACCAGCAGGTACATGTTTTTGTCCTCCAGAAAAAGGTATCCCTGTTCGTAGCAAAACACGTAAACAGCACCCTTCTTTGTGGTATAGGTATGGGTATGATAGGAGAAGTTGAAACCGTTGGTTAGAAGAGTATCCTTGTTTACCATGGTTTTGCCCGATTGTTTATTCAGCTCCTGTAGCACCCTGCGATTTTTCCTTAGGGTATTGTTGATATTCCTGACCAAGTTGCTGGCATCGCTGTTAAGGCGGTTGTTGTATGTATTACGGCATTGGTCGGAGCAGAACTTCTTGTCCACTCTCCCAGTGATCTTATCACCACATTCTGGGCAGGTGCGGGTTGAGCTTTCTGTCATCATTCAATTTTTTTTGTTTCTGAAAAACAAAGATAAAAATAATTTCAAACGACAACAAACGAATGTTAAA
>CAYNHM010000038.1:0-24065 GCA_964397135.1 uncultured Rikenellaceae bacterium
AAACGCTTTATTTCAGGACGATATAGGAATTTTTAGTTTTTTGTCATGTACTTAGCGTAAAATTAGACGAAAATGAAAACGAAAAGATTAAGTCTGTTGTTTATTTTTGCACTTTTAGTGATATTTAACTCTTGCACAAAGGAGCAAGTTGATTTAAATGAAGCGAAATATGATCAACTTGTATTAAGCCAAGATGATATTGAAAATATTGAATATGAAGAGTTCTTTGAACTGGCAAAAGGCGACACAATTCCAAAGGGTGTTTTTCGTGAAAAGCCATTAGTGGCTCCTGAAGATGAGATAATGGTTTTATATTCATCAGAGGACATTAATCCTAGAGCTACAGGGAATTCAACATCAACCTCAGGTTATATAAAGGATCTTAAGTGTTCCATTAGGAATGATAATAACGCCCCAGACCCGTGGCCAACGAATGATGATTATCACAAAATTCCTGTTGATTTGAATGAGGGGGCTGGGGGTAAGTATATTTATCTTTACTACAAAAAAAATTCATATGGAGGTGATGCAATAAGTTATATTAATGTTAGGACAAATTGTTGCCTTGCGCCAGTTTCAGTAAGTTACCCATATATGAAAAAGCTAGGACTCGCCTTTTCAAATGGACGTTGGACTGATCTTAATCAAGGAGCAGGGGGGCATTATATAAAACTTGAGGGAAGTGAAGTAGAAACAACAGTTGCATATATTAATCATCAACTTATGCATGGTTTGCCAGTAGGATGGATTCCTCCCGACTACCTTACTCCAATTAAAGATATTCTAATAATTTCTTCAACAAGCAGGTTGAGTTCATTCGAGGATTGGATTTTTATAAATGCAGATCTAAATAAAGGAGCTGGAGGCAAATATATATACCTTTGCTATAAAAAAGATGCGATGATGAAGAAGTAGAAAATTCATACTGAATATTGCCTTAGTATTGTTTTATACCTTTTTTTATAGTGCTTTGCCATATGAACATAGTGATGTGTTAGTTTTTTTCGATGTAATAAGTGCTGATCGTATGGCAAAGCACATACTCCAAACTGTAGAACCCAAAAACTTGCACCTTAATCAATTGAATGCAATTACCATACTGTATATGAAAGTAATAACAATGACGATCCTTATGCTGCTCTCATCCCTTGCTACTTGGGCGCAGGGGGAAAGGATTTGCTCAGGATTTGTAGTGGATTCTGTAAGCCAGGAGGTGCTGATTGGGGCCTATGTAATCGACCCTTACTCAGGTATAGGTACCTCAACCAACAACTTTGGTCATTTTAGCATAAAAGTCTCCAATAGTACAAAAACAATCCAGATTAGTTACATAGGTTATGCCACCAAAACGGTGGAATTTACTGATCACGAATCGATTTTTACTTTTCTAATGGTTCCCGATAATTTACTTGAAGGTGTGGAGGTAAAATCTAACTATAACTACCGTAGGGTTTCGCCCCAAACCAGCCTTGAGCGGTTGCCTGCCTCCACCGTGCGCAGCCTTCCATCGATCCTAGGCGAGTCGGACGTAACAAGAACCATACAGCTGCTACCGGGAGTGATCATGGGCTCCGAGACCACCAGCGGCTACTTTGTGAGGGGAGGTGGATATGAGCAGAATCTGATCCTGATCGATGGTACGCCCATTTACAACGCTTACCACATGTTTGGCATGTTCTCCGTGTTCAATTCCGATGCCATAAACGGTATGAACTTCTACAAGGGTGGCATACCTGCCCAGCATGGGGGACGGCTTTCATCGGTGCTCGACCTTTCCATGCGCGAAGGCAATGCCAATAAATACTCGGGCGAGGTTATGCTAGGAACATTCTCCTCAAAATTTCTTGTAGAAGGTCCAATTATTAAAGGGAGCACTTCATTTCTTTTAACAGGTCGCCGATCGATAATGGATATATCCCCAGAATTCATTACAAACACTGTAATATTTCTATCAGGAATGGAGATGGCTAGTAGCAGCGATGTTCGGCTCGACATGTATAGTTTTTATGATGTGAACGCCAAAGTTAACCATAGGTTCTCGGACAAAAGCCGTCTGTTCCTCACATTCTACAATGGTAGAGATGAGTACAATCCTGATAAGGTATTGTTGAGAGATCATACATTTAACTACGGGAACAAAACCCTGTCGGTTCGCTACAACCATTTGTTTTCAAGTAAACTGTACGGGAATCTTATTGTATATCGGTCGCATTTTAACTACTCAACCACAAAGGGTTTCGTGGAGAGAGACGAAACGGGAGCAATTGTATCGGGCAGTAGCCTGCAGAGTAGTTCGGGAATTGAGGACTACGCCTGTAAGGTGGATTTCGATTACGGGCTGTTTAGCCATAACCTTAAGTTTGGTGCTCATTTCGTGAGGCAGGATGTTAAACCCGAAGTACACTCCTTCAACAGCGTACCTAACAATCCCCAGTTCAGTATCGATACCACTTTTCACTTCAACGCATTACTTAATCAGGGGACGCTTTACCTTTCCGATATGTTTACACCAATTGAAGGAATTACGATAAATGCAGGCGTTCGTTTCGATGCTTACTTCGTTGAACAAAAAACCCATACAGCATTACAACCCCGTATTGCCTTAAGCTACCAGTTGAATGATAAGTTTACCGCAAAAGGATCCTATACCCGTGTATCTCAACCTCTGCACTTACTTTCCCATTCATCATCGGGTGCACCATCTGATATATGGGTTCCTTCAACTTCTAGGATTGCACCCTCCCACTCCGATGAAATGGTGGCAGGGTTTACCTACAGCTTTAACGATAACTTGCTTATTACTGTTGAAGGTTTTGCTAAGAGAATGGACAACCTGATCATGTACAGTGAGGGTGCTAGCTACGCCATTAATCGAACCGACTGGCAGGACATGGTTGAGGTGGGTAGCGGAAAATCTAGAGGATTAGAGGTTGGTCTTAGAAAGGAACAGGGCAATACCACCGGTTGGATTTCCTATACGCTATCGAAATCGACCCGCCAGTTCGACGAGATTAATCTAGGTCGGGAGTTCACTTTCACTTACGACCGTAAGCATACCATAGCCCTTGCATTGGTCCAGAAGTTGGGGAAAAGGTGGTCGCTAGGGGCCAACTGGATGTTTGCCTCGGGACATGCAGTAACCCTTTACAATATCTTCTACTACAACTCGGACCCTTTATCTTCAGCTTTATCTTCAGGTTACTATTTGGTTAGCGGTTACGAGTCGCTCAACAATGCCCGGATGCCCACTTTTCATCGACTTGATCTATGCATCGATTATGAAAAACCGACAAAACTTTTCAACTATAAGTTTAGCGCTGGGGCATACAACGCCTATGCAAGGCGGAACCCATACTATATTAATCAATTCCCAATGATGGGCGTTGTCAAGGTGAGCCTATTCTCTGTAATTCCATATATTAGCCTAAGTCTTAGTTTTTAATTAGTTATGCCTTCTAATGATATTGAAAAATGAAAAGAATTTTGCCCATAACACTCTGGATATTCATTATCTTGGCTTCGTGCGCCGATTTTGAGGAGTTCATCGATTACACCCTTCAGGAGCCAGAGATTAAACTCTGCCTATCAGGGTATGTTTGCCCCGATAGCACCTACATCATGCTATCGCTGAATAACTACTACCTAATTGATTCTGTGGCTTGGAGCCATAGAGCCAACATTATTGCAGGAGACATTGCCACGGTTGTGCTGTTTGAGGATGGAGTCTTCTTCGATACGCTGCAGCCCCAGTCGAGGCAGATTTGGGATTCCTATGAAGATGCGTATACAGCAGAGAATTACTATGTTAGCCATAAACCCACAACACTAGGTAGCACCTATACTGTATATGCCCAGCATGGGGACTACAATGAGATAAGCGCCGAAACGCTTCTTCCTCTTGCAGTGCCAATTCAATCATATTATGTTGAACGTATGGATAGTGAGTATGGAATATTCTTTCTTTACTATATAAATATTCATGATACTCCAATCGTTAATAATTTCTATATATTGCCAAAAAGGGTTGAAATTAATGGAAGCAACAATTATTCACTACAAGCAGATCCAATTTTCGAAAATTATAGTAGTATTTTTAATTTTCAGGGCAATTTTACAAACTACGTTTTCTTTTCTGATAAACTAATTCAGGGCAACAATTTCTCAGTGATGTATTTACTTTTTTTTGAATTGACCGAAAATATACCCATCGGTCTGCAAGCATTAACGTTATACTCAACCAGCGAGGATTACTATAAGTACGACAAGAGCCGATTGATCAAGGAGAATAGCCAGTTCGATGCCAATAGCAATCCAGTAACCATTTATTCAAACGTGGTTGGAGGGTATGGGATTTTCGTGGGTTTTTCAAAATCAACAATTGGAGTTAGTTTTGGAGAGTAAGTGTTTTAAGAAATTCGCTTCTTAAACCTTATAGGTTACTCTTTCAATTTATTTGAATATCTTACATTCCCCGTTCAGCTGAGGTTGCACCCCAGTTCTGCTTGAACACGTTCAGGTCGTTCTCTGAGGCCTCCGTTAGGACTACCGCCTCAGGTAGCGGCAACCTGTTTGGCTGCTGGAACCCTATGAGGTGGAGCTTAAGGCCGTAGTACCAAATCCCCTTCGTGGAGCAGAACGTTTTGTCGGTGATTTCCTTCGCTACCTTGGCGCTTCTTTTTCCGGAGCAAGTGATTATGGGGAAAGAGTCCAGAACGCTAATGCTTGTTAGGTTTGAATCCGGCGAGGAGCCGCCTAGCAGCCCGATGGAGAGCTCCTTCAGGGCTTCGCTCAGCCTATTCAGCCGGGTGTTGAACGCCACGTACGAGGGTAGCTTGGGAAACCAGCTGGTTAAGTAGTCCTTGGCGAATTGATGCATTTGCTTAACTTTGAACCGCTGCTCGTGGAGCATGGTGAACAGGTAAATGGTCAGCACTTCCTGATCGGTGAATTCAGGATGCTGGTTGTTGGAGAACCGCTCACAGCAGTATTTAAGACGACATTCGTACATGTTACAGATATACAGATAGATAGCAACAAGTTGTTCAGCTTTAGCCTTGGGAATCATGCTTAGACGGATTAAGTGAGATTAATTGTCTAATATACTGATTTCCAAGGTTTTAACCAAATATTTTTAATGTTATTTTGCTGATTTTCAAATATTTAACAAAATAGTTTATAAAGTAATTTCAACCCTTAATTCGCATTTCTAATTAGTTATGCTTTCTAATTATACTGTAAAATGAAAAGAATTTTACCCATAACACTCTGGATATTCATTTTCTTGGCTTCGTGCGCCGATTTAGAGGAGTTCATCGATTACACGCTTCAGGAGCCAGAGATTAAACTCTGCCTATCAGGGTATGTTTGCCCCGATAGCACCTACATCATGCTATCGCTGAATAACTACTACCTAATTGATTCTGTGGCTTGGAGCCATAGAGCCAACATTATTGCAGGAGACAATGCCACGGTTGTGCTGTTTGAGGATGGAGTCTTCTTCGATACGCTGCTGCCCCAGTCGAGGCAGATTTGGGATTCCTGGGAATATGTTTATACATCAGAAGACTACTATGTTAGCCATATGCCCACAACACCCGGTAGTACATACACGGTATATGCCCAGCATGGAGATTACCCCGAGGTAAGCGCAGAAACGTTTCTTCCGGTTCCGGTACCAATTCAATCGTACGATACAGAGATTATTCAATATGAACAAGTTACAGTTGTTCAAGTTTCCTTAAATATTATTGATCCACTATATGAAAATAATTACTATTTTCTCCCAAGAAGTTTAAGAATTCCTAATGTTTATGGATCTTTTTCCCTATTAACTGATCCAATTTTTGAAAACCATAATGTCTTTGGTTCTACAGCTTATTATGCATTCTTTTCAGATAGACTAATTCAGGGGAGTAATTATTCAGTGTTATACTTAAGCGGTTTAAATTTAAATGAAACCTTACCTTCAGACACGTTCATTTTTTCGTTGTATTCAACCAGTGAGGATTTTTTTAAGTACGATAAGAGCAGATTGATCAAGGAGAATAGCCAGTTCGATGCCAATAGCAATCCAGTAACCATTTATTCAAACGTGGTTGGAGGGTATGGGATTTTCGTGGGTTTTTCAAAATCAACAATTGGAGTTAGTTTTGGAGAGTAAGTGTTTTAAGAAATTCGCTTCTTAAACCTTATAGGTTACTCTTTCAATTTATTTGAATATCTTACATTCCCCGTTCAGCTGAGGTTGCACCTCAGTCGGTTTATACCTTCAGGCTATGCCTGTGTATAAAAATGATATAACGTATTAAAAATTAAATTTTGTAGCTTTGCTTTTACAAGGTTACACAAAAAATTTCAATAGGAACAAAATTGAATGACGTTATAGAAGCTGAACTTAGAGGTAATATTTTCAAAGCAACTTTTTCAGCAGGCTGGAGCCTGCTATCATACATACGACTTAGGCGAAGCCTAAGCCGAACGAGGGTTTTTTTAGGTAATTCAGTACTGGGTTTATATGAGTATGCTGGTTTTAATAACTCATTGATGCTAACATGGTAAAACAATTATTAAGCTTTGCAGTGGTGGGAATACTTCCCCGTTGTGTGACCGGAAAATCATGCAGGGGTGAGGCGGCTAAACCTAAGTTTAACGTATATATATGACAAAGATGAAGACAAAAAGTTTACTCTTTATTTCTATTTTAATTGCATTTTCCCTTTTTACTTCCTGCGAAAAAGAACAATTCCTTGATATAAATAACGAAGAGGAAATTGCAACCAGACAATTACAGGTTACTCCCAGCCAAAGCATTACAATAAAAAATGGCTATTTGAGTTTTTTTAGCGTAGATGATTTTTACACTACGCTAGATTTTATTGAGAATAGTGAGGAGAATTACTACAAGTGGTATAGGCAATTCGATGGTTTTCAATCTGCCAAAGCTTTACTCGATAAAGTTGACTCTGAGATTGAGAATGCAAAAACCCGAGAAGAAAACGAAAGAATATTAAGCACTTATTCTGAAATTTTTAAATATAGCGAAGAGTTGGGTTTTTCATATCCATTTTTTCTCACAGCTTAGCGGGTGTTCTTAACCTAGAGGGTTTGATGGAAATAGCAGGAGTACTATACAAGTTTACAGAAGATGAGCAGATTATTGTGCTTGATGGAGCACAGGAAACACTAAGTAGATACCTTAAATACAAAGGTGCAGTTATTGATAATGTTATAGTTCTACGTATTGACGAAAAATCAAATACAAATTGGGGAGTATTGCAATCAAGAGGACCAGAATATGGTACAAGCGGTGGAGACCGGAGGCTTTATAGTAAAATTGAACTTGTGGGAATTTATTCACCTAGATATGTAAACTATGTATTTGTTGGGTGGTATGTTGGTTTTACCCTTAAGCAGACTGCATATCAGCAAAAGAAAGTATTGGGAATATGGTATAAGCATAAGACTGAATTCACACTACGAGACGGTTCATACAACATCTATTACCCTCTCGATGCAACAACCTACACAAATAGCAATTTGTATCGAAAGGAAGAATGTAAAGATTTTACATACACTTTTAAGCGTATTGAATATATCGGTGGAGTGAATGCAACATTGATCAGACCCAACATCAATTCTGTTTACTCAAGGATCACATCGAGAGGAATTGGCGATGTGTACATTACTCATGATTATAGCGACTTCTAGTACATGAAGATTTTGCTTTTACCAAAAAGCCATACCTATATACACAGTATGGCTTTTTTCCCTCTTATTCTGATATTGCTGACCATAAGCCCTGAAGGAATGGCTCAGCGAAAGCACCTAAAGGGTAGGGTGGTAGATGGCATCACCGGCGAGCGGATAATTGATGCGCAGGTAATCGACCTTAACAACCAATCGTTAACCACAACCAATGATAATGGGGAGTTCATTATTTTTTCTAATCAGGATGAGCTTAGCCTAAGGGTGCAGCATATCTCCTACATTAAGCTGGACACCACCATCAACCTTACTGTCATCAGTCAAATAAACATCCCGCTTTTCCCCCATAATTACGAGCTACAGGATGTGACCATTCAGTTCAGACGGAGCATGGAACGAGAGAACTCCACAATTGTTAGCCAGCGGCTCGACACCAGGCAGCTCAACAGTATACCCGGTTTGCTGGGCGAAAAGGATATCGTTAAGGGGTTGATGCTTCTCCCTGGCGTTAGCATGGGCAGCGAAACCTCATCCTCATTTCATGTCAGGGGCGGGAATCCCGACCAGAACCTGATCCTCATCGATGGAATACCCGTTTACAATATCTCGCACCTTTTTGGTATCTACTCCGTATTTATCCCCGAGGCCATTCAGGAGGTTGAACTGATAAAGGGAGGATTTCCTGCCCGCTATGGTGGCAGGCTATCATCGGTTTGCGATATTAAAATGCGCGAGGGCGACAGGTATGGGTATAAATATGACTTCTCGGTCGGTACCATCTCCTCAAAAATTGTGGCCGAGGGACCCATCATAAAGGATCGCTCATCGTTTATTATTTCGGCCCGGCGAACCTACCTGGACCTAATTACCATGCCTTTTCAGGCCCTTGCGCAGGAAGAAGATAACTACAAGCAGACACTGGGAGGCCATTTTTACGATGTGGTGGTTAAAGCAAACCATAGAATAAACAACAGAAATAACGTTTTTTTCAGCCTTTACTCTGGCAGGGATGCTATTAAGGCAAAGACTAAAGAAACGTATCCTTCTGACAGGTCAATAAATGAGAGCACGCTTGGCTTGGATTGGGGAAACTTTACCTGGATATTGAGGCTCTTCTCTTCCTTCGCGTCTTCCACCTATTCCAACCTGTCGGTATCACAGTCAAACTATAATTACGGAATAAACTCCAACTTCACCTTTAAAAGCCCCCTAGAACCAAATGTATCAGCCACCAATAGCTATGCTAGCGGTATTGTCGATTGGGCTTTGAGATGGGACATAAACCACCAGTTCAACAATCATCTAAGCATTAATGGTGGGGTACATTCCATTCTTCACCTATTTTCACCGGGAAAAGTTACGCAGGAGTATAGGGGTGGATCGGAAAATTTGAGCAGCACGGAGGGAACAGCATTTCTTGCACCTGAAACCTCGGCATACTCGGAGTTGAGTTTTTCCAGAGACAAGCTAAACCTCAGCGCAGGGCTACGCTTCAATGCCTATTTCCCAAAAAACACTAGCTATACCTTTGTGGAGCCAAGACTTGCCATAGCATATAGGGTAAACAGTTGGATCGGATTGAAGTCGGGTTATTCAATAATGAACCAGAGCATCCTCCTGCTATCATCAAACGGAATTGGTCTGCCCGTTGACCTTTGGGTACCAGCCACCAGCAATGTTAGACCTCAAAGAGGGGTTCAGTACGATTTTGGCTTTTCAGTAAATCCTCCCCACTTCCAGTCGGTTAACATTTCCCTAGTGGGTTACTACAAACAG
Source organism: uncultured Rikenellaceae bacterium (assembly GCA_964397135.1). GTDB lineage: Bacteria > Bacteroidota > Bacteroidia > Bacteroidales > Tenuifilaceae > MWFE01. The sequence continues at coordinate 9,481 of CAYNHM010000038.1, forward strand.
ATGAATAACGTGGTGGAGATTGCAGGTGGCATGTCCCTAATGCAAACCGCAACACAATGGGAGAAAGTCGTTCTTCAGGGGATGGGCGAATCGTATGGAACAGAGATACTTATAGAGAAATCTGTTGGCAAACTCACTGGGTGGTTTGCCTATACTCTATCCTGGAACAACCGTTTTTTTGAAGCGTTAAATCAGGGTAAACCCTTTCCCTACAAGTACGATAATCGGCATGTTGTGAATATTGTGGCAACATATAAGGCTCGTCCGAGCATTGAGCTTACCTGCGCTTGGAGTTTACAAACAGGGGGAACCTTTTCGCTTCCTGTTGGCATGTACCCAGGGAACCCAGAGTTTTTTCCACAGGGATTTTACGACCTATTGTCGGGTAACGATGTCCCATTCCCTGATCTTCTGGAGTACTATCCCTACCGAAACAATGCACGTATGCCATCATACCATAGGCTAGATATAGGAGCCAATTTTACCAAGAAGAAAAGCAAGGGCATAAGAATTTGGGAGGTTGGCATTTACAATGCCTACTCCCAGAAGAATCCCTACTATCTCTACTGGGATGTTAAGGATGGGAAAAAGGTGCTGAGGCAATTCACTTTACTACCATTTTTACCAAGTGTTACCTATCGTTATAAATTTTGATCACTATATAATATGACAAAGATAAATCTTACTAAACTGTTTATTATTTTACTCACTATCGTATCGTCTGGATGTATCTCCGATCTTGAGTTTGATTATCCTGCTACCCCCAATCTTCCTGTTGTGAATGCCCTGTTGAACCCCGATTCATCCATTAGTGTAAACATTTATAAGCTAATGGGAGTAAGCGAGTTGAGCAGTGAACTAATTACTGATGCAAGTGTAATAATCTACGAAAACCAAGGTGATTCCATAAGCCTTTATTTGATTGGGGAAGGTCAATATGTCGCTGAACATTTCCCACAAGCAGGGCAACAGTATTCGATTAAGGTTGACGTTTCAGGTTATGGTCAAATAAGCGCAGTAACTACGATTCCCCATACAAATCCCACAATTAGTGCAACCCTCGGGAGTACATGGAGTTACTACTCGCCACCACAGTACATCGATCAAATCAAAGCATACCCCGTTTTAATAACCCTATCACCAATAGAAAATAATAACTATTTAATTTTTAGGTTGATGGCCAAAAGATATGGTCATTATTGGTCGAATGATTCTATAGATACCTATGAACCAATTATTCCGCCTCGCTTTGATATGGTTTCCCTATTTTCAAGTGATACTAAATTCACTGGAGTTGGACAGGATACTTACTATGTGCTTCAAAACGAACACTCTTCATTTCAAGAAAATTTCACGTTAATCCTTTGGGTTTCACAATTTGTTTGGGTTACTGGATTTGGTGATCAGGGTGAACATTTATTTGATACTGACCTATACCTTGATGTTCTTACTTGCAGTCCAGATTTTTATCAGTATTTCCGCACCTATATCATCAATGCATCCGAGAGGGTAAATCCGTTTGCTGAGCCAATTGAGGTGTACTCAAATATTGAGAATGGATTAGGGATATTTGCTGGGTATAGCATGCAGAGGATTTTGCTAAACCAAAGGTGAGTTTTACTTTTATTGCCTTCTATTCCATTCTGCCTGTTCGAAGACACAAGGGCAATATTTTTTACCTATGGGACTGGGACTTTGGCCAGTATAACAACGTGCTGCAGTTCTATGTGAGGTACCATTTATGATGAAATGCGGCCCTAACCGATTCTAATACCTTTAATTGCTGAATAAATCCTTTTCACTGACTCTTCTTTACCAAGTAGTCCAATAATATCCGCCACTCCAGGCCCCTTCGATTCACCCACAAGGCTCAGCCTAAGGCAATTCATCACCTTACCCATGCCGTGCCCCTTCTCGTTGATATAGTTTTTGATGGCGGGCTCAATTTCCGATGCCACAAAAGGATCAACATTCGATATAACCTCAGCAACTTCCTTCATAATTGATGATGTATCCTCCCTCCAAAATTTCTTTACTGTTGCATCGTCGTAGGTTGTTGGTGCTTCGAAGAAGAAAGAAGCCTGCTCCCAGATTTCGTGAACAAAGTTTACTCGTTCCTTAACTAAACTTACAATCCTTTCAACCTTAGGTAATTCTGCATCAATGCCTTTATCTTTTAGAATTTTGTAAAATTCTTGGGCAATCTCAGCATCTGCCTTTTTTATAAGATACTGATGGTTAAACCACTTGGCTTTTTCTGGATCGAAGCGGGCTCCCGATTTATTTACCCTTTCCAGCGAGAAAAGGTTTATCAGCTCATCCATGCTGAAAATTTCCTGCTCGGTTCCTGAGTTCCAGCCTAATAATGCCAGAAGATTTACGAATGCTTCCGGTAGATATCCATCCTCGCGGTAACCTCTGGAAACTTCGCCCTCGGGCGATTTCCATTGCAGCGGAAAAACTGGAAATCCCATTTTGTCGCCATCGCGTTTGCTCAGCTTGCCGTTTCCGCTTGGTTTAAGAAGCAGTGGAAGATGCGCAAACTGCGGCATTTTTTCAGCCCAGCCCAGGGCACGGTAGAGCAATACGTGTAATGGTAGCGAGGGTAGCCACTCTTCGCCACGGATAACGTGCGAAATCTCCATCAGGTAATCGTCGGTAACATTGGCCAAATGGTAGGTTGGCAGCATATCGGCGCTTTTGAAAAGTACCTTATCATCGAGGGTTGAGGTATTAACCGTAACTTCGCCGCGTATAATATCATTCATCATCACATCCTCATTCTCGGGCATCCTGAAGCGGACAACCCACTGTTGGCCGGCATTAATTCTTCTCTGAACCTCATCGGCTGAAAGAGCCAGCGAGGTTTTCATTGAGTTTCTGATTTTGTACCCGTAGGTAAAGGCTTCGCCTTTGGCTTCTGCCTCCTTGCGTAAGGCATCCAGCTCTTCGGCCGTGTCGAAAGCGTAGTAGGCATTGCCTGACTCAACCAGCTTGTCAGCGTACTGCTTGTAGAACGCTTTACGCTCGCTCTGTCGGTATGGGGCATGTGGCCCACCTTCAGCAACTCCCTCATCAATCTGAATACCGCACCACTTCAACGATTCGTTGATGTACTCCTCAGCACCCGGAACAAACCGCTGCGAGTCAGTGTCTTCAATTCGAAGGATAAACGTTCCCCTATGCTGGCGGGCAAAGAAGTAGTTGAACAGCGCGGTGCGCACACCGCCAATATGGAGTGGCCCCGTGGGGCTTGGGGCAAAACGTACCCTGACTTTTGGTTTAGACATGGCTCTTAAAGAATTAGGATGCAAAGATAGTAAATGTAAGCCAAAGCAAGGCTAAATAGTTATAACATCAACCCATCTGACTACTCAAAGCGGTTCGACAGGTAACAACAAGAAATGATTATGTTATTGAATTCAACTGCTTACCAAAATATATTCAATTACTTTGTAAACTTATGCAAGAAATGAGTGTTAGAACAAAAAATGGTTACAAAGATTTGTGTGAAAAACTAAGATATCATTTAACTTTGAGTAGTTGCAAAAAAACACTACCTTAAAAGATTAAATATAACATATATGCATTGGCTTTCGGTTTTAGCAGAGAACCCATTTTACGAGTTCACAATAATATTGTTATTTGCAGCAATATTAGGTGCAGTTGGGCAATTACTTAAGCAACCCCTAATAGTAATGTTTATTGTTTTGGGCATACTAGTGGGCCCTTCGGTGCTTGATATTGTTAAATCAAAGGAGAATATCGAATTGCTTGCCCATATAGGAATTGCAATACTGCTATTTATTGTGGGGCTTAAACTCGACCTAAGAATTATTAAATCTGTTGGTAGAATTGCACTAATGACGGGGCTTGGGCAGGTTCTGTTCACTTCCCTAATTGGTTATTTTATTGGTATTTTACTTGGGTTTACTAGCCTTCACAGCTTTTATATTGCGCTTGCGCTAACCTTCTCCAGTACTATTATCATTGTGAAATTGCTTTCCGACAAAAAGGAGATCGACTCACTACATGGCCAAATTGCCGTGGGTTTCCTCATAGTTCAGGATATCGTAGTAATTATTGTTATGATAGTTCTGGCCACAATGGGTGATAGGGAAGGGGTGTCAATAACAGCGCAGATTATTAGAACTGGACTATCAAGTCTTGGTTTGCTCCTTATCACATTCGTGATGATGAGGTTTATAATACCTCGGTTAAGCCATTTCATTGCCAAATTGCCCGAGTTGCTTTCGTTATTTGCAATTGCTTGGGCCATAGCAATGACTTCGTTAAGCGAGTTTATTGGATTTAGCGGAGAGGTTGGTGCATTCCTTGCCGGGGTTAGCCTTGCCTCTTCCGATTTTAAGGATGCTATTAGCAGCAGGCTTGTGAGCCTTAGGGACTTCCTACTGCTCTTCTTTTTTGTAAGCCTTGGTTCAAACCTAAACCTTTCGCTTATTGGCGAGCAGGTTTCTCCAGCTTTAATTTTCTCTGTTTTTGTACTTGTTGGCAACCCACTTATTGTTTTAATTATTATGGGCATTATGGGTTACCGAAAACGTACATCCCTCCTAGCAGGGTTTACGGTAGCGCAGATTAGCGAGTTCTCCCTTATCTTCGCAGGTATGGGCCTTGCAATAGGGCATATAACCGATGAGGTTGTTGGGCTTATTACTTTGGTTGGATTAATTACAATTGGGCTTTCAACATATCTTATTCTCTACTCTCATCAAATCTATAACTTTCTTTCACCAGCACTAGATATTTTCCAAAGGAAGGATCCTTACAGGGAGGGTGCCATTAAACTCGAGGAAAAACTTGAAATTGGGGTTGTAATATTTGGCGTAGGGCGTTTTGGGGGAAGGGTAATTGATATTCTCGATCAGCATCCTGAACTTGATTACGTTGGGGTTGATATTGACCCCGATGTGGTAAAACGTTATCAAAACAAGGGAAAGGCTATGATCTATGGCGATATTGAAGATCCTGATATTTTAGAGCAAGTACCTTACGAGAAGGCAAAATGTGTAATAAGTACTGTCCCCAATAAAGATTACTCGTTGCATTTAATTCGAACCCTTAGGAAAAGCGGGTATAATGGAAAAATTTACCTCACAGCCCGGAATGAGGAGTTAGAAGAAGAATTAAACAGCTGCGAGTACTGTAATGATTTTGAGATACTAATGCCCTATCAAATGGCCGCAACAAACTTCTACAACGATTTTCTAAGGAGTATTTGTTAATTTAAAAATTACCCAAAAATATTTATATGGAACTTATATCTCCCGAAGTTAATCAGCTTTACCTGCAGTTTGCTGGTAAAGTACAACCTGCCCTTTTGGATTTCTACAATGCCATAAGCCATAAGCATTCTACTTTTGTAAGCGCTCTAGAAAAGTGCTATGCTACCCTAGATAGAGCATTAAAAAAAGCAAAAGACCAATCTGAAAAGGTTGAACTGCAAAGGGAGTTCAAAAAAGAGCTGCTCGAATTACTTACAAATCAGAGGATAATTCTTACTGAAACAGGATTTGATAAGTTTTATGATGACTTTGAAGAAAATGTCAATAAGGAGTTTGGCGATTTAAAACGAATAATTCACATTAAAGAACTTTTCGAAGGCCATCACATAAGTTTCAAAGAAAATCCGTATACAACATTTCGAAAAGTTCTTGTAAATGGCAAGCGCACAGCCGTGCTATCCCTAAAGCGTTTTACGAATTTTTTCCGAAGAATCTTCAGAAAAAAACACATTGAGGTCACCGTTTACCGAAAACGAAGGGTGCCTTTCCGTAGCATGGCCAAGGAGTTTATTATTAATCAATTCCTCAATAGGACAAACCATTTGTTTCCAATACTGATGGAGAGCCAAAGCAAGAGTTTGATTGAGCTGTGGAAACTTGACGAGGCTATAGATGTGGGTTTTCAGAAAATCCTTGATCCAAATGATTCAACAGAAGATTCCGAGTCAGAGAAGAAGGAAAATCCTCTGGATATTTTCAATGGAGTAAAAGCAAATTACCAGGCAGTTGTAAAGGAAATTGGAAAAGAAATTGAAGGCATTGGGGTTGAAACCTTTAATCAATTTGATAATGTCTTTCAAAAGGTTGACACCTTGGATTTACCTCACAAAACCTTTAATGCTAAGAATATTGATATAAATAAGAAAAAGGTATTTAATGCATATTCCAAAGAATTTCAGGGTTGGAGAAATACCCAGGCTGCACTTTTCGACGATTGGTCGGTTGACGTGGAGATTACCCTCCTTTACTACTCTGTTTTCGATGAGTTTAACTTTTTGAATGAGAATATTGATGCCTTTATCAGCAAGAATATTTCCGATTCGTTAAAAAAAATTAAAGCCTTTATTGCCAAAAGCCAAAAAGAAATCGAAACATCAGGAACCACCAAAAAGGGAGTAAAAGATAAGATTACCGCCGAACGCAACAGAATCACATCGCAGCTAATCGATAAAATGTTAACTCAACTTATTGAAAAGTTAACCAACTGCTTTGCAAAAGATTTTGATACGCTTCTGCAAGATACTCTTGGGTTGGTTGAGCAAATTTCGAGCAACCGTGGTTTTATCGGTAACAAAAACTACCTGAAGGGAGTTGACGAATCGGATGTAAAGTACATTTCTCCTCGTGAACTGCTCAACTTTGAAGCCTTACCAGTTTTTAAGGAGAGGGTTGAGGAATTGGAGGTTTGGGTTGAAGCCCATCTGGAGAAAGTGAGAATTAATCTGCTTGGGCTTGGCACGGTATGCGATTTTACCCTAGAATCGGCGCTCATGATGCTGGAACAAAAGGAAGGAACGCCCAAACAAGCGATTGAAACTGCTGTCGATGGATTTGATCGTGCCCTGAACCATTTGGAGAAGGCGGAGGCAATCCTTTTAGCCATTCAGTCAAATATCAGAGAGAAGTTGAGCAAAGCCATAAACGATTTTGATGACGATATCCTTAAGCTAAAGGATACGGAAAATCTCTTTGAGCTGAACCTGAAAATTGCTCGCATTAAAGCAGTTGAGCGCACTGAAAGATTCAAGGAGGAATTAATATCCATTGTTAAAACAGGAATACCTAAGGCAAAGGAGCAAATAGGTAGCTTGCTAACAAAAATCTCTTCAAGAGTTAAAACCATTAAGCTTCGAATTGGAATTACCGAGCAGAAGAATTACGTTTCGTTTGAGCTATCGGAGTTTATCAACCAATCGCAGCAATCGCTAAAAAAGCTTCCATTCGTTTATCAGCGTCTTTACCAGCTAAGTCCAACCGAAGAGGAGCGATTCTTTGTGAACAGGGAAAAGGAGTTGGAGATGTTAAAAAAATCTTATGCTAATTGGCAGAAAGATAGGTTTATTACCGTTGCCATAATTGGCGACAAGGGATGCGGCATAACCTCGCTCATCAATTTTTTCCTCAAAAAATCGGATATTAACATCGAGGTGTTAAAGCACACTCTAAGCTGTAAAATATTCACCATTGATTCGTATTATTCTCTTTTTGCTGAATTGTTTGGTGTAGAGAAGTTTGATTCCAACGACCAGATAATCAGTTTCATTAATCAATCCGATGGCAACCGAATAGTTGTGCTCGAGAATCTTCAACACTTATTCTTAAAGCAGGTAAATGGCTTCGATTGCATGAACCTGTTCTTTGAGCTGATGGCTCACACTATGAAGAAGGTATTATGGATTGGAGCATACACAAGGCACTCGTGGGAATACCTCGAACGAACCATACATGTTTCAAACTACTTCACCAACGAGATATTTGTTGAGCCAATGGCTCAGGAAACCATTCAGGAAATAATCTATAAGCGTAACCGCTTAAGCGGATTTCAAATTATTTTTCAACCCGATACTTTTGACCTAAAAAACAAGAAATATCAGAAATTGAATGAAAGCGAGAAGCAAAAATTCCTTCGCCGAAAATTCTTCTCAACATTTCACCAAATTTCATCAGGCAATATCTCGCTGGCGCAGCTTTACTGGCTTCAGTCAACCCAATTGGCCAACGATGAGGAGATTCATATATCTCCCATCAGGGAACTCGATTTTTCATTCGTTAAGAATCTTTCCAGCGACGAGCTATTCACTATGCAAGCAATGATAATCCATGATGGTTTGGATTTAAACGATTTTGCCATGGTTATGGGCAAGCCCGTTAGTGCATCGCGAAATTTGCTTACACCAATGCTCGAGAAGGGTTTGCTCATAAAACCCAATAACAAGTACAATATCAATCCAATTATTTTCAAATCCGTTGCCAACTACCTTGTATCACGCAATTTTGTCAATTAAATTACGAACTAAACCGATGAAAAGAATTCTGATATACACCGCAATAATACTTCTGAGCGTGCCACTTTACTCGCAGGATACCATTCCTGTAGCCATTGAAGTTTCTGTAAAAGACACAGCAATAACCATTGAACAACCTTTGGATACTGCTGTCAAGAAAAGTGGTAAGCGAATGCAGAACATCGATGAGCAGCTCACCCAGAAACCTGGTGAAGTGCTCGATGCAATTTCCTTTTCTAAAATTTTCTGGACACTAGTGCTATTGGCCATTGGTTATTTTATTATCAAATCCATAATAAAACTCCTTGAGATTTTCGCCGAGCGAAGCGTACGATACAGGATAAGCATAAAGAGCATAATTCCCATTGTCCGAATCGTGATTTGGTCAATTGTGATTTTTGCTGTGATTAAGGGGATTTACGATCCTCCCCTTGAAACGCTTATTGCAATGACTGCCTCTATTGCCATTGCTATTGGTTTAGCGGCGCAGGATTTACTGAAGAATGTATTCGGTGGAATTATGTTGCTTTTCGATAGGCCCTTTCAGGTAGGCGATAAGATTGAAACCGGCAAGTACTACGGAGAGGTTCTGGAGATCGGACTGCGCGCTACCCGCATTGTTACACCCGACGATTCCGTTGTTTCAGTTCCCAATATGGAGTTAATGAACTCCTCGGTATCAAACGCTAACTCGGGCGAGTTAAACTGTCAGGTGGTTGCCGAAATTTATCTCCCTCTTGATGTAGATACCCAAAAAGTTAGGAAGATTGCCATTGAGGCTGCACAGGTTTCAAAGTACATATTTCTCAACAAGCCAGTTGTTGCCTTGTTCTTTAATGAAGTTAAACAGCGTCGCTCATACCTAAAAATGCGCCTTAAAGCCTACGTAATGGATATCCGTTACGAGTTTCAGTTCAAGAGCGATATGACCGAAATCGTTATCAGGGAACTGCTGGCGCAGGGGGTGGTAAAAAAGGATGATTTGGTTTAGTTGTCGAACAGAATGCCCTTATTCAGGAGTTTTACAGCTATTTATATCCTATTTACAGGTGTAAAGCACTGTTAATATTGATCCACTAAACCATTCAATAATTTTTTAATCAAATTGAAGTACCAAAAACCAAGAACCATGAAGAGATTTGTAATAGCCCTTTCGGCTATACTGATTTTTGGAAATATAGTTGCCCAGGATCGTATCACCGGTCACAATTTCGCCACCCGCTCCGAGGTGATTGCTCAAAATGGCATAGCAGCCACAAGCCATCCTTTGGCAACGCAGGTTGCCATAGATATTCTTAAAGCAGGAGGAACGGCAGTTGATGCAGCCATTGCGGCAAATGCGGTTTTGGGTTTGATGGAGCCCACAGGCTGCGGAATTGGTGGCGATCTTTTCGCCATCGTTTGGGATGCTAAAACCCAAAAACTATATGGACTTAATGCCAGCGGACGATCGCCAAAGAGTCTCACTCTTGACTACTTCAGGGAGAATAATCTCACGAAAGTTCCTTCTTTCGGACCATTGCCCGTTACCGTTCCCGGTGCGGTGGATGGCTGGTTTGAACTGCACAAAAAGTTTGGGAAACTACCCATGCAGAAAAACCTCGATCCAGCAATTAAATACGCCCGTGAAGGATTTCCCGTAACCGAACTAATTGCTTACTACCTTGAGCGGTCTGCCAGAATATTGAGTGATTACCCGAACTTTAAGGAAACTTATATGCCCAACGGCAAAATGCCCGCCAAGGGCGAAATCTTCAAAAATCCCGATTTGGCCAATACCTACGAAAAGATTGCTAGGGGTGGTCGGGATGCGTTCTATAAGGGCGATATTGCCCGAACCATAGCTAGTTATATTAAGGATCAGGGAGGGTTTCTATCGTATGAAGATATGGCTAAGCATACATCAGAATGGGTCGATCCGGTTTCAACCAATTACCGTGGCTACGATGTTTGGGAGTTACCTCCCAACGGGCAAGGAATTGCAGCCCTACAAATTTTAAATATTCTTGAAGGTTTTGATATTGCATCCATGGGCTTTGGCAGCGCCGAGTACCTGCATCATTTCATCGAGGCAAAAAAGATTGCTTACGAGGATCGCGCCCATTACTATGCCGATATGCAAGCAGTTGAAGTGCCTCTAGAGCGACTTATCTCCAAAGAATATGCCGCAGAACGCAGGCAATTGCTCGACCCAAATCGTGCAGCCCGTTTCTACGAACCGGGGAACATGGATACGCCCAGCACCATCTACCTTACCGTTGCCGACAAGGATGGAAATATGATTTCATTGATTCAGAGCAACTACCGTGGCATGGGCTCGGGAATGACGCCATACGGCTTGGGTTTTGTGCTGCAGGATCGGGGCGAAGGATTTAATTTGGAGGAGGGATTTCTGAATACCTATGCACCAGGGAAACGTCCATTTCACACAATTATTCCAGCATTCATTACCAAGGATGGCAAACCCTACATGAGCTTCGGGGTAATGGGCGGAGGAATGCAACCCCAAGGGCATGTTCAGATTGTGGTGAATATGATTGATTTCGGAATGAACCTTCAGGAAGCTGGCGATGCTCCCCGGGTGCAGCATATTGGCTCATCAGAGCCAACTGGCGAAAAGATGACCAACGGCGGAACAGTTTTGCTCGAAACGGGCTTCGACTGGGAAACCATTCGAGACCTAATTGGGAAAGGTCACAAAATTCAGTGGGATTTAGGCGGATATGGTGGCTATCAGGCTATTATGTGGGACGAAATAAATGGCGTTTACTACGGCGCATCGGAGTCGCGAAAGGATGGGCAAGCAATAGGTTACTAGAATAAAAGGATAACTTTAGATCTTAGTATCCCTTTATAGCTGGTTATCAATTGTGAAATTCTATAATTTAGAAAAGCAGAGGAATTGATTTAGTATTTTTTTTAGTTATTTTTGCTAAAACAAAAAAAAATACGATTTGGAACTTCAGAATGTAATAAAGGAGTTGCTTGCTAAATACAACTACATTAGTCTACCAGGACTAGGTAGTTTTGTGCAAAGCTACCAATCGGCAAAGCTCTCACCCGATGGAAAAGAGTTCTTGCCTCCGAGGCAAACCTTAACCTTTGACACCTCGCGTTCTTTCAACGACGAAGTTCTTGAGAGATTACTTATGGAACGTCAGCAATTGATTCAAAAGGATGCAGAAGAAAAGGTTAAGGTATTTGTTGAAGCGGTTAGAAAAGGTATCTCTTCAAAACAAGGAGTTACTTTTTTAAATGTTGGTACACTTAAACAGGACGAAAAGGGAAGTATTGTTTTCCTTGAGGCTGATGAGTATACCAAGGTGTCATCCACATTTGGCTTAAATCCACTTTCTGTATTAGAGAAAACAAAAGGAAAGGCTTATCAAACACCAATACCAAAATCTGTTACAGAAAAACCACTAGCAAGGAAACCCTTTGGAAAAAAGGGAAGAAATATTGCCATTGCTGCTTTAGCAGCAGTTATTTTTGTGGGTTTATTTCTTTCGGCACTGTACGTTTTTGTACCCGAATTTCGATTTTGGGAACAAGATAGTACCAAACCACCTCAAAGGTCACAATTGTTAATACCCGAAATAGAATTTGAAAACGATATATCAATAGAAGAGGAGTTTTCAAGCGAAACAGCAACAGGTAATTTTGATGCACAAGAAGTTCATGATCTGACCACAACAATCAATACTCAGGTTGATAAGAAAAAAGCCCTTTTTTACGAAGAGGCTAAAGAGTTGGATGCCAATACATTCTACATCATTTCTGGGAGTTTTATTAATATTGAGAATGCTCAGAATCATTACAGAACGCTGGAAAAACAAGGGTATAAGCCAGAAATGCTTGAACAGCAAGGCAAATTTAGGGTTGCCATGTGTAAATATACCGATAGAAATAGAGCATTACGCGAATTGGAAAGGTTAAGACGCGAAAAGCCCACTGAGGCAGTTTGGCTTTTGGGATTATAGTTTTTTATGTTTATTTGTTCGATATTTTAACATGGGTTGAGAAAAGATAGTGCTTTAATCAACCCATCAATTCTTTACTAACAATTTTCAACAATACAATTCATGAGAAAATGGCGTATTGAAGATTCTGCAGAACTTTACAATATCAAGGGTTGGGGAATAAACTATTTCTCCATCAACGAAAAGGGTAACGTAGAGGTAACCCCACGCAAGGAAGGTGTTGCTGTCGACCTAAAGGAGTTGGTTGACGAACTACAACTTCGTGATGTTTCTACTCCGATGCTATTGCGCTTTCCCGATATTCTCGATAGCCGTATCGAAAAAATGTCGAGCTGTTTTAAGGTTGCAGCTCAAGAGTACGAGTATAAAGGGCATAACTTTATCATTTATCCCATAAAGGTTAACCAGATGCGTCCGGTAGTTGAAGAGATCGTTAGCCATGGGAAGAAGTTCAACATTGGACTGGAAGCTGGATCAAAGCCAGAGTTGCATGCAGTAATAGCAATAAATACGGATAATGAGTCCCTTATCATTTGCAATGGTTATAAGGATGAGGATTACATAGAGTTAGCTCTGTTGGCTCAGAAAATGGGTAGACGAATATTTTTGGTAGTTGAGAAGCTCAATGAGCTAAAGCTTATAACCAAAATTGCTAAGAGATTACGTGTAAAGCCAAACATTGGAATCCGTATTAAGCTTGCCAGTTCAGGAAGCGGAAAGTGGGAAGATTCAGGGGGGGACGTAAGCAAATTTGGTTTAACATCCAGCGAACTACTTGAAGCCTTAGATTTTCTGGATAAAAACAAGATAAAAGATTGTTTGAAGCTGGTTCATTTCCATGTTGGTAGTCAGGTTACAAAGATTCGCCGAATCAAAATTGCCCTAAGGGAGTCATCTCAGTTCTATGTCGAACTCTGTAAAATGGGATTCAATATTGAGTTTGTTGATATTGGTGGAGGGCTTGGTGTTGATTATGACGGAACACGCTCTGCAGATAGCGGAAGTAGCGTAAACTATAGCATTCAGGAGTATGTGAATGATGCTGTTGCAACCATTGTTGATGCATCGGATAAGAACAACCTACCACATCCAAATATCATTACCGAATCGGGACGATCGCTTACTGCTCATCACTCAATTCTAGTATTTGAGGTTCTCGAAACCACAAGTTTACCCACATGGGATGAAGAGGAGGAGGTGACTGAAGCCGATCATGAACTGGTGCAGGAGTTATACTCCCTTTGGGATGGTATAAACCAGCCTCGTATGCTCGAAACATGGCACGATGCTCAGCAAATTCGGGAGGAGGCACTCGACCGTTTTAGTTTGGGGATACTTGATCTTAAAACTCGCGCACAGGTAGAACGTTTATTCTGGTCAATAGCAAAAGAGATTCAGATAATGACTGCCATGATGAAGCATGTGCCTGATGAGCTACGTCAACTACCTAAGTTGCTATCCGATAAGTTTTTCTGTAACTTTTCACTATTTCAATCTCTTCCCGATGCCTGGGCAATTGATCAGATTTTCCCAGTAATTCCACTACAGAGACATGACGAAAAACCCGACAGGTCAGCTACCATTCAAGATATAACCTGCGATTCCGATGGGCAAATAGATAATTTTATTGCTACACGGAATTTTTCGTATTACCTACCAGTACATACGCCGCAACCACGTGAACCATATTACATTGGAGTTTTTCTTGTGGGAGCTTATCAGGAGATATTAGGCGACCTTCATAATCTATTTGGCGACACCAATGCTGTCCATATCTCAGTGGACGAAAAGGGATACTCCATTGATCAAATTATAGATGGAGAGTCCGTAGCAGAGGTACTCGAATACGTTCAGTACAACTCGAAGAAGATGGTACGCACCGTTGAAACCTGGGTAACATCGGCTGTAAAGGCTGGAACCATTACAACCGAAGAAGGGAAGGAGTTTTTATCGAATTACCGCTCAGGATTATATGGCTATACATACCTAGAGTAGGTAAAAATGCTTATAGTAGGGAAACGCCCCAAGTTTATTATAAACATGGGGCGTTTTCTTCAGAAAAATGTTTTTCACTATACTGCCACTACCTCCTTAATTTCAGGCACTTCGCGGCGTATCGCTTGCTCCACTCCATTTTTAAGGGTCATAATGCTGTATGGGCAACTACCACAGGCTCCCAGAAGTTTAACTTTTACCGTATAATCATCGGTTACTTCAATAAGCGAAATGTCGCCACCATCATTTTGTAAGAAAGGACGTACTACATCTATTGCGGCACTTACCTTCTTGGTGAT
>CAYNHM010000039.1:0-23471 GCA_964397135.1 uncultured Rikenellaceae bacterium
AGAGTAAGAATAAAAAAAGGAAACACTGAGGGCTCTCAGATTATATTATTTAAAGATGGTTCTCAAATTGGTACGTATCCTGCTGGCCGAGGAGGACGATTTGAAGTTCGCCTAGACTATGACGCTGATTACATATTCTCATTTGAGAAAACCGATTACGTAACTAAAAAAATCAATATTAACACTAAGGTTCCTGCTAATTTTCCTAAGGAAAGAGATAATATAATAGATTTTGAAGTTGAACTTGAACCTCAAGCAGATATGTCTGCCATAAAGGTTTATGACAACCCAGTGGGAAGGATAAACTACGATTCTAGAAAGAATGATTTTGGTTATGATGTTGACTACTCTGCTAGTTTTCAGAAAAAAGTGAGAGAGGAAGAAAAAAAGATAGCCGAAGAAAATAAACAAAAAGAAATCCTAAAAGAGCAGGAGCGAATAGCGGCTGAAGCGGAAATAAGAAAGAAGGAACAAGAAGCACAACGAATAGCACAACAAGAAGCTCTTAAAGTAGAACAGGAAAAACAGCGCAAAGAGGCTGAAGCCCGAGCATTAGCTGAAGCCAAACGCCGTGAAGAAGAAAAAAGACTAGAAGAAGAGCAGAAAAAGCAAGAGGCTGAAAGAATTAGACTTGCAGAAGAAACCAGAAAAAAGGCTGCAGAGGAAGCCAGATTAGCAGAACAGGAAAGAGTTAGAAAAGAAGCTGAAGAACGAAAATTAGCTGAGGAAACCCGCCGCAAGGTTGAAGAGGAAGCCCGAATAGCCGAACAGGAAAAGCAACGTAAAGATGCTGAAGCGCGTGCAATAGCAGAGGCCAAACGTCGTGAAGAAGAAAGACAACTCGAATTAGAACGACAGCATCAAGAAAATGAAAGAATAAGAATCGCTGAAGAAACTAGAAAAAAAGCCGAAGAGGAAGCTAGAATTGCTGAGCAGGAAAGAATTAGGCAAGAAAATGAGAAACGAAGGCAGGAAGATGAAACTCGTCGTAAAGCAGAATTAGAAGCACGCGTGGCTGAACAGGAACAATTAAGGAAACAAGCTGAAGTCAGAGCATTAGCAGATGCTCAAGCACGTGAAGCTGCATTAAAGAAAATTGCTGAAGAGAAACTTAAAGCCGAAGAAGATTCTCGAAAAAAAGCAGAAGAAGAAGCAATAAGGAAGGAAGAGGAAAGAAAACAGGAAGAAGAAAGAATTAGAAAAGAAATTGAAAAAATTAGAGAAAACGAGGAACGCTTAAGAAAAGAACTGATTGAAGAACAGGAAAGGCGACAGGCTGAACTTAAAAAAGAAGCTGAAGAACGTAAAAGAAGAATGATTGCTGAAATGGTAAGTGCAGATAAAGGTGAACCCATTCCTGCTAAAGATTTAACCGCTCGTTACAGTTCTGACCGCACTCAGGAACAGATAAACCTTAACATGATTGTTGTAACCCGTAGCGTTTTCAACAGAGATGGCGTTATTACTTTTTACTCAAAAGTAGAACACGAGAACGGATCAACTTATTTCTTTAAAAATGGGGATAATATTTCGGAATGGCAATATTATAACGAAATTCGTAAATAATCTATCAACCCTAACAATTCTCCCCTTAATTCAATGCAAATTTTTACTACATCATGCCCAAGAAATTGCTACAGCACTTGTACTTTTTTAGTCCACGTTGATAAGGGTAAGGTTGTTAACATATCCCCTCACCAAGCCAATAAAGCTACTCCAGAAGGTATCTGCCTAAAAGGGTTAAGTTATGTTGAAAGAGCAAACTCCCCCGATAGAATTATCTATCCACACAGAAAAGATTCAGATGGCAAATTTAAACGTATTAGTTGGGACGAAGCCCTAACTTCTATTTCAGCCCGATTGATTCATTATAAAGAGAATTATGGCCAACAAAGTGTAATGTTTTACTATGCCAGTGGCATGTCGGGGTTAATTAATGAATTGAGCGGAAAATTTTGGAGGGATATTTATGGCGGAGCCACAACTGTGTACGGAAATTTATGCTGGCCAGCAGGACTTGAAGCAACAAGGCTAACCTTAGGCGAGAACAAACACAATGTTCCCTGGGATTTAGAGAATGCCAAGCTGATTGTTTTATGGGGTAAGAACCCTGCTGAAAGCAACATTCAGGAAATGATTCCTATTGGTAAATGCATCGATAAAGGGGGAAAGCTTGTTGTGGTTGACCCTCGAAGAACGGATTCCTCTCAACGAGCTTCTCTGCTTATTCAACCAATACCCGGAACCGATGCAGCCTTAGCCTTAGCCATTGCAAACCTGCTTATTTTAAATGATTGGATTGACAAAAATTTTATAAGCCAATACGTTAAGGGATTTGATGAGTTCAAAAACCATGTTCAAGAGTTTTCATCTCTTTGGGCATCCAAAATAACAGGTATACCAGAGGACTTGATCTATAAGCTTGCTTGGACAGTTGGCAATATTAAACCCATGACCCTAATACCGGGTTATGGGATGCAGAGATACAGCAATGGAGGTCAAACAGTAAGGTGCCTGTTGGCTCTATCAGTTTTAACAGGCAATATTGGCAAGCCTGGGGCTTGCTGGCATTACGCCAATCTTCAAAGCTACGTTTTCGATGATGTGTTAGAACCCCTTTGCTATTACCCCCCTAAAAAACCCGATGGTATAATACGCAGATCTATATCTACCGCTCGTCTGGGAGTCGATATGCTTGCCACTAAGAATCCTCCGCTTAAAATGATTTGGGTGGAAAGGGGAAATCCTATTGCACAAAACCCTGATACAAACGCTGTTTTAAAGGCTTTTCGTAAACTCGATTTTAAGGTTGTGGTGGAGCAATTCTTCACCGATACTGCCCTTGAAGCGGATATTGTTCTACCAGCCAAAAACATGTTTGAGCAGAGCGATATCATTGGCTCTTACTGGAATCCATACGTTCAACTGAAACAGAAAGTAGTTGAACCTGCCGGTGAAGTTATGCCAGAAAATGAAATATATTATCATTTGGCTTTAAAACTAGGCTACAGCAAAGATGATGTTGAAAAAGTGCTAATTCCTCCAGGTGATAAAAATGTTGATAAATTCTTGAATGAAAAACTTCTGAGATTCCCTCAACTAACCATCGAAAAACTAAAAGAAGGTCCTATTTTGGCACCAAATCTTCAAGAAATTGCTTTTGCTGATTTTCGTTTCGAAACACCCAGTGGTAAAATTGAATTGTATTCACAACAGGCGAAAAAACTATGGAGAGTTAACCCTCTACCAACATTTGAGAAACCTAAAGAGGGTTTTAATGATAATTTCGAAAATGAAGAGTATCCTCTCTTTCTGATGAGCCCAAATTCAAAGAACAGAATTCATTCACAATTCAATAACCTTTCGATTATCAAAATGATTAACCCAGACCCATTCGTTGATATTAACCAATCTGATGCTAACTTCAGGAGAATTAAAAATGGTGATAAGGTAAAGGTTTTTAATGCAAGAGGGGAAGTTAAAGTTATTGCCAATGTAACATACTCAGTAAGAAAGGGCTGTGTGGTAATTCACAATGGTTGGTGGGGAACTGAGGGTTGCGCGTTGAATGTCCTATCGTGTGGGAGAGAAACCGACATGGGTCATGGTACAGCCTTTCATGATAACAGAGTGGAGGTTGTCAAACTTTAGGTTTTCTTAGGAAAGCATAACAGGAAGTTTCTCCTTATAGTGCCTTATTGAAATAAGCAGGAAAAAGATTAATGCCATTATAATAATGGCTGAGAATATCAAAAATGTTCTGCTAAAACCAAGATAATCAGATAAAATCCCTGTTCCAACCATCCCTAAACCAATACCAATATCAAAGCTTGTGAAGAATGTTGAATTGGCTGCCCCCCTCCTACTTGGTGAAACCAAATTATTTACCATAGCTTGAAAAGTGGGCATTATGATCCCAAATCCAAGACCAAGAACAATAGCTGACAAATGAAAGCCCAATGAGTTGTCGAAAATCGCTAGTGCTGGAAAGCCTAAAACTAGTAAAACCATTCCCAATAATATAATTCGGTTAGGACCACTAACGTCGAATATCCTTCCACTATTCACCCTCGACAAACCTATTCCGATTGATAATATTAGAAAAAATAGCCCACTACTCTCAACTCCTATCTCTTTACCGTAAAGCGCAATAAATGAAATAACACCACCATAGGTGAATTGCACAATCATCATGTTTATTGATACAGGAATGGAATTTTTTTCGATCAAACCTTTAAAAGAAAATGCTCTTTTAGAATTTTTGATATTAAACCTAGGATAACTAACAAATTGAGCAAGTAAGAACCCCAAAAAAGATATTCCAATAGCAGAAATAAAAAGCATGGTGTAGCGGTCAGTACCAGTAATAAAAATGGCAATCATAGGACCAATAGCCATACCAATAGTCATAGAAAGTCCAAAAATTCCAATACCTTCACCCCGCCTCGAAGGCGGGATTATATCAACTGCTATGGTTGAACTTGAGGTTGTTAAAACGCCCCAGGTAAGTCCATGTAAAAACCGTATACCTATGAACAGGTAAATAGTGAATGCCAGAGGATATCCAATAAAAAAGATGGAGAAAAAAAGGTACGCAAAAAGGTATATGGTTTTTCTGCCATAAGTATCAATTGTCCATCCCGAAAACAACCTGATTATTAAAGTGGCAATGGTATAAAAGGCTAAAACCATCCCAACCTCGCTTTTCGATGCAGCAAGTTTATCGGTTAGGTATACGGGTAATATTGGCATCATAAAGTAAAATGCTATAGCCATCAAAAGATTAGCATTGGCAAGCAGCACAAAATCTCTAGACCAAAGTTTGGGTTTGTTAGGCATTTTTGCTGAATGAAATTTTTGCTAAAAATAGAGATAAAAGTTTATTTCTTGGTAAAATCTTAGTCAACACAATCTATATGCTAAAGGAGAAAATTCATTTTTGGTTGAGCTCAAAATCATTACCTTTGCGCTCCGTAAATTTAATGATAAATGATACTCGATATAGAGATAAAACGACGTAGAACCTTTGCCATTATAAGCCACCCCGATGCGGGTAAAACAACCCTAACGGAAAAACTTTTGCTTTTCGGTGGTGCCATTCATGTTGCAGGTGCTGTTAAAAGCAATAAGATAAAAAAAGCGGCAACATCCGATTTTATGGAAATTGAACGTCAAAGAGGTATTTCAGTTGCTACATCGGTAATGGGCTTCGATTACAAGGGTATTAAAATTAATATACTCGATACACCGGGTCATGAGGATTTTGCTGAGGATACTTATCGCACTCTTTCAGCTGTTGATAGCGTAATAATTGTAATTGACTGTGCAAAGGGGGTTGAAACCCAAACCCGCAAGTTGATGAATGTTTGCAGAATGCGCACAACTCCTGTAATTGTTTTCATCAATAAGCTAGATAGACCAGGTAAAGATCCCTTTGAACTGCTGGATGAAATTGAAAAGGAATTGGATATTAAGGTACACCCATTGAGTTGGCCAATTGGTATGGGACCTACATTTAAGGGAGTTTACAATATGCACGAGCAAAAGCTAAACCTATTCTTCTCTGATGATAAACAAACGGTTAGTCAAGATACTATTGAAATCGATGATATTAACTCTCCCCTTATAGACAAGCATATTGGCAATTCAACCAAAACTTTTCGTGAAGATCTTGAGTTAATAAACGGTGTTTACCCCAAATTCGATATAAATTTTTACCTACAGGGAGAAATTGCTCCTGTTTTCTTTGGTAGTGCACTGAATAATTTTGGAGTTCAGGAGTTATTAGATTGTTTTATTGATATAGCACCACACCCACGGTCAAGTTATACCGAAACAAGAGAGGTTTCTCCCTTCGAAGAACCTCTTACAGGATTTATTTTTAAAATCCATGCCAATATGGACCCTAACCATCGTGATAGGATAGCTTTTCTTAAAATTTGTTCTGGTGTTTTCGAGCGCAACAAACCCTATTACCATGTGGGGTCTGGAAAAAGGATTAAGTTTTCGAGCCCAACAGCCTTTATGGCAGATAAAAAATCAATTGTTGATACAGCATATCCTGGCGACATAGTTGGATTGCACGACACTGGAAGTTTCAAGATTGCCGATACGCTCACCGAAGGTGAAGATTTGCAGTTCAAGGGCATTCCCAGCTTCTCGCCTGAACTATTTAGATACATTGAAAATGCTGATCCTATGAAGTATAAGCAATTGGCAAAAGGTGTTGATCAGCTTATGGACGAAGGTGTTGCCCAGCTCTTCATATCAAAATCTAACGGACGTAAAATTATAGGTACAGTAGGTGCACTCCAATTTGATGTAATCCAGTACCGTTTAGAGCATGAGTATGGTGCAAAATGTCGATATGAATCCATTAATCTTCACAAAGCCTGCTGGATAGAAAGTAATAACAAGGAACAAATCGATGATTTCCGAAAAAGAAAGTATTCAAACTTGGCTACTGATAAATGGGGGCGCGAAGTATTCCTAGCCGAGTCACCATACGCACTACAAATGGCTCAAGAAAAATTTGATAAGATTAAATTTCATTTTACATCCGAATTCTAGTTGGTTGTTTTATGGAATTGAAAAAGGGGCTTGGTGCCCCTTTTTTTTATTTCATGAACAATCAAATTACCTAAAGCTAATTCCTATGCCACCTGAGTAAAGTGCGTATTCACCAAGCGTATAGTCTACATTAAACGCAATAACCCCTAGCCTTACCCTAAATCCAATATTACCGCTAAACCCATTATGGCTGTACTTCATCATGAACGGATCCACTTCAACACCTGAATATAGTGGAGCCATACCAATGGGATATGTTCCCTTTAATCCAAAATCGGTTTTTGCGGTGCTATAGCCCAAACCTACATAGGCAGATAGGAAGGGAAGGCTCTTTCCAACTAAAAGTCTTGCAGTAAAACCGTTGGCATCCAGTGCCAATTTTTGATCGTTAAAATCTGCAGCAGTATAATTTGCAGGCATATCGGCAGGTGCTGGTTTATAGCTAATTTCAAACTCGCTTGCAAACTTTGTATAACCAAGCATAATGGAAAGATCTATTGGGACTAACTTTAAACCGGGAATGAATTCCTTGAATTCGTTCTTTGCTCCAACTCCCCATAGACTTACGCTTCCAACTTTTGGCACATTAACAGTTGGTAAAAATCTTACTGTTAATTCGGTATGAAAAGGAAGTCCAATTCCTGCCTGGATCATGGGCATAAACGTAAAGGGTAAATTGGCTCCTTTGGGTAAATCGAAACCTAATGTTCCTGTAGGATCATCCTTGTAAACAACTCTGGGACCTAAAGTATTCTTTCCAGAGATGGTTTGAGAGATATTATTTTGCGGATCGGCTAACTCAAGATTTTGCAACGTTAATTTTGAAACATCAAAAGTTTTTGCGCTAGTTGGCACAGTTGCCACAGATGTAACGAAAGTTACATTAAAACCAAGAAGTTTATGGGGTCGAGCAGCCTGATACCATCCACCATTTAGCGATGTACCAAACATTTTGCCAAAAGGCTCCATATAGGCAGTTGCCAGGGTTTCGGCATCCTTTACATTGCCTTTTAGAAACTCAGCTATTTGCTGTTGAGATTTTGCATAGTAACTTGCCGAAAGGAAAACACACAGCATAAATAATTTGATTGTAGTGCCAATTCTTTTCATCTTGTTAGGTTTTAGAGTTTATTTTGTTTCTGTTTTTCTTACAAAAATAATGCAAAAAGGTCTTGATAATAATTTACTGAAAAATAATAAATATATTAAATAAACAAAATATCCATAATTGAAAATTACTGATAACCATCAAACTCTTACATGCAAAAAAAATCAGTTTTAGGAAAAAATGGGATAATCTATTTAACCATTTTAATTATAAAACGCTGGCCTGCAAAGCCTTCAAAAGATATCATATAAAATCCTGGTGCAATATTGTATGTTGGTATTTTGGGATTCCCATTAACCTCAAAACTTTTAATTATTTGACCATTCATAGAAATAATAGTAACCCTTTTAATTTCATTGGGATTGCTTAGTACAATCTGATCAGTAAAAGGGTTGGGATATACACTAAAATCGTGAAAAATCATTTCTTCCATTCCGGTAATCACCAAAACAACTGTTTCTATTATATCCTCATCAATTATAATTACTGTGTTTTCAATGGTTTCATATCCATCCTTGGCAACAGAATATGGGTATTCTCCAGGATTAAGGTTCTCAAAAATGTAAACACCTTCTTCGTATGTATAACCATCAAAAGTAATTATTGCATCATCTATCGGATTGCCGTTCTGATCGTTTACTAAAAAAGTAATTGAAAATAACACATCCTGTTCAACTATTACACTCCAAACCTGCTGCTCATGGGGAACAGTAACCATATACTCAACGATCTGTGAAAAATCTTGTGCTTCTCCAGTTAAGGGCGATACGGAAACACCATATGGGACAATAATTTCGGGAACAAGACAGGTAATATCTATTCCAAAGGGAACATTAAGTAGTATTGTTTTGTTCTCTAAATCTATGTTGCCAACAACATCATTTTCTAAGCCCTGATTATTAGCTGCCAAAAAATTGAATGAATTAATAACAGGATTAAGCAACATGTTTGGTAAAAAAGTAACAAGTCCCAGACTGGGATTATCAAACTGGTGAAAAATTAAGGCCTCAATTTCATCCTCATCGTTTGTACCCCAATAATTATACTGTGCAGATACTGGTAAAGCTGTATTATTATAAAGATCGTAAGGAGTTTCATTATTACCATTGCCATATATGATATTCATCCCATGATTATCAGCCGTTCCTATGTTTGGGTTAGCTATACCCTGAATGGTTATGCCCCAAAGATTTCCGCTGATAATATTTTCTCTAATAACCGAGATGTTACCTTCTGCTGAAGTTGAAAGAAAGTTAAGACCACTACCTCCATTCATAGGGTTTGTTTCCAAATCATTGTCAATTATCTTATTTCCTTTTACAACTGAACTGATATCTCCTCCTATCTGAGCATAACCGTAACGATTCTTACGGATTTCATTGCCTTTTAGTAAAACCCTAGAAGAACCTGAGCCAAGCAGGTTACTTATTCCCACTCCTCCTGAAACGGGGTATAGACCTTCAATATAATTCCCCACAATTCGGATTGTGTCTTCTGCACCTGGCCCAATGTTTATTTGAGGTCGATTGGAATTATCGGTTACATTGTGTATGAAAGAATTGAAGAAAATCTGTGGTGAACCAATTACATTTGCTCCCGAAGCTATGGCAGCACGAGAGTTTTCCCTAAACTCACAGTATCTTAAAGTTGGGCTGGCCGAACTATAGTTTATTGCTCCAGAAGTCAATGAATGGCTATTATTACGTATGGTGCAATACTCAAATAGAACATCAGAATCAATCAGCTGAATACCCCCACCGTGCTTAATGGTAGTATTTCTAAAACGAGACTCATCAGAATTTTCAATCCGAAAACCTTTAAAATAATTGGCCGTATTGGTTGAATCAATGGCTGAAAATATTACTCTACCATCCAGCGGATTGGAAATGATAACACCATTTATGGTTATCATTTTCCCGGCTGCACTTTTTATTACAGCGGCATCTAGAATCTTCAATGTGTCACTTTCTGAAAGAACAATATCATTTGAAATGATGTATGCTCCTTCGCTTAGTGTAACAACTCCTGCTGAATTTGTCACAAGTGAGTCTAGCGTCCAACTTTTACTCTGTCCAGGCGATATGTATTGCGCCATTGAAGTAAAACATTGACTTTGAATAACAACAGTAAGAATAATCGTAATTTTCTTAAACATAATGTTTTTCTTTATGCAAACTTATTCCTTATATTTTTCAACCCTCAAAAATATAGAAAAAAGACTAAACTAATGTTCGAATAGCATAACAATCATTATAAGGTCTTTGGTTTATAATCAATTCTGAGCTATAATTTTTAAGTTGATGAGGGTAAAATGCAAAAGTATATAGTTTTAGATTGAAATAGAGGTTGAAGGAGAACTATGGATTCATGGTTACCACAGGTCAATAGGTAAAACTCTCACACTTGTTTTTGGGTTTAATCTACACATCTTTTTCACAAAACATTTTACCTTTGTAAAAAAGCAAAAATGAAGAATATCCCCTTAGCCGAACGTTTACGACCAAAAAATCTCGACGATTTTATTGGGCAAACTCACCTTGTGGGTAAGGGCAATATTCTTAGGGTAATGATTGAATCAGGGAATTTATCCTCGTTCATCTTATGGGGTCCCCCAGGAGTAGGAAAAACAACCCTTGCAAAAATAGTTGCCAATCAGCTTAATCGCCCTTTTCATGTACTTAGCGCAATAAATTCTGGTGTAAAAGATATTCGTGATGTTATAGAAAAGGCTAAATCACAACGCTTTTTTGATCATCCCTCACCCATCCTCTTTATTGATGAAATTCATCGTTTCAGTAAATCGCAGCAAGATTCTTTGCTAGGGGCTGTTGAGCAAGGCATTGTAACCTTAATAGGGGCTACAACCGAGAATCCTTCATTTGAGGTAATATCACCATTGCTTTCGCGTTGTCAAGTATATCTTTTAAAACCATTAGGTAAAGAGGAACTCGAACAAATGCTCCAACGAGCATTATCAGTCGACACTGATCTTAAAAGATTAAAAATAAAAGTTGATGAAACGGATGCACTCTTTCGCTTTTCTGGTGGCGATGCACGTAAATTATTGAATATCATTGAACTGGTTGTTGATTCTCAAGAAAAGGATAATCAGGAGATCTTGATCAATAATGCCATTGTAACAAAAAAATTACAGGAAAACATTGCGATATACGACAAGAATGGAGAACAACACTATGATATAATATCAGCTTTCATAAAATCTATTCGCGGAAGCGATCCAAATGCTGCTGTTTACTGGCTTGCAAGGATGGTTGAGGGAGGTGAAGACATCAAGTTTATTGCTCGTAGAATGGTAATACTTGCTGCAGAAGACATTGGACTTGCCAATCCCAATGCATTACTCCTTGCCACAAGTACTTTTCAAGCAGTTTCAATGATTGGTTGGCCAGAATCTAGGATAATCCTATCCGAAACAGCCATTTACTTAGCCACTAGTCCAAAAAGCAACTCAGCCTGTCAAGCAATAAACGATGCTCAGCAATTGGTAAAGGAAACTGGCGATTTATCGGTTCCACTTAATATAAGGAATGCACCTACAAAGTTGATGAAAGATCTTGGCTATGGGAAAAACTATAAGTATGCCCATAGTTTCGAAGGGAATTTTGCCGATGAGGAGTTTATGCCCGAAGGGTTAATTGGCAAAAAAATCTATAAACCACAGGACAATCAAAAAGAAAGAGAAATATTGGCACGAATAGAAAAACTATGGGGAAAGAAATATTCTTGAAAAGTTTTCAATAATATTATTTTTATTATAGCTGAATAGCTTTTTTTATCATTTTAGATAAATTTATATTATGGAAGTATTATCATCAATTAATCGTATAAAGCACCTCAACACAGGGAATTTTTTTCTACTTGCAGGACCCTGTGTAGTAGAAAATGAAGCTATTACACGCGAAATAGCTGAAAGAATAAAGATCATCACCGACAAGCTTAAAATCCCGTTTATATTCAAAGCATCTTATAGAAAGGCTAATCGTTCCAGATCGGACTCCTTTCAAGGCATAGGTGATGAAAAAGCTCTTATTATACTCGGTCGCATTAAAGAGGATTTTGAGTTACCCATAGTTACAGATATTCATTCAGTTGAGGAGGCTAAAAATGCAGCTCAATTCGTTGACATACTGCAAATCCCTGCATTTCTTTGTAGACAAACAGAGCTACTACATGCTGCCGCCGAAACAGGACGAGTAGTAAATATAAAGAAGGGGCAATTTCTTTCTCCCGAAGCCATGAAACATGCGGCAAATAAAATAGTCGAAACAGGTAACCGAAATGTTATGCTAACTGAAAGAGGTACTACTTTTGGCTATCAAGACCTTATTGTTGATTTCAGGGGTATCCCTGTAATGAAATCTTTCGGATTTCCTGTTGTTGTAGATATCACACATTCACTTCAGCAACCAAACCAAACCAGTGGGGTTACTGGGGGAAAGCCAGAATTAATAGAACTAATGGCAAAAACGTCAATTGCTGCAGGAGCTGATGGGCTATTTATTGAAACTCATCCTGAACCAATAAAAGCACTATCAGATGGTGCAAATATGCTTCCCTTACATGATCTAGAGAAACTTTTAACAAAACTTGTTAAAATAAGAAAAGTGATTAACGAACTTTAGCCTCACTTGTTGACAAATAGGTATCAATCTTTTTTAGTAAAAGACCAGAATTTATTGGTTTTGAAATGTAGTCATCGCAACCCGCTTCAAGGCATTTGATATTATCGTTGGGCATTGCGTATGCAGTTTGGGCAATAATTGTTATATCTTTATTATTCTTTTTAATGATCTCTGTTGCTTCATAACCATTAATCTTAGGCATTTGGATATCCATTAAAACAATATCAACTTTAGGAGTGATATCACAAACTTCTATAACTTCTTCTCCATCGTGAGCCCAAATAACTTGGGCATTGGTATCCAATAGCATAGATTTTAGCAACAAATAATTAGTTTCAACATCTTCGGCAATAACAATAACCTTTCCCTTCCAATTGTATTTTGGTTTTGATGTGTGAAAAATACTTTTATGCTCATCTTTTTGCTGCATGCTCTCATAGGGAATAGTAAAGAAAAAGGATGTACCCTCTCCTAACATTGATTCAACCCAAATTTTCCCTCCAAGAAGATTAACAATGTGTTTACTAATAAAAAGACCTATTCCAGTTCCACCATACTTCCGTGTTGTACCCTCTTCAACTTGTCTAAACTGTTCGAAAATAAGTTCAATCTTATCTGGTGGTATTCCAATTCCTGTATCTCGGACAAAAAATTGGATGTTTCTATCCTCAGAATTATTGATATATCCAAACTCTACTACTCCAGATTCTGTAAACTTAATTGCGTTATTTATTAGATTAGAAAGAACTTGTCTAACCCTATTCCCATCGGTAATCAGCACGTTATTTTCATCATCATTAATGTTAAGAATTCTAAGAGCAAGATGCTCTTTTTCTTGCTTAAACTTAATCTCATTGAAAAAGGTGTATAAATCGAATACTAAGTCGTCGAGATTAACCTCACTCTTACTTATTGCCATTTGTCCTGCTTCAATCTTGGCAATATCCATAATATCATCAATAAGGTTTACCAGCATATTTCCATTGTGGCAAATAATATCAAGGTAGCGTTCTTGCTTATCTCTTTCCATTTCATTATTTAAAAGAATCTGAGCAAACCCAAGGATCCCATTCATTGGTGTTCTAATCTCATGGCTCATGTTAGCAAGAAAATTCGATTTAAGCATATCGGCCTCTTCGGCAATTTTCATTGCCTTTTTATATTCTTCTTTCAGCTTTTCTACTTCATTTTGGTATAAATTATTTAGCATCTTTATATTATCATTCTCTTTTTCGGCATTGAAATATTTTTCTGAAATTTCTTTTAATTGCAACTTAATTGTTTCATTTTCTATAATAACTTTTTCATAGTCTTTGATAATTGAAGAATTTCTAAAGTATCGTTGGGTAATAATAACTGCAATGGCCAAAAAAAGAATTCCAATGATAATCATTAAAACTATACTCAAATTAAATTTTGTTATGACAAGCATTGGATATGAAATATTCTCAATAAAAATTGCCTCTTTAATAGCTGTATCAAATAGTAATAATTTGCTCTTAAAGAATAAAAACAAGTTAAAAGTGAATAATACACTTACTAAGTTGAAAAGGAAATTGTAAAGAAAAATCATTACATATTATTCTTTAAAAAACATATTACATTAAAGCATGTCATAAATTAAATAAAATCTTTGAATATTGGAATATTATTAAAATCCGATAAATATAGAAAAAGGCAATGAAATAGAAAGGTAATTATTAAAAAAAATGACAGTCAGGCAAAAATTCTTTTACCTGACTGTCTGAAAAGAAAAAAATAATGGATTTCTATTACAAATATCTCAAATATCAGCCTATAAAAATATTCCGAGGCTAAAGATAATCTGTGGGTTACGTTGATCGAGGTTAAAGTCTTTCCCTCCAATAGTAACATTTTCTCCAAGTCTACTGAGATTACCTTCGTATTTAACATCAAAAGTGGCAAACTTAAAAATATCGATACCCACACCTGCCTGATAACCAAAAACAGCCTTTTTAAATTCGTTCTCAGCGGCATTTACGTTTAATACCTCTTTGAAATTTGATTTCTCGCTAATAACAAAGCTGGCAACAGGTCCTAGAAAAATTTTGGCAGGACCAAATTTCCATCCAACCAATACGGGTATATCAAATTTGCTAAATTTTTGTTCCACAAAATAATTTAACGTGTTTTGCGCATCGGTTTGATCTGTAATAATAAACTCACCATTGGTTTGTGTAAATAGTAATTCGGGTTGTATAAACAGGCTAAAAACCTGAACTCTTCCAAAAACTCCAACATGGAGTCCCAACTTTGAATCTCCTTGCTCAAGAAGATAATCTCTAGCCCCATCGGGAGTAATTATATCCTCAAGGAAAGTCTTATCAACTTTAATTTTTGATGAATTGATTCCACCCTTAATGCCATATCTTAAAAACTGGGCATTAGTAATAGTAATAGATGTAATAAAAGTCATTAAAACAAAAACAAATTTTTTCATATTATTCAATTTTTATTTAAAAAACATTCTGCTTCAAAAAAATACAACTAAAGAATATTCAAATTTCATGCCCTAATGTCAAATGACTATTTTTATTATCCTAAAAAATTTCTTCAAAAAACTTATTGAATATCTAAAATAATGGACTGAAAAGTCGAGCTAATGATTCTTTAACACTTTGTTTTAATGGGCGTTTACTCCATTGTTTCAGTACAAGTTTCCTGCTTCTTTTGATATCTTTTTCGAATTGATTCTCAAGTTGACGGGTTAGATCTTCATCATAAATCATAGCCATAATTTCAAAATTATCCTCAAAACTTCTTATGTCCATGTTAGCAGATCCCACTGTGGCAAAACTACTATCTATCATAATTATTTTTGAATGAATAAAACCCCTGCTAAAAAGATATACGCTTATTCCTGCCTCAAGCAGCTCGGTGATATAAGACATTGAACTCCAGTAAACTACTGTGGAATCGGATTTACCAGGAAGTAATATTCTAATATCAATGCCACTAAGAGCGGCAGTTTTAAGTGCTGTTAATATACTTTCGTTAGGCACAAAATATGGTGATGATATATAGATATGCTTCTGTGCCTTCGTAATTGCTGCAAAGAATGCTTGCATTATCGATGCCCAATCGGAGTCGGGTCCACTAGCAGTAATTTGTAATGAATGCTGAATCTTTACTTCGTGAGTTGGAAAGTACTTTTCCCTGTCAGAAAAAACTTTTTTGCTAACAAAAAACCAATCCACCATAAAGATAACTTGAAGCATCTTAACAGCTTCTCCTTCAATTTGAAGAACAGTATCATACCATGTACCAAGTTCATTATCTCCCTTGAGGTACCTATCGGCTATGTTTATTCCTCCCATAAAAGCCGTTTTGCCATCAACAACAACAATCTTTCTATGGTTTCTGTAGTTGATTTTACTGGTGAGCATCGGAAACTTAACTTCCATAAATGGATAAACTTCAACCCCTGCATTTGTCAACTCTTTTATAAACCTTTTAGGTAAACTCCAACTCCCCACATCGTCGTATATAAGTCTAACCTCAACTCCTTTCCTTGCTTTTTCAATCAATAATTCTTTGATCATATTTCCAATATCATCATCTGAAACGATATAAAATTCCATATGAATTGAAATTTCAGCACTCTTAATCGTGTTGATAATGGCATCAAAAGTTTTTTTCCCTGATTGATATATATTTACGTGATTGAATTGAGTGAGTAAAGCTTTGCTATTATTTAAAAGAAGGGTTATTATACTAACATTATTAGCAATGCTTGGGTTATTTTTAAAACTTTGATATTTAATATCAACCAGCTGATTTTTGCTGAGTATTTCAATTTGCTGCAAATCTCTTAAACCTTTACGACTAAATATTTTTTGCTTACGATGATTTTGCCCAAAAAAGATATAAAATACTAACCCAACTATTGGTAATAAAATAAGAATAAGAACCCAAGTACTTGTTTTTACAGGATCACGTTTCTCATGTATCACCATTGCTGCGGTTGACAATACGGTGACCATGTAGATAATGGTTAAAATGAGGGAAACGTTACCTACAATAATATTATTCCACAGATATGCAAAGTCCATAAATAGATATTATTTGCAATAAATATACAAAAGTTGCTATCATTTTATATTTAGATACCTGAAAAAATAATTCCGTGATATTAGAAAACAAACTACTTGAAGGTAATGTGAATTATTAACGTTTGAACTTATTGAGATTTGAAACTGCAACAAAGTTTTGGGGTTGATTCAAATCAACTATCTTATCAATACTAATCTTTCCATTAAAACTGACACAATATATTGCATCTTTATTTGAAACAAGAACAACCATTTCGTTTATTGCCTGATCTTCACGTTGAATTTTTACTCTGACAATTTCATTTCCACTATTAACCATTACAAGATCTTGAAAATTAATTGCTTCGAGCCTTTTTGTAATATCTTTAAGAGTTAGGCTTTCCTTTGATTCATTAATGTTGTTAATAATTAAAAAAGATAATTTATTAGTATCCTCGAGTAAAGATTTCAATTCTTTATTTCCTACCTGATTTTCATCAAGAAATACAGAAACTAACCCTGGAGGTAAAGTAAAAAAGGCATTTCCTTTTTCGTTTGCATAGCTTTTATAAATATCAGTGGAAGTTTCATGTTTTTTATAATTTATACAACTAAATAATTCTATTAGAATAATGCAAAATAAAAATTGATTCTTAAAAGGAAACTTCATTTTAATATGAATTTATTATAAAAAGAAAAAATAATTATGGTCTATTTTTTCTTATCATTTTTTGAAATATTTTCTTCTTGTATGTTCTCAAGAAAATCTGTTATATTATGTGCTATTTTAAGGATTTTAATCACCTCATGTTTCTCATTAAAAATTGGGGAATAGGTTTCTATAAATGTGAAAATCTTTTCATTTAGGCTAACCTTGCTCGTTTCCTTTTTAATAATCCCTTTATTTAAATCCTCCCAAAAGGTTTTATACTCACTAAGTTGTTTATCATCCATAATCAGATTGTCTCCATGATGAGTTCCAACAATCTGTTCAGGAAGTTGATTTGTAAGATTGAGGTATGCTTCGTTAACAGAAATAATCTTTCCTTTTGTATCGTACTCAATAACATAACTAGAAGAATGAAGGGCATTTATCAAACTTTCCATTTCAGCTGCTTTTCGAGCTGCTTCTTCCTGTGTTGCTTGCAACTCTTCCATATTTTGTCTCATTTCTTCTTCTTGTGAAGCCAACTCTTCCGATTTTATTCTTGATTCCTCAAGTAATTTCACAGTTTTTATATTGATCTTTACAGTCGAAATAGTAGCGGCTATGCTTTCACCAATCCTTTTCACAAAATCAATTACATAGTTTTCAAATATTTCAAAACTAGCAAGTTCAACTACACCATAAACAACCTCATTTAGCTTTAAGGGTACAAGAAGTATACAGGAAGGATTATCGTTTCCCAATCCGGAAATAACCTTAATGTAGTTATCGGGTATTTCTGTTAAGAATATTATTTCTCCCTCCTGAGCACATCTTCCCACAAGACCCTCACCTATTTCTATTCTCTTTTCAATAAATTTTCTTCGCTCGTAAGCATATGAAGCTATCAACTCAAAATGTAAATCCTTAATATCTTCATCATTATAAAGGAAAATTGCACCTATATCAGCGTGAATATACTTAACCAGATTGCTTATCACTTGATATGAAAACTCTGTTAAGTTATCGTTATTCATTCTAAGTATTTCACCAAATTTTGCTATACCAGAGGTAATCCAATTACTTTTTTCATCCTCTTTTTTTCTAACTTCTTCATTTTCTTTTGCATTAATTAGGCTTTTACGCATTCCCAATAGCGATTCTCCAAGAATATCACCTTCACTTAATTTTTGATAATTAACATGCAAATTCCCTTTACCTATTTCTTTAGCAAAAATTGTAGTCTTTGATAACCCTTCAATTAGTGTATTCATTGATTTGCTAATATCCTCTACTTCGTCACCAGTGTGGATGCTCAATTTTTTCTCAACATCAATTTTGCCTTTTGCCAATTCGCTTAAAACATTTTTAGCATTAACCAATGGCTTGGTTATATTTAGAGCAATAATCCATAGAACCAGAAACAAAAACGAAAGACCAATTAAACTTAAGGTGATTGAATTTTTGGATATTTCTTCTGCTTCAAAAAGTAGAACATCAATTGGTACAAAAATTCCAAAGGACCATGGATTATCACTTTTTCCGATTGGAATAGCAGCAAACGTTGCATAATACTCTTTTCCGCTAATAGAGTCAACTATGCTAAAAGAAAAATCTATTCCATTTATCACCTTTTCTGTAACGTTATGCAGAATATTTTCCAATGGGTATAAATCATTAAAATTTTTTCCAAGATTATCTTTATCTATATGGCCAACTATGGTTCCATTATTCGAAAGCATAATGGAGAAACTTCCTTCAAAGGGTTGAATTTTACTTGTAATATCTTGATAATGTGTAAGTGGAATATCCATGCCAAAAAGCCCAACAAATTTGCCATTCTCAAGTAAAGGAATTGCTGTGCTCGCTTCAAGAATTTGTTCACTTGATTCTGTATAAGCAAACCAGTAAGGATCAATCATAGACTCCTTCTTTGATATCTTTATGCTATAATAACTACTACCTATATTGTCCCCTTCAAGATTAAGAGTTTCTTCTTTATATTTAATTGCATCCTCTTCCCGATAGTATGTGTATCTGTATCTACCATGTGGAGCCTTATACGAACTGTCCATGGCATTGATTTCCCAACTTCCCCAAACTGACAAAATATTTGGATTTTCTACAGTAATACCATGAATCATCTTAACAAATACATCAGCCCTTAACTTTTCAGGAATCTTTCTAAAATCATACATACTATTTACCATAGTTCTTGAAATATCCATATCCTTGTTAAGAAAAACCCTCATTAAATTTGCGTTTTCTTTTGCGTGCAGATCAGCTTTTTCAAAAGAATCGCGTAGGGAATTTTCTCTAAGTTTCATTATTAAATATCCTACCGATATTCCATAAGTAATTAGGGTAATTATCAACACTGAGAGGAGCAGTTTGCTCCTAATTTTCATGCGGATTTTCATAGTTAGAATGAATTTCAGTTAATATGAATCCGAAAGATTGATTTAATAATAACAAGAGTCCTAATTTGTTTCATTAATTGTAAACCATACAATCTGTGAAAATACATCTATTTTTTACATAATCAAAAAACATTCTGCGGGTTTTTCAAATTTGAAATATGAATAAAAAATTAAAAACATAACAAGACAAGAACATATCCTGAATTAATTCTTGTTTTGTTTCTTATTGATTACGATAAGTGTCTTAATAAACCTTTTTCAAAGCCTTTTAAACTACTATTCTTTTTTAAAGTCAATATGTGAGAGATTTATTATTTACTAATAATGTTTTATGAATTACAACTCCCATGATAAGTAACCTTAAATTATATTTTAAATATCTTTTATTGATTTTGGCAATTGCATTTTCCTTTCCCTTAACTGCACAAGTCAATTCTGATATTCAATCGATACGTGAACAAGGATTTGATAATTCCAGTTTAAGAGAAATGGCAATACAGCTTACCGATGGAATTGGTCCACGTTTAAGCGGTTCGCAGGGATTCACTAAATCAATTGAATGGGCAGTTGAAACCCTAAAAAACATGGGTATTAACACTGCTAGGCTTGAGCCTTGGGGCGATTTTGGGAATGGTTGGCAGATGGAAAAATTTTATGCAGCAATGACAAAACCCTATTATCAGCCAATTATTGCCGTTCCAAGAGCCTGGACAGGAAGCACAAGTGGATTAGTAAAAGCGGATGTTATTCTTGTTGTTGCAAATACCTTTGATGATCTCGAAAAATACAAGGGAAGGCTTTACAACAAAATTGTTATTACCCCTTACGATGAAGATTTAGAAGTGTCTTATGAACCTTCGGCAAAGCGCTTTTCAGAAGAAGAATTATTGAAGTACAACGAAATTTCTGATTTTAAACCAGATCTTGATCTATTTATAAGCTCGCGGAATGTTTTAAAAAATAAATCTTCCAATAGCCTAACATCTTTCGATTTAATAGTTTTTTGTCAATCAGAGGGTGCTATTGCTTTGCTTAATAAATCTGGTTCCTATGGAGCTGTAGTGAGTGTAGGAGATAGAAATGGTCGCTTTTTGGATGAATTAGGCTTACCTGTTATAGATATTACTCACGAGCATTATGCCCGCATGGTGAGGCTGATAGATAGAAATATTGGGGTTGAAATAGAACTTGAAGTAACGAATACATTGATAAAGGATAATACTATTGGTTATAATGTTTTTGCAGAAATACCCGGTTCTGACAAAACTTTAAAAGATGAGATAGTAATGTTCGGGGCGCATATCGACTCATGGCATGCCGGTACTGGCGGAAACGATAATGGTTCAGGCGTTATTGTTATGTTGGAAGTTATGCGAATTATCAAAGAATCTGGATTAAAGCCTAAAAGAACCATAAGGCTTGCTTTATGGGGAGGTGAAGAGCAAGGTCTTCTTGGGTCAAACAATTGGGCAAATAGTAATCTGTACGATCTAGAAAATAATAAAAAAATGCATGAATTTTTGAAGATTTCTGCATATTATAATTTCGATTATGGAACTGGAAGGATTAGAGGCATCTTTCTTAATAATAATCTTGCTCTGAAACCAATATTTGAAGATTTCTTCAAACCTATTGATGATCTTGGCGTAAGATACACCTCCATGCGAAGTCCAGGAGGTTCTGATCATATTACATTTAATAAAATTGGTATACCTGGATTTGCTTTCATTCAAGATAGAATTGACTATGGCAGATCATACCATACGAATATGGACACCTTTGAACGACTACAACTAGGAGATCTTAAACAAGCCGCTGTTGTTGTTGCGGCATTAGTCTACCAAACTGCAAATTATCCTGAAAAACTGCCCAGAAAGGATGTTGTTCCTTAATTTGTGCTTTGAAAGATAATTTATTAATTGTGCTAATCACCAAAACTAATCCCTATTCCTTTTGCGGTCTTAACAAGGTCGCAATTTGGATCAACAAAATTTGGATGATCAACCGCTTCGCTAAGTGGAACAGTGACAATATTTGGATGTCTATAAGCAACCATTTCACCATATCGCTGTTCAAGCACCATTTCAAAAGCTTTTACACCGAATTGTGTTGCAAGAATCCTATCATAGGCAACTGGTATTCCTCCCCGTTGAAGATGCCCAAGAACAGTTTCGCGCATATCTGCTTCAAAACCTGCCATTTTAAGATCGTCAGTCAGTTTATGAGCAACACCACCTAAGCGTAAATTTGAATATCCCACTTCATCACTTTGTGAAAATACAAGGGTACCATCTTTTGGCTTTGCTCCCTCGGCTATCACTACAATAGCATTACCTTTACCCTTACTATACCTAGCCTTTAATCGTTCTAAAACTTTGCTTAAGTCATAAGGGATTTCTGGAATAAGACACACTTCTGCACCACCCCCAATAGCTGCATGCAATGCTATCCACCCCGCATATCTTCCCATCACCTCAAGAACTAAAACCCTATTATGGCTTGCAGCTGTGGTAACCAATTTATCTACTGCTTCAGTAGCAATTTGCACAGCTGTTTGGAATCCAAAAGTAAAATCTGTTGCGGACAAATCATTATCTATAGTTTTTGGAACACCAATAATATTTAGCCCTTTTTCAAAAAGTGCCTGTGATATCTTCTGAGAGCCATCACCTCCAATACTTATTACTGCATCAACGCCAAGGTATTGCAATTTTCTAATCATTTCATCCGATCGATCAACAAAGTCCCATGAACCATCCTTATTCTTAATAGGCCAAGCAAAAGGGCCACCTTTATTTGTAGACCCAATTATAGTTCCGCCTTGAACATGAATCCCAGCAACTGCACGTTCATCTAAAACTCTTATCTCTGTGGGTTCTCTGAGTATGCCATTAAACGATTCTATGCTTCCTATTACTTCCCATTCTGATTCCTGTTGGGCCCGCTTAACAATCGCACGAATTACAGCATTTAACCCTGGGCAATCACCTCCTCCTGTTGCTACTAGTACTCTTTTCATACATATCTAAAATTAAAAAACTACCTTTATTATTCAAATTGCTATCGTTTGCTTTAATATTGGGTTAAATTATTATCAAAACCTTGAATTAGTATTTACAAACATATAATTTTAACCCTTAGAAAAATTATACCCTAAGAAAAATTGATTTTTTATGCAATTCTTTCCTTATAGCAAAAGTACATTATTTTTGTTTCACATTCTTTTTTTGAAGAATTAATAGGTTGTAAATATTCTGCAAACGTATGAAATTATAACTGTTTCAAAATAAGTATAAAAACTAAAAAAGAATAATAATTACAATAAATAACCAATAATAAATAACATGAAAACCAAAAGTTTAACTTATTATTTCCAAAACCTTGCTGTTGCAATTGCCTTGGCACTTGCACTAAGTTTTAATTCATGTAAGCAGCAACAGGTATTCAAAGCAGAACCCTTTAAAGTTGAGCATGTAAAATGGTCTCTAAATACTACGCTTTACGAAGTTAATATACGCCAATACACTTCTGAGGGTACTTTTTCTGCTTTTGAAGAGCATCTACCCCGTTTAAAAGAACTTGGAGTTGGTATTCTTTGGCTTATGCCAATTCATCCAATTGGTGAATTGGAGAGGAAAGGAACGCTGGGAAGCTACTATTCTATTCAGGATTATAAAGGTATAAATCCTGAATTTGGTAACATGGAAGATTTTAAGCGGCTTGTAAAAAAGGCACACGAATTGGATATGAAAATAATTCTCGATTGGGTTGCAAACCATACATCTCACGATAATCCCTTAGTTCACAATCACCCTGAATGGTTTGAAAGAGATTCTTTAGGCAACTTGATTTCACCATTTGATTGGACTGATGTTGTTCAGCTTGATTACAAGAATGACGATTTGAGAGATTATATGGTTTCTGCTCTTAAATTTTGGGTAGAAGAAGCCGACATTGATGGTTACAGGTGCGATGTAGCCAATCTTGTACCTACCGATTTTTGGAATCGAGTACGTGAAGAATTAGAAAACA
>CAYNHM010000040.1:0-22827 GCA_964397135.1 uncultured Rikenellaceae bacterium
CTGTAAAAACGTTTACATTTGATGAAGGCGATGTGGTGGTGGTTGAAATATCGCCGTCACCATTCCCCCCAGTACGATACAAAGGTAAAACCTGGATTAGGATTGGTTCTCGCAAAGCAATTGCAAGCGAAATGGAAGAGAGAATCCTTATTGAGCGCAGATCAACAAATGTAAGTATGTTTGATATGCGACCGTGCATAGATTCCAACCTTAAAGATTTAGACCTCGATTTATTCCTAGATATTTACCTGTCCAAAGCAATTGATAAAGATGTACTTAAAAATGACAACCGTAACATTAAAGAAAAATTAGCAGCCTTACGATTTTACAACTTACTTTACGATAAACCAACCAATGCGGGTATTTTACTTTTTGGAAAAAATCCTGAGTATTTTATACCCGGTGCATACGTTCAATATGTTGAATTCGATGGAAATACTATTTCGGATAGAATACTAAATGAGAAGAAGTTTTCGGGTGCACTTGTAACTAATTTGAAAAAGATTGAGGGTTTTATCGATAATGCAATTATTACGCAACGGCCAGTACCGTTTTCTACGCTGCAAGAAGTAACAAAGAAGAATTACCCGAACTGGGCAATACGTGAGCTAATGATGAATGCGGTAATGCATCGCGATTACGAGTCGAATGCACCAATTAAGTTCTATCAGTTTAGCAACAGTATTAAAATTGCCAATGCAGGTGGCCTCTATGGAAAAGCAAGGCCCGAAAATTTTCCTAACGAGAATGATTATCGCAATCCAGTTATTGCTGAAGCAATGAAAATTATTGGGTATGTAAATAGATTTAATCGTGGTATTGAACTTGTAAAAGTACAGCTAGCCGAAAATGGCAACCCAGAACCTGTTTTTGATTACCATAAGGTTACAAGTTTTGCTGTTTCGATAAGTGAGCCTAAACTAACTGATGAGAAACAGAACACAGAGATAATACATAAAGAAGATAACATTGATTTAAGTAATTACGGGAGAAATACGGGAGAAATACGGGAGAAATACGGGAGAAATGCGGAAGAAATCTTAAAAATTATAGTTAATAACCCTGAATGCACAACACAAATTATGGCTGAGCAAATTAATGTATCCATAAGTACTATTGAGAAAAGCATTGCTAAACTGAAAAAAGAAGGAATAATTGAAAGGGTAGGCTCTACAAAAAGTGGTTATTGGAAAGTTCGAAAATAAAGAACAACTCAATAACTTTTTAAATTACTCCAACAAAAATGCCGTTATGACTCGCCCTGCATGGACACTAATGAACGAGTTGCCAATGTTTACCGATTGCCAAACTGATGGGTTGAAAAGTGCCAAGGAATTGACGGCAAGACTAGTAAATTTACCCAGCAGCGTGTTGTTAAAGGATAACTAGTGATTTAAAGTAGAATTTACTATTTGAGAAAATTTGTGCTAATTTGTGGACAATAACAAAAAACTCCAAGATATGAAAAAGCAGATTAGGGTTTATCTACGTGCCCTTGAAATAGATGACCATATAAAAATTCATCAATGGCGACAGGATGAGGAGATAAAGAAATATTTTAGTGGAATACCTTTATTCTCATCAACCTTAAACGAAAAGAGCTGGGTAGAAAGTAAAATATTTGATAAGAACAACGTTAGCTGTGCAATATGCCTAAAGGAAACCAACGAGTTTATTGGATGCATCTTTTTAAACGATATTGACTATCATAATCGCGCGGGGCATATTCCAATTTTTATGGGAGAAAAAATGCACTGGGGCAAAGGCTATGCAACAGATGCCAGAGTGCTAATGCTTAAGTATGCTTTTATCGATAGAGGCCTAGAACGAATATGGGCTAGGGTAATTGAAGGCAATGAGGGCGCATTAAAAATGCTTGAGAAAACTGGATATAAGAAAGAGGGCATATTGAGAAAATCGAGGTATAATCAAGGTGAATTTGTAAACGAGATCTCTCTTGGAGTTTTAAAGCAGGATTTTTTGGAAATAATAGATGAGTATGAGTTTTAAAATACTTACCCTTAACGATTCGGAAGAATGGAATAACCTACTGGCTAAGCTGCCAGCTGAACAGCAGGATATCTACTATACTCCTGAATACTATTCGCTTTACGAAAAAAATGGTGATGGAAAAGCATTGTGCTTTGTTTTTGAGAAGGATGGGAATATTGCACTTTATCCCTTCCTTATTAACTCGGTAAATGCGCTGGGATACAACTTGGATAAGGAGTACTTTGATATTCAGGGTGCCTATGGGTATAACGGTGTGGTTTCAAGCAATTACGAAAAGGCTTTTATCAATGAGTTTTATGATAGTTTTAACTCCTTTTGTGCGGAAAATAAAATAATTGCAGAGTTTACTCGATTTCATCCATTAATGGGAAATGCAGGATTTTCAAAAAATCACCTTGATGTAATCTTTGATCGAAAAACAGTTTATATAGATTTACAACAGGACTATAACGCTTTATACGCAGATTTTCAGCGCACTACAAAAAAGCAAATTAGGCGAACAATCGAGAAGTATGGATTATTGATAGAGAATATTTGTAATGACGAAAGTGTTGTTGATGTTTTTTATGGTATATACACCGAAGCAATGCGTAATGTTAATGCAGGAAAATACTTGTATTTTAGTGAAGAGTATTTTAAAAATTTACTGAAAATTGATGGTGTTTGCTGTTTTTTTGTTATTTATCAAGGGCAATACATTTCTACAATAACAACAATGCATTACGGAGAATATCTTCATGGACATCTGGGGGGGACATTAACAGATTTTTTAAGTTTTTCTCCCTTCAGCATTATGTATGA
This sequence comes from uncultured Rikenellaceae bacterium, assembly GCA_964397135.1. GTDB lineage: Bacteria > Bacteroidota > Bacteroidia > Bacteroidales > Tenuifilaceae > MWFE01. The sequence goes on from CAYNHM010000040.1 coordinate 2,815, forward strand.
TGCGATGATAAAACTAGGACAGAAAAAAGGGTGCAGGTATTTACATGTTGGTGGTGGAGCAACAGTAAAGGATGATGATCCTGTTTTGAAATACAAATTACATTTTTCTAAAAACACAAAAGATTTTTTTATTGGGAAAAAAATCTATGACATTGAAATATACAAAAACGTGGCAAAACAGTGGGAATTTGAAAACCCAAGCAAAATAGAAAAATATAAAAATCATTTACTTAAATACCGTTATTAAATGAACACTAAAAGGGTTGAACAACGCACATTATCCCCAGATACTCCCATTCTAAAAGCCCTTAAGCTTATGGACGAGTTGGGGGTAAAGTCCCTAATAGTGCTCAAGCAAAATAAGTTTATCGGAATTCTTAGCATTGGCGACATACAACGTGCTATTATTCGTAACCAGCCATTAAATGATACTATTGCAGGAATACTACGTTTAAATCCCCGTATAGGGCATACAGGAATAACACTCGACGAGGCGAAGGATTTAATGCTACGATATAAAATGGAATTATTACCGGTTGTTAATGAGGCGAATGAAATATCCAGTTGCTTTTTTTGGGAGGATTTGTTTCCTAAATGTCAGGTTAAACCCATACAAGGCTTTAACCTCCCTGTGGTTATAATGGCTGGAGGTTTTGGTAATCGCCTTAAGCCTCTAACAAATGTAATTCCCAAACCGCTAATTCCCATTGGCGAAAAAACTATGCTCGAAGAAATCTTCAGCAGGTTTGCTCTTTATGGGTGCAATAGTTTTTATATATCGGTAAATTATAAGGCCGAGCTTATTGAGTATTATATTGGAGAACTTAACCTACCATATAGCATCAGCTATTTAAAGGAAGAAAAACCACTAGGTACCGCTGGTAGTCTTCATTTACTTAACGATAAAATAAATAGCACCTTTTTCGTAACTAATTGCGACATTATTATTGAGCAGGATTATTCGGAATTACTAGAATTTCACAGAGAAAACAATAACGAAATAACAATTGTTGCAGCCCTAAAGCACTACCCAATACCCTATGGCATTATTGAAACAGGAGCAAATGGAAACCTAAAGGCATTGGTAGAAAAACCAGAGCTAACATTTAAGATTAATAGCGGCATGTATATTTTAGAGCCTCATGTTATACCAAAAATCCCTAAGAATAAATTTTACCACATTACCCAGTTAATCCACGATGTTATGCAAAACGGAGGGAAGGTAGGCGTATTCCCTGTTTCTGAAAAATCGTGGAAGGATGTGGGCGATTGGAAGGAGTATATTGGGAATGTTGATTATTAAATTCTAAGCAAGATTTTTTGAAAGATTTTCTCAAACAAGTTTCCGTTTATGGCATCCTTCCTGTAGTTGGAAAATTCGCTGGGTTTATTTTAATTCCTATTTATGCTAGGCAGTTTGAAGCCTATGAGTTTGGGATTGTTGAACTCCTTGTTACGCTGGCTCACTTCCTTATGTTTGCATGTAATCTTGAGTTCTATTCGGCAATTGGTCGATATTTCTACGAGAAAAATAACCTAGAGGAAAGGAGAGGATTAATTTCAACAGGACTTTTTTTAACAGTAATCGCTACCTTAATAGTGGTTACAATTGCCTTTTTATACGAGGATAGAGTTGTTTCATACTATTTAGAAGGGGGAAACTATAAACAAGAGTATCGTATAAGTCTTATTTGGTTGATTTTTTCAGCCTTTTATACATATTTAGGTGTAATTCCTCGGTATGAGAAAAGGCCTAAAGTATATGTGGCAATAAATGTAAGCAGTTTATTGGTTCGTCTAGGGACTACAATTCTTTACATATTGGTTCTTGATCTGGGTATTGCTGGAGTTTTATACGGACATTTAACGGGGGCATTTGTTGCAAGTGTATCAAACTTTATAGTATCGTATAAATATATAGGACTTCATTTTAATCTTAGAGAAGCCAATAGAATTATTAAGTTTTCAACCCCTATAGTACCAGGGCTATTAATTGTTGGATTTTGGCAACCCCTCTCACGAAGTATTATGGCTAACTATTTTTCTATCAAAGAGGTTGGTTTATTTGCTTTTGCCATTCGTATTACGTCGGTGCTACAAATGCTTAACCTTGCCGTTAAACTTGCATGGAACCCTATGATTTTTGAAAACTATAAAAAGGAGTCGTTTAAAAAAGATCTTTATAAAATATCAAAATCGATGGGCATTCTTTCGTTAAGTGCCGTTATTTGCCTTACACTACTTGCCCCAGAAATTGCCCTGTATATTGGCACAACAGAATATGCAGAAAGTGGTGTGCTAATTGGGTTTCTATCGCTTGCGGGTGTACTTGAAATTTTAAGAAGGCTTAGGGGGTTTGGCCCTTTAATTCAAAAAAAAACTTATTTACTTTCATTAAACGAGTTTATTGGTATAGGCTTAGGCTTAGCTATGTTGGTATTAATTGGTTCAAGGCTTGGGTTAGTGGGTTTAGGGCTTGCGTTTACAGTACCACCTCTTATTAAGTACTTGCAACTTGTTTGGTACACAGAAAAAAACCTGAAATTTAATTTTTTTAGCTATCAGGAAGTGGTGCTCCTAGTTTTTTTAATTGGAACCATAGTACTCAACATTATTGGCATTGCTTGGTATTTTCGAATTACACTTATTCTTATTTTTGCAGCGTCATTTATTGCAATTTTCGGCAAACATTTTTTTAAACTAAAAAAGCGAGAAGAAAATGTTTGAGTTTAAAACAAGGCTCGATCAAATCCCCTCGTTAAATCTTTTACTTTTTTTCATAATTGTAGCAGTTACGGGTATCGTTTTATTTAGAAATTCCAAAAAAGATACATTTTCAATACTGCTGTTTTTATTGTTTTACGAGGGCCTGTTCAATTATTTTGGTGTTTTGGTGCTGCAGGCGCATAAGGTTATAGTTTTTTTAATCGCCATAGTATTCTTTTATAGAAAGTTTAATAAAAATCTAATTTCAAAAAATGATTTTTTGTTACTCTTTGTTTTTTTTCTTTTTAGTGTTTTTTTCTTTATCTCCTATTACTACAATCCAGTTTCATTCAATTTTGCTTTTAGTCAGTATTTTAAGTACTTTTTACCGGTACTAGTATTGCTGTCTTTCAATCATGCTGTGCAAAAGGGAATTAACATTAATTATTACTTCAATCTTATTTTACTGCTTTTTAAGATGCAGATTTTCTATTCGTTTGTAAAACTCCTTTTAATTGGGTTTAATGAAACAGTAATTGGTTCAGTAAATCTAAGCGGGGGTTCAGTGGCTGCAATATTACCAATTTTTGCATTCTTGTTAATATGGGCACAGAATGAAAGACAATTTTCAAAGTGGGACTGGACTTTTATACTGCTAACATTGCTGATTCCGATTGCATCAAATAAACGAGCCATATGGTTTCTAATGCCTTTATTTGTAGGCTATTTTTACTATTTTTTAGGGGGTAGGTTTTCTGTTAAAAGGATACTCAGTGTTGTAATTATTATACCCTTAATTTTTTACTTTGGAGTTCGATTTAATCCTTCATTGAATAAAGAAAGGGTTATATGGGGAAGTTTTGATTTTGAATACGTAATTGAGTATGCAATTACTCATAACACAGGAGGAGAACGCTATCAGGAAAGTGATGTCGGTTACGGCAGGATGGGTGGCAATCAAGCACTTTTTGACCAAATGCTTCAAAACCCGTTTAACATCAAAGCTATGTTTGGCTATGGTTTGAGTACCGTTTATGCAACTACGTATGAAGAGTTTGAACATGAGAAATTTAACCTAGCTGGTAAATCATCTGTAAGTGGATTAGGTCGTTTCTATTTAGCAAATGGATATTTTGGGGTAATGTTTTTTATTTTACTGGTAATAGCCATTTGTCGTTACTTAAAAGAGTTTAAAATCAGGATATTTTTTATTCTCTTTTTTCTTTTCGATCTGTTTTCATACTCAGGGATTATTTTTAACGCTCGAACCATTTCGGTACTGTTTGTGCTGAGCATAATATTTATTAGTAATAGGCACGCGCTTAGTAAACCAACTCAACAACAAAGGTTTATTCCACTTTATGCAAAATAAAAACAACAAAACTATATTAATAATAATGCACTTTGCGTTTAATGACGGACAATTTGAGAAGTCATTAACAGGTAAGGTAGTTGAAATACTAAAAAAACACATTAATGTTTATTGTTCATTCTATAAAAACAAAGGTACAACCAGTATAAGTAAAGAGTTCAAGGAGTTACCATATAGGCATTCCGGTCCACCTAAACAATTCCTTAATATTCTTTATATGTATAGAAACAATATTCAATGTATTAGAAGCACTTCAGCCGACTTAGTATGGATTTCAGCCACGGCAAGCATTCCGCTTGCAGGCCTTTTTATATACCGAATACTATTTCCTTCCAAAAAATTTTATATCCAACTATATACTCCAAGCGTAAACACCAGTTGGTTAAAACGTTTTATGTTGAACACTATTTTGGCGGTTAACCTAAAATTCTATAAATATATCTTTGTTGGAAACGTTGGCAACAACAGGCTCCAAAAAAAGTTTGGGATACCCGATAAGAAAGCTTTGAAAGCAGGGTTGGGTATGCCCGATTATGGATTTAAACCTAAAGATTACTCAACTATTAAATTGTTGTACATAGGCACAATAACCCAAAGAGAAGTATGGAAAACCATAAAGGGAATTGCATTATTTTTGAAAAGCAAACCCGAATATTATTCAAAGTTAAAGTATGATATAATTGGAAGCGGCAAAGACAATGATGTAAAATTACTGACAAGAGAAATTGAGGAAAGGAACCTTGGAGGATTAGTAAATTATCATGGGTTTTTGCCAACCGAACAGGTAAAAGAGTATATTGGCGATGCGAATGTTGGTATTAATTTTTTACCAATGGTCGGTTTTTACAATAATTCTAGTACCAAAACCCTTGAGTATTTAATAGCAGGGCTACCTGTTATATCAACAAGGAACCCATACTGTTTGAATATTATTAGAGAAGAGCATGGGGTGTTTTGCGACGATACACCCGAGAGTTTTGCTGAGGCGCTGAGCCAACTAATCCAAAGGATTAATACATTTAATCCAAAAAAAATAAGGGAAAGTTTTATAAAGTACAGCATGGAGGAGGTAATTAAAACCGATTTTGTTCCCAAATTGATGAATATAATTAATCAGTAGAAAATGAACTCTTCAAGAATTATTGATTTTCTTTCCGGCAAAAATGTTCAGCAGTATTACAAGCTATACCAAGAAACTCAATGGTATAGCCCTGAGGAAATGGATGCATTTAGGCTTAAAAAGTTGCAAGGGCTTATCGACCATTGTTACCATAATGTTCCCTTTTACAATTCGTTTATGATTAAAAATGGGATTAAACCCGATGATATAAAAAGCCTTTCAGACATTACAATTTTCCCAATTATTACAAAAGAAACAATAAAGGCTCATTATTCTGATTTTATTCCAAAAAATATCACAAAAATAAAAGGGGTTAAAGGTGGACAAACTGGCGGAACAACAGGAAGTGTCCTTTTTAAGAGAACAGATGCTGCAACAAGAAGCTCAACCTGGGCTGCATACAAAAGGTTTTACGATTGGATGGGAATCAACGAATCTGACAAGAATATTTTAATTAAAGGCGGACATATATCAAAACAAAGCATTGCCTCAAAAATAAAGACAAATACAATAGATTATATTAAAAACGTAATACGACTAGATGCATATAATTCATCGGAAGAAAACGCAGATAAATTGATGACGATACTATCTAAGCACAGAGTTCCTTTAATTCGTGGTTATAGCCAAAGTCTTTTTGAATTAGCAAAGGAAATAGAGAAGAGGAATATAACCTTTAATGTAAAAGCAATAATGACTACAGCGGAGCCCTTAATGCCTGAATACAGGGTGCTAATATCAAAAGTTTTTAATGCGGATGTTTATGATCAGTATGGGTGTGGAGAAGTTGGGGGCATTGCATTTGAATGTAGTAAACACGAAGGCTTACATATTACCGAAGAAAGAGTATTGCTTGAGACTAACGAAAAGAATGAGCTAATTATTACAGATTTGGATAATTATGTCATGCCTTATATTCGTTATTGGAACGCAGATGAGGTAGAATTTAGCAATTGTCAATGTAGTTGTGGAAGGCAAAGTAAGATGATAAAGAAAATCTTAGGGAGAACAAGCGATTATATTTACACTACTGAAGGAACAGGAATTCACTGGGGATTTATTTTTCATTTGCTGTGGGATACAAAAATCGCATTAAACAGAAACCTGGTAAAATTTCAGTTAGTTCAAAAATCATTTGACAAAGTTTTACTTAGAGTAGTGTCAGATCCACTTTCAGAATCAGATAAGGTTGAGATAACAAATGGTATTAGAGCAAAAATGGGGCATGTTGTGGTAGATTTTATTCAGGAAAATGATATAGAAAACTCTCCCTCTGGCAAGTATCGTCCTGTTGTAAGTGAAATAAAAGTGAACTAGAAAAGAAACGCTGAAAAGATTTACTCATGCCGTTTTATAATTGGATTAGCGAAAAATCATTATTTATAGGAGACATTCTGCTTGGGAGCAGTATGAAAAAAAGTTTCGACTTTTTAATGCAAAGCCAGTGGTGGAGCAAGGAGGAAATAGAGGAATATCATAACCAAAAGTTACGACAATTAGTAGAACATGCTTACAAAAATGTTCCTTACTATCAAAATGTTTTCGAACAGCGGAAACTAAAGCCCGATGATATTAAAACGGTAAAAGATCTTGTAAAGCTGCCACTGCTTACAAAAGAGATTATCCGCGAAAACTTCCCACACAATATGGTGGCTCAGAATATTCCACGGGAAAAAATGATTATAGGGGGGTCGAGTGGCTCAACGGGACAACCATTGCAGTACTACAAAACCAAGGAGTCGTTAAGCATGATTCGAGCCGCTAATCTACGCGGTTGGTACTGGACTAACTTTCGGCTTGGGGATCCTTACATGAAAATTGCCACAATGCCCCGTAACCGATTATCAAAAAAAATTCAGGATTGGTTAAATCGTAGCTATTATGTTCACTCGCGCAGTATTGATCAGAAAGATATTGATTTTATTTTGGAAACCATAAAAAGGCGAAATATAAAAATAGTTAGGGGCTATCCAGGGTCACTGTTTATCTTAGCCACATTTCTTGAGGAGAAAGGGGACAATAGTTTTAAACTCGATACAATTATTACAACCAGCGAGCCATTATACCCTTACTTAAGGGAAAAAATAGAGAGGGTATTTCATTGTAAAATATTCGATTCTTACGGAGCCGAGGGAGCACCAATAATATTTGAATGTCCAACCCATGAATGTTACCATATATCACCAGAAATTGCCATTGTGGAATACCTAAAGGATGGCCAGGTTGTAAGTGAGGGCAAGGCGAGTTTGGTATATACTGATATTACAAATTATGCCACTCCATTTATTAGATACGACATCAGGGATTTTGCTGTGCCCCGAAATGAACCCTGTAGCTGCGGAAGAGAAATGCCTTCGGTTACAACCCTTGAGGGCCGGGAAACTGATGTGCTGATTACACCAAGCGGAAAGTATATTACTTTCTACTTTTTTGCAGGCTATTTTGAACACCAAAACTTTATCGATCTTTTTCAATTGGCACAAAACGAGATAGATAAATTCACTTTGTACATTGTTCCAAACAGTAATTTCAAAGAAGAGTTTATAAAGAAAATCAAGGAAGATGTACTTGAGGTAATGGGTACTGATATTACATTGAAAATTGAAGTGGTTGACGACATACCTCTTACCTCTTCGGGTAAAAGAAGGTTTTTCGTTAGGAATCCCCAAATCAAGGTAATGCTATAAAAAAATGAGGCTTGGTGTCCAATAAAAAAATTAGAATACTTTGCTCTGCCAAGATGGGGCAGGGAACCTTCGAGGCTAAGTTTATCCCCCTCTCCTTAAACGATAGTGTTGAAAAGATATATGTTCTTCGCGATAAGGTGGGCCCAAAAATTGATAAGCTGGAATATTTAGTACTTCCAAATTATATAAATAGACTAAAGCCATTAAAAATTCTTATACCATTTTTATTGGCAAAATATGCAAAGAGGTACAAATGCAGCTTTATTATTGGCTATCATATAGTACCACATGCCTTTTTTGCCTTTTTTGCCAGTTTAATATCTGGGATTCCCTTTGCTTGTGCTCAAACAGGAATCTACATTCAACGAAAATCAAAAAACATAATTTTTGGAGCATTTGTAAAATGGGTTTTTCGTAAAGTTTTGTTTATTAATGTTCCAGGGCAAATGTCGAAGGATTATTGGATTAAGTTTGGTGTAGATCCCAATAAAATTAACATCCTTCACAGCACCATCGATACAAATAGGTTTTCTTATAATAATTCAGAAAAGGAATTCGATTTTATTATACTCTCGCGACTTTCTGAAGAGAAAAGAATTGAACATCTCCTAAAGATATTTTATGAGTTAAAAAATGAGGGCTATCGGTTCACTGTGTGTATTGCTGGCGATGGGCCACGGAGCGAATACCTCAAGGGGTTAACAGAAGAACTTGCCATTGGAGATATTGTTTCATTTGTTGGATTTGTAGATAATACCGAGGAATGGTTCAATAAATCAAAAATTTTTCTATTGTCCTCTCAATCGGAGGGTTTTCCAACAGCTTTAATGCAGGCAATGGCATGCGAGCTAATTTGTGTAAGCACAAACGTTGGGAATATTTCCGATACCATTGTTAATGGCGAAAATGGCTTTTTGGTTAGCTATGGCGATTGGAAAACCTATAAGGAAAAACTTGTTGATTTGCTAAGTAATTATGGCACCGATAAAATGCAAATTATTTCAAAACAAGCACGGATATCAATAGAACAAAAACACTCACATCAGTTTGCTGTTAGGGAATGGTGCTATGTTTTTGATAAATATTTTGCGGTTTGTTCCTGAGAAAAATCTGATTAAACATGAACTATATATTTGAGCTGAATCACCCGAAACATTATCATCAGTTTAAGCATGTTATCAAAATGCTTAAATCATCGAATAATGTTATAGTTATTGCAAGAGAGAAGGAGATTCTATGGAAACTTTTAAACGAAAACGGAATAGAATACATGAAATTTTCTCATTCGAAATCTTCAAATATTTTCGTCAAATTCCTTTATTACCTAAAGAACCTTACACGTTTTTTAAGAATAGCAAAGCAGAGCAAAGCCAATTTCTTTATTTCTAAGGCATCTATTAACACAGTTTTTGTTAAGCTATTTGTAAGGAAATGTAAGGCATATATTTTTCCTGATTCGGAAGTGGTTTGGTTAACAAATAGAGTTGTTGTTAAGTTTGCCGACAAGGTTTTTACTCCCGAAATTTTTGAGAGGGATTTCGGGAAAAAGCATATAAGGGTTCCGGGTATTTTCGAAAACTCCTACCTTTCGCCCCTTTATAGTTCAATAGTACCAATCGATCTCAGCGAGAAAGGGTATAACACCGATCAAAAAACAGTTTTTCTTCGCTTTGTTGGTTGGAAGGCAAATCACGATTTTAAACATTTTGGTTTTTCCCATAGCCAGAAAGAAGAGCTGGTTAATCTTTTTCACAAGCATTCCTTTAATATCCTTATTAGCTCTGAGGCAAAGTTGTCTGAAGAATTATTAGAGTTCCAGTGTCCTTATCCCGCATCAATGGTTCATAGCGTACTAAAAGCATGTAATTACTATGTGGGCGATAGCCAAACTATGGCTTCGGAATCGGCGCTTTTAGGCTTAAAATCTTATCGTTTTAATTCCTTTGTTGGAGAGAACGATATGGCAAATTTTAAATATTTAGAGAATAAAAGAAGGTTGCGCAACTATAACAATTTCAGTCAACTAATACGATCACTTGAAAATGAAATTGTAGGTTCTAGCAAATTCTTTAGCGAAATAGGTAGTTATTGGGAAGAGAGTGTTGACCAAAACCAGTTTATCCTTGAACTTATAACAAGTCATTAAAGCGAATAAAAAATGAACCCGATTAGAATTTTAAAGGGAATATGGATACGATTTCTTTCAGTAATAATTCCTTTTACATTTCCAGCTCAAATAACAACGTTTTTACATCGCTTAAGAGGTGTAAAAGTAGGAAAAGGTAGCAAAATAAGCAGGTCGGTTCAAATAGACGATGCTTATCCACATCTTGTTAAGATAGGTAAATACGTTTGGGTTACAGCAGGTGTGATGATTCTCTGTCACCAAAGAAATCTTAACAAATATGAAAAAGGGAAACCCGTAATGCACTGCCCCTTAACTACAGCTGAGGTTATAATTAAGGATGGAGCCCATATCGGTATTGGAGCTATAATAATGCCCGGTGTAACCATTGGCGAGGGTGCGGTAATAGGGGCAGGAGCGGTTGTAACAAAGGATGTTCCGCCATATAGTTTGGCATTAGGTGTTCCCGCACGAGTGGTAAAGAGTTTTACATAGGCTATAAGTTAGTAGGAAATAGAAGAGGCTGCGGAAAACCCGCAGCCTCTTCTGTTTTAGTATATTTATTAATACGTTACCTGATAATAAGTCGCCTAGATTCAAAATGATTAGTAGTGGAAATTTTTACAATATACATACCTGCACTAAGGGAGGTAAGATCTATTCTGGAATCAACCTCACCCTTTTGATTGAAAAGCTTATGTTGTTTTACCAGTGCGCCTCTCAGGTCAGTTATACTGATTGTAACATCTGTGCTTTCTTTCAAGAGGAACCTAACTATGGTATAGTCGGTTGCGGGATTTGGGAATAGCATAATATTTTCTGGCGCAATCAACGTATTGTTGCTAAATGTTTTATCTACCTCTCCCGATTTAGGCTCGGTTGGTGTTGAGAAAGGAACTAAATCCGTGAATCGAGACCATGCTCCATTAATTAGAGTCCTAACCCTTACGTTATAATCTTTACCGGGTTCAACATTTATTGGTAATGAGCTGGCTGTAGTTGTAACATAGGTGCGGGCAGTACTCCCAACTTCAAAGAAGGAAACTCCATACAGTTCGGCTCCTTCGCCATCCCAACTAACCACTGCGCTATAAGGCGTAATATCCGAAACAATAACATTGGTCGCAAGCATCTGTGCTCCAGCAGGCGATTCGAATTCAATTGTTTCAGAATATGGTGTCCATGTTCCATTAGACAGAGTTCTCATCCGAAGTCCATAGGAAGTGCTGGGCAGAAGAGCAATAGTGGTTGGGCTTGAGTAGGTTGTTATAAAATACTGAGTGGAGGAATTCCTATCCCAGTATAGTATGCCATATGCATCAGCACCCTCTCCGTTCCAACTAACACGCGCACTTGCGCTGGTAATGTTATCAACAGATATATTTGTGGCAATTATCTGTGCTCCAGCGGGTGTAATAAACTGAACTTCATTGGTATATGGGGTCCACTGCCCATTAACAAGGGTTCTTACAACAACCCCGTAGGTTGTTTCGGGCATAACCGTTATTGTTGTTGGGCTAGAAGAAGTAGTTACATAGAAAAAATTAGCTGGTGTTGCTACATTATAGTATTTTAGAGCGTATGCATCAGCACCCTCTCCAACCCAGTTAACTTGAGCAGAGCCACTTGTAATATTTGTAACAGAAATATTAGAAGCTATAACAGGTGTACCTGCTAGTGTTGTAAACTCAACTTCTGGAGAGTAGGGCGTCCACTGCCCATTAACAAGGGTTCTAACAACAACCCCGTAGGTTGTTTCGGGCATAACCGTTATGGTTAAGGGGCTGGCTGAAGCTGTAACATATGAGAAATTTGCAGGCGTTTCAATATTGTAGTATTTCACAGCATAAGCTTCAGCACCTTCCCCAATCCAGTTTACCTGCGCTGAATTGCTGGTAATGTTATTAACAGATATATTACTTGCAATAATTGGAGTACCTGCCAAGGTTGTAAACTCTATAGGATCAGAATATCTTGTCCATACGCCATCAAGTAGCGCTCGAACTTTCAGAGTATAGGTTGTTTCTGGTGATACCACAATACTAGCAGGGCTTTCTGATGCTGTAACGTAAGTTGGAATTTGTGTGCTATTGTTTACATAATGAATAGCATAATTTTCTGCTCCTACCCCGTCCCATGTTATTGATGCAGTATTGGCACTCGGATTTGCTGCGATATTAACTGCTGCTTTTGTGTTCAACATTCGCACCTGTTGGGTTAAATCTTTATTATCAACAGTTAACAACCCAATGAATTCGTGGTAGCCTTCCCTTGAGGCAGTAAATTGGATATTAGTACCGTTTTCAACCCATGTATATACTGTTTGTCCCTCTACATTTGTTAGTTTTTCAACGTTGTAAAAATCAACGTTTACATTGTTGAGAGGGGTTGGAGAATATGGGTTGGTGTAATCAACCACATCAAAGACTACGGTATAAGTTTTCTTTTCCAGTTTAACATTATCAACCCTCCACTGTACATACTCACTACTGTAGCGGTATTCAAAACCAATATAAACGTTTTCGCCTTCAATCGCTGAAAGGTCAATTAATCCTGACGAGGCCCAAACTTGATCTTCTTCAGGTTGGGTAAATGCCAATTCAACCCAAGTGAAATCTGTGGGGTCGCCTTGTCCGGGGTAGTTTGTTGAATAATAAAGTTTGAGATAATTGTTCTCATCGGTTACGCCATATCTTTTCCAAGTTTCAAAGCTTAGAACAAGGTCTTGAGCGCTTAGGTTTAGGTTGGGCATAATAAGCCAGTCAACCTCAGTGGTATCGGAGCCGTAACCATTCATTTGAGCAACACCATTGCCACTAACAGAGGTGTAACCCCAAACGCGGCTATCGCCAGCTACGCTGTAGGTAATAAAATCACCCAGATCAGAATCAAATGTTTCTAATGAGATTACTGGGCTTACCATATAGTTTTGAGTTGTTGAGGTGGTAGAGCCACCATCATTATCTTCGGCATATACTGCATAGTATATTGTTGTGCCATTATATTGGCTGGGGATACCTGATGCGGTAGTATAAACTCCTCCGCCTTGAAAAGTCATATTAATTGTATTCTCAAGTTCATCAGCAGCTTTTCCCCAACGTAGCTGAACTAGGTCAACCGTTCCATCAGAATCAGCAACATTAGCAGAAACCGATACAGTGGTTGAGGATTGAATTAGCTGAGCTGGGTTCTGAGAAATATTTGAAATTACCGGGTTTTGGTTGCCACCGGAGGAGTAGCCTGTCCATGTAACATTGTCAACAACCACTTGTCCATCAGAATTATTCACATTAATAAACTTGATCACAAAATTTCCAGAAACATTGACAGTTATGTCTCCAGAGTTTTTAATAACACCTTGCTCGCTGGACGATGTTACGTTTCCAACAATAACATCATTTATTAATACATTTAAATTTACGTTAGTAGTAAATGCTTGAGAATAATCAAAATTGAGTATTCCAATGCCTCCTTCAATGCTACCTGAATAAAAATTAGATTGAGGCGTTCTGCTTCTTCCAATCATAATTGCCTTGTCGGTAATTGCATAGTCACCTCTGCATTGTACATAAGTCCATGTTGATCCATCTTGACCTAAAAAAGTACCATTCGCGTAACTTGTTCCTGAAAGGGATAAATTTGAGAAAGTTTCTAATCCTTGTCCCCAACTGCCAATGCTTATAGCAATAAGAGAAAGGGTAACTAATCCCTGTTTAAGTAAATGTTTCATTTTCATAATTGTCAAGTTTTTAAGGTTTATTGTTAAGTTTAAAATTATTATTGGCTTTTTGAAAAAACTCTGTAAATCTAGTTAATGTTTTTTATTATTTATTTTCCAAAACACTTAAAGTGATATAATTAACAAATCGATGTAATAATGTTCACAAAAACAGTATTTTCTTTTTAATAAATTTAAAAAGCAGTTTAATTGTATCCCTATTAACAAGTTATTGTAAGTTTTGTTTATGTTTTTTTTGTAAAAAGATTATACGTTTATCCGCATTTATGCCAAAACGTTCAACCGTCATTGCGATCCCGACCCTGATTACTTTCGGACGATGTTCCTGCTTTAGTCGCAACTATTCTTCAAGATTTACCCGCTGTGGGTTCGCTCCAACCTGCTATTCATCATTTCATTTCCCTGCCCGTCTGAGCAATTCAGGTGGGGATCTTCGGTCTTCCGCCTTCCCTCTTCGGTCTTCCTCCTTTAGAAAGGGGAGAAGAAGAGAACCAATAACTAATTCCCACATTTTTTTGGTTTTTTACAAAATGTTGAGTAAATTTACTCAGTCAATTGAGTAAATTGTATAAACATGTTTCAGCGGCAACATATAAGCGGGTTACAGAAGCGCATCGAAGAGCCTCGTTCCTATATTCAGGTATTAGTTGGGCCAAGGCAGGTGGGCAAAACCACCATGGCAAACCAACTTCTAAAAGAATTAAAAATACCCTGGTTAATAGAATCAGCCGATGCTGTGCCTGCAGGTAACTCATCATGGATAGAGCAGCTTTGGGAAGGCGTTAGGCTGAAAATGAAAGTCAGCTCATACCGCGAATTCCTACTGGTTATCGATGAAGTCCAAAAAATATCGGGTTGGAGCGAAATGGTCAAAAAACTCTGGGATGAGGATACCCGTGAAGGACTCAACATTAAGGTAATGCTTTTGGGCTCCTCACGCTTAATGCTCCAGCACGGGCTTACCGAATCACTGGCTGGTAGGTTTGAGCTATTACATATACCCCATTGGTCGCTGAAAGAAATGAATCAAGCCTTCGGCTGGGATGAAGAGAAGTTTGCATGGTTTGGCGGCTACCCCGGAAGCGCTAAATTGATCCACGACGAGCCACGATGGAAAAACTATGTGTGCGACAGCCTGATTGAAACCAGTATTTCCAGAGACATCCTGATGCTAACACGTATCGATAAACCAGCCTTGATGAAGAAGCTGTTCGAACTTGGGTGCAGCTATTCCGGCCAAATCTTGTCGTTCACAAAAATACAGGGGCAACTCCAGGATGCAGGGAATACTACAACACTATCACATTACTTAAATTTGCTTGAAACGGCTGGCTTGTTGGGAGGGATCGAAAAATTCGCAGCCGATGTAATCCGAAAGAGATCTTCGAGCCCCAAGTTTCAGGTTTTTAACAATGCGCTCCTGTCTTCCCAAAGAATTGAAACGTTTTCCGAGATAAAGGGTAATCCTGGGGTATGGGGACGAATTGTTGAGTCTGCAATTGGGTCACATTTAATCAATCATTCAGCCGGTAAGAATTATAATGTTTTTTACTGGCGTGATCGCATGAACGAAGTTGATTTTGTACTAGAAAAGAAGGGACTTATAGTTGCAATTGAAGTAAAAAGTACCCCTTCTGCCCCAAAAAGGGGAATGGATTTTTTTAAATCGAAGTATAAACCCGACAAAATATATTTAGTCGACAACAGATCTCTTTCCTGGAAGGAGTTTTTAACGATTAATCCTGAAGACCTTTTTTGAGAAGAACACATAAAACTTAATTATTATTTAATGAAAATTATATCTCTTGTTGGTGCAAGACCAAATTTTATGAAGATTGCCCCCTTTGTGCATGCAATTGAGAAGCATAACAAACAGGGAAGGCAAAAAATTGAGCACATCCTTGTCCACACCGGTCAACACTACGACGACCGCATGTCGCAAACCTTCTTTGAGCAGCTTAACATTCCACAGGCAGGCATGAACCTCGGAGTTGGTTCTGGAACCCATGCCCAGCAGGTGGGTCAAACCATGATTGAGTTTGAAAAAGTGCTGAAAAAGCACAAACCCGATTGGGTTGTTGTTGTAGGTGATGTAAATGCCACTTTGGCCGGTTCTGTAACAGCAAAAAAGGAGTGGGTTAAATGTTGCCACATTGAGGCAGGCTTGCGTTCTGGGGATATCACCATGCCCGAGGAGGTAAACCGTTTGGTTACCGACAGGTTATCGGACTTGCTTCTAACACCCGATACACTATCATCGGAGAATCTCCGAAAGGAGGGAACACCCGAAGAGCGCATTGTTTTTGTTGGCAACATAATGATTGATACCCTCGAAACCAACAGAGCCAAGGCAAAGAATTTGCTCATCCAGAACATCATTGGTAACAATCAAATCATTCAATCTCCCGATGGTAATCGAGACAATCATTCAACCAACCAATCAATCCCTAAAGACGAGCATTACGCAGTAATGACCATGCACCGCCCATCAAACGTCGATTCAAAAGAGATACTAAAACCCATAATGCGATTCTTAACGGAAGATGTTGCGAATGATTACACCCTGATCTGGCCAATCCATCCCCGTACGCGCAAGCAATTGATTAACTTTGGGCTTTTCGATGAAATTGCAAATCACCCTAAACTAATTCTTCTCGAGCCCCTTGGCTACCTCGAAATGCTTCGTCTAAATATGGGAGCAAAGGTAATGCTCACCGATAGCGGCGGTTTGCAAGAGGAGTGCACAGTATTGGGAACGCCTTGCCTTACCCTACGCTGGAACACCGAACGACCCATAACCCTGACAGAACATGGCGGAGCCAGCGTTTTAGTTGGGAATAACGTGGAGAGGATCAGGGAAGAGTACCGTACGGCGATCTCAAAAAAACGAAACCCAGTGCGTCCCGAACTTTGGGATGGACACACCGCAGAGCGGTGTTTGGAGGCAATCCTTTCGTACAAAGGTTAGGCGTGTGTTCACCTCTCCTCCGTTCGGCTGAGGCTCTGTTCAGCCGAGGCTCCTACCTCGGTCGCAGCTATTCTTTTAGGTTTACCAACAGCAGGTTGGCTCCAGCCTATCATTCTGCATTTCACATCCTAGTCTAACTGACGTCAATGGGGTTGGCGTCTACCAACTTCGGTCTTCGGTCTTCCGTCTCCCGTCTTCGGTCTTCGGTCTCCCCGCCCGTCTGAGTAGTTCAAGCCGAGGTCTTCCGTCTTCGGTCTTCCCCTTTCCCCCTTCCGTCATTGCGATGAAAACTTCGTTTTTTGAAGTTTGAAGAAGCAATCTTTTCAAAACAGATCGCTTCGTCGCCCTGCGGTCTCCTCGCGATGACGCACGTTTCTCCGTTCGTTGCGAGCGCAATGGAATGGAGCGAAGCAACCGGAGCGAAGCGGAGCTCGGCAAAGCCAATCTTTTTAGTACAGACAGATCGCTTCTCTCGACAGCGATCGTCGGGATCGCGATGACGCAAAGAGCAGATCACTTCACACTGACGGGTTCGCGATGACGAAAGGAGAGCAGAACCCTTTGTCACCCAGAACTATAGTATTTTAGTCCTAACCTCAACGATAGAAATGAATAAAACCCGAAACCCTGCTTGTTATTTTACCCTTGCATGTATTCATTCTCCAACATTTCAATAACTTTACCCGTAGTAAACGTTATGTAATGGACTTCACCCTATCAAAATACAAATCCCTACTTAAAACCTTACAGGATAAGGGGTATAAATTCATAACCTTTCGCGATTACCTATCCCAGAACCAATCAATCAAAAACCCGAACTCGGAACCCGCAACCCAGAACCCGGAACGAATAATCATCCTTCGCCACGATGTCGACCTAAAACCCCAAAACTCCCTGGCCACCGCCAAAATTGAGCATGAGTTGGAAATTAAGGGCAGCTACTACTTTAGGGCTGTGCCCGAGAGTTGGGATGAGGGGATAATTAGGGTGATTGTTTCTCTTGGCCACGAGGTAGGTTACCATTACGAGAACCTTACCATCTGCAACGGTAATATAGAGGCGGCATTCAAAAATTTTAAGGAGAACCTGCAGAGGCTAAGGCAGATTGTTGAGGTTAAAACCATCTGCATGCACGGCAGCCCACGTAGCAAGTACGATAGCAGGGAAATATGGAAGATTTACAGTTACCGTGATCTGGAAATTATTGGTGAGCCATACTTCGATATCGACTTCAACGAAGTTTTCTATCTCACCGATACGGGCCGTCGTTGGGATGGGCATAGGGTTAGCATTCGCGATAAAGTACCCCAGCAGGACAAATGGAGCAAGCAGGGCTTGGTTTTTAGAACGACACAAGATATTATTCAAATAGCACAGCAGGGAACTCTACCCAACCGAATTATGATCACCGTTCATCCACAGCGCTGGACGAACAGTATTTTACCATGGATTAAGGAGTTGGTTTGGCAGAAAGCAAAGAACATGGTAAAAGGAATGATGGTAAGGAGTAAGCAATAAGCTATTCTTTTTGGGATAATATAAGATCGCTTCGTCGCCCTGCGGTCTCCTCGCGAAGACGCACACCCCTCCGTCATTGCGATGAAAACTTCGTTTTTTGAAGTTTGAAGAAGCAATCTTTCAAAACAGATGGCTTCTCCCGACAGCGATCGTCGGGATCGCCATGACGTTTGTTAACATATCACACTCGCATTAACGCGTCAACAGCTCTGCATTTATTGTGTGGGGCTTTTTGTTTTTTGGGTGGAAATACGAATCCTGAATATCGAACAAACTAATCACGCATCACGAAAACACGTTCGAAAAAATGTACAAAAAAACAAAAAGACGTTTGAAAAAATGTATATTTGCATAAAAAAAAAGCATGATTAGGGATAAAATGAATCATTTGGTGGCTTGGAAAAACAAGCAAGGAAGGAAACCATTAGTTGTTAGAGGTGCACGACAAGTGGGCAAAACCTGGTTAATGAAAGAGTTTGGTCACATGTATTTTGAGAAGGTTCTATATGTGAACTTCGAGAAATCCAAACACTTACAGTCCCTGTTTGAGCTAGATTTTGATATTAAACGTGTGAAGATTGCCTTGCAGACCGAGACAGGGATAAGTATTACACCCAGCAATACGCTAATTCTTTTTGATGAGATACAATCGGCTCCTAGCGCACTGAATGCCCTGAAGTACTTTTTTGAGGATGCCCCTGAACTATTCATAATTGCAGCGGGATCACTTTTAGGAGTGGCTTTGCATGCACACACGTCATTCCCCGTTGGCAAGGTTGAGTTTATGGATCTTTTCCCAATGTCCTACTATGAGTTTCTCGAAGCCTTGGGAGAGAAGAGACTTCTTGAAGTATTGAAATCGAATGATTGGCCGTTGATAACCACCTTCAAATTGAAGTATATTGAGTTGTTGAGGCATTACTATTTTGTAGGGGGGATGCCCGAAGCGGTCTCCGTATTTCGAAAGGATTATAATTTTAACGAGGTGAGATATGTTCAGAGGAATATCCTCGACGCTTATGAGCAAGATTTCTCTAAGCATGCGCCCACAGAATTAGTCCCTCGCATACGAATGGTATGGAACTCAATTCCCTCGCAGCTTGCCAAGGAGAACAGAAAGTTCATATATGGTGTTTTAAAAGAGGGTGCTAGAGCTAAAGAGTTTGAGTTGGCCATTGAGTGGCTTGTTAATTGTGGGCAGGTTCACAAGGTGTTTCGAACCACTAAACCTTCCATTCCCCTAAAAGCGTATGAAGATCAAAGCGCATTCAAACTCTATCTGGTCGACATTGGTTTGCTTGCTGCAATGGGAAATATTGATGCAAAAACACTCCTTGAAGGGAATAGAATATTTAATGAGTTTAAAGGAGCAATCACTGAGCAGTTTGTTCTACAACAACTAGTTAACGATAATAGCAATTCAATTTTTTATTGGTCGGCCGAAAGGTCAACTGCTGAGCTCGATTTTTTAGTTCAAAATAGTGGTAGTGTTCTCCCAATTGAAGTGAAGGCCGAGGAGAATCTGCAGGCAAAGAGCTTAAAAGTATTCCATCAGAAATATAGTCCCAGTATATCAATCCGAACTTCTATGTCCGATTACCGCGAGCAAGACTGGCTAATAAATCTTCCTTTATATGCAATTAATGAAATACTAACCTTAAACAGGAAGTTGTAAGAATCAAATTTAAAACCCTGACGGGTTCGCGATGACGAAAAAAAGAAAACCCGTCATCCTATGTTTGCAACAAAATATTATTTTCGTTTGGAGTAAACAGACA
>CAYNHM010000041.1:0-21269 GCA_964397135.1 uncultured Rikenellaceae bacterium
GTTTCCCATCAACATAAAGCCTATAGCCATCATTCCCTTCAATTCCAATTTTAAAGGTTCCGGTTTCGGGAGCCTTGAGTTTGCCCGTCCATCGGGCAGAGAAAAAATCGTAGTTTATGGCTGGATCTGGAGAAAACAGTGTCCAACGGAAGTTTATTTCCCCGTCAATCCTTTTAAGGGCTGGTTCTCCGCTTAGATTAATGTTGTTGAAATATTCACCATAAAGACCATTCTCTTTAGCATTTATCCACAAATACTTCGAAGGAATAGAAACCCATTCTACGGATTTTCGCCCACAACCAGGAGTGTAGCTAATGGTTGAACTATTGCCCAGCTTATTCTTTATCCCTTCGAGAATAGTAACAACTCCATTACCTGGACCACTATAGCCTCCAAGCCGTCCTTCGATAGCATCGGAGCCAATAATGGCAAGGGTTTTAATGGATTTATCAATAGGAAGAACACCATCACAATTCTTTAGTAACACTATTGATTTTCGTGCAGCATCCCTTGCCAATTCCTTATGCTCAGGGGTATTATTCCATTTGTTCACCTCATCCTCGTTAACGTATGGGTTTTCGAAAAGACCAAGCTCAAATTTTGCCCTTAAAACCCTAGCCACAGCCTCATCAATAGTTTTAGGGTTTATCCTACCATCGAGAAAAGGTGGGATAAATAGTTTATGATGATCAAAATCAGTTTGGAAGATCACATCGAGACCGTTGTTAATCGATTTGGCTGAAGCATCAGGGTAATCGGAGGCCGTGTAGTGAAGAACATTAGCTCCGCCAACAGCGCAGGCATCGGAAATAACAAATCCTCGAAAGTCCATTTCCTCTTTTAATCTGGTGTTTAACAGCCAGTTGTTGGCTGTTGCTGGGCTGCCATCCACAGAGTTGTACGATGTCATAATGCTACGTGAACCACCTTTGTTGATACATGCTTCAAATGGGGAGATGTGAATTTCTTCCAGCAGCCTATGGTTAAAGTCAACAGGATAGCTATCGCGTCCACCATCTCCTACATTGGCAATAAAATGCTTTGGTGTTGTAATAATCCCCATGTTTTCAAAGGCTGAAACAAATGCAATTCCCATTTCAGAGGTAAGGAAGGGATCTTCCCCGTATGTTTCTTCAACCCGTCCCCAGCGAACATCGTTGGCGATATTCACTACGGGCGATAAAATCATCCTGATACCGCGACTTTTGGTTTCATAAGCGATTGCCGTAGCAACTTGATGCATAAGGCTGGTGTCCCAGGTAGCAGCTAACCCGATTGCCTGAGGAAATACTGTTGCTCCTTCACCAATCAATCCGTGTAGTGCTTCTTCAAAAGGGATAATGGGAATACCAAGCCTGCTTTCCTCTATAAAGTATTTCTGAATGGAGTTAATCTTTTTGGCCATGTTGAATGCAGGAAGCGTTTGGCTGTAATGGAGAATTTGACCTACAGCTTCGCTATCACCCTTGGCACTTACCTGAAAACCAAAGATTCCATTCCTATACTTTTCCTTTCCCGAATCAAGGTTGTCTGGTATCATGAAAAGTTGCCAAAACTTTTCCTCAGGTGTCATTCTAGAAATCAAATCTTGAATCCTAGTTTCAGTGGGCATAAGGGAGTTTCTATACAAGGAGATTTCTTGAGTTAAAGCAGAGGAACTAAGGAAAATGAAAAAAAAATGAATAATTAAATGTCTTCTAATAAACATACCAATTTTTTTCTGTGAGCGGATCAAATTTTTCTAACGTCAAGTTGCTAATTTTGAACAATTACTAATGAAATTTTTAACATGGAATTTATAATTTCAATAACTTTTTTATACTAAAAGACAATTAACAAACTTACCATTTTTTTTCAAAGATTTTCCAAAGGATCATGAGGTAAACCAACTGGATAAAAATACCTATTGAACAGAATAACATGAAAAGCATTTCTTTTTCCATCACCTCAAATGCCCTGTAAGCCCAAAAAGTTGGAATTGGTGACAGAAAGTACTTGTATCCATTTGGAATAAAGAATTGTAGAAAAGCAAAAAAAGTAACAAAGCTAATTCCCTTTAATACCGCAGCAGCCTCGATTTTGTTGGCAGATATACAAAGCATAATAAAAGCAGTTATTGGGGCAAAAAGCGATACATTTATTGATAACATGATCATCTTTATGAATGGAAACGATACAATTCCGTTTAAAGCAAAGAAAAGTGTAGCGTTAATTAAACCAATTGATGTCATTAATGCGACACGAAGGCCAATGAGCTTATAAAGATGAAATGGCAGAATTCGTAGCACCTGGTTTAGACCACCATCCTTTTCATCCATCATCACAAATCCAATTACAAACGCAGGGAAAACGGCAATCATTGCTCCAAATAGCATTACTGTCATTGGTGCATACTCCATAACTTCGGGGAAAAAAACCATAAGGACTTTCCCTCCATATCGTACTAATGGAATGAAGATAAAGGGAACAAATAGCATTAGAACCAAGGAGTTATCCCTGAAAATATTTTTAGTATCTGCCCTTAGTACGTTTAGATAGGCTGATTTCATATTTTATGCTTTTTTGTTACTTGTAATTATTCTGACATACTCTTTCTATACTCAACTATTGCCCATTTCCAGGCAAGGAGTATTGATAATAAAAGAACAAAATGAGAAAGAAAGATTTTCCAAAGTTTCACCTCATTGAAAGCGGCATTTAGTAATTCCAAAGATGCATGTGTAGGGATAAGCCACATCAATGGCGTTTCCCATAGTCCAAAAAAATCAACTATTGGTATACAAAGAGGTGCTAGGAACATAGGAATAATAAGAATATACTGGTTGAAAGTTTTAACCCGTTGAGCTCCCACAAATCCTATAAGGAGAAATAGAATGGATGTTAGTGCTATTGCTATAATAAGAAAGAAATAGTTTACAGGAACTTTTGAAGCAAGCCCCATGGCAATGCTTACTATTACCGCAGGGATTGTCAGAGAAATTGATTTAGAAAGAAGGTATTGCCAGGGTTGCAAGGGCGTTACAATAATGGCATTTGTAGTTCCAGCTTGCTTTTCGAAAAGGACCATCACCCCAACAAAAATAAATCCCATCATCGAAGGATCGGAAAAAATGAGAAGAATTATAATATCCGAAGGAATATTGAGCAGGTAAATGAGTGCAATGTAAAGCACCCCGATGCCTATTGCCACAGGCAAAATCCCATATTTTATTAAAAGAACTATGTCCCATTTCAGAAGATTAATGAAAGATCTCATTTATTAGCTTGTTTGATTTGTACTTCTAGGATGATTGTAGTGTATGTTTAGCAAATGCATTGTTTTTATATCAATACTTTTATTGCTGGTTTGCTACATCTATTTCCAGTTAACCTATACTCTTTAATCCGCCAACCTCTTCCCTGTGGTTCTTAAAAAAACATCCTCTAGACTTTCTTCGCACGAATGTATCGCTTGTAGATCTGGTTTTGCAATGGCATTCAAAAAACTTTCATTTTCTGCCAAGCCCAAAAAATCATACTCTTCCGTTTCAATTTTCCCCTCATTCCTTAATTCAACCCTAACTTTTCGCTTGCCATTCTGAAGTTTAAGGTTATGCGGTGATCCAATTAGCTTCAGTTCCCCATCTACCATAAATGCAACTCTATCGCAAAGTTCATCTGCATCGTGCATATTGTGAGTAGTAAGGAAAATTGTTTTTCCCCTTCGCTTCAGATCTAAAATAATATCCTTGATCATTCTGGCAAAGCCAGGATCAAGTCCGGTTGTTGGTTCATCGAGGAAAAGTAAAGGAGGATCATGAATCAGAGCACGAATAAAGTTTAATCTCATTTTCATTCCCTTTGAATAGTTCTCAACTGGTTTACGGGCATGCTCTTCTAGTTCTACCATCTTAAGCAATTGTAATGGCTTATAAGCGACCCTAGGGTAGAATGAAGAAAATAGCTTTAGATTTTCCTCACCGGTTAACTTTAAGTAGTGATTGGGCAATTCAAACCCAACTCCAATTTGGGCATAAAAATCACCATTCCAATCTGTGAGATGCCGTTGAAGCACTTTTGCATTACCTCTAAATCCCCTTAGCAACCTTATGAGAATTTTTTGGGTAGTACTTTTTCCTGCTCCGCTAGGACCAAGGAAACCGAATATTTCACCATCCTGCACTTCAAAAGTGATATCCCTAACCGCTTCAACATTGGATTTTGGATAGGTAAATGAAAGATTCTCCACTTGAATCATTGCTTAATCCTTTGAGGTTATTAACTGTATAAATTTCCTTGTCATTTCTTTTTCATTTTTATGCAACTCAGCCATATTCCCTCCAACAACGGCATGTAATTCCATCCCATCAAGCATGGATGCGTAAATTTTTGCTAGATCAATTGATTTGCATATTGAGCTTATTTCCCCTTTCTTTTGTGCCTGATCAAAAATTTCTTCAAGCATTTTCTCTTCGCTTGAACCTGCGAAAAGTAATGATTTGCGAAAATCGGGGAAAAACTCAATTGCTTGAAAAATCAACGTAAAATAGCCAGAGTCTAATTCTTTTAACCCAGTCATATCAAGCAATTGCTTAAACCCCTTAGCCTTGAATTCAACCAAATTCAGCAAGTTTTCAGATAAAGTATTGTCCTTTAAAGGGGTGAATTTTAGTTCTGGCAGACCTGTAAAGAAGTGAGATTTGACTGCCTCACGAAAAAGCTCTTCTTTACCAGTGAAGTGGTGATAAAATGCGCCTTTCGACATTCCCGAAGCTTTAACCAAGTCGTTCATCGATACCTTATCAAAGCCTTTGGCTAAAAAGAGTTTGAAGGATACTAAAAGTATACGTTCTTTTGAATTTTTCATAAAAAACCGACCGTTTGGTATGTAAAGTTATTTAATTTTTTTATAATCCATTACAAGTTGAAAAAAATTAAATGCTCTTTTTTTTGCCAAATCGGCTTAAGGTAATAAGTGCAATGGCTACCAGTATCATACCGATAATTGCTATTAAGGTGGGATTTTCATCGGGAAGTATCAGCCAGCTAGAAATAGCACCTAACATGGGGATAATAAATTTCCAGAAATTCAGCTCGGAGACTTTAACTCCAGGTCGTTTAAGAAGGGTGTACCAAATTGAAATGGCAGCAGCTGAAAGGAAACTAAGCCATGTAAGAGAGGCATAATATTCAACGGGGAAAGGGCCTGATCTATATCCTTCAGTAAATATTCCTAGAATAAAAAGCATGGATCCACCAATGATCATGGAGAAGGAGCTTAGCACCAAAGGGGGTATTTTCTTTCTATCACTGGCTACCAAAATATTTCCAAATCCTGATAGGATATTGTTTGAAATTAGAATTAGAATTCCAATACTCACCATCTCGCCTGTAGCACCCATGCCCTTTCTGCCTAAACTAATAATAGCTATACCTGCCAAGCCAATCAATATACTAAGCATTTTTTTACCTGTAATGGTATCTCCTGGCATAAGGAAATGGGCTACTATGGCAATGAAAAGTGGCCCCGAACCGATAACCATAGCGCCAAGTGCTCCAGGAACAAGGTCCATCCCCTTGTAGAACAGAGCATATTGCAGAAAGGTTTGAATAAATCCCACCAGAAATATTTTTCCGACATTTGCTTTCATTTCCAGAATTTTCTGTTTTATCCTTGGTGTGAACGGCAGGATAAGAAGTCCCGAAATGAAGAAACGAATCCCTGCGAATTGGAATGGAGAGTTGTATTTAAGCCCAATTTTTACTCCAACAAAAGCGGTAGCCCAAAGCAAGCAGGCAATTATAGCTAGAAACACTGTGGATTTAATAAACGGGTTGGGTTTCAAGTTTTTCTTTTTTTAAGAATTTTAGTGTAATTCAGCTCCAGGGTGAAGGATTAATGGTTTCGTCTTGAACAAATCCTGCATATCGTTTTGTAATCAAATCTAACAGGGAATAGATTTCATTGGGGTCATTGCTGGTTACAAGTTTAAGTCTATGTTCTTTAAAATTGGGTAAACCCTTGAAATAGCAGCTAAAATGCCTGCGCATTTCCAGTATTCCTCTTTTGTCGGGTTTGAAATCCAACGATTTGGAAAAGTGTTCCTTTGCTATCTCAACCTTTTCTTCAATGGTCAAAGGTTTAATTTTCTCTCCGGTTTGCATAAAGTGCTTGATCTCCTTGAATATCCATGGACGACCGTAAGTAGCTCGTCCAATCATGATGCCATCTACTCCGTAACGGTTGAACATTTCAACAGCCCTTTCGGGGCTGTTCACATCACCATTGCCAATAATGGGAATATGCATACGTGGATTCGCTTTCACCTCGCCAATTAGAGCCCAATCGGCTTCACCTTTATAGAGCTGTGCCCTTGTTCTACCATGTATGGTTAAGGCTTTGATTCCCACATCCTGAAGTTGCTCTGCAATGTAAATAATATTCTTGTTCTCATCGTCCCATCCTAAGCGAGTTTTCACGGTAACAGGAATGTGGGTAGCATTTACAATTTGTCGGGTCATCTCCAACATTTTTGGAATATCTTTCAACATCCCAGAACCTGCTCCGCGATTGGCAATCTTTTTCACAGGACAGCCAAAGTTAATGTCTATAACCTCTGGATTGGCTTCAGTGGCTAGTTTACAAGCCTCAACCATGCTCTCAATGATATGCCCATAAAGCTGAATCCCAATCGGACGTTCGTAATCGTAGATGTTAAGCTTGATCTGACAATTGGCAGCATCGCGGATCAAACCATCTGCGTTAACAAACTCTGTGAACATCATATCGGCACCAAAACGCTTGCACATATAGCGAAATGAAGGATCAGTAACGTCCTCCATGGGTGCAAGAAGTAAGGGTCTATAGCCTAAATCGAGGGTTCCTATCTTCACAAGAAATCATTTTTGCTACAAAAATAGGTAGATATGTATAAAAAACAGCGGGCTTCTCTATCTTTGCCCTCAAACAATTTTTTTATGGAACTCTTTTCAAGATATAGCTTTTCGCCTGGCATAATTATTTTATTGACTTTTCTTTTAGCTGTAGTTGGTTTTGTGGTTTTTTTGGTGTTAGGTATTCTTGTCTCAGCAATAATTACAAATAATTGGGAATTGTCAACAATTATTAACGGTGACCTATACTCATCCAATGGTCTAATGGTGATGAGGATTATGCAGATGTTTCAGACCACAGGAGTTTTTCTTTTTCCTTCTATAGCAGTGGCTGTATTAGTCTCTAAACAACCGTTCAAAGAATTGGGATTCAGTAAGATAAATCAAGGATTACTTTTATTATCGATTGTTTTTATGATAATTGCCTTGCCTGGCATCAACCTAATTGCATCGCTCAATGCTGAAATACCCATGCCAAGTTGGATGGTTGAGATGGAGAAGGTCAGTGAAGCTTTAACAAAAGCATTTTTAATTACCGATCGTTTCAACGTTTTTGCATTGAACTTATTAATGGTAGGTATCTTACCAGCATTTGGTGAAGAGCTTTTTTTCAGAGGAGTACTTCAGAAGTATTTTTGTAAAATGGCTCGCAACACCTTTATGGGTGTTCTTATTACTGCACTAATTTTTAGTGCTATACACATGCAATTTCAGGGTTTTATCCCAAGATTTATTTTGGGGATGATATTTGGATATCTTTATGTATGGACCAGAAATATATGGATTCCAATACTTGTTCATTTTGCCAATAACGGATTGGCAACCTTAGCATATTATATTATTGGAAAGGGAATAATCCCTGCTGAATCGGAAACACTTGGTGGATTAACTGAGTTGTGGCAAGTGGGAGTTGCCAGTATATTAATATCAAGTTTACTGCTTTGGCTTATTTGGAGGGGCTCAATTACTTCTGAATAAAATCTGCAAACTCTCTTTCAAGCATCTGCAACCCTTTTATTTCGTTCTTACGGTAAACATAAACAAGTCCGTACTCTTTTGCACGCTCTCGGCGTTCATGATCGGGTAAATCCTTAAAGGAATTCTCAACCTCATTCCACGCACTTAAAATAATTTCATCTGCTTTTTTTCGCAGACTATCCAGCTCGTTTTGTGCTCTTTGCGTGTTTTGTTGAAGTATTCTTTGGTGGTTATACGAATCCACAAAATTTTCATACCGAACCTTTACTACGGCAATGGTAGGATTGGTAATGGGGGGTTGTCCCTTGCTAATTCTTTCGGTTTCCCCAGCAATGATCTTTTTGCCCCAATCAACCAAATCTTTATCGACATTAAGAGAAGGTAATTTACGCTCGTCAATATCCATACCGTATGTTATTCTCACTTTTTCAGGTAACTCGCCCCTAGAAATAGCCATATTAAGAACCTGAATAAAATGCGACAGGTACAGTCTGGCTTTTTTGTAAACAGCTTGGTATTCTCTGTTTTTCTCTACCTGATTATTATAAGCCGCTTTGTAATTAGCCATTGCCTTTTCAAAGCTATTGATAAAAAGCTCAATCTTTGCATAAGTGCTTTGTGTAAAAGCTAATTTAAAAGGGGGAAGTTCTTTGCCTTTTTTGGCAGCTGATTTTAACGCCCTTATGCGGGCGCTATCTGTATTGGGCAGGCGACGGTAGGGCATAATTATGGTGGTTAATTATTTGTTCGTAAAGTGCGAATATAACAATATTAAAATAAAAAACAAATCCATTCGCATATTATATTTTAATTTTTTAAATTGATAAATAGGCTCTTAGTTTGCGAATGTTAAATTGACTAACTGAAAGTAATATTATTCTCATGTTTTTTATAGGATATGTAGGAAAAGAAGGTTTTGAAAAAAGCTTTACCTTTGAAGATTCTTTTATTAAAATATTATAAACCAGACAATATGTATGGAAGTATCAAAGAGGATTTGCAACAGCAGTTGCAAAAATTAAGGGAAGATGGACTTTATAAAACTGAACGTATCATCACTACACCTCAAGGGGTTGAAATAGAGACGAATGGAAGAAAAGTGCTTAATTTTTGTGCCAATAACTACTTGGGATTATCGTCTGACCCAAGGGTGATGGCTGCTTCAAATTACACCTTTTTTCGCTACGGTTTTGGAATGTCCTCGGTGCGTTTCATCTGCGGAACGCAGAAGGTCCACAAGGATCTAGAGCGTAGAATGAGTGAGTTTTTGGGAATGGATGATACTATCCTATACTCTTCTGCCTACGATGCGAATGGTGGAGTTTTTGAAGCAATACTTGGAGAGCAAGACGCAATCATTTCAGATGAATTAAATCATGCATCTATTATCGATGGCGTTAGGTTATGTAAAGCCACTCGATTCCGATATAAGAACAACGATATGGAAGATCTTGAGGAGGTTCTTCAGGATGCTTGTGCTACCCGTTATAAACTCATTGTAACAGACGGGGTTTTTTCCATGGATGGAACAATTGCTCAGGTAGATAAAATATGTGATTTAGCCGAGAAATACGATGCACTTGTTATGGTTGATGATTCACATGCAACAGGTTTTGTTGGCAAAACTGGTCGTGGAACCCATGAATACTGTAATGCCATGGGAAGAGTAGATATTATATCCACAACTTTTGGCAAGGCACTGGGTGGTGCATCAGGTGGATGTATTTCTGCAAGACAAGAGATTGTGGATATACTTCGACAACGATCACGACCTTATCTCTTCTCCAACTCGCTTGCACCTTCCATTGCTGGTGCAACCTTGGAAGTAATAAACCTGCTATCAGAAACTACAGAACTTCGCGATAAGCTATACCAGAATACTCAACTTTTCAGAAAGGGCATGACAGAAGCAGGTTTCTCAATTGTTCCTGGAGTACATTCTATAGTTCCGGTGCTTTTTGGTCATCTTCCGAACGATGCCAAACTTTCGCAGGATTTTGCCAATGCGCTTCTCGATGAGGGGGTATATGTTATAGGATTTTATTTCCCGGTAGTACCCAGAGGAAAATCAAGGATTAGAGTTCAGTTGAGCGCTGCTCACAGCAAGGATCAGGTAGAATTCGCAATTGAAAAGTTTACTAAGGTTGGCAAAAAACTAGGTGCGATTTGATCTTCGGAATAGGAACAGATATAATGGATGTTGGTAGGGTTCGGAAATCACTCATAAAAGACCCTGATTTACGGTATGAGATTTTCACGCCGAAGGAAATAGATTACTGTGAATCGAAAGTTAACAAGTATCAACATTATGCGGCACGTTTTGCTGCCAAGGAAGCATTTATGAAAGCGCTTGGTATAGGTTGGCAGTTTGGAATTCGCTTCACACATATCGAGACAATCAATGATGAAAAAGGAAAACCCATAATGATTTTACATGCTAAAGGGAAAGATTTTTCAACAGAAAAGGGGATTACAAAAATTCTTGTATCTTTAGCACACTTAAAAGATTTTGCCACAGCAATGGTTGTGCTTGAATGGAAAACGGATGGTTAGGTAACAATGATCAAAGCGTACAGTCAGAGTTGTTTTTTAAAGGATTAATAAGCTAATTCAATTATATAGTAACCTTAAACAATTTTATTTTATGTCGCACATTGGATCATACGATGAACGCATTAAAAACTTCGACTGGAGCATTGCAGAAAAAGAACTCGATTACAAACCCGGGAACATTATTAACATTGGATGGTACTGCACCGATCGCATTTGCGAGATGGGCAAAGCTAATAAAACAGCCCTTATTTGGGAAGGTTTAGGAGGGGCAGAGAAAAGCTATACCTATAATGACATCCGTATAGCCACTAATACAATAGGTCAGTATCTTAGGGATATTGGCATAAAACCAGAAGATAGGGTTTGTCTTTTCATGGATAAGATACCTGAACTTTATCTTGGCTTTCTGGGAATACTAAAAACGGGTGCAATAGCCCAACCGTTGTTCTCCGCTTTTGGTGATGAGTCGCTTTTTATTCGATTGGATAACGCTCAAACCAAAGCCATTATCACTCAGAAAAAGCACGCCCCAAAGGTTAGAAAGATTTTGGATAAGATGCCATACCTCGAACATATTATTATAGTCGACCATGATCCATCAAAACCCCTTGGACCTAAAGAGATGGTAATGGATTTGGAGAAATTACCCAAGGTAGATAAATTTAAAGTACACCCAACTAAAGCCGAATCCCCATCTGTACTTCACTACACATCAGGAACAACAGGGCAGCCCAAGGGGGTAAAACATGTCCACTATTCACTTATATCGCAGTACCTAACAGCCAAATGGGTACTCGACTTACATGATGATGATGTATACTGGTGTACTGCTGATCCAGGTTGGGTTACAGGTACATCGTATGGCATTATTGGTGCTTTCAGCAATGGAGTTACTCAATGCGTTCTTGACGCAGGATTCTCGGCCGAAGCTTGGTACCGATTTATGGAAAAACATAGAGTAACAGTTTGGTACTCTGCACCTACTGCAATTCGTTCGCTAATGAAAGCAGGTGATGAGGTGATTAAAAAATTTGATCTTTCATCCCTTCGCCACCTTGCATCGGTGGGAGAGCCTTTAAATTCCGAAGCAGTTATTTGGTCTGAGAAGGTTTTCGGAAAACCATTCCTCGACACCTATTGGCAAACCGAAACAGGTTCTATGGTGATTACCAACTATCCTGGAATGAAAATTAAACCAGGTTCAATGGGTAAACCATTCCCGGGCATTACTGCTACAGTAATCGATACTGAAACCTTTGAGCCCATTCCCGAACCAGGTAAAATAGGACTAATTGCTCTAAAACCAGGCTGGCCTGCCATGATGCGTACCTACTGGAATAATGAAGAGACTTTTAAAAATAAGTTTAAGAATAGTTGGTATCTTCCTGGCGATCGCTCAAGTATTGATAACGAAGGTTACTTTTGGTTTGTTGGGCGCGACGATGATGTGATCAATACAGGAGGACACTTGGTTAGTCCATTTGAGGTAGAGTCGGCATTGCTAGAGCATCCTGCTGTGGCCGAATCGGCTGTGGTAGCTAAACCCGACTTTGTAAACATGGAGGTTGTGAAAGCTT
Source organism: uncultured Rikenellaceae bacterium (assembly GCA_964397135.1). Taxonomy (GTDB): domain Bacteria; phylum Bacteroidota; class Bacteroidia; order Bacteroidales; family Tenuifilaceae; genus MWFE01. The sequence goes on from CAYNHM010000041.1 coordinate 11,982, forward strand.
TTGTAACCCTTAAGCCTGGCTTTGTGGGTAGCAAGGAGCTTGATCTGGAAATCATGAACTTTGTTCGTAAAAAGCTCTCCCCACTTGCCATGCCTCAGGAAATCGAGTTTGTTGATTCACTCCCCAAAACAAGAAGTGGTAAAATTATGAGGCGTATCCTTCACGCAAAGGAGTGGGGACTTGAAATAGGTGACGTTTCAACGCTAGAAGATGATTAGATATTTGAAAATTTTAATGGTATAAAAGAATATTTAATAAACTAAAAAGGAGAATTGCTTTATGGAAAACATGAAAGAAATAGTTAGAGAGTATGTTATAGCAGAGTATGTTGAGGACGATTCTGAGATTGGGTTTGATACACCCTTGATTTCTGGTGGTATAGTCGATTCATTTTCCATGGTATCGCTTAAGCGATTCCTTGAGAATAAATACAACATTTCGCTGCCCGACGATGAAGCTACACCTGAAGCTTTTGACTCGGTGAATAAAATCTGTAATTTGGTCAATAAATTTTTAAACAAGTAAACCATGGCATATTCCGATAAATCAAGAGCATTATTCACCGAAACTCTTACTGGACTAAAAGATGCTGGATTGTTTAAGCAGGAGCGATTCATCCATTCTGCTCAAGCAGCTGACATTGAAGTTGAATTTCCAACGGGATCATCGCTTAAGAAAGTAATCAATATTTGCGCAAACAATTACTTGGGCTTATCAAGCCATCCCGAAGTAGTTAAGGCTGCTCATGCGGGGCTTGACTCACATGGCTACGGCATGTCGTCAGTAAGGTTTATATGCGGAACACAAGACATCCACAAGAAGCTTGAGCAAATGGTTACGGAGTTCCTCGGAACCGAGGATACTATCCTTTTCCCCTCATGCATGGATGCCAATGCTGGGGTTTTCGAGGCTATCCTCACCAAGGATGATGTAATGATTTCTGATAGACTTGTTCATGCTTCTATAATCGATGGCATTCGCCTTTGCAGTGCCATGCACGATACCTTTAAACACTCCGATATGGAGCATCTGGAGAGCAAGTTGCAGCTTCACAACAACCGACGGCTTAAGGTTGTTATTACAGATGGTGTTTTTTCGATGGATGGCGATACCGCTAAGCTCGATGAGATGGTGAAGTTATGCGAAAAGTATGATGCACTTCTTTTTGTTGACGATTCGCACTCCTCCGGATTCATAGGTAAAACAGGTCGAGGTACCCACGAACATTGTGGCGTGATGGGTAAGATCGACATCATTACCACTACCTTTGGAAAAGCCCTTGGAGGCGCATCGGGGGGGTGTGTTTCTGGCCGTAAGGAGTTAGTTGAGATGTGCCGTCAAAAGGGACGTCCTTACCTCTTCTCAAATACCATTGCACCTCCAATTGTTGCTGGTGTTATTAAAGTACTGGAAATACTTTCTGCATCAACAGAAAGACGCGATAAGTTGGAGAAGAACACAGAGTTTTGGCGCAATGGTCTACTTGATGCTGGTTTTATTCTTAAAGAAGGAGATACACCTATAGTACCTGTTATGCTTTTCAACGCTAAACTATCACAGGATTTCTCGAAGGATCTTTACGAAGAGGGAATCTATGCAATCGGTTTCTTTTTCCCAGTTGTTCCTCAGGGACAGGCGCGTATTCGCACCCAGATTTCAGCTGGGCATGAGATGCATCATCTCGAAAAGGCATTAGATGCCTTTAAAAAGGTTGGGAAGAAGTACAATATCCTCGGAAAAACCAAGCAGGAGATTATTGATATGTACGGAATGTAGATTATTTAAAAAACTTGGAAATATCTAAAGCCCCTTTGAATTAATAATACAAGGGGGCTTCTTATTTTGCAAGAAAACTAATCAACTTTAACATTCCCCCAGTTTTCTCCAATTTTAATACGGTAAAGTTGCATTTCGCTCACCCCAAATTGGCGTGCAAGCATCTTTATTCGTGTTTTACGATTAGGGTCAAGGAGTTTACGCTTTAGAATTTTAACCTTTGCCTCTGTAAGTTTATAACCGTTTTTCGATTTTTTATTATGTTCGTGCAATCGCTTAATCTGCTCTTTTAGTCCTGGGTTTTTCCTCTGATGTGCATCCAATTCTGCTTTGTTAACCCATCGAAGGTTCTTATAATGATTATTTGACTTATTAAAATCGATATGTATAACAGCAATTTTATCTTGATGCGGTTTGGTTAAGAAATTTTCGGCAACAAGTTTATGAATATATAACCCTTTTCTAACAGTCTTTTGATCAACTGTAATTATTACCCTATGAATTTTATAGCCTTTATTTGTCCCGCAGCTAAGCAGTAGCCCTTCCTCTAAACTATCTGTATAGCTGACAAAACGACCATAGTTTGAAATAGCATATCGTATACCCTTCCTGCTCACAAGGTCTAGTTCTTTCCACTTTTCACCATTATATGAACGAATCATAAGCTAAATATAATGAACAGTAATCCTTTTAATAAGGTGTTTTGTTAATATGGCATGCATTATAATTTTTTAAGATACTGTGCAATCCTATCTGAAGCCTCACCTTTTCCATAAAGATCAACATTAAAATTAGGTTTTTGTTTTATCATGTGTTTCCAAGCCTGATAAATAATATCTTTTTGTGAGTTAGCAAGTATATTAAAACCATTCTCCACTAACTCAACCCACTCAGTTTCTTGACGTATAGTAACGCAACACTTCTTAAAGAAAAAAGCTTCCTTTTGCAAACCACCACTATCTGTTAAAACCAGCGAACAGTTTTTTAGTAGCTCTACCATATCAAAGTATCCGACAGGAGATATTTTGATAAAATCGGCTTTAATATTTAGCAAATCGATTGCTTTTTTTGTCCTCGGATGAATAGGAACTACAACATCCATTTCTTTATGAATTTCATTAAAGGCTTCAACAATACCCTTAAGTTTATCATGGTCATCTGTATTTTCCTGTCGATGAAAGGTTGCCACCACAAAGGGTGATTTAAGGTTAAGTTTTTTAATTATCTCGGATTTTTCTGTTGAGCGTGCTCCATAATAAATAGCTGCATCCTGCATCACATCTCCTGTATTCTTAATATGGCAATTGAAGTGGTTAAAACCTTCGGAGATAAGGTTTTGAACCGAAGCATGAGTGGGGCAGAAGAGGTGGTCGGAGATTCTATCTGTAAGGACACGATTAACCTCCTCGGGCATTTCCATATTAAAGGATCGCAATCCTGCTTCAACATGTGCGACTGGGATATTCAATTTCTTTGCAGCTAAAGCCCCTGCTAAAGTGGAATTAGTATCACCGTAAACCATTACCAGGTCGGGATTTTCTAGGTTAATAGTGCTTTCTATGCCTTCAAGCATACGACCAGTCATTGCTCCGTGGTTTAAACTATTGATATCAAGATTATAATGGGGTTGGGGAATATCCATTTCATCGAAAAAAATCTTCGACATGTTTTGATCGAAGTGCTGTCCTGTATGAACAATAATCTCTTGAAGTCCATGTTTTTCCAACTGCCGGCTAACGGCAGCCGCTTTGATAAACTGAGGTCGGGCACCTACAATAGTTAAAATCTTCATTAAAAGGACATTGAATTAAGTACAAAGTTAATGAAAATATGGTGAAATGGAAGATCTTTAATAGGTAAGCCTAATTATTTATTCAAATTATTTAGCAGGCTAGTCATTTTTTTAGTTAAATTTTTCCGGGAATATTCATTGATTTCTTTAGGAGGGTTATAAGGTAAAGAGAGTTTATATTGATACCAAAACCATTTTAGGTTCTCCTTTATTGCTTCTTGGTTTTCGTAGGATGCAACTAACCCAGATCCAGTATTAGACAATAAATTATCCAAATCTCCTCCTATGGGTGCGATTGCCATTATGGGCCTCTGGGCTGCTAGATACTCAAAAACCTTTCCTGTTAGAATCCCTGAGGCATTGGGGCTATTGTTGACCAGAAGAAGCAATATTTGTGAACGTTGCATAATTCTTATCCCTTCGGAATAAACTTTATATCCAAATAATTTACAGTATTTTTCTAAGCCATTGGATTCAATATCAGCAATAACCGATGAATCGACACTTCCTAAAAGTTGTATGGAAAGTTTTGAAGCAAACTCTTGATCTGAATCTACCATTGATTTTAGGACTCGCCATAATGTGGGGCAATTTCGATTTGGAGGGATTGACCCAACATGGGTTATTGTGAATAAAGAGTCACATCCTTGGGTATTTTCAGGAAAGTCATCCTCATCAAAACCATTGGTTACTATTTCAACATGTTTGTATTGGTAGTTCTCAAAATCTTTTTTCATTTGAGGTGAAACAACAACTACCATATCTGCAGATTCAACTACTTTTTTCTCAAGTTGAATGTGTTTTCTTAATGATCGAGGATTTAGTTTTAAACAATTAATAAAATCTATTTTTGTCCAGGGATCTCTAAAATCGGCAACCCATCTGATCTTTAATCTATTCTTTAACCCTAAACCTATTAGATGCATGCTATGGGGAGGCCCAGTTGTAACAATAGCATCGACCGGATTAGCCTGAATATATTTTGTAAGAAAACGAATTGAAGGTTTTACCCATAGAATTCTTGGATCGGGTATAAAAAGATTGCCTCTTACCCATATTGAAAATCGTGATATTAATGATAATGGCGAATTCTCAGATGATGTGAACCCAACCCCCATATTGGTTTTTCGTCGGTTAATAAACCTGAAGAAACGGTAAGGTTCAAGAACTTTTCGATGGATTACTGTAAGATTTTTGGGAATATCCTTTTGAAGAGAATCATCACTTACGGCTACTTCAGGATTCTGGGGCGTATATATTATTGGCTCCCATCCAAATTCACGCAAATACTTGGTAAATTTAAGCCAACGTTGCACACCACTTCCCCCAGATGGAGGCCAGTAATAGGTAATAATCAGAACTTTCTGCACTTATTTTTATGTTCCTCGTTATAGATTTTTGTTGCTGTTCAGAAACACTTTTCTTAATGAGTTTGATAAATATTATATGTTTGTTCTGTGGTTTACTTATACCGTTAAAATTTCCTGTTCTTTTATTGCCAGCAATTCTTCTACTTTTTTACTGAAATTGTCAGTAAGTTTTTGCACTTCTGCTTCAGAATCCTTGGCAAGGTCCTCTGCGAGACCATTTTTTTGTAATTTTTTAATTTCCTCGTTAGCTTCGCGACGGGCATTTCTTATGCTTACTCTTGCGCTTTCACCCTCGTTTTTAACCTGTTTTACAAGTTGTTTTCGCCTCTCTTCGGTTAGCGGAGGAACAGCAACCCTAATCATCTCACCATTGTTCTGTGGGTTAAACCCTAGATTTGCAGCCATAATGGCTTTTTCAATTGGAGCGATCATGTTCTTTTCCCAAGGTTGAATGGTAATTGTTCTGGCATCGGGCGTTCCAACACTTGAAATTTGCTGTAGAGGGGTTAGAGTACCATAATAGTCAACCATAACACTTGAAAGCATTGATGGGTTTGCCTTACCAGCCCTTATAACACGAAGTTCATTTTCCAGATGTTCAATGGCTTTACTCATGCGTTCTCTGGATTCTTCAATAATAAAATCAGCTTCTTCTTTCATGGCTTTAGCAATATTTTGAGCATAAAAATATCTATTTTTTAACCAAAGTTCCAATATTTTCCCCAAAAACCACACGCTTAAGGTTCCCCTGAGTATTCATATCAAAAACTATGATGGGCATTTCGTTCTCGTTGCACATAGTAAATGCAGTAAGATCCATAATTTTTAACTTTTTATCGTAGGCTTCATCAAAAGAAATAGTTTCAAACTTTTGTGCGCTGGGATCTTTTTCGGGATCAGCAGAGTAAACTCCATCAACACGGGTTCCCTTTAAAAGGACTTCTGCTTCAATTTCTACTGCCCTCAAAGCAGAGGCAGTATCAGTAGTGAAAAAAGGATTGCCCGTTCCACCCGCAATGATCGAAACATAACCCTTTTTGAAAGCATCAATAACTTTAGATTTAGTGTATAGCTCTCCAACAGGTTCCATTTTTGTAGCGGTAAAAACCTTTGCCAACCCTCCTGCATTTTCAATGGCACTTTGTAATGCAAGGCTATTAATAACAGTTGCTAACATGCCCATCTGATCTCCTTTAACTCTATCAAAGCCTCTGTTCAAACCGCTTAAACCTCTAAATATATTTCCTCCTCCAATAACAATTCCGACTTCCACACCTTGGCTTGCAACTTCCCACACCTGCTTGGCATAGTTATTTAATATTTCGGAATTTATTCCGTAGGCATCATTACCCATTAGGGATTCACCGCTAAGTTTAAGGAGGACACGTTGATATTTTTTCATTGGGGGTAATTTTTATGGTAAAAATAAGAAAATGAATTGTTCTTACGTGCCCATATAAAAAATTTCAAGCTAAGTTTCAATAAAAAAAGCTATCAGCAATGCTGATAGCTTTTTTTATGAAAGATATTTTTTTAGTTAAGCAGTAAGCGAAACCCTTTTAAAACCAACTACTTTAAGGTTTTTATCAATTCCTTGTAGGTATTGCTTAATGGTCATTTTGCTATCTTTGATAAACTCTTGATTCATAAGAGTGCTTTCCTTGAAAAATTTATTGAGTTTACCTTCAGCTATTTTATCAAGCATATTTTCAGGCTTACCTTCAAGACGAGCTTGTTCACGTCCAATTTCGAACTCTTGCTTACGAATTTTTTCAGGGACATCTTCAATATCAACAGATACAGGATTCATTGCAGCAACCTGCATGGCAATATCCTTCCCGACCTGTTCCGAAACATTACTCATGTTAAATCCAACAACGCTGGCCAATTTATTCCCAGGATGAATGTAAGGAACAACTTTTTCAGCTTGAATCTTTTCGTAGTAGGATAGTTCAAACTTTTCTCCTGTAATGCCAGACTGATCCATAACAAGATCTACGATTTTGCGTCCATCAATTTCAAGTGCTTTCAACGAATCGAGGTCTGCAGGCTCATTCTCGAGTGCAAAATCCAATATTTTAGTGGCAAGTCCAATAAAATCTTGATTTTTGGCAACAAAGTCTGTTTCACAGTTAAGTACTACTATGGCTCCCTTTGTTCCATTTGCATTAGTTTTAGCAATGGCTGCACCTTCTCCAGCTTCACGATCGGCACGTTTATTGGCAATAGCTTTACCACGTTCACGGATCAGCTCAACAGCTTTTTCTAAATCGCCATTTGATTCTGCAAGCGCATTTTTGCAATCCATCATGCCAGCACCTGTTAATTTTCTAAGCTTAACAATATCGGCTGTTTTTACTTCAGACATTTTATTGATATTTAATGTGTTAAAACTATACTAATCGTTAACCCCTTCTTCTGAGGATATATCATCTTTTTTTGGAGCGGCTTTTTTTATCACTTTTGATCTTGCTGCTTTTGGTTTCTCAGCATTTTCATGTTGCTCCTCTTTATTTGAATCAGCAAATTTTTTTGCTCTTGAAGATTTTCTCGCTCTAGTACGTGTAGGTCTCTCTTCACCGTCTGTTTCTTCTTCCCTGTCAATTGGTTCTTTATCCTTTTCCATCTTTCTTTCTTCAATACCTTCCTGAATAGCTTTAGACATAATATCAACAATCAGGTAAATTGATTTTGCTGCATCATCATTGGCTGGTATAACAAAGTCAATGAGAGTTGGATCACAACAGGTATCAACCATAGCGAATACAGGAATGTTTAGCTTCTTCGCTTCACGAACGGCAATATATTCCTTTTGAACATCAACAACGAAAAGTGCTGCTGGTAAACGGTTAAGGTCGGCAATGGAGCCAAGGGTTTTTTCCAATTTTGCCCTTTGACGAGTTATTTGAAGTTTTTCTCGCTTCGAGAGATTGGTAAAAGTACCTTCGGAGAACATTTTGTCGATGGTAGTCATTTTTTTAACAGCCTTCCTAATGGTTGGGAAGTTGGTTAGCATTCCACCTGGCCAACGTTCAGTAACGTATGGCATGTTAATTTGCTTTACCCTTTCGGCAACGATCTCTTTAGCCTGTTTTTTTGTGGCAACAAAGAGGACCTTTCTACCTGATTTGGCAATTTGCTTGATTGCATTTGCTGCCTCATCAATCTTTACAGCTGTTTTTTGGAGATCGATGATGTGAATCCCGTTTCGCTCCATAAAGATATATGGTGCCATTTTTGGGTTCCATTTGCGCTTTAGGTGTCCAAAGTGAACGCCTGCGTCTAGTAATTCTTTGAAATCTGTTCTTGGCATTTTGATAGTTATTAATAGTTAAAATGATGGCAATTGCTGGGTAGTTTCAGTATTTGAAAGTCCGAGCAATTTACAGCAAGTGCTGTTTGCCAATACTAAAAATGGATTAACGTTTACTGAACTGGAATCTCTTCCTTGCTTTGGGTTGGCCAGGTTTCTTGCGCTCAACCTCTCTTGGATCGCGAGTCATGAACCCATTTGACCTAAGGACTGATTTGTGCTCGGGGTTAAGTTCAACCAAAGCACGGGCTATCCCAAGACGTAAAGCTTCTGCTTGTCCTTTTACTCCTCCGCCATCAAGATTTGCCTTGATATCGTAGCTGCCAATCAGGTTTAGAACCTCTAATGGTTGTTTCACAACATACTGCATAAGCTCAGATGGGAAATAATCCTTGATGTCTTTCCCGTTGATAGCTATGTTTCCTTTTCCTTCCTGAAGGTAAACTCGGGCTACAGCGCTTTTTCTTCTACCCGTTGCGTTGAATACCTGCATAACGATTATTTAATTGAGTTTAAATTAATTTCTTTTGGTTTTTGTGCTTCGTGCTTGTGATCTGGTCCTGCGTAAACGTATAGGTTCCCATAAATTTTTGAACCTAAACGGTTTTTTGGCAGCATTCCCTTAACAGCATGCTCAATAACAGCAATGGGTTTGCGTTTTAACCAATCTTTTGGTGTTTCAAAGCGTTGTCCTCCTGGGTATCCAGTATAATGAACATATTGCTTATCGGTAAGTTTTTTACCTGTTAAACGAACCTTTTCAGCGTTAATAACAATTACATTGTCTCCACAATCGACGTGTGGGGTGAAATTGGGTTTATGCTTACCTCGCAATAGTTTCGCAACTTTGCTGGCAAGACGCCCAAGCACTTCATTGTTTGCATCAACCAGTAACCATTCCTTACTAACGGTTGCATCATTGGCAGATACGGTTTTGTAACTTAGCGTGTCCACGTTTAAATTCCTCTGTTTAAGTTAATAACTGTTAATATTCCGTGATCCAAACTGATATAATAAGCGGGATGCAAAAATACAGC
>CAYNHM010000042.1:0-21175 GCA_964397135.1 uncultured Rikenellaceae bacterium
TAGTGGTCCAAAATATGTAACAGCAAATGTAAATGCAAGCACAAGATTGTTGCAATCGCCTCAAGATGTAGTTGCAGCTAATGGTCCACAACCAAGCACTGCATATGTTGTTCAGTTTTATTATAAATCAAGTGCTGATTTTCTGGTGTTTCAGATAGGCGTTACTGTAAATGGCACTTCTAATCCAACATATTCTACTGGTGCAACACTCCCCTCAACAAGTGGAGTTTGGACAAAATATACTGGTACTGTTACTACACCTACCGCCACTTTAACTTCATGTGGAATTGGAATAATTAGAGGTGGTACTTCTGCTTCAGGAGGTCCTATTGATGTTGATGACTTTGTGATATATCCAGGTACAGAAGTTGACGAAACCCGACCCAACTCTCCAGGAACGGTAACCATTAGCAATGAGGCTAGCACATCACTCGATGTTAGCTGGGGTGCAGCCGATGGCGGTGTAGATGGTGGTGGCTATGTTGTTGTTCGTTTCGAATCCGATCCGGGTACTGGCAACAACCCCAACCAGAATGGTATCTATGCAGTGGGTAACACCATTCCTACAGGTGGAACCGTATGCTACATTGGTACAAATGCATCATTTACTGATATAGGCTTAACTGCCGAAACGGATTATTGGTATAAGGTTTATACCGTTGATAAGGCGTTTAACTATTCCGATGCAACAACAGGAACCGGTTCAACCATTGCTGGGGCTTCAACATATCAGGTTACCTTCAGCGTGATAGGGGGCAACGGAAACCTAACCGCTGAGGTTGATGGAGGTTCAGAAATTACCAGCGGAGATTTTGTTGATGCTGGTGAAGATGTTATTTTTACTGCTGAACCTGCTGTTGGATATCAGGTTAAGGAGTGGACGTTGAACACCAATTTGGTGGAAGGAAATACAACTGAAAATTACACAATTGTTGATCTTCAGGCAGCTTCGAATGTTACCGTTGAATTCGAGTTAATACCTCCCAAGTATCTGGTAACATTCACAATTGCAGATTCAGAAGGACCCATTGAGGGAGCTATTGTAACAGTTACTGGATTTGAGCCATTAACAGCAACCAATAGCAGTGGGCAAACAACAATTGAACTGGAAGACGGAACATATAGCTATTCAGTTTCAGCAAGTGGATACTTTGATTATTCAGACAGTTTTATAGTAGATGGCGAAGCACTTTCAATTCCTGTGCTCATAATAATTTCAGTAATTGAAGATTTTGATTATGTAGCGGGAACTTTGCTAACAGATGTTGGTTATTCTGCACACAGCGCAGGAGGAACAAATAGCATTACTGTTACCAATTCATCAATTTCATACTCAGGCTATACCTCTTCTGGTGTAGGCAACGAGGTGCTTATTTTTAATAATGGAGAGGACGTAAATAAGACTATCCCTGAGTTAACCTCTGGTGATATTTATGCTGCATTAATAGTTAATATTACTGATGCTAAAACTGCTGGCGATTACTTTTTCCATTTAGCGCCAAGTACAATAGGTAGTATTTTTAGAGGAAGGTTGTTTGCCAAAAAGGATGCAAACGACAAAGTTGCCTTTGGCATTACCCATACAGGAGGAACACCCGCTTATACAGATTTTAATTATGATTTGAATACATCCTACTTAATTGTTATGAAGTATTCAATAGTTGATGGTGCTAATAATGATGAGGTTGGAATATATATTAACCCTGATTTACAGGAAGCAGAACCAGTTACAGGCTGGTTGGTTAATACTGACGCTCCCTCTGACCCAGCCAATATCGGATCCTATGCTTTTAGACAGGGCAATGCTACCAATGCGCCTACAGTATTGGTGGATGGATTAAGAATATCAAAGGTTTGGGGAGAGGCCGTTAAGTACGATGCCACAAAGCTTGCACCGGTAGTTACCTTTGCACCAATTGATGAGGCTACAGACGTAGAAGTGGATATTATTCCTACCATTTCGTTTGATGTGGCAATTCGTAATATCGATAACTCAGAAATTACCAATGAGAATGTTGATAACCTGATTACCTTCAAGGATGCTGCTGAAAATAGCGTAACCTTTGATGCCACAATTAACGAGGCAAAAACATTGATTACTATAACTCTAGCATCAAATCTTGATTACGAAACTACTTACACCATTACGTTGGCACCTGTTGAAGGGGATAATAATGTTGCAACTGTTTCTCAATCAGTTTCTTTTACAACCAAGGATGCTCCTAAACCCATCACCTTCAACGTCGATATGGGCGATGCGGTGGCCAAAGGATTCTTTGAGCATGGCACCGATAACGTGGATGTGGCTGGTTCATTCAACAGCTGGGGTGATCCCGTTATGAACCTTACCCGTATTGCAGAAACCGATGTGTACACCTACACTACTGATGCCATTTTTGTTGTGGATCAGGAAATTGAATTCAAATTCCGCATCAATACCAAATGGGGCAATGCACAGCCCGCTAGTAATGTGGAGTACACAGTTATTGATGGGGAGAACATTTACGACTACCTATGGGCTACGCCTCAAATTGGCTGGGCAAACCTCCAGTGGCCTGAAAATGCTATTATTAATATTGGAAATGTATTTAATGCTTTCGCTCAGGTTTGGATTGATGGCGTAACCAATAGCGATACGGAGAATAATGCTATTTCTGCATGGATTGGAATTAAGAACACTAATTCTGATCCCTCTACATGGGGTGAAATCGATTGGTTCTCTGCCAATTTCAACGGTAGAGATGGAAACAACCATGAGTATATGCTTAATATGGTTGCACCCATTGATGAGCCTGGTACCTATTTCTACGCCAGCCGCTTCCAGTATGGTGATGATGAATTTGTTTATGGTGGCTACAGTGAATCCGGTGGAACCTTCTGGGATGGCACCGACAATGTTTCGGGTGAACTTTACGTTAATAATGACGACGCTTCCATTGATGTATTCACCCTTGGAGGCGAGGATGTAACGGCATTGGGTGGTCTATTGGTTGAAGATCCTGAACTTGACCCAGGGGCAACCCTATTTGTGGCAGACTTTACTGGATTCCAGGGAATTGTCATTGAACCCACCGATGAGAATGCAGAGGTTGTGATTACCCTTAATGGTGGTGTGGTTGATCCTCTGGACTATGAAACACAGACTCTAGAAGATGGAGACATAGTAGTTGCCACCGTTACCGCCGAGAATGAAGTAACCGTAAATTACTACAAGGTTACCCTAACCTCCGAGAATCGTACCCTTACGTTAACAGCTCCCACAGGAGGTGAAGTATACTATGTTGGAGACGATCTCATTATCACATGGACATCCGAAAACATTGATAACGTTAATATCTGGGTATACGATGATGAATTAGAAGCACTCTATCCCCTCAATGAAGAACCTGTTTTGGCATCTGAAGGTACATTTACCTTCTACTTAAACAATGGTGCAGGTGGTGCATACTTTGTCCGTGTAGCGGATGCCAATGATGCCTCATTCTACGACCAATCGGCTACCAAAATTACGCTGATAGACGAGGTAGTTCCTGCTATCGAAGAGCTTTATCCACCCCATTTGGCTGTTGACATTGACCTTAGCTTTACGCTCAGCATCACCTTCGATGAGCATATCCTTGTTGGAACAGGAGACCTAACCATATATGAGATGGATGGTGATGTGTTGGCAGCTACCTACACCCAGGGTGATGTAAGTTATAATGAAAAAACAGCCACTATCGAGGTTTCTGGTTTAAGCTACTCAACAGAATACTATGTAAATATTGATGAAGGGATGATCGAGGATCATTTTGGCAACGGCAATGTGGCCATTGACGATAACACTACATGGTCATTTACCACCGTTGCGGAGCCGGTAAGCGCAACGATTGATCCAATCTCCGCCGAGTTCGACCTATATAACCCTGACGCTATGGCAACGGTAATTACCTGGAATGATGCATCAAGTATTGAAAGCATTGATGTTGAGGGAACACCAATAGATGCTGGATTCTATACAGTTGAAATTAACGACCTTACCATTAATGATACCTACTTTGCCGATGCTGAGGTTAATGATGTTATTGTATTTACCATCAATTTCAACGTGGGTAATCCCGCAACCTTTACGGTTAACGTGGTGGATAATACTCCATTCTACACCGTTACCTTCACCGTAACCGATGGCACCGATCCAATAGTGGGAGCCATTGTAACCGTTGATGGATTCGACTCCTTAGATCCTACCGATGCACTAGGACAAACTACAATTGATCTACCCAACGATACTTATAATTTCACCGTTACCGCTGATGGTTTCGAGGAATATACCGATAACTTTACGGTTGCAGGTGATGATCTCCCTGTTTTAGTGGTGATGACAGAGGCTGCTTCTGAACCAGATATTATTGCAAGTTGGAACTTTGAGAATGAAGTTAAAAGGTCGCTTATCACTGATAATGCCACATTCTTATCGAATCCATATACCGCCGATGATGGAATTGCAGCAAATAAGGATATTGCTCCAATTACAATCCTTGGAAGTATTTATACTTCTTGGGTAAACGGAACAGGTGGTACAGGTACTTTTGCTGCAAATTCCAATACCTGGAATGGTGGAGCAAATATTAATCATTGGAAGGTAACAATTTCTACCATGGGGCATAAGGATATCAAACTAAGTTCAAAGCAAATGGGCTCTAATACTGGACCTAGAGATTTCCAATTAGAGTATAGCATCAATGGTGAAGATTGGAATATTGTTCCTGATGCCTCTATTACTGTATTAAACGATCTTTTTACATCAGGTGTCTTGGAGAACGTTACATTACCAGATGCATGTAATAACCAACCCTCCCTTTCTTTAAGATGGTTAGTTACTTCAGAAGTGGCAATTAACGGAGGTGCAGTAGCTTCAACTGGTTCTGATAGAATTGATGATATAATTATTACAGGGGTATTCGATGACACATACCCGCCTGTCCCCACCTTCTTCCCTGCAAATAGCACTGTTGATGTTCCAGTTGATGTTAACCCAACCATTACCTTCAACGAAGATATTTTCCTCTCACCCGGTGGTGCTCCAGTTGAAAATGCCGATCTTGGAGACCTTATCACTTTTGTTGATGGGGATGAACAGCCAGTGGAATTCGGACCAAATATAGTTGATAACGTAATTACCATTGTACCCATTGGCGGCCTTGCAAACAATACCCAATACACCATTACTATGGGAATTGTTGAGGATGCATCGGGTAATGCTATGGAAGGTATTGCTAGCACAACCTTTACAACCATTGCTGCCGATGCTCCGGTGCTAACCCTTACAAGCGAACACGATGGGTTAATATACTATGCTGGCGACGAGATTACCGTTACCTGGGAGTACGCTAACCTAAATATGATAAACGTTGAGGTATGGCATCCTTTCTTAGAATCATGGCAGATTGTAGAACCAAATATTAATGCAGAAGATTTATCCTTTTCCTTTAATATACCATCTATAACATTATACAGCAATCAGTATAGGATTCGTGTTCGCAATGCTCAGGGTGATGGAACTCCTGTAGATGAAAGCGGTAACTTCACTATTCGTGCCGTTGCCAATAATATTGCAACAATTAGAGGTTATGCTGATAATGCCGAGTTCCGATTTGATGGTACAGCTTTGGTTACGGCAACCGATGCTTACAATAACCGTAAGTTCATTGAGGATGAAACCGCTGCTATAATGATTTACGATCCTAACCCTGCTGTTATTACATCGCCATATGTGGTAGGTGATGAAATCACTAGTCTTATTGGCAAAAAGACAGTTTCAAACGATATGGTAAGATTGGTGCCTTTAGCAGACCCAGGCATTCCTTCAAGTACAGGCAATCCAGTTGTTTCAACAACTTTAGAGTTGGATGCCGTTACTACCGATGATCAGGCAAAACTGCTATCCTTTGAGGATATTTCAATTGTTGAAACAGGGACCTTTGCCAATGGAACAAACTATACCATAACTGATGGTACGAATAACCTTGTTTTACGTACCGATTTCTATAATGTGAACTACATTGGTCAGCCAATACCTACTGTAAACTTCAATATTACAGGTGTGTTACTTCAGTATAACACTACCCTTCAGCTGGTTCCACGCAACTTGGCCGACTTTGTCTTCTTCAGCAGCGATGCTTCTCTTGCAGTATTCACCCTTGGTGGTGAGGATGTGACGGAACTGGGCGGTTTGCTTGTTGTTGATCCCGAAAATGATCCGGGTGCAACCCTGTTTGTTGACGACTTTACCGGATTCCAGGGTATTGCCATTGAACCCACCGATGTGAATGCAACAGTATCGGTTACTCTAAATGGAGAACTGGTTGATCCTTTGGATTACGACACACAGGAACTTGCTCAGGATGATGTTATTGTTGCTACTGTTACAGCCGAGGATGAAGTAACCGTTAATTACTATAAGGTAACTCTTACCGCTGAAAACCGTGTACTCACATTAACGGCACCTGTTGGTGGCGAAACCTACGAAACGGGTGATGAGATGATCATTACATGGACATCAGAAAATGTTGCCTTTGTGAATATTTGGGCATATAATGAGGAATGGGAAGAGCTATATGCCATGAACGAGGAACCGATAGATGCATCCGAAGAATCCTTTACCTTCAACGTGTTTAACGGGGCATGGGGTACTTTCTACATACGTATTACCGATGCTAACGATCCATCATTCTATGATCAGTCAGCAGGTGAAATTACTCTAATAGACAATGTGGAACCCTCAATAGCTGAGCTGTTCCCCGAGAATAATGCCATCGATGTAATGACTAGTTTTACTCTAAGCATTGAGTTTGACGAGCATATACTTATTGGTACAGGGAACCTTACGATACACAAAACCGAAGATGATTTGGTTGTGGCAACCTATACTGAGGAGGATGTAACCTATTATGAAAAAACGGCTTCAGTTGAAGTGGCTGGTTTAAGCTACTCAACCGAATACTATGTAAATATCGACGAAGGTTTGATTGAGGACCATGCCGGTAATAGCTTTGCTGGTATTAGCGACAACAGCACATGGACATTTACCACCATGGACGAACCTGTTGCAGCAGAGCTGCTATTCTCTGAGTATAGCGAGGCAGCCTCAGGAAACAACAAGTACATAGAGATTTATAACGCTTCGGGTGCCGATGTTAACCTCGAGGGATACTTCGTTAGGTTGGCATCCAACGGTGGTGCTTGGGGCAATACTGCAACACTTAGCGGCACCCTTGTGGCTGGCGAAGTGTTTGTTATTGCCAATGCCAGTGCAACTCCAAACATACTCGATTTGGCTGATATGACCAGTGATGTTACCTTCTTCAATGGAAATGATGCCCTTGGGCTGTTCTTTGGTGAAATGCTCATCGATGTTATTGGAATACAGGGTCAAGACCCAGGTGCTGGTTGGGATGTAGCAGGTGTTACTGCCGCAACTAAAGATCACACATTGGTACGTAAGTTTGAGGTTACTCAGGGCAATACCAACTGGCCAGAATCGGCTGGTACCAATGCAGAGGATTCGGAATGGCTCGTCTTCGATTGGAGCAACTACGATTACCTTGGATGGCATGGACCGTTTTATAATGATGACGCTACACTTGCTGTATTCGAATTGGGCGGAGAAAGTGTACTTGGTCTCTATGGTATTATGGTAAACGATCCTGAAAACGACACAGGTGCTTCGCTTTTTGTTGACGACTTTTCTTCTTTCATTGGAATTGTCACTACTCCAAATGATGTAAATGCTACGGTAACCATTACAATTAATGGCATAGAAATTAGTGAGGACGATTACGCAACTCAGGAATTTGAACCTGGTGATATTGTGTTAGCTACTGTTGTGGCCGAGGATGGTGAAACAACCAAGTACTACTTGGTTACTCTTACAGATATTCAGATCATTAGCGCTACCCTTGATACTGAGGAAATTGAAATATACACGAACTGGCCAAACGATCCCATTGCCATTGAAATTACCTGGAATGATGCAGCTGAATTAGTTTCATTCCAACTCGAAGAGGATGGCATTTGGGTACCGCTTCCACCAATGGTTAACGAAGAGGTGTTCTGGGAGGTTATTGATGATGATGGAACAACCGCTACGCTTATGATCTATCCTGATAACTCACCCGCAAAAGGTGGCTTTGGCAAGGACGATGACTATTATACAGGTGAAACAGCCCTTACCAGAGCTGTATTTGATGTTGGTATTCCTTCCGAGATCGATGTGATCTTTAAGGTGAAAACCTTCTTGCTGACTTTTGATGTGAAGGATGAACAGGGTAACCCAGTAACCGGTGCAATTGTTACCGTTGAACCAGAAGTTGAAAGCGATGGAGGTGTCATTCAGCATAGCCAATTCGAATTTGAGGTTGGTGCAACTTCCACATATAGATACACTGTTGTTGCTACTGGATATGAAATCTTTGAAGGACTTACAGAAGCAATTATGGCAGATCAAACCATTGAGGTTGAACTGATATCCTCTGCTGCAATGGTAATTGCCCTTTGGGATTTTGAGGATGAGGTTAAGAGGACTGCTGTAACTGAAGGGGCAAATAATTTATCGTTGTACACTCCCGATCAGGGCGATGGAACAATCTCAATTGTTGGTGCTGTATTCACAGCATGGAATTTAGGTGCTCCAAGTGAGGGTTTTGCTGCTAATTCCAATGCATGGCAGGATGGAGTGGATACTAAGTTTTGGAAGGTTGAAGTTTCAACCGCTGGATACGAAACCATTAAGGTTAGCTCCAAGCAGAAGGGTAGCAATACCGGTCCACGCGACTTTAGCGTTCAGTATTCCCTTGACAATGAAAATTGGGTTGATGTGGTAGATGACCTTACCATTGCCAACGATAACTTTATTTCAGGTGTTGTTATGCAGGTTCAACTTCCCGAAGAGTGCGAGAATCAAGAAGTACTATATCTGAGATGGGTTGAAAGGACTACCATTTCTATTAATGGAGGTGAAGTTGCTTCTACTGGAACCAACAGGATCGACGATATTATAATTACAGGAGAGCCTGGTGCCAGTTTCCCACCAATAGCAACATTTAACCCAGCAAATGGTGCAGTGAATGTGCCTATTAACGTTAATCCAACAATTTCCTTCGATAAACCTATCCGCAATATCGACGATAGCGAGATTACCAATGATAACGCGGCTAATCTAATAGGATTTACCGATGGTGAAGACGCTGTTGCTTTAACAGCAACAATAAATGCTGGAAAAACATTAATAACCATCACACCAGATGAACTTCTCCTTAAGGGAATTACCTATACGTTAACACTAGCACCCGTTGAAGGCGAGAATGACAATGCCACCTTAGAGCAAAGTATATCATTTACTACAGTTCTACCTGGCAGTATTGCCACACTGGCAACCTTTACTCTGGGTGATGAGAATGCCCTAGATTTAGTTGGAGTAGTTGTGGATGATCCAGACGTTGATGAGGGAGCAATCCTATACGTTGATGACTTTACCAACTTCATTGGTATTGAAGTGGTCCCAACCGATGCAAACGCTAACGTTGCCATAACCATTAACGATGATCTTGTTGATGAAGTTGATTTCGATACTCAGACCTTTGCCGATGGTGATGTAGTGGTTGCAACCGTAGTTGCTGAGGATGGCGAAACAACCATGTACTATAAGGTTACAGTGGTTATCGACGATCGCGAGTTGGAACTTACCTATCCTACTGGTGGTGAAATCTTCTATGCTGGGGATGATATTACTATAACATGGACCTCAGCCAATATTGCCAACGTAAACCTTTGGGCATACGATGCAGAGGATGAATTACTCCATCTGCTTAACGAGGAGGGTCCAATTCCTGCTGCTAATGGTACCTATGACTTGACCATTGAAAATGGTGTTCAAGGTGATTTCTTCATCCGCATAACCGATGCCATTGATCCAACGTTCTATGATCAAACTGATTCAGAAGTAACAGTACTAGATGAGCTTATGCCGAGCATTGTAAGCACTTATCCTGCTCATCAAGCTACGAATGTATCCATCATCTTTACTCTAAGCATCGAATTCGATGAGGACGTAACTGACGGTTCAGGTAACTTCACTATAAACAAATTGAGTGATGATACTCCAGTGATTACTGTTACATCTGAGGATTTCAACATAGATTATGATATGGCAACTCTTCAGGTTGAGAACTTGGATTTCTCCACTGCATACTACATTGCTGCCGTTGAAGGTGTATTTGAAGATGCTTATGGAAACCTTTCGCCGGCTATAACCAAAACTGGTGATATTCAGTGGCATTTTACAACCATGGACGAACCTGATACCGATCTGTTCTTCAGTGAATACATTGAAGGGTCGAGCAATAACAAAGCCCTTGAGATCTACAACCCAACGGGTATGGTAGTCAACCTTGATAACTACCGTATTGCACAATCCAATAACGGTGGTGGTTGGGAGTATTACCATTATTTCCCCACAGGAGCAACAATCGCCGCGGGTGATGTTTGGGTTATGATTACCGATGCCGTTGATCCAAGTTTCTTCAGTTCAGCTGATGCTGATGAAGTACTGGCCTATCCAAGCGTTGTTCACTTTAATGGTAACGATGCCAGGGCACTAGAGAGAACCGCTAATGGTACCGATTACTACATGATTGATGTCTTCGGAGATCCCAATAGCGATGCCAATTTCAATGTGGCAGGAGTTACAGGAGCAGCTCTGGATCATACTCTAGTTCGTAAGAGTTCAGTTGCTTCAGGAAACACAGATTGGGCTTCATCAGCTGGCACCAATGCTGACGATAGCGAGTGGATAGTTTATCCTCAGAATACTTTCGAGTATCTAGGATGGCATTTCTACGGTCTTAACTTTGAGGCAGATATTCTTTCGTTTGCCACTGAGTATCAGATGGCACCTGCAGTTATCGATAACGAGAATGCAACGATAACACTTGAGGTTCTTTACGGTTCAGGCCTTGATGCCATTGTTCCTACATTTACTCTGTCTTCAGGTGCTACTGCATTTATTGATGGAGTTCAGCAAGTATCAGGAACAAGTGTGGTCGATTTCACCAACCCAGTTGTCTATACCATCATAGCTGAGGATGGCACTAGCCAAAGGGAATGGACTGTAACCATTACCGAAGCTGAAGTCAGCTCTGCTGCCGAAATCATAAACTTTATTGTTGATGGCCAAATGGGTAATGCGCTTATCGACTCTGAAAACGCCACCGTAACGGTACAAGTAACCGTTGGAGTTGATGTTACTAACCTGATTCCTCAAATTACCATCTCGCTTGGTGCTACTATTGATCCAGAAAGTGGTATTGCACAAGACTTTAGCGAACCGGTTGAGTACACTGTTACAGCGCAGGATGAGGTAACCCAAAAGGTTTGGACGGTTACTGTTATTGCAACTGAACTAACTACAATTTATGAAATTCAGTACACCGAGGAAGCAAGTGGTGATAGCCCATTTGCTGGACAGGTTGTTACAACTTCTGGGGTTGTTACTGCTTGGCACTATAATTATGAAGGTGGAGAGTTCCAGGGATTCTTTATTCAGGATGGTGTGGGAGCATGGAATGGCTTGTACGTTTACGATAAGCAATTAGCTTCTATTGCTCCTGCTATTGGCGATTCAATTATAATTACAGGTATGATTAAAGAATATTATGGAATTACTGAACTTACCTTTGATAATACTGCCGGGGTCCAGATTGATTTTGATATCGTATCTAGTGATAACGAACTACCTGCACCTTTCTTGGTTAGTACCATTGAGGCTAATGGTGAGCCATGGGAAAGCGTTCTTATTAAAGTAATGAATGCAAGATGTACCAATGATGATGCTGGTTACGGCATGATTGAGGTTGACGATGACTCAGGTCCTATTCTCGTAGATGATGATATTTATGCTGCTGAATTAACGCTAAACGAAAGATATGATATTGTTGGAATTGGTCACTACAGCTACTCTGAGTACAAAATTCTCCCACGTAGCGCTGACGATGTCAACCTTTCATCAAGTGTTATAATTACTTGGGGCGAAAACATTAACACATTCCCCAACCCATTCAGCCACACTATCTGGATTGACAATGCCCAGGAGGTAGTACGTGTTAATATCTTCAACCTAATTGGTCAGCAGGTAATGAGCATTACCACTAATGGAGAAGAAAGAGCATCCATCCAAACCGATAGTTTGCCTTATGGAGTTTACCTTGTAGCTATAATGAATGCCAACGGTGAAAGAACGGTAAGGAAAATGATTAAGAGCAAATACTAATAAATTTTATCGATAGAAAAGAGGCTGCCCTTACTAGGCAGCCTCTTTTTGTTTATATGAAATGAGTTTTAGAATAGAATTTTTGTTTAGCTCCTTTCCCCTCTTCTAATTTCAAAAAAAAGTATTGTCATGTCGAACCTGCCTTGTCAGGAAGGCGAAGTCAGACATCTTTACAATCTAGCTGTAAATAATCATCATTTATAATTTAAACTGTTTAATCTCGCATAAAAATCTATGTACGGAATCATTTGATAAATAGTATTTAATGCTTGCCTACAAAAAATAACTTTACTAACTTAGTTTTTAAAAATCCAGATAAGATGGCTGAAAATATCGCTTCACGACAAGTTCCTTTTTTTCGGCTATTGATCCCTTTTATTGCTGGAATTGTTATTAGTTTACACTTTACTTTACCATTCTCCCAGCTACAATTTTTATATGCATTGGTAATTCTCTTGGCATTATACTTATTTTCCATTCTATTTCCATCTGTTTGGCAATATAGATGGATACCTGGTGCAATTGTTTTGCTTTTTCTATTTTTCGCTGGTATTACCATAACTTCTAATTATAATGGTTTTAGTATTATTAAAGAGGGAGATAACAGGGAAATTATCATTCGGCTTCTTGAACCCACCGAAGGAAGAACTTCAAGTTACCGTGCTGTAGGGAAGGTAGAATGGCAACTTTCCGATGGCGCATGGTTGCCTGTAAATGAAAAGGTTATGTTATACTTTTCTGTAGCAGACTCCAGTGCTGCAGACCTTAAATATGGCTCAATACTTGCGGCAAAGGCAACTATTACTTCCATTCCGAACGCTCTTAATCCCTATCAGTTTGATTACAAAGAATTTTTAGCAAGAAAGCAGATTTATCAAACTGCATTTGTGCAGAGTGAGAATTGGATATTGACAGGTATTAAGGGGAATCCATTGCTTTCTTTTGCATTTTCTTTAAGGCAAAAACTATTTGACCTTTATTGCAGGGTAGGTATTGAAGGAGAAAGTTTAGCAGTGCTTTCAGCACTTACAATGGGTTATAAGAGTTTGCTCGATGAGGAAACAAAACGAATTTTTTCAACATCGGGAGCCATGCATATCCTAGCTGTTTCGGGATTACATGTAGGAATACTGTTCGCCACTATTTCAGCCTTTCTGTTTTTTTTGGGAAGAATACGAAGGGGAAAAATCATTAAGGCAGCCATACTTATTGGTTTTCTTTGGTTCTTTGCCATTTTTACCGGATTATCTCCTTCGGTGATAAGAGCTGCTCTCATGTTTTCGCTTGTGATAATTGGCACAGCATACACCAGAAAAACTAATATTTACAACACATTAAGCGCATCGGCATTTGTTATCCTTTCAGTAAATCCAATGCTAATCACTGAGGTTGGTTTTCTGTTATCCTACTTTGCAGTTCTATCTATTGTATTTTTTTATCCCCATATCTATGGAATGATCTACATTAAAAACCGCTGGATCGATAAGGCATGGGTACTGGTGGCAGTTTCTATTTCAGCGCAAATCGGTACATTTGCTATTGGTTTGTTTTATTTCCACCAATTTCCTAACTATTTTATATTCACAAATCTGTATGCAATACCTCTTGCCTTCTTAGTGCTCTATCTTTCAATTGGCCTAATTGTTTTTTCGCCAATTCCTATAATGGCAATGGCTATAGGGTGGCTATTGGATAAAACCCTATTACTATTGAATACCTTAATCAGATTTACCGATTCTTTACCTTTTTCTACAACCACAGGAGTATCTATTTCATCAACCCAAATGATTATTCTTTTTTCAGCAATTATTCTCTTCGCATTTTATTTGGAAGGTCGAAAGTATTTTGCTTTACTAGGCTCTTTAGCGTGTTTGTTGGCTTTTTTTGTTGAAGATGCATTCATCAGCTTGCAGTTGGATAGGCAACATGAAATGGTAATTTTTAACGTGAGGCAGAGTAGCGTAATAGGGTTTACTCAAGGTCGAGATTTTAATTTGGCAGTAAACGAATCAATTCAAAATCCATGGGAGTCCTATGCTTTTAATATCGATGGATACGTAAACAGAAAAAGATTACAGCCAAACAAGGAACTAATACTGTTAGATTCTCCAGGAATTAGCTCAATGCAGGTAAAAGGAATCAATACTGAAAGAAGCCATTTCGGTACTTGGATAACTTTTATGGGTTATACTATTTTCATTCCTCATGGAGATAAGCTTAGTGATATGGTGGCTCAAATCCCATTGAGTATAGATATTTTAATAATGGGAAACAGGTCACAGGTTGAGTTAGACAAATTATTTAAGATATTGAATCCAGCATTGGTTGTTGTTGATAGTTCAATTCCACGATGGAAATTGGACGATATAAAAACTTTTCTTTCACAGCAAGGAATTCAATATCATATTGTAGAACGTCAAGGAGCTTTTGTTTTAAAGGGTTCTGGGTAATTTTTTTTTTGGATCAATTAAAAAAAAGCAATTAAGGTTCTGTTTTTGACTTTTTTTTGAAAAAAACAATTTCTTTTGAGCTTACTTTGCATGATATTTTATTTTTGATTTAAGAGTAGATGAACATAATTATTGCTGGAGCCGGTGAGGTGGGTTCACATTTAGCCAAGATGCTCTCATACGAGTATCACGATATTGTTGTTATTGAGCCGGATACAGAAAAGCTAACTCAACTCTCATCGAGCATAGACGTTCTTGTTGTTGAAGGATCAGCTGCTTCAATAGCTGCCCTTAAGGAGGCTAAGGTGAATAAAGCAGATCTATTCGTAGCTGTTACCAGATCGGAAGAAACTAATATTATCAGCGCTACACTTGCAAAAAGGCTTGGTGCCAAAAGGGTTATTGCCCGAATTGATAATAACGAGTATCTTTTGCCTAACAATAAAGATATTTTTCTCAACCTGGGAATTGATTCATTGATCTACCCCGAGAAGCTTGCCGCAAAGGAGGTTATAGGACTTCTGGGCCAAACCAGTTCAACCGAATTTGTCGATTTTTCTGGGGGTAAACTTTCACTTGCCGTATTCAAACTCGAAGAGGATGCACCAGTAATAGATAAAACTCTCATACAAGCCACAAAGGATAATAAGAAGTTGGAGTTTAGGGCTGTTGCCATCACACGGGATGGTGAAACTATTATTCCCCGTGGGAACGATACATTTAAAGTAAATGATATCGTTTATGTTATCACCAACCAGAGTGGCATAAAAGACATGCTTAAGTATTCGGGGAAAACCAATATCGATGTGAATAACCTGATGATTTTAGGGGGTAGCCGAATTGGAATTCGGATTGCAACAGAGCTTGAAAAGGATATAAACGTTAAGCTTATTGATTACGATAAGGAGAAAAGCAGTCGTTTGGCAATCCAATTTAAAAACGCTCTGGTTATCCACGGAGATGGAAGAAACACCGATCTGCTCACCCAGGAAGGGCTTCCTTATATGGATGCATTTGTAGCAGTTACAGGTAATTCCGAAACAAATATTCTTGCCTGTATTGTGGCTAAGCGAATGGGTGTAGCCAAAACCATAGCAGAGGTCGAAAACCTTGACTATATCCAACTAGCAGAAGGCATGGGAATAGATACAGTGATAAACAAAAAACTAATTACAGCCAGTCGTATCTTTCGCTATACCATGAGCACTGAAGTGTCAAACATTAAATGCTTAACAGGTACAGATGCCGAGGTTATGGAGTTTATTGTCAAGCCAAACGCTGCAGTTACTAAGGGAAAGCTAAAAGACATTAACTTTCCAAAGGATGCCATCATTGGTGGCGTAGTTCGAGGCGAGTCAAGTTATATTACCAAAGGTGATTCCGAGATAAAAGCCTACGACAGGGTGGTTGTATTTGCATTGCCCTCTGCCATTAATAAAGTGGGAAAATTTTTCAATTAGATTTTATGGGTAGGTATAAAAAAAGTGGGTAAGCTACTTATATCGCACCGCTACAACCACCTACCCTTGCTACCTTCCGGTCCTGGGGGGATTCAGCGGGAGCTGGTCGTATAAGACTTACCCACCTGCAAAGATACTAACAAATTGACCTCTTTCAAAAATTTTATCGCTAATTTTACATTTTCTAATATCTTTGTTTCAAACTTTAAACTTTTAAAAAATGGAAGAGAAAAAGAATATCACCGTAAAAAGTGCAATGAATTATGGTTTAATCCTTGGCCTTGCACTAATTGTTTTCCACCTGATTCAGTACATTATGGATGTTTACAAACCTCCGTTTTGGGTGACACTTATTAACTACCTTATTATTATTGGTGTAATTGTTTATGGCACTGTAAAGTTTCGCGACGATGAGCTAGGAGGGAATATTTCCTACAGTAAAGCCTTAGGATTTGGCGTGCTCATATCACTTTTTTCAGCTATTATTTACGGTTTCTATTTTTATATACTAATTAGTTTTATTGATCCTTCCTACATGGATAGCATGTTTAGCATAATAGAGGAGACATATTTAGAAACGGGAATGAGTGAAGACCAGGTTGAGGCAGCAATGGGAATGGTTAAAAAGATGCAAAGCCCCCTTTTCATGCTTTTCTCATCAATATTTGGCTCTGTATTTATGGGGACAATCTTTGCCCTAATTACTTCAATTTTTATAAAAAAGGAAAAGCCGTTATTTGAAGAAACTAACCCATAGCGTTTTAGATAATAGTAAATGGATATATCTATAGTAGTTCCCCTTTATAATGAGGAAGAATCCCTGCCTCATCTTATCGATTGGATTAAACGAACAATGGATACTCATAGTTTTACCTATGAGGTTATCCTTGTTGATGATGGTAGCAACGATTCTAGCTGGAATTTGATAGGGGAACTTTCTAAAGAGTATTCATTTATTCGTGCCTACAAGTTCCGTAGGAACTATGGAAAATCTGCTGCGTTGCATGTTGGTTTTCAGGAAGCAAATGGCAATGTTGTAGTTACAATGGATGCCGATATGCAAGACAGCCCAGAGGAAATACCTGAACTTTACCGAATGATAATCGATGAAGGATATCATATAGTTTCAGGTTGGAAAAAGAAACGTTACGATCCCTTGTTCACTAAAAAAATTCCCAGTAAACTTTTCAATAGTACCGTTCGATGCATTAGCGGGATCAAGTTACATGATATGAACTGTGGACTGAAGGCTTATCGCAGCGAGGTGGTAAAAAGTATCGAGATATTTGGAGAAATGCATCGTTATATTCCAGTGCTTGCAAAGCAAGCAGGGTTCAATCGTATCGGCGAAAAGGTGGTGCAACATCAGGAACGAAAGTATGGTGTAACCAAGTTTGGATGGGAACGTTTCATCAATGGTTTTCTCGATCTGTTTACTGTAATCTTTGTATCCCGATTTGGGAAAAGACCCATGCACCTATTTGGCACACTGGGCACTCTCATGTTCTTAGCCGGAGGAGGAATAGCCATTTGGCTTGTGGCAAACAAGCTGTATGCTCAATTCAATATGTTGAAATACAGGGCTGTTACTGACCAACCTCTGTTCTATATCGCTCTGGTAATGGCTATAATTGGAGTTCAACTTTTTGTTGCAGGGTTTTTGGGAGAGTTGATATCCCGCAGCTCATCCGATCGAAATAATTATCTGATAGAGAAAAGGATAGATTAAAGGCTAGCTATTCACTCTCAATTACTATTCTCTATTTATCATCAGTTGATGGTTTTGCCCTCATTTTGAATATGGTAAAGAACCTAAATCAACTGATTATCTTTATTTAAAAAACTGTGGTGTTGTATAACAGAGAGCTATCATATCGCTTATTGCGTTAAAACATGTTCCTTTGCAATTCAATATTTTTAATTAAAACGGTGTAATTCTAACTATTATACTGAAAATGTTGAGATTATTTTTTATTTGAGAGGAGAGAAAGAAAAATGAGCGCTATTTTAAATCACCGTTCCATTAGAAAATACAAGAGTACTCCCATTGATGAGTCAACGCTAAATGATATACTGCTTGCAGGAATTAGGGCATCTACAACAGGCAACATGCAGGTTTACAGCATAATTATTACCACAGAGAAGGATATCAAGGAAAAACTTGCTCCATGTCATTTCAATCAGCCTATGGTTATGGAAGCTCCAGTTTTACTCACCTTTTGTGCTGATTTCAATCGTTTCAATAAATGGTGCGAGCTTAGGAAGGCCAAACCGGGGTACGACAACTTTTTATCATTCTTTACTGCTGCCATTGATGCATTGCTGGTTGCACAAAATGTATGCATTGCTGCCGAAGAGAAGGGGCTGGGAATTTGCTACTTAGGGACAACAACCTATACTGCCGATAAGATCATCGATGTGTTAAAAATCCCCAAAGGGGTTATTCCTGTTACCACCGTAGTGATTGGCTATCCCAATGAATCACCCGATTTAACAGATCGTCTTCCTTTGGCATCAATTATCCATCGCGAAATTTATCAGGATTATTCCGATGGGGATATTGACCAAATTTTTGCAGCAAAGGAAGCACTACCTTTAACTAAAAAATTGCTCGATGAGAACAAGAAGGAAACATTAGCACAGGTATTCACCGAAAATAGGTACACTAAAAAGGATAATGTTGCGTTTTCTAAAGTGTTGCTCAAGGTGCTTGCCGATCAGGGATTTATGAATAACGAGATTTGATTTTGTGGGAGTAAAAATCATTTTTTATGCATCTAGGGTAACATGATCTCTAGATGTTTTTTTATTAAAAAACTTGATCTCGAACCTGTTTAACAGTAAGCATGTTCAAAACATTAACTTCAGGGAACTCTAAAAACGATTAACCTTTAAAATCTAGTGCAGCGTTATTGCCATATCACTTTTTTTGTTTTGTTGTTTATTCCCCTTTCTGTTTTTTCACAGGGGGAAGGAGGTAGGATCTTATTTTCTGATAGCAGCACCGATTTAAAGTGTAAATTGTCAGATGGGGTAAAGGATTCCTTAGCCATACAGCATTATTTTCAACGGTGCATTTTTCAATTGCAGAGCAAAGGCTATCTTGAGGCAAGAATCGATTCCATTTCATATGAAAGTTTGCCAGTGATAGCATTTGGTTATAAAGGGAATCTATACCAGTGGGCTACTTTATCAGCTGATAGTATTTCTAAAGATTTACTTTCAAATTCCGGAATTAATCCAAAACGTATTACTGGTAAAACCCTAATTCCTAATCAACTATCCCTTTTTAGTGATAGAATTTTAGATCATCTTGATCGTAGCGGATACCCCTTTGCACAAGTGTCGTATGTTAACACAATAATCAAAAATGGATTACTATCAACTTGTGTGAGTATTGAAAAGGGACCATTAATCAGATTTGATACCTTATATGTAAAAGGTGATGCTAACATCTCTAATCGTTTCTTAAGGTCATATCTTGGGTTTGTTAAAGAAGAGCCCTATAGTGAAAAGAAAATAAAAAGCTATGATAAAAAACTTCAAACGTTGAGTTTTGCTTCGGTTATACGTCCTACTGAGGTTGAATTTATTCCTGGCAAAGCCAGGGTTTACACATACATTACCAACCAGAGATCAAGTAGATTTTCTGGTTTGGTTGGTTTGCAATCAGAAGGAGTTGATGGTTCAAAAATTAAATTAACAGGAGATTTAAATCTTATACTCACTAATACGTTTCGTAATGGCGAGAGGAATGCAATTAAATGGCAGGCTCCCGGCGAAGGAACGCAAAGATTAAATATTTCAACGCTTTGGCCATACCTATTTGGTTCAAATTTTGGCATAAATGCTAAGTTTTTACTGTACAGACGCGATACCACCTATATTAATACTAATCCTGAAGTGATGATTGACTTCTTCTTACCTAATGGGAATAGTTTGGGGTTAGGGTTTGAGTATCGAAGTTCATCAACACTTTCATCTGGCACTTCTTTAATTGGTGATTATAGTACAAGTTTGTATAGAATTTCATACACCTCAGGATTAACAAGTGATGATATCTTTCCGTCCAAATATTTTTGGACTAAAGCATCAGTAAGCATAGGAACAAGGACTGCTGATTCAAGCATTGATTCTAATAATGAGTCAAAACAATCAGTTGGAGAAGCGAATGGATCAGTTACATTTTACTATCCAATATTTGCGGATGCCATTGTTTTACATATGCATTCACAGACACAATTATTATTTCAAGTAATGAAATCAGACCCTCAGTTCAGGTTTTTGGAGAATGAACTATACAGGATAGGTGGCTATCAAGTGCTAAGAGGTTTTAATCAGGAATCTATCCTTACCAATGGCTATTTTGTTGCAGGTGCTGAACTACAATTTCGATTACAGAAAACATTGAATTTTATAGTTTTTTACGATAAAGGTCTTGTTTCCACATACTCTTTAAGCGGCAAAATTGTTTCTTATCCATATGGGTTTGGTCTTGGCTTTCAGCTGGCAACAGCAGCAGGTATTCTAAATCTAAACTATGCATTAGGCCAAGGATTTGGACAAAAAATCACTTTAAGTGATGCTAAGATTCATGTTGGTTTTATTGCCAATTTCTAGTTTGAATAGTAATGTTTACAAAAAACAGAAAAAAGCAAAATTGTAACACCCTGTTTGATAGGATTATATGTTGATTAATAATAAAATTTCATTTTTTTTTGGAAAAAATCCTGATTAGCTATAATTTTGCAGCTCACAAAAAAATCTAATAATGATTGTAATACCCATAAAAGAAGGCGAAAATATTGAAAGAGCCCTTAAAAGATTCAAGCGTAAGTTTGAAAAAACAGGCACTTTAAAAGAACTCCGTTATCGACAGGCTTTTATTAAGCCATCCATTGAAAGACGTGAGGAGATAAAGAAAGCCGTTTATATTCAGAAACTCCAGCAAACAGAGGAGT
>CAYNHM010000043.1:0-21048 GCA_964397135.1 uncultured Rikenellaceae bacterium
GTTTCGAGAGGTTTAAAAAGGTTCATATTGATTGATTGATTGATTGATTGATTGATTGATTGACCTGCCTGCCGGCAGGCAGGTTGATTGATTGATTGTCCCGACACTTAGGTAGATTGATTGATTCGCAATAATAATTAAGTATTAACATTTACTTTTTAAAAGAGTTCAACACAACTGGGTTACAAATTTAACCTAATCAACAAAAAAAACATCAGGCATAGCAAAACAAAAATCAACTTTTTTTCTTATTGGATAATAAAAAAAGTGGTTATATTTGCATCCGCAATAATAATCGGGGTGTGGCGCAGTTGGCTAGCGCACTTGCATGGGGTGCAAGGGGTCGGATGTTCGAGTCATCTCACCCCGACTAATCTAAAAAACAAAGGCTTGCAGAAATGCAAGCCTTTGTTGGCTTAATATAATTGAATTATTTCAAATTGAATTAATTGTACTAAACCACAATTCCCAACACGGTAACGTCATCTACCTGCTCGAAAACTTGAGTAGTTGGATTTACCCATTCATCAAAAGCTCTTTCCAATTCTTTACCCTGCTCTTTTATGGGTAATGATGATGTATTCAAGATAAGTTGCTTTAGTCCACCTTGAAACCCAAACTTTTTCCCGTAAGGTCCGCCAAACTGATCGGCATATCCATCGGAAAAGAGAAAAACCCTATCTCCATCATATAGCTGAATGTCATGCTCTGTATATTCGTCCATATTCATATGAACTGCCACTGGCATTGCATTTGGCCTTATTTCTTCTAGACCTGATTTTGTGTCATCCAATGAATTAGCCCTGACAATCCATAAAGGATTATTAGCTCCTGCCCAAAGACAATGCTTTGTTTTGGTGTTAATTGATGCAACGCTCATGTCCATTCCATCCCTCTGAGATCCCTTGGCATCGGTTTGCTTTAGCGCGTTAATTATGTATGAACGTAATGTACTAAGTATTAATTTAGGATTTATTATATCGCCTTTAAGAACGATCTCGTTAAGAAAAGAAATCCCCAACATGCTCATGAATGCTCCTGGTACGCCATGTCCAGTGCAATCGGCAACAGTTACAATAAGCCAATCCTTGATTCTTGTTGCCCAGTAAAAATCACCCGAAACTATATCCTTAGGGCGAAACATGATGAAATATGATTGGATTCCCCGAGAACGATTCACAAAGTTAATGTCCAGATCTGGTAGAACTGCCGACTGTATAAACTGAGCGTAATGTATGGAATCGTCAATTTTTCTTTTTTGTTTTTCAAGAGTACTTTTTTGCTCAATGGCTACCTGATACAAATTTTCTATCTCCTGTTTTGAGATATGTAATTTATCACGCTGTGTTTCAATCTCTTCAAGCTGGGTTAAAATCTCCTCTTTTTGTTGATTGATTTCCTGCTTTTGCTCTTCTAGCAATGAATTTGCTTTACGTTTTTGCTTCAACAATCGAATAAATATGAAAAGAAATATTACAACTACGATAAAACTTACCGCTACAACTACTATAATTACTCGCTGAGCATGGATGGTTTTACTATTAAGCTCTCTCTCCTTTTCCATACTTTCAATTTGAAACTGCTTCTTCTCTACTTCATAGCGAGTGGTCATCTCGGCTAACGCTTTAGTCTTTTCAGTAGAGAAGAGCTGATCCTGAAGCTGGATAAAAATGTTTGCATATTTTAAAGCATCATCAGTTTGTCCTAGTCCATCGTAAGCATTCATAAGGTGACCTGCTGCTTCTTTTTTCCAGGGAAGAGAGTTTATTTTCACTGCAATGTTATACGCCTTTTCACCATTAAAAAGTGCACTATTATAATGAAACTGCTTAAAGTCCTCTGATTTAGCCGTTTCGGCTAAAAGTAAATGGAGGTATGAGATATTACCATACACCATAGTTAATCCATTCTGATTTTCAATCTCCTGATTTATCCTAAGAGATTTTTTAAAATACTCAATTCCCTTTTCAAAGTCTTCGCGGGAGCAATAAACAATGGCAATATTATTATAACTCTGTGAGATTCCTGATTTATCGTCTAACTCCTCCTTAATTTTTAGGGATTTAAAGTAATAGTCAAGTGCAATATCCAACGAATCAAGGTGCCAATAAACTATACCCAAATTGTTATAGCAATATGAAAGTCCTCTTTTTAAATTTTCAGATGTTTTAAGGTCGGTTTTTTGCAGTTGCTCAAGGAAAATAGTAATCGATTTATTGTGATAATCAATAGCTTTATCTAAATACCCCTGCTCCTTGAGCACTGTACCCATATTGTTGTAGCAGTCGGCAATACCAATTTTATCATCCCTTTCCTCAAATATTTCAAGTGCTTTAATGTAATATTCTATAGCCTTATCAAATTGACCAATATTGACATATGCATTGCCAATGCTAACAAAAGTACGAGATAAACCTTCAAAATTCTCATTTTCTGCATCAATCTTTTCAGACTTAAAGAAGAATTCCAGCGCTTTAATATATTGAGATTTTTCAGCTAAGTTT
Organism: uncultured Rikenellaceae bacterium; assembly: GCA_964397135.1. Taxonomy (GTDB): domain Bacteria; phylum Bacteroidota; class Bacteroidia; order Bacteroidales; family Tenuifilaceae; genus MWFE01. The sequence goes on from CAYNHM010000043.1 coordinate 2,505, forward strand.
ATGCCCATATCTCTCAATTCACTAGATTTTTTTAGGTTGTAGGGTTGTAAGTTAACCCCTGCCTTATTTGCAAATTCTAATGCTCTATCATAGTAATAAACAGCTGTATCGGGGTTATCGTATTTGAATATATCTCCAATTTTAAAGTAAACATTAACTTTAAGTGTATCGTGATTTTGAGATTTAAGCTCATTCTTAAGCGAATCAAGTAAAGCAGTTTGAGTTTTTGAACTGTTACTTAAAGCAAACAAAAGAAGTATTAACAGTAATAATGGTTTTACATTCATCATTTTTAAATAAAGGGTAATATTTACCATGTCTAAAAATCAAAAAAAAACGTTGAATAAATCATAATTATCGCAAATATAAAATTTTATGCTTACAAATCAGTGTTTTAATAAATAATCGGAATTAATGATTACCCATTATTAGTAATCATGTAAACTAAATCATAAATATTTTTGTTAACTATGCAAGTATCATTTACATAATAATTGCAAACACCACTAAAAATAAAATACCATGAAACGTATTCTTCTCTACCTTTTTTTTGTTCCGGTCTTTGCCTTTTCGCAACAGGGCGAAACCAAAACACCAATGCTGACAACTGAGTTAGCTTCGGGTTTATATCGAATATTTGTGAATAACGCAGTGGCTGTTGTTGCTTCAGTGAGCGAAAATGGGGTTCTGCTCATAGATGCTGGTTATGAAAGAACTGCCAATGATCTGTTAAATCAGGTCAAAACCCTATCAAATGAGCCAATTAAGTATATTATCAACACCCATATCCATGGTGATCACACTGGAGGAAATCTTGTATTGGGTATAAATGCTGATATTATAGCTCATAAAAATGTTAAGGAGTTTTTAAGCCATGAACAAGGTCAAGGGGAGCGAAAAACGGCAGCATTTCCTGAGTATGCACAGCCAAACATAACCTTTACCGATAGGTTAAATATGGATTTCAATGGCGAAACCCTTGAGATGATCCATTTGCCCGGAGGGCATACAAATAGCGATATTGTTATTTTTTTCCCAAAGTCAAATGTTCTGGTGGTAGGCGATTTACTTTTTGCCAATTACTTCCCCTATGTTGATGTTGGCAATGGGGGAAATCCTTTTAAATATCTCGAAAATGTTCAATGGTTAACAGATAATTTTCCTTCCGATGTTACAGTGGTTGGAGGCCATGGTCCGGTTTACACCATTGATGAGTACAAAAAATATCATAGTACACTTATTGAGACAATAGACATTATTCGAAAGCATAAGAAGAAAGGAATGACGCAAGACAAAATGAAAGAGCAAAGGATATTGAAGGAATGGGAATCATGGGGTAGCTGGTTTATTACCGAAGATCGATGGATTGATACGTTATATCCATTCCTATAATTGAAAAAGCATTCTCCATAGCCGACTAATCAATTTCAGTCGGCTTTTTTATTGCTATTTGTGCAATTTTTTGTATTTTCGGATTTCTTGATACAGAATATGAAGAGCTTATTAAACCACCCAAACCATGAACAGCATTAAACCGTCCTCCCTAATCCTTTGCTCCTTTTGTCTTTTTGTAATCACTGGGTTATGCACATGCTCTCGATTGGCTGAAACGGATAAAAAAGTTATTGATGATCTAAAGAAGAAGGGCCTACATGCAGAAGTTATAAGCGCTGAGCTATTTTATAAAGGAATTGCTCCTTATAACTTCGAAACCATTGCCGGTGCTCCATACAAACCATCGTACAATGAGGAGCCAGAAATCCCTGCACAATGCTGGATCGAAACGAGTTACGGTACCCAAAACGCTTGCAAATACTGCCATACCGATTATTTAGCTAGCATAAAGCACGGCAATTCATTTCCCATTGCCGAAGATCAGATTCTCTATAGCTTTCCTAGTCCTAATCTCAATAGAATATTGTGGCAAAACATAATCTATCCTCAGAATATTGAAGATAGACTTAACGCTGAAGGAATTAAAATACCCGATATTGATGATGTTTATTATGTTCGCTACGACAACTGGTTACCAACATTTGAAAAAGCAAGGGGCGATGGAAATGCAAATTGGTTAAATAACAATAAGCCCAATGATAATTATGCTCTTTTCCCAGCATTAAATCCAAATCATCTATTTCCATTCAATCCTTCCGATCCCACCAATGGTAACACTAACGGATATATTGATAGTGAGGGTTTTGTCAGAAGTGAAACCGAAGAGTACACCGGTTGGCGGGCCATAAACTTTTTTCCATATGCCATTTTTACTCCACTAACTGGCAGCGTAAGTGGTATTTATATTCGCCTTCCACACATATTTATGAGTCAGAATCACGAATTCGATGTTGAAATCTACAAACAGAATTTAGACCTGCTAGAACAAAACATCAAGAATCAATCTGTTAATTCTACTCGTTATGTTGGTGATGCAAACCATATTGACATTAACGAAGGGTTTTATCCGGTGGGAACTGAGTTTGCTCATCCCCTTCATTATGTCGACCTGAATGCCGATGGGGAATATGGCAATGGTATAGATGGAATAATTACAGCTGGTAATCTCAGCTATGAGTTCCCTGGGACCCGTTCCAAACGGGTTAAGGAGATTAGATACATGTATAAATGGAGAGAGGTTGATCTTGATGATATTTCTCTGGAAGATGAAGATGAAGATGAAGATGAAGATGAAAATAAAGACGAAGAAGAGAATGAATTTCAAACCTATATTGGTCGCGAAGGACAGGGTTGGGTTGATAATGGTGCTGGTTGGATTCTGGCTGCATTTATCGAAAACAGGCATGGAGAACTCCGCCCACAGACTACGGAAGAACTTGCTCAATGCCTTGGATGTCACTCCAAGGTTGGCAACACCATTGATGCTGTGTGGTCGTTTCAGCGAAAGCTGCCGGATCTTGAGGGATGGGCTGAGATGAACTATGGAAACTACAATTCAAAAGAACCACAGAACACTAAGCTACAAGACTATTTAAATATCTCCTCCAATATGGGCGAGCTGGGATACTTCTACTACTCAGTTGTTGGAGCCGATCTGTACGGTATTATGCCTCCTGAAATAAGAGATGAGCTAATCTCCTTCTCAAAAAGCATCAACCTAAGTCGAGAACTAGGCATTTCCTATGGCATTGATGAGATACTTGACGATGAGATATTGAAGAAAATGGATAAGACTGAGCGAAAACCAAGACTTTTGGCACGCCAAAAATTGATGCGACATTACAGCTCAAACAAAAAATATTTAGCTTACAACAAGGCAGATGATAAATTCTACGTTAAGGGGAATATCTTCTACCCTACCCCTGAAACCATGAAGGCAAATATACAGGGTTACCGTAAGATTGTTTTAGACCAAAGTTTTAACTTGGGTAAAGATGTTTTCGGTTCTAAGGCTGATCATATACCATTCACCTTCCGTTCCGATGGAACGGTTAGGGACGAAAAGGGAAATATTATCCCCACTGGAAACGTTATTTATAGCCGACCTTACAACGAGGATGGTGTGGGAATTACCCCTACAGGCATTGTACTTATTAATGATAAAGGCGATGTATTGGATAGGGAAGGCAACATTATTGATCCTCTTGAGGAACCCGAGAAAGCCGTTGGACATTTTTCAACAGGTGGTACATTTGATATCTTTTACAATCCGATACTAAGCGGAATACCTATTAAGAAGTGAAAAAGTTCTTAAAGCTGCTGAAATTAATAGTCAATAATATTGATTGTTAATTGGCATAAGGGTTTATAACCAATAAACGTAAAAGCCCACCAAATTGGTGGGCTTAATGAGTTTATGATTGTAAGCAACTTATATTTTTGAAAGTTCAATAACCATCGTCACAGTAAGCGTAATTGTTTGACCTTCCCATTCATCTTCCATCGTAAAGGTACCTTCTGCAACAACTTTTTTTGCCTCTTTAGTTGTCAATTTCAATGTCATTGTAGGTATTTGATCTTCATCCGGATCATTCCAGGTAATAGTTAAATTATCACCTATCAATGACCATGTAAATTTTCACCATCTTGTTCAACACCGGTCTTATCGCTATTGAATTGAATCCAGCCATCATTGGTTACAATATCAGGATCACCAAATTGAAGTCCATTAATAAACATAGTAGTTGTTACTTTGTCAATATTCCATTTACCAACAATGGTAAATTCATCGTCCTTTTTACAGGATGAGAACATCAAGGCAAAAATGCCAACAAATGCAAAAAATTTTAGTGCTTTCATGTCATAAGGTTTAAGTTATTATTTTAAAAAAGTTGGAAAAAGAAGTTTCAAATATTGTACCACAATGGAATTGAGTCAACAATTTCATTACTAGGTTAGTACATTTTATGCATTAACCCCAGGTAAAAGTAAACATTTCGCATGCGGTAAGCGTATGGCTTTCAGACCAATACCAATGAGTACCCATATCTATCCATAATTCTGCCGATGTTGCTGAAACATTGGTATAAATGTAACTAGCACCATTTGCTATTTGTTGCTCCTCAGTAAAGCCCACATTTTCAATCCATACCTTTACGGTAATGCTTGAACCCGAAGCATTAACCACCTCAATATTTGTAGTATTATTCTTTTCACAGTCTTTAATATCGTCGGAACAGGAAAAATAACTGAATGCAAAGGCAACTGTTAAAATTGCAAGATACTTTTTCATAGTTTAATTTACTTAAAAACAACAAATAATTTATACAAAAGTAGTAAGTACAAACAGTTAAATCAATAGAATATTCAATAATTTGAAGCTGTATTTTTCATAAAAAAATTTCAGCAGTACTTCGAATTAAACAAATACACCAATATCATGTTATTATATTAACAAACAAAAAAATGAAAACACTGAATACCTTTCTCGAAAAATTTGAGATTTCATCATCTTTATGGATGAAGAAAAATGGACTGGTTTTACTAAGATTAAGCATCGGAATTATATTCTTTTGGTTTGGCATCCTTAAGTTTTTTCCGGGTTTGAGCCCTGCACAGGATATAGCCATTCGCACCATCAATATACTTACCTTTGGTTTAATGCCGGCTACAGTATCAATAATAACTTTAGCAGCATGGGAAGTATTAATAGGATTAGGTTTCATTACTGGAAAGTTCTTACGATTAACCCTTCTATTACTTTTTGCACAAATGGCAGGAACATTCATGCCGGTATTCATATTGCCAAATGAAGTATTTACCGCAATACCTTATGCACCAACGCTTGAGGGGCAGTATATCATAAAAAATATTGTTGTTGTAAGTGCTGGGATTGTTTTGGGGGCTAATATTCTGAAGAACAAAAGGGAGTAAAAAAAGATAATAATGAATCCAGGAATTCTTCCAGCAATAAAAAAATTGCCATTATCTTTATACCCGGTAAAAGGTTGTACCACTATTTGGCAAAGCGAATTACAAAGATAAATGACAAAAACGGTATTTTACTTGTTAAAGGTTCATAGGCAAAAAGACAACATTGACTACATTCAAATAAGAGATGGCAATTTGTCATTGTTGGCCAATCTAAGAATTGCTTCACCCTACGATAACATCATCAGATTCTTTAATAACCAAAGCAGAGCCAAAAAGGTGGTCTCACTGTTGCCTTTGTTGCCAACAGGAAAACTAACAAAAATTGAACTATAATGGCACTTGATACAATCATTGAGTTTAAAAATGCTTCCATCTTTCAGGATGATAACCTGATTCTTTCTGATTTAAATCTAAAGGTAAATAAAGGAGAATTTATCTACCTGATAGGAAAAGTTGGTAGCGGAAAAACCAGCCTTATCAAAACGTTAAACGCCGAACTCCCCTTAAAGAAAGGTGAAGGTCATGTTGCTGGATATAACCTGCACAAACTCCGTAGAAATCAAGTGCCCTATCTGCGCAGGAAGATTGGTATTGTATTTCAGGATTTTCAGCTACTTACCGATCGCACGGTTATCGACAACCTGCTGTTTGTACTTCGGGCCACAGGCTGGAAGAATAAGCAGGCAATGAAAGAGCGCATTGACGATGTTCTGGAAAAGGTTGGGTTGAAGCATAAGGATTTTAAAATGACCCACCAGCTTTCGGGAGGCGAACAGCAGAGGGTGGTTATAGCACGAGCCCTGCTGAATAATCCTGAGATTATCCTTGCCGATGAGCCAACAGGTAACCTCGATCCTGACACCTCAGATGAGATCATGCAGATTCTTTTTGACATTGCCTCAACCGGCAGGGCTGTGATAATGGCAACCCATAACTATAGCCTTCTCAAGAAATTTCCATCGAAAACCCTTAGATGCGAAAAAACAAAGCTGGAGGAAACAGAGCATACCTCGGAAATTGATTTTGAGAGCCTGATGGAGTAACTATACGAATGCACAATCGCCATCACCTTCAATGAAAGTAAGATTATTTCCTATCTCCGTGTAAATGCTATTAGAGGCAAAGAAATTTCTCTTCTGATTTAACGATAGCCAGCCTAAAAACGTAAGTCTTTTTAACTCTTTCCCAACCATTTCATTGAATGTAGTAATTCTGAAAGCGCCAAGAGCTAAAGCATGCTTCAAAATTGCTTTGGCAAAAACTCGCTCCTCCCCTTCCCTACAAATAATATAGGGTGTTGTAATAAATCTGTCGTTGAGGTTAGCCAAGAAGAAACCCAGCAAATCATTATCCCGATAAACCTTTACCAACATGCTCTCGAAACGCTTTGGGCTTGACGAAAAGTAGTACTTTTTTCCAAGCACATCGCCCAGCGGGGCAGAAACCAACCAGGGATGGTTTAATATCCAGTTTAATTCTATTCCCAATCGGTGGGTAGGAGTTTTTTTTGTTTCACTTTCAAAAACATTTATTGTTTCATCATCAGCCAAATTAAGATACTCATATTTTATCCCGTTGGGCTGCCTGATTAGCCTTAAAAAAAGTGGAACTGGATTAAAAATACTCAACAGAAAATCAATTATTTGCCAAATAGGTTTTAAAACTTTGTACTTTCTTCCTCTCGTACAAAGAATTCTTGTTAAACAAGGTCGAATGTAAAGGCGAACCCCACTTAGAGTACAAACTGATTTAAAATATCCTGTTTTATCGTATACTGCCTTCGATTCCTCGGCATAATTTGTAAAGAGCAACCTATTATTCCAATCTGCCATAGCACTTTTGAATAGCATTGATGCAATGCCTTTTCTTCTGAAATTTGGATCAACCCAGTTGCCGCTAAGCCAACCTACCTTAATGATTTTGTCACCAGAAGTAATCGAATCAGGGAAAATAGTACGATATCCTACAAGCCTATTACCGATATAGGCTAAATAAAGAACAGCATCGGTTGGTAAACAACGAGGATTATGAATATACGACATTGCACGGTGACGGCTAATAGGGATATTGTCCCATGTCAGGTAACTATGATCATTTACCAGTTGCTGCAATTCCGATACACAAACTTTTTTTATGCTAATCATTTGGTATATCCATTTTATTCTTTCCAATGGTACGCTTAGTGGCATAGTAAAGGTACTCTCCACCAAGAATTTGACGAGCATTGAGCCCTTCTACCTCCATGGGTATCCTTTGTATTATTTTATTTGATGGAGACAATTTCATTCCTGCGGTGCCAAACATCATATCAATGACGCTTGAATTATCATTTAAGAAATATCGATAGAAATCGCCAGATAATCCATAATCTGTAAATGGAAATGCAAAAATTCTGGGCTGATCAGGAATATTACTTTTCACCCAATCGAGACTTGAAACAACTTCATTAATCTGATTATCAAGTGTTATATCGGAAAAGTAAGGATGATTGTAACTATGAGCTCCTATGGTAAAGCCCTTTTTTGACAAATCTCTTAACTCCTCAACTGTAATGTATGGACTTTCACTTTTCAAATAGCCTTTCAAATCGACTTGAAGCTCATAGGCAATTTTTTCAATTAGGTGAATGTTATCAGCTTTAAGATAAAAAAGTTTCTTATTAAAAATCTTTGATTTTTTTACTTCATTTCCCCATAACGAAAGGAGAAAGTCGGGAACCTCTAATTCCCTTCCCAACTCATTAACTCTATTGGCTATAAGGCTTAGTTTACATCTGTATAGCATATCCTTATTATCAATAAAAGCAGGGCTTACAAAAAATGTAGCAGGAATACCCTTTTCAAGTAATATTGGTGCCACAACTGTCGATATCTCCTTAAAACCATCGTCAAAACTCAAAAAAATGGCTGGTTTTGACAATTGTTTTTGCCCTGCAAGCACCAATGGAATTTCATTTACATTTATAGGGATAAAATGCTTCAGCATAAATTCCAGATCGGCAATAAAGTGTTTTGGGCTCAGAACTGGATAGAGATTTTTTACATGATTTGGGACAACCTCTGAAACAATATGATAGAAAGGGGAAACCATATTCAATCGGCTTATTTGAACTAGCCAATGAAAAGGTAAAAAACTTGATATCGACGAAAATATCTTTTTAATCATCACTGAAAAATCTTTAGAAACCAGGGTAACCTGTTAATGGTAATCTGGCTATACTCGCAAGGTTTAGCTCCAAAACCTGCATAAAATTTTGCTACAGACTCTATGTTTGATCCCTCAAAATCGAGGATAAGGTGCGATTCGGAGTTCTGGTTAATATAGTGATCAATCAGCGCAAACATGGCCCTGTGCTCTCTCCCTTCGTTTGTTGACGATGCCAGCAAGTATATTGCCTTTCCGTATGACTTTAAGAATAATGCCCCAGCACAGAGTTCGTTCCTTGCGGTGTAGGCTCCATATAATTCTCCCACTCCATTCCCTATCGACTGGGTGATTAACCTGTTTAATATTTTAAAGTGCTTTTGCCTCAATGGGGTTACCATGCTATTACGCTTAAGTTCCAGTATCTGAAAAGCACTTAAACCTTTCATAATGGTTATGCTATTGGCAACTGCCTTAGAGATATTCCGCTTGGTGTTGGTTGAGAAACGGCTTGAAAGAACTGGATAGGGTTCAATCAAATCAAGATGATATGTTACCCGAGTAGCAATTTTGGCTGATGGATAGCTAACTTTTGTAAATGTATTGAGCTGAATGGAGATATACCGAAAGTTTTGGGGTATGGCATCCAAAAACTTTGAAACCAGGTTAGGGCTAATGGGACCAACTGAAAAAAGGCCTAACTGCTGTGTAAAGTATGGCTGATAGATGTAATCAATTCCGTACTTACTGTTAAACACTAATGGAAAAACAGCCTGATAATCTTCGGCAATGAGTGCATCCCACTTCTCGGCAACAATATCCAAATACCAGGAAAAGGCATAAACAATACCATTCACAGAGTGTGCAATGCAACTATCCCATTTTTTGGTGTCAATATCGTTTCGCTTGACGTATGAAATTTTCAAGGCTTTAACTCATTAATTCTATTAACAATTTCGGCTAAAACTTTTTTCCACCCAACCCATTCATTTATTCCCGACAGGGACTCGTTGTGCCAAACCGTTACAAAGGTACCTCCAACTTGTTTTACGCTTTTTGCCATTTCAAGGGTTTTTTCAATTGCTTGATCTGAATTAAGCTGCAATCCCTGTAGCAAAGCTCTATCCATAACCTGAAACGGCACTATGGTCAAAGGTAACACTTTTTCTTCCATCAAATCGTAAAACCTATAGGGAGTGCAAGTACCAGCACGAAATCCAACTACATCAGAGTAACCCATAGAGTAATCGTGAGTAATACCCAGTTCATAGAGCACTCTATAGGTTTCGGGAAAAGTGACCCTTAGGTAATGCTGACGACTTGCTGTAACATTTTTACCCATAGTCTGAGATAGTAATTTCAACTCAACGTTGACCTGTTCCTGTGAAATTCCCGAACCATAGGATGGATGAATGCCAACCTGAAATATCTCAGCAATCTGCTTAACCAATCTTTTCATAGGTTTGGCATCAAGGGCGATATTCTTATCGTACTTACCATATTGGCCACCAAGGATAAACCATAAGGCTTCAGGATTTGAGGTAAGAAGTTGAAATAGTTCGTTATATGTATCGAATGGATCGTGCTGAAATTTGCAAAGCACAGCAACTCGTCGAAAAAAATCAGCAAATCGTAAACGTAATAAGGTATTGGATGTCCCTAAAAATGTGCGAATAAAACCTTTATGCTGATATGCATATGCATTATCAATATCAATTGTTGGGATATAGCTAAAACCTCTCTCATACACTTTTACCATTGGATAACTCTGCCTAATAATCTTCGCCAACTCCTTAACCCAAATATCAACAATAGGCTTATCTAGAAATCCACTTTTAAAAGCCAAGCTATTTGTTGACTTAAATCTGCCATGCTCATCGGGTTCATAATTTAAATACTCCTCGTATCTAGATATCAAATAGAATGAAGCAGCAAAAATATCAAAGGGAATATCAGCGTCCTGACTCGTTTGGAAAAAAATTGGTGCCGAACGCCATTCAGATATTACTATTGATTGCTCAGAGATACTACTTTGTGAAAGTAAGGTATGGGGTGTAACTCTAATAGCATTGTTGAAACTGCCTTTTGCATAGGCAATTTTTGGCCCTAAGAAATCATCAAAATCGTTAACATTTTGGGTAATTATAACTTCAAAACCAAGCATTTCGCTCAGAATATGAGATAAAATAAACTGCAAGCGTGGAGATGTGGCATCAACAAAAACCAGTATCCGCATAAAAGAATAGTTAAATTGCTAAGCTAAATTACCCATTTAAAAATAAAAAACATTAAGATATATACTCTGTTGAAATAACTCAGTATAAAAAACTAAAAAAATCAGGATTATTGTATAATCAAATATTTATAACTTGCGCCCGTTAAGCTTTTGTTTAATTAAATATGATTAAAAATGAAATATTTAAATATTATCATCTCAGGAACTGGATGTTATATCCCTGATAGGGTTATTAAAAATGCTGATTTTTTGAAACAGGTATTCTTCGAGAAAGATCAAACTGCCATTGAAGGATCGAGTGATATGATTGTAAGTAAGTTTAAAGATATTACAGGGATATCTGAGCGAAGATGGGCTAAGGCAAACCAAAACTCATCAAACTTAGGGGCTTTGGCCGCCGAAGAAGCCATCAAGGATGCGGGAATTGATCGCGAAACAATCGATCAAATCATTGTAGCACAAAATTTTGGTGATATTATCCCTGATACCATTCAATCCGATTTGCTCCCCAGCATAGCATCACGAATAAAGCATCTGCTTGGAATTCAAAATGCCAACTGTATCCCTTACGATATAATTTTTGGTTGCCCAGGTTGGATACAAGGCGTTATTCAGGCTGATGCTTATATCAAGTCGGGATTGGCAAGGCGGTGCCTTGTTATTGGAACTGAAACTCTTTCGCGTGTGATTGATGTATACGACCGAGATTCCATGATATTTTCCGATGGGGCCGGTGCTACAATTGTAGAAGGAGTTGAAGAAGATCAAAAGCGAGGAATTCTTTCAGTGGCCATGACTTCGCATACCAATGAGGAAGCATACTATCTATTCCTAGGTAAATCGAATGCACCTGGAAGCAATGAAAGAATTCGATATATCAAAATGCATGGACGAAAAATATACGAGTATTCCCTCTCAAATGTACCTAGTGCAATGAAAACTGCTCTTGATAAGTCGGGCGTTCCCATTGATGAGGTTAAAAAAGTGTTAATTCATCAGGCTAACGAGAAAATGGATGAAGCCATCGTGCAGCGTTTCTATAAATTGCATGGAATTCGCAGGGATGTGTCTGATGTTATGCCCATGAATATTCATGAACTGGGCAACAGTTCGGTTGCCACAATACCCACTCTTTACAATATGATCCTAAAGGGAAAACTAAAAAATCATTCCATCAACAAGAACGATATTCTGGTATTTGCATCGGTTGGTGCTGGCATGAATATAAATTCTTTTGTTTACAAGCAATAGCTATTTATGATAGAGTAAAGAAAAAAGGTTGCCAAAAATGACAACCTTTGCGATATATAGATAGCATTACCCCCAATTAATAAAACCTATAGGAAAGTTTTAGCAAGAAAATATTGTGAGGGTATGCACTGATGAGTTCACCACTATCGTATCCAACGTTAGAAAAATAATTGCTTTCATACGATTCTCTTCCCTGCGACCATACAAAGAAAAGGGCTGATCCCGGCTTGAATTCCCATCGAACTACAAGGTTCGACTGGAATGCTCTGTAGTTAAAGTCCGGATTGTCAATGGTGTAATCAACCATTCCATCACCGTTCTCATCAATTGAATAGTACTCTTTCGTTTCATTTAGGGCTATTTGTTCGTCGGTAAAAGTTTGGAAACGATTATGGTACTCATCAGCTCTTGGGTTTGTGATCTGCTTAAAATCGTAGAAATTGCCTTTGGCAATATAAGGTCTTCCATAAAACTGAATCGAAAGATCGGGTGTAATGCTGTAGTTCACTCTCAGTGAAACAGCGTAAATTTTTTGATCGATAGTAGCATTTATGTACTTGGTTTCGTTATTAAGACTAATGTTGGTAACATACTGTAATTCTCTCCATAAGTCAGTATATCCAATACCTGACGATAATACAATAACACTGTTTGGTTTGTAAGTAAAATTAAAATTTGCATTGGCTTGCTCGGTTTGTTCACCCCAAAAAACGTATGAATTTGCCGATAACTGTAAATTTTTTCTACCATCAGTGCTTATATATGTCCAGTTATTCCATCCCCCTGGAATTCTAATTGATGGTCCACCCCATAGAGCAGTAGAACTTAAAGACTCGCCGTTATAGTTAATACCTGTAGAGAAATTCCAATAGTTTGTGAATTGTGTATGTCCATTGATATTACCACCCCAGTAAGCAAGCTCTCCTGCAAAGTTGTTGCCGCGCCACATATTGGTGTTTAAGCTTAAAGATCTAAATATGCTGAAGGGCTCATTGATCCGATAGCCTACCCATATTACCTGAAAAATTTCATCTACAGTACGAATGTAGCCAACATCATTTACTTCCAATTCGGGCGACTTCCATGAAACAAAAGCCAGATAACGCCAACGGCCTTGACCATTCTTACCAAAGCTTAATGCACCACCATGTCCGGTTAAACTTGTTCTAGAAGAATCGATTTTTACATGCGTTGCATCGGGGCGTTGAAAATAACGGCTTGGCATCTGCTGCGTTCTAAGAATGGCCTCTTCACTCCCCTCAACCCTGCTAAAAAACAGCTTTGCATTTATATAGTAATTCTTACTATTCCATTGATGAGTCAAATTCATACCTCCAGAAAAAGCGTTTTTATGTAAAAAATCAACTTCACTATCATCAATACTCCTGTTTGTTGAAGTTAACATTAAACCTAAACTGGTGTTTCCCTCATTAAAATCCTTTCCCATACTTCCAACAAAATAGCTGGTTAAGGGTTCAATTGTCTCATTCCGTTTAGTCCCATCAAGGTCGATACGCGCTGTTTCTCTTGCCGTTAATGCTTCCATTATTCCAAGCGAAAATCCATTCTTGGTCTTTCCTGTTACCTTTGATGCTCCTAAAATTGAGGTAAATTCGGGTGCTGTCATGTATTCATTACCAAGCAACTCCGGTGATCTTTGAGGACTTCGTCCAATTCTACGGGAATAAAAAAGATTCTCAAAAGAATTATCGCCATCACCGGGTGAAAACTGAAAATGGAATAGATTTCGACCTTCTATAAAGAATGGTCTTTTTTCAGGGAAATACGTTTCGAATGCGGTAAGATTTACCTGTGAAGGATCAGCTTCAATTTGGCCAAAATCGGGGTTAACAGTTAAATCAAGAGTAAAATCGTTAGTTATTCCTATTTTCGAATCGAGACCTACAGGTAGTTTATAACCCTTACCTGTACGAAAGGGATTCCCCACTTCTTTTTCGTATCGCTCGGCCAGAGCAACCATATAAGGTGCTATTTCAACCTTGCGCTTAGGTTTAACCCCATTTATTCCCATTAATACACCATACTGATGTACCCACCCTGGAGCATCATGTGGAACAGGTTGCCATAGAGATAATTCTTCTTTTCTATATAAAAACCTGCCAACCTGCAAACCCCAATTCTGTTCATCAAGATTATTAAACCGCAATTGATTTAATGGAATCATTATTTCAGCAATCCAACCTTCATCATCAATGCTTGTTTTTGCCTCCCATAGGGCATCCCAACTTATATCTTCGTTTGCACCATCACCGCTTATAAACTTATCAACCTTTACTCCCGATGCAAAAACGATAAACGAAAAAGCGGTTAACTTGTCATTGTATGAGTCAAACTCAATTCCAATGGCATCTCCATCACCATTATCGCGTCGTGAAAGTAGTGAAACAATGCTATCAGGGCTTGTATCCCATGCCCTTATTGCTGCATAAACATTGTTTTTGTCGTATAGAACCTTAAAAGATGTTTGCTGCGAGGGCTCTTTTCCACAGTAAGGCTGTCTTTGGGTAAAATTATTTTGCCACTCAACTGCTTCCCAAGCAGGGTCATCAACCATTCCATCTATCCTTGGGGCTTCTCCCTGAAGCCAATATGCCTTTGCAACTCTTTTCTCCTGAGCTAAGGAAAAATTTGTGAGCAATGTTAGCGCTAAACAAAAGCTTAATAAACAGCTAATCTTCATTATTTTATGTTTTTTAGGTTTGTTACAGCAATTTTAATCTTGGTATTCAGCTATTTCTAATTTTTTATTCTTTTAAACCAATTTTGTTTAAATGACGCTGTTTTTAAAAAATCGCTGCTCAACAATTTTTATATCTACCCTAACTGATAATCAATTAACACTTTTTAACTAACAGGGAAATCGCTTGGAATAAAAAGCCTCATTTCTTTCGATTAAATAAAAATTAGCTTACTTTTGCAACCGAAATCAAGATCTTATCAAAATGGACGAAGACCCTTATCCTAGTAGAAAGAGAGTATTAACTTATCTGTAAGGGTTTTATGGGTTCCTTACAGGTAGAATTGTAAGGAGACTCATTATGGTTGAAATAATCGTCAATTTCCAAGAGTTAGTCCAAGAAAAGCAGTGGAAATCTATTCGGAATGAAGTTGCATCACTTGAACCTTTTCAGATAGCTGATATTATAGAAGAATTATCGGATGAAGAGGATTTGATTCTATTCCGTTTACTCCCACGCGAACTGGCAAAAAGTACTTTTCAGCACCTATCTCACGACAAGCAGGAAGAAATTATTGAAGGTTTGGCTCATAATGTCAGTAAGCTATCTAGCTTGCTGAACGACCTTGACCCCGACGACAGAACGGCCTTCTTCGAAGAGTTACCGGGTGAAATAACTCAAAGGTTAATTCAACTCCTATCCCCAGAGGAACGCAGGATTGCCACTAAACTGCTTGGCTACCCCGAGGATAGCATTGGACGTTTGATGACGCCTGAATTTGTGGCCATTAAACCACATTTTACCGTTGCCGAAGCTTTGAATCATATTCGGCAATTTGGACGTGATTCTGAAACCCTTAACGTGGTTTACGTTGTTGATAATCAGTGGAAATTGATTGATGATATTCGAATTAGAGAAATTATCCTTGCCACACCCGATCAGAAAATTGAAGAGCTAATGGACTATCGCTTCGTTGCGCTTAGCGCATTTGACGATCAAGAGATGGCTGTCAGGGTATTTCAGGATCAGGATAGGGTAGCTTTGCCCGTACTAAATTCTGAGGGTTTGCTCCTGGGTATTGTCACATTCGACGATATGATGGACGTTGTGGAAGAGGAAACAACCGAGGACTTCCATAAATTTGGTGCATTTCAGGATGCCATAGTAAACCCGTTAAAAGCAAAGATCTCACTTCTGTATAAAATGCGTGTTGTATGGCTTACGGCTCTAGTGTTTATGAATGTTTTTTCCGGAGCAGCCATAGAACGATTCGAAAACATTATTCAGGCCGTTGTTTCTCTTATGTTCTTCTTCCCTTTGCTTATTGCCAGTGGAGGAAACGCAGGCGCTCAATCGGCTACCCTCATGATACGTTCATTGGCAACAGGAGAAGTTGAAACGAAGGACTGGTTTAAACTAATGGGGAAAGAGCTCTTAGTTTCACTTCTACTAGGCATTACCATGGCTGTCGGAGTGAGCCTAATTGCCAGCTTTAGAGCGCCTGAAATAATTGTTGTGGTTGCCATAACAATGACCTTAACCGTTATGACAGGTAGCTTAATTGGTTTAATGTTACCTTTTATTTTCACCAAATTGAAACTTGACCCTGCCGCTGCAAGCGCTCCATTGATTACATCAATTGCAGATATATCGGGTGTTGTTATATATTTCTCGATCGCCACCTGGTATCTGGGACTGTAAATAAAGCTGAAACGCTAGGAATCCACATCAACCACCGTAATACCAGAACCACCAAGTTCTACATGCTCATCGGCAAAGGATTTTACAAAGGGAATGGTTTTTAGGAAGGAACGTATTTGCTGTCGCAGTATTCCATTCCCCTTTCCATGTAGAATACGAACCCGAGAAATGCCTATCATTACAGCATCATCTATGAGTTCCTGAACCGTTTCGAGGGCTTCTTCTGTTCGGAACCCTCGTATATCGATATCGGATTTGAAGTTAAGTCTTCGCTGCTGCAAATCATAACTAATACCAGTTTGTGGTTTGCGAACAATGCGATCATTTTTGGTATAATCAGAATCAGAAACCCGCTCAATTTTTTGCAAACTAACTGTTGTTAGCATACTTCCAAAAGCCACAATGGCACTTTTTGAGCTAATCTCCATAATTTCACCCATGGCATCCTGATCCTTAATCCTTACCTTGTCGCCTTTTTCGAGGCTTTTCGGCTTTTCGCTTTGTTCTATTTGCTGTGGTTTTACCTCGCCACGTTTCAAACGTCTTTCTTCGTTTCGCTTCTGTCGCTCACGAATCCTCTCCATCTTTTTCTCAATGGTTGCATCCTCCTCAAAATCATTTTGTTTAAGCTCTAATTTAAACCCTTCCACCTCCTTTCGTACCTTTAGCGTCTGTTCCTTTGCGGCTGCTGATTCCTTTATTTCACGAATAGTATTTTCAATCAGTCTATTCGACTGTGAGAGAATGGCCTCAGCCTCCTCCTTCGCCTTTTTCAGGATCTCTTTACGCTCACTTTTTATCGATTCCCACTCATTTACTAGCTTCTTCTCGTACTCCTCCGATTTCTTTCCGGCAATACGAATACTATCGCGCTTCTTCTCCCAGTAACGTTTATCGCGGGATATTTCCTTTAGAAATTTTTCAGAACTCATGTAATCCCTGCCTGCCTTACTTTCCGCTATTTTAAGCAAACTTTCGGGCAACCCTATTTTGCGGGCAATCTCGAAAGCAAAGCTGCTTCCTGGTTTTCCAATCTCGAGCTTGAAAAGGGGTTCAATCCTTCCAACATCGAAAAGCATAGCTCCGTTTATTACACCTTTGTTGCCAGCTGCAAAATGTTTGAGATTTGTGTAGTGGGTAGTGATAACTCCGAACACACCAATCTCGTTAAACATTTGTAGCATCGATTCGGCAATGGCTCCTCCAACTTGAGGTTCGGTTCCTGCACCAAACTCATCGACTAAAACTAGCGTATTGGAATCGCAATGCTTCACGAAGAACTTCATGTTTAGCAGGTGAGAGCTATAGGTACTTAAGTCATTTTCAATGGATTGTTCATCGCCAATATCAATAAATATCTTTGTAAAAATCCCCATCTCGGAATTTTCAAGTACAGGTGGAAGAAATCCACATTGTAGCATGTACTGTGCAACGCCAACGGTTTTTAGGCAAACCGATTTACCTCCGGCATTTGGGCCAGATATCAGCAGGATATGATCATCGCCACTAAGTTCCATATCCAAAGGAACTACCTCTTTCCCTTCGCGCTTAAGCGCTATCATAAGCACCGGGTGAACCGCTTTGCGAAGATATATCTTTGGATTTTCGAAAATAATTGGTTTTGAACCAACCACATCAGCAGCAAACTTGGCTTTGGCACGGATAAAATCAATTTCACCAAGGAAATCATACGATTGTAGCAACTCTGGAAGATATGGACGAATTGAATCGGAAAATTCCACAAGGATTCGAATAACCTCGCGGCGTTCATCGTACTCCAGCTCACGAATTTCATTGTTAATCTCAACAACCTCAACCGGTTCGATGAAGAATGTTTTGCCAGTGGCCGATTCATCGTGTATAAACCCTTTCAGCTTACGCTTGTTGGCAGCACTTACTGGAATAACAATTCTTCCATCGCGAATTGAGGTTTGCGCATCCTGATCAACAATTCCATCGGCTTGAGCTGCCTTTAGAATTGAATTTATTCGCTTTGAAACAGATGCCTGCTTTGAGGCTATATCGCCACGAATTCGAGCCAGTTCGGGTGAAGCATTGTCCTTGATCTTTCCATTGCGATTGAGTATAGCATCTATTCTCTCGGAAACAAAAGGAAAGTATTCGATGCTTTTTGCCAATTCGGTAAGATATGGATATTTTGGTTTCTCCCCTCGTTTGAAGAACG
>CAYNHM010000044.1:0-20377 GCA_964397135.1 uncultured Rikenellaceae bacterium
GTCTGTTTACTCCAAACGAAAATAATATTTTGTTGCAAACATAGGATGACGGAGGGGGGATGATCGCGAGGGGACAAACCCGTCATCGCGAGAAAGCGTACTTTGCTGACGAAGCGATCTGTTCAACGCTTACTATTCATGAGATTACTTCGTTCCGCTTCGCTGCTCTCGCGGATGACGCAGGGAAACCGTCATCGCGAGGAGCCCACAGGGCGACGAAGCGATCTGTTCAATGTTTACCATCCATGAGATTACTTTCAGTGAGAACGCTTCGCTAAGTTGCTTCGCTCCATTCCATTGCGCTACCAATGACGGGGGAGGAAACAAAAAAACCTCGGGTTTCCCCGAGGCTTTTTTTAATATTATGAATTAAGAACTAGTTCTTAACCATCTTACGTACAACACGCTCACCATTGTTGCCCTGGAAGATTACAATGTAAACTCCCTTGCTCAGGTTGCTGGTATTGATTTTATCGCTATTCAGCGGCATATCCATTACCACCTGACCAATAAGGTTGGTGATGATAACGCGATTTACACCTTCAGCATTGCTTACAATAATATTATCGCTGAATGGGTTAGGATAAACTTTCAGGTTAGAAAGAACATTCTCCTCAACGCTTGTAAACCTTACGTAAACAGTGTATGTATTGGTTGTTTCACCATCTTCAGCAGTTACTACAAACTCCTGTGCATCGGTGAAATCCATAACAGTTGGGTGCACATAATCAATGGTAGCACCATCGGAAATGGTCATGGTTGGAGTAAGTTCAGTAATATCAGTTCCAACAGCTACATGAACCATGATTGTAAAGCCATCAATTACTACATTATCCTGTCCCTCATCGAAACCGAAATCTGTAATTAAAGCCTCGGTGCTTAGTCCAGTATCACCAAAAATATCGTTAACCACTACATCAGCATCAACTACTGTAACCACACGGTTTGGATCGCCAACCCATTCGCCACCATCCCAGCCTGCTCCAATGGCATCGGAGAAGTACTTGTACTCGTAAGTTCCAGCCTCAAGTTCAAGGGTTGCGGTGTAGATAAGCTCTGCTGGGGGCTCAACTTCAGCGGTAACTTTAAAGTTATCTAACATGAAGAAGAATGCATCATATGATACATAGTTGATGGCAATGTATCCAGTTTCTCCAGCATAATCGCTAAGATCGAAGGTGTACTCTGTCCAAGAAGTTGGAACCTCAAGGTAATCACCAGCTGAAATTAAGGTGAAGTCCTCTGGCTCTGTTCCAGTAGTGGATACTAGCACCTTAATTCTTTCAAGGCCGTAAGCATCGGTAATTGATTTGCCCCAGAAGCTTAATTCGCTGGTCTCGTTGAAAGAAAGTTCAGGGGTGATGATCCACTTGTTGTCATTGGTGCTGGTGTACTGAACAGCAACAACATACTTTGCACCATCCTGAGCTGGGTGGTTATCAACAATTGAAGGATCGGTTTCGCTGGGGTTGAATACCATGAATGCAAATGCCTCGCCTTCGCCGGGGAAGTCGAAATCGCTAGCACCATAGGTTTCTCCTTCACTAAGCTGATAGGTTGTCCAGGGGGTTAGGTCTGTGGTGAAGTCATCGAAATCCTCAAAGCTATCCTCAAAGTTAAAAGGAGCATTCTTAGAACCGGTTATCAGTTCCATCTCAATGGAACCTTCGGTTCCTGGTTCAGCCCAACCCACCATGCTACCGGTAAGGTAAACAACGTCTTCTGCAGGGTCGAAACCTTCTACTTCGGTCATGTCTACGTTGAAGGTAACATTGTAAACATCAGGTCCTGCCATTTCCATAACGTATGCCTGAATGTTCCAGTTGTAGTTAAGGCCGTAATCAGCAGCCATGGCTACCCAGCCATCGTCAACATCGTAAAGCATGTCACCTTTTCCACCAACTGCTGGTCCTGCATCGGCACCAGCAGGGTATCCGGCTTCGGTAATGATGTAGTAACCAAACATCATCTCTGCGGAAGCATCGATCTGGTAAGGAGTTTCCAGTTCAACGGTATTCCATTCCATAATGGTAACCTCCTCAACATCCTGTGTATACGCTGAAGAATGGTTAACTCCAGTCCAAATCTTCAGGGAGTAGGTGGCATTCGCTTCTCTGGGGAAAAAACTGATCTGGGTGATGTAAAGACCATCATAGTCTGCCAAATCGGCTGCTTCCCAGCGGCTGGCAACGGCAAATTCGCCAGGGCCATTATAGCCAATTCCTGTGTAGTTAGTGCCATCGTCCCAATGTATCCACTCGCCTTCATCTTCCTTTGCCTGATTGAAAGGAGTAGCGATTGTAGACTCAACGGCCATTAATTTAACACCGTCTGCTTTTTTGGGGGTTGGAGTTACTAGTACCCTTTGTGCAAAACCAAAGGAAGCAAACATTAGGCTAAGCACTAGCCCAAGTGAAAGAATTCGTAAGCTTTTTCTCATAATTGAATTGTTTTTGGTTAGTAAAAAAATTATTTTAAAAGTTAAATTGAAATTTATTAATGTTGCCATTAACATTAAGTTTAATTTTTAGCAAAAATTATTCCAAAATTTTTCTCATAGGCAGCCCTTTTTGGTTAAACTTATTGCAAGTTAATTATTAGTAATTTAATAACAAAGTGAAAAATATTATTTTTTGTTAATAAACTCAAAATTAGATTGCCCGAAAAAACGGAAGTATCATTTAATCAAATTCTTGCGTTGCAAACAACTAAAAAAGAACGTCTTTGAAATAAGTCCAAAAAAAGATGGTTTTCCAATAAAAAACCATACCGTTTATTAAAAAACTGAGCAAATGTAAGTCCTATAGATTAATTTTCCAAATATTTTGCACAACAAAAAAATAAAAAAAGTAAGTAGCTATTTCAGCTAGGCACAAGAATCAATGGCAAAAATTGACAAAATTTGAAGTTCGAAAAATATAAATGTTGAAAAATGTATACTATTTAGTACAATTTGGGGAAACGTTTTGGTTTAGCCTCATGCATAAGGTCATAAATGGTTTCGAAAACATCTTCTGCATTAGGATTTGAAAAATAATCGCCATCGGTTGTATAAGCAGGACGATGTTCTTTGGCCGTTATTGTTCGGGGCTGTGAGTCAAGATGGTTGAATGCATCACGCTCCTCCAGCACTTTTTGCATCATGTATGCAGTGGCTCCACCTGGAACATCCTCATCGAAAAATACAATTCGGTTGGTTTTCTTTACTGATTCAAGGACCAAGTTAGGCAAATCAAAGGGTAAAAGAGTTTGCACATCGATTAGCTCCACCGAAATACCAAACTCTGCCAGCTGCTCCACGGCTTCCTGTGCAATGCGTACACAGCTACCATAGGTTACCAGCGTTACATCGTAACCCTCTTTAAGGATTTCTGGAATTCCCAAGGGAACTCTGAACTCTCCAATGTTATCAGGTAAGGGTTCTTTCAACCTATAACCATTTAAGGGTTCAATAACCAAAGCTGGATCGTCGGCATGCAGGAGTGTGTTGTACATTCCGGCAGCCTGGGTCATATTGCGTGGAACGCAAACATAGATGCCCCTAATGGAATTAATCACCATGCTTAAGGGTGATCCAGAGTGCCAAACTCCCTCAAGTCGATGTCCCCGGGTTGAGATGATAAGGGGAGCCATTTGCCCGCTCTTGGTACGCCAGCGCAGGGTTGCCAAATCATCGCTCATGGTTTGGAGTGCATACAAAAGATAATCGAAATACTGTATCTCTGCCACTGGTCGTAAGCCACGCAGTGCTGCACCTATACCCTGCCCTAGTATTGTGGTTTCACGAATTCCGGTATCGGCAATTCTGATCTCACCAAACTTCTCCTGAAGGCCTTCAAAGGTTTGGTTCACTCCGCCAATGAAACCAACATCTTCACCAAAAACGACAAGCAATGGGTTCTTCTCAAACTGAATTTTCCAGTTATCGCGTAGCACCTCTCTACCATTAACCATTGGGGAATTATCTGAATAAACTGCAGGAATAGGTTTCATTTTAATGGCAGCTCTATCGGTTTCGCAGTAAAGGTGTGAACTATACATTTCGTAGCCGGCATTGTTATTAATGCTGATCCATTTTGAAAGATCAGCCTGCAACTCCTTACGAATTGAACAGTCGGTACAAACATGCCGTAGTATTCTCTTAGCGCTGCTCATATTATCCTTTCGGATAGGATTAGGTATTTTCTTGAGTTCATCGGTTATCAAGCCCACCTTATCTATGTGTTCCCTTTTGCAAACGCAAGATCGATTATCGATAATCTTTATAAGCGCATCACGCTCAACCTTTATGGGATCGGTAAACTTCTGCCATGCAGTGTTTTTTGCCTCGCGTGAATGTTCAACAGCTTTTCTTTCAATATCTTCAATTTCTTTTCTGGCTGCATAGCCATTTTCAAGTATCCATTCCCTAAACTTAATATTACAATCATAATCCTTTTCCCATTGTAAGCGTTCCTTTGATTTATACCTTTCGTGCGATCCAGATGTTGAGTGTCCCTGAGGTTGGGTTAGCTCTGTAACATGGAACAAGACAGGAACATGCTCCTTACGGCAAAGGGCAACACCCTTTTCAAAAGTTTCAATCAGCTGAGAATAATCCCAACCTTTTACTTTATATATGAGTATGCCAGTTTTATCGTTCTTCCCCTTCTCCAATCCAGATAAAAACTCTGAGATGCTTCCCTTGCCCGTTTGATACTCTCTGGGAACGGAGATTCCATAGCCATCATCGTAAACTGTCATGGCCAAAGGAACCTGTAACACTGCAGCTGCATTGATGGTTTCAAAAAAGTGCCCCTCTGAGGTGCTGGCATCGCCAATGGTACCAAAGGCAACCTCATCGCCCTTTTTTGAAAAAGTGGAAAACTTATGCAGATATTTGTTCCCCCTAAAAAGCTTAGATGCCCAAGCTAAGCCTAGCAATCGGGGCATTTGCCCTGCGGTTGGAGAAATGTCGGATGATGAATTTTTTATGGCCGTTAGGTCTTTCCACGATCCATCGGGATTAAGAGAACGGGTTCCAAAATGATTATTGAAAGATCGACCTGCATTCCCAGGATTTAGCTCCACATCCGTTTGACCGTAAAGCTGGGCAAAGAAATCTTCGGCAGAGAAGAGCCCTGTAGCCATCATAAAGGTTTGATCGCGGTAGTAGCCCGACCGCCAGTCGCCATTGCGAAAGGTTTTTGCTAAAGCTATTTGCGCCAGCTCTTTCCCATCACCAAAAATTCCAAACTTGGCTTTTCCTGTAAGCACCTCTCTTCTTCCCAATAAGCTAACCTCACGGCTTAAAACAGCCAAATAATAATCATTTAAAACCTCATCCTTGTTGAAGTGCTTTTGATTTGTGGACTTCTTTGCCATTACATTGATTTTAATTTCGATAGAATAAAAATAAAATTAAAAATATTATGACTATCCGCAAATATGCCTAAAGTGATGAAAAACTTTTGAAACACCAAAATAATAAAGTCTTCGTCATTGCGAGGAGCGTTTTTTGCGACGAAGCAATCTATTGTAAATCAGAATTAAAGATTGCTTCTCCCGACAAATAACGTCGGGATCGCAATGACGTAAAAATGATATAGGTATAATAGCGGATAATCATAAAAAATATATATAAATATCGCTGTTATCAAAACAAACAAAGTAAAAGAAAGTTTAATCATGTGGATTTACAAAAAATGCCCAAACCAAATGGCTCGGGCATTGAAAGAGTATAAAGCCATGAAGTTTATCAATGCGTAACCATGACATTTCTAAACCTGAGTGTTCCTAACTGTTTGTTGCTTGTTCCAAAAACCTTAATTTCAATAACAGCCATGTTTGCTGTCCGTTGAACATTTGTTTCGTTGAATGTAATGGTTCCCTTAATGGAAACACCTTCGATCAAACTACGATTTCGGAATGTATTCTGACCTGAATGGCTGTTAAACTCATTGCCATCCATGTCAATAAAACGTGCCTCCATGTAAGTTATATTGTCATCATTCTTGTTGTTAACAACAACAAGCGTAACTTCAATCCTATCACCTACAGATTTTATATCGGTCATCTCAAATTCCAGATCACCTATTTTGTCGGCAAACTTTTGTGTGGAAGTTTGGGGTAGAGGTCTCTCAATATAGACTGGTTTTTCAACCACCACTTCCTTCTCGATGTAAACTGGTTTCTCAACTACTACCTCCTTTTCAACTATTACAGGTTTTTCTACAATAACTACCTGTGGTTCAGGCCTTGGTTCGGGTTTCCGAATAGGTTTGCCCAATAACTTATCAGTTAACGCACTAGAAGCAAATGATTGTCTGGAGTAAATATTTGTGCTTGATATCCCGTTGGGAACTAAATATCCTGTTATAGTAATGTTTTGATCATTATCGTTAACTTGTCCATAAATAAAAGCATTAGGGACTATGCCAATGGACTTAAAGATTTGCTCACTGAGCTCGGAATAAATCTGAAAGCTATTAGCTTTACTCAGATCCCACCCGTAAGATGTAATTAACCTATTAATGGCGTTCTGATCGATTACCTCGAAACGTTTGCTGCTTCGATAATTGGCATTTAGCTCATCCTGTATGAACTGATTGAAATTGGTTAGCTCGTTTTCGCTGGTTCGAAACTCAAGAATGGCCACCTTAATCCTATTGCTTCCAGGATGCTTTTCCTCTAGCTCATTTGCCATTTTAGCCAAACTCTGTTTGATCTCAGTATTGTTAGTGGCATATCCAAAATATGATAAAACCAACATGCAAAGGGTGAAGTAGATTAATCGAATCATTTTATTATACGTATAAGGTTAATGTGGGTAAGTGGTTAATTGTGTATATATCAAAGGTAGGAAAAAAAGCAAAAACAATACCAAAAAAGTTATTTACTTTGCAAAAAAAATGATGAATTTCATTACTCTACTGCTATTTGTTTTGGGTCTTTTGGCTTTTGCCGTTGTATTAATGGCAGTAAGAATTCTTTTCCATAAAACACACCGTTTTCCTGAAACATCCACAGGTCATAACAAGGAGATGCGAAAGCGTGGCATTAAATGCCCCCGACACGAAGAGATTAAGTGCTGGGCAAAAAAAGATGACAAGCCTGAGTGCGCAACTTGCTATGAGCATGCCAGAGAATAGCTGAACAAACCATTTCCCTTCTTGTTTGTTATTATGAAAATTTTTGGTTTTTAATACACATTTAAATGGATGCTCTTAAGCTGATAGCCGTAACCCTTGGCTTTTTAATAGTAATTGCTGGTTTTTTCTTCGTTGCTTTTTCTCTTTCTAAAAAGAAAAATGTGAGCAATTGTGATTCCAATGCAAACTCTTCCTCTTTTGGGTGTGGTTGTGGTAGCGGTGCTTGTGGCTTACCAACTCAAGAATAATCAGTAGAATTAGAGTGGAGATATATTCTGATGGCACACATAACTACCAAGGGAATTTGGATTTGTCCCTAACTAAACTATTCGACTTATCCTACTATTCAACTATTCTTTCACTCATTCCTTCGGATATCCAAACCTGAAAATCGCCATTTTCATCGGAATAAACAAGATAGGCTTCAACTCCCGGATTGTTCGACAACCACTCAATAACCCTTTCTTTTCCCATAACCATAAAGGCTGTGGCAAGGGCATCGGCTCTTGTTGCCGTACTATCGAGAACCGTGGCGCTTAGCAGCGAATGGTTTACGGGATATCCTGTTTGAGCATCAATGGTATGACTATACTTAACCCCGTCTCTGACGAAAAATTTCCTGTAATTTCCTGAAGTAACCAGCGATTCTCCTGATAGCTTAATGATTACCTGTAAATTATCGCCCGAAAGGGCGTTGTCTTCTGGTCTATCAACCCCCACTAACCAATGGGCACCACGAGGACTTTTTCCTAAAGCTCTTATTTCACCGCCAATCTCGATGAGGTAATCGCTTATACCCTCATTTTCAAAAGATTGAGCAATTTGGTCAACAGTAAAACCCTGTGCAATGGCATTCACATCAATTTTCACCTCAGGGTGCTTTTTGCCAAGGTAAAGGTTTTCCAACTCAATCATATCTGAACCAATGAATTTCATTAGATTTGTGATAGTTTCTCTCTCAGGCATTTCACCTTTTTTGGCATGAAAACCCCATGCCTTTACCAGAGGACCTACTGTTATATCAAAAGTTCCATCGGTTTCATTTGTATACTGTAGCGAATACCTAACCACCTCTGCAAGGAGTGAGTCAATCAAAATACCATGAACACTACTGTTGAAAGCATTTATAATCGAGTTCTCCCGGTATAACGACATAGAGCTGTCAATCTTTTCAAGAATGATATTAATAGGCCCTGAAAAATCCCTGTTCAACGAATCATAATACATTATATTAAAGGTGCTGCCCTGTGTAAATCCTCTTATCTGTGTATATTCTCGTGGAGTAGGTTCTGAGCAACTAATTACCAGAAAGGATATTATAAGAAAGATATTGAATCTGTTCATTGTTGGTTGTTTTTTTATAGATTGAGGTTGAGATTGTGTTGATAAAATAAGCTTGGTTATTTGTCGAAGTAAAACCTTAATAAACTGGTTAAACTTTTGAATTTTAAAGTTTTTTGATGTTGTTCCAGAATAGAGAGAGATCAGTAAGAATGCTATAGTTCTTGGCGTAGAGAATGTTTATGCGTTCCAAAGCGGAAATATCATTTTCCGACTTTAGTGGATTGTAATAAGGTGGAAAAACACCCTTTCGTAGCGGTGGCATACCCGAAGTATTAACTTCGGCTGAATCGATATATCCAATCCAAGTGAATTTGCCAAACAGTACTCCAAAAGCCTTTCCCAATAAAAACTTAACTCTTCTTAAGAATAAAGCTAAGATTGGAGAAAAAAGAATTATGATAGTAGCCATTGCCATATCAAAAATGCGCTTACTCCTTTTATTGGAAGGTTTTGTAATGGCGCTAAAGTCTATGGTGTAAAGATCGCCAGAGGTGTTTATGGAATTACTTCCAATGATCGATAGACTATCGGGTGGAGCAATTTTATAGTCAATTCCTGCAGGCACAAGCATCAACATATTACGAATTATCTCCTGAGAGGAGATATCACCAGAGCAAAAGATTATCTCATCCACATTGCTTATCCTGGCAAACTCATGAAGCTGATCAATGGAGGCTACCTGATCTTTATGGACGATATCATGTGTTGGAGAAATGGCTCCCAAAAATATGGAGTCGATACCAGCCTGTGCCAAAATATCCAGCACTCTTTGCACTTCGCTAGGTCCTCCAACAATTGCGATACTCTTCCTTTTAAGAAGTGCAGGATATAAATCCTTTTTATACAACCCCAACAATATATGGCTTGTCTGCACAAGAATTATAGACCAAATTGCTGTCAGAAGGATGATTGCCCTTGAAAAGCGCATGGAAACTGGGAGCAATGCATAGACTGCAAGAATAATTAGGGTACCAAACCCAATGCCCTTAGCTGAAGAAAATAGCTTTCGCGGCTTATCGTACGATCCTGCCAACCAGCTGGATATAATCCATATCAGTATATAAACCGTTGAAAGCATAACAACCAACTTGTCCGGAAAAACATCTGTACTATGGAACTTAAAACGTTCCCAAAAAGGTAAAATAATTGCAAAACCCAAGATCATAATTGCTGCATCGGCAAGGGGCAACCAAACTGCATAGAAAAACCTTTTGCAAATACTCAGAAAAGCCCTAAAGTATATGGCCAAGTATATGAGGACAATATAAAGGGAGGCGTTTTTTCTGCTAAAATGCTTTCGGGCAAAGATCATCATGGCTTTGTAAAAAACCATCACATAGTTAACGCTTCCCTTCTTTGTGCTTTCTCCTTTATAGTGTATAATTGTGGTTTCAGGGAAATAGTAATTCTTGAACCCTCCTTTTAGGATACGGAAAGAGAGATCGATGTCCTCACCATACATGAAAAAGGTCTCGTCGAGCAAGCCAATTTTATCCAATGCTGCCTTCCTAATAAACATGAAAGCACCAGGGAGTATTTCAATTTCGTGAGTTTTGTCTTTGTCGAGGTGCCCAAGGTGATATCGTGCAAAAACTTTGGAATGGGGGAAAAGACGGGATAGGCCAAAAATTTTGTAGAATGAAACCATGGGAGTTGGCAGTGCCCTTTTCGATTCTGGCAGAAACTTGCCCTTTCCATCGATCATCTTCACTGATAGACTCCCTGCACTGGGATGCTCATCCATAAAAGCAATGCATTTGGAAAAAGTATCCTCCTCAACCACTGTGTCGGGGTTTAGCAACAGGATGTACTCACCCTTTGAAATACGAATTGCCTGATTGTTTGCGTAAGAAAAGCCATAGTTCTTTTTGTTCTCGACAAGAGTAACCTCTGGAAAACGTTGACGCACCATTGGGCAAGATCCATCGGCCGAGGCATTGTCGACCACAAACACCTCTCCCTCAATGCCTCTCATGGCTCCCTGAACCGATATAAGGCATTGTTCGAGGAAAAACTTTACGTTGTAGTTTACAATGATAACCGATAACTTCATGGCACGACAAAGGTAGAAAAAAACCGCATCCAATGTTATGGGTGCGGTGATATTGTTACTATGAATTGGCAGTAAACTGCCAATAAGTTAACTTTACATCAACTGCTTAACGGCATCGGCAAGACGCTTAACACCTTCATCGTTTTGCTCCTTCGACATGAATGAGAAGTTCAGGCGCATGGTGTTGTGACCGCTTCCATCGCAATGAAATACGTTCCCAAGCACAAAGGCAACCTTCTGCTCTATGGCGATCTTGAAAAGATCCTCTGCATTCATATGCTCCGGAAGGGTTAGGAATAGGAAAAGGCCTCCTTCGGGTTCTGTCCAACTAACCCCCTCAGGCATATACTTACGGAATGCAGCCAACATGGAATCACGCTTAATCCGATAGCTATCGATTATCATCTTCAGATTTTGATCAAAATAGCCCTTTTCGAAGTACTTGGCAGCAATTTTTTGGAGGTAAGGTGAAGTACATAGATCGGTTGCCTGCTTCGCCATCACGATTTTATCAATAATGTCCTCATGAGCCACCACCCAACCGATGCGGAACCCGGGAACAAAAATCTTGGACATGGTTCCCAGAAGTATTACTTGTCCTGTACCCTCGAGCTGGAACATGGTTCGCTGTGGACTACCATTGAAGCGAAGCTCACGGTAAGGGCTATCCTCAACAATAAGCACATCATACTTATGGGCTATTTCAATTATTTCAAGCCTACGAGACTCTGGCATGGTTATACCAGCAGGGTTTTGGAAGTCGGGGATAATATAAATGAACTTTGGCTTCTCGCCATTTGCCTTCAACAAGGAAAGCTCCTTCTCCAACAAATCAGCACGCATACCCTTATCATCGAGCTTGATTCCAATCATTTTTGCGCCATAGGTGCTAAAGGCAGAAAGACCACCAAGATACGAAGGGAGCCCACAGATAATCTTATCGCCAGGGTTAATAAAAATCTTGGGTATCAAATCCAATGCTTGCTGCGAAGCAGTGGTAATCACCAAATTATTGATGTTAATGTCCAAACCATCCTTACGGTAACGCTCAACCAATAATTCCCTTAGCTTATTATCGCCTTCGGTAGCTCCATACTGAAGGGCTTGTGCTCCTTCTGTTTCCAGCACCTCGCAGGAGATCTCCTTAAGCTTTTCGATGGGAAAACTTTCGGGCGATGGTAATCCTCCTGCAAAAGAGATTATATCGCTCCGCTGGGTGAGCTTTAACAACTCGCGAATGGCAGAACGCTTCATCCCTTTGGCTGAAGTGGAAAAAATATTTTTCAGATCACTAATCATAACTATTGATTTTATGGGTTAAAGTGTCAAATTATAATATATTTTAATAATATCCTGAAAAAAAGTTGATAATTCATGCAACGAAGTTACAAAGTGTAATTCAAAATGGCAAATCCTTTAACACTTTTTATTAGGTATCTGTCTTCATTTTTATTCGTAATTTACCCACTTATTGTGAATCAACAATAATTATAACCGGTAAAAAATGCTTATTCTGATTCAATTTCTATTTTTGTGAAGAAATTGGATCCAATATTCTAAAAAAATGACAGAAAAGTCAAAAAATCCCTTAATCTGGGCAAAGGATTTTTTCGCCCATTTAATAACGCTTTTATGGTGGCATCTGCCCATTAAAAGGGAAAAGCGAAAGCGTATTAAAGACTTCGTCTTCACAAGATTTGGGTTTATTTTCGGCAGAACAAAAATGTATAAATGCTGGCAGGAAGCTAACTTGCTTTCGGGAATAACCTACAACGACAATGGTATTGACTACCCTGAGCACTGGCCTAAGCTGGTTCAGGGTAAAGAACTTTTAACAAGTCCTGTTACCCCTGTTCAGGTAAATAAAAATCCCATTGAATCAATGGCTATTATTGTGCACGCATTTTACGGTGAGATTCTGAAGGAAATCCTTGAACACCTTTCTGAAAATTCAAAAATATCATGTAAACTTTTTGTTACTAGTCCTCAAGAAAAAGAGGATGAAATCAATGAAGTTCTTAAGCATTCTACCATTAACTTTGAATTTTTTGCTATAGAGAATAGGGGACGCGATGTATTGCCCTTCCTGAAAATATCTCGTATTGCCATCGACCAAGGCTTTAGGCTAATCCTTAAGCTGCACACCAAAAAATCGGATCACAGGATGACAGCGAGTATATGGAGAAAGGAAATTTTTGAGGCCTTACTACCCCAAAGATCAAGGGAACAGATTATCGACATTTTTAACAACAACCAAAATATTGGAATCCTTGGACCCGCAGGGCACATTGTTCCCATGAGCCTTTACTATGGCATCAATGCAAAGGGTGTGGGTTACCTTTGTCGTCAACTAGGAGTAGATACACGTGAACTGCAAAGCATGAATTTTGTGGCGGGCTCCATGTTCTATATTAGAACGGAGGCTCTTTTGCCCTTGCTTAACCTGAACATGCCCGATACAATTTTCGAAACCGAAGCTGGGCAGCTGGATGGCACCATGGCTCATGCATACGAGCGTGCATTTGCCATTAGCAGTTTTGCTGTTGGGTTAAACCTTGTTGACAGTAAGTTTGATCCCCGAAAACCAAATCCAACAATCACTACTAACCATAGGTTTACCTGGTAAATTGCAAAATGTGGGGCTTGTTGGCTGTCTTCAGTCTTCAGTCAGCAGTCTCCGCTTAGATTCCTCACTCCGCCCAAAGGCTTCGTTCGGAATGACAGCCAAGGTACCGGTATGAAGGCCGGGCTGGTGCTGGCTGAGGGGCAAGGGCTCAGCCCGCACCAGCCCTTTTCCCCCAAACAGCCCTGTCATTCCGAGCCCCGTTCTAT
Source organism: uncultured Rikenellaceae bacterium (assembly GCA_964397135.1). Taxonomy (GTDB): domain Bacteria; phylum Bacteroidota; class Bacteroidia; order Bacteroidales; family Tenuifilaceae; genus MWFE01. The sequence continues at coordinate 13,360 of CAYNHM010000044.1, forward strand.
GGGGAGAGGAATCTTTGCATAGGGCATTCAGGTTTTCTCACTTCGTCGCCCTTAAGCTCCTTGCAATGCCGAGGGGAACCATCATCGCGAGGGGACAAACCCGTCATCGCGAGAAAGCGTACTTTGCTGACGAAGCGATCTGTCTGTACAAAAAAGATTGATTGACTGATTGACTGACCGGCCTGCCGGCAAGGCAGGTTGACTGATTGCTCTCATTTTCTCATCTTCTCATCTTCTCACTCTCTCAGTGCTCAAAGCTCAACTCTCTTTTCTCAATCCTTGGCTCTTAACTTTTGGCAAGTTTTTCAACTTAACAAAATCATTCTTCTGAACTAATGCTTTCCTCCTCTGTTTTTTTTGCTTTTTCTTTCATCATTAAAGTAACAGCCCTCAAATTATCTTCAAGTCTGGGAGTCATAATATCCTTTGGAGCATTTGAAAGTAATTCGTAAGCTTTTTCATAATCCTCCTCCATGAAGTATGTGGCAGATAGGTTCAGAATGGCATCATGCGAAGGGAAGATCTCCATGGATTTAATCAGGTACTGCTCTGCTTGATCATACCGTTTAAGATGATAGTGAATCGCACCCAAGCTGTTTAACGCTTTGATGCTTCCAGGATGCTGGTTGTGTGCAGCCAAACAATACTTTAATCCATTCTGATAATCCTTTAGATTGAGGTAAGCCAGTCCAATGTAATAGTCAATTGGGTTAGCCTGCGGATCTAAGTTCTTTAAAACAAATTTGGCATCCCTGGAATACTTTAACACTTCTCTCCACTTATTCTGTAGCATTGCAGCGGCATTCTTCTGCTGGTTGGCAGGTAACGACTCAATACGTGGGAGTATTCCCTGGTTTATTATTCTAAGTTCAGCTCTGGCCTTCTTGAGATTTACTTCCTGCCTTACAGCGTGATAGCCATAAAATGTGCCAAAGGCAAAAACAATGACAATGGGAATAAATAAAGAATATTTCCCAACCTTCAGGCTAGATAAAGGATAAACGGAGTGGTAAAGCGTAACCGAACAGGCAAAAATTAACCCTAAGAATGCTTGATGGAATATCCTTTCGTAGGGAAAGTCGAAAGCCGATGCAGCTAGGTATCCAACCAGACCAAAGACAAGAAAGAGTGCCATTAATCGACTAGATTGCTTTGTATCGGCAGCAATTACCCTAAAAAGGTAGAAAAATGCCAGTCCAAATATGGAAAGGTATAGCAAAATGCCCATAATTCCTTTCTCAGCAAATACCCAAAGAAAATCGTTGTGGGGTCGCTGCCAGTTAATTTGATCTTCCAGAAAGAATCGCCCTTTGAAATAGTAACCTACATGCAACTTCCAGTTGCTGGGTCCAAACCCAAACATCGGGCGATCCTGAATCATCTCCACTGTTGTTTTCCAAATATTGACTCGATGAACATTCTGAGGAGATTTTGGGTCTGTAATGGACTGCAACTGCTTAACATACTGGTTCTGACTGGTTGTCCTCAGAAGGAAAAGAGTTCCCCCAACCACAGATGCACCAATTATGGCTGCGGCAATTAAAGCCAATCGCCATCGGTTTGAAATGTTAAATTTTTTGCTAAAAATAATTAGCACCAGTACGGTTACAGCAGAAGCCACCATTGTTCCAACCCAGGTTGCACGGGCCTGAAGCATAAAGATCAATATCAGCTGAAAAGTTAATGCAACAAGGGATAAGATTCTCCATTGATTCTTGAATACTGACACTCCATAAACAACAAAGGGAAGCATCATGAAAAGCGAAAGGGAATAAAGGTTCTTGTGTGCCATTACCCCAACCACTCTATAGATTATCTTTCGTCCATCGGGTAGTAAGGATTCGGTGGATTTAAACACCCAAAGGTAATACTGTACAAAGCCAACCATTGAGCAAACTATTGCCGATAGTACAACAATCTTTACCAGGTTATCCAACCAATCTTCCTTGTCAGAAAATAGCATTGCTCCAAACAAAGCAATGGTAATGGTAAATAAGACTTTAATAATATCGAATAAACCTTCGATAGGATTTGAAGAAAGTGCTAGGGTTACCACTGAGATAATAAGCCAAAGACCAAATACCAGAAAAATCCTATGCCTTATTACGCTTAGCATTTCGGGTTTATACCATTTTGAGAAAAAGAAAATGATTGGGAAAACCATAAGGAATAAGCTAAGAGCAAAAACTCTGGGCATCATGGTAAGGTCTAATGTAGCCTGGTAGTAGGTCACAGGAAGTAAAAGCCCAATAAAAACTGTGAATATGTAAAAGGGATAATTTCTGGTTGACTTAATATCCTGCTGCTTCTGTATTTCGCGTTTTCTTTGCTGTCTGCTCATGGTTAATGGGTTTAATTTTGTATTGAAAAAGAATATACAGTTAGTTTATAGATGCCTCAAAAATAAGAATTTTGCTTTAAAAAGGGTGTCTTGTCTTTATAATTATAGATCCAATACACATATCCTTCCTCTATTGCAAAAGCTGCAACCTCAAGCATCTCGATATTCTTTTGTTATTATTTTGGCATTTTTTGTATTATTTTTGCTGATCGACACCCAAACCCAATCGAAGATTTAAAGAAATCTGGTTTTTACATGAAAATAGCCATTCTGGGTACGCGAGGAATACCAAACCAATACGGTGGTTTTGAGCAGTTTGCCCAATACCTTTCGCAGGGGCTTGCCGAAATGGGCGTTGAGGTATGGGTATATAATTCGCACGATCATCCCCATAAAGGGGAAAAATGGAATGGCGTAAATATCATCCACTGCTTCGATCCCGAGTATGCCATAGGTGCCAGCGGTCAGTTTATCTACGATTTAAACTGCATTCTCGATAGTCGTAAGCGCAACTTCGATATCATACTGCAATTGGGATATACAACCAGCACCATTTGGCATAGGTTAATGCCTTCCAAATCGCTTGTTGTTACCAATATGGATGGACTAGAGTGGAAGCGTAGCAAGTACAGCAAGCCACTTAAACACTTTTTAAAGCATGCCGAAAGGCTGGCCGTTAAGAGCTCCGATTTGCTGATTGCCGATTCGGAAGCCATACAGGAGTACTTGAGGGATGCCTTTGATGTGGATGCAGTTTACATACCCTACGGTGCCAAAATATTTACCAACACAAAACCCGAAACGCTGAAAGCGTTGAAGCTTGAGCCCTTCCAGTACTTCCTACTTATTGCAAGAATGCAACCCGACAACCACGTGGAGGAGATTATCAAAGGGGTTATTAAATCCGATACAGATTACCCATTGGTTATTATTGGAAATACTCAGAATGCTTATGGTAAATATCTAAAGAAACGATATTCCGACCCAAAGATTAGGTTTATTGGTCCTATTTACGACGAAATGCTGCTTAACCAGCTACGGTACCATTGTGCCTGTTACTTTCATGGTCATTCTGCAGGGGGTACAAATCCTTCGCTTCTCGAAGCCATGGCAGCCTCGGCGTTCATTTGCGCACACCTCAACCCTTTTAATCTATCGGTTTTAAAGGAAAATGCCCTTTACTTTTCGGGTGAAAACGAAGTAACCGATACCATAAAAAGAAGCCTTTTCCTGGAGAACAGGGATGTTTTCATCCCAGAAAATCTTAAGCGAATTGATGAAAATTATCGATGGGATAGCATAATAAATTCATACTTCGAGTGTTTTAAAGCATTACTAAAACTTAAAAACCAGGATTAGCGAATAATAAAAATTAAGATACCTTTGCAGCAACCTGTAAGACATAACCGGTGAAGTACTCCAAGTTTATACCAATCATATCTCTTATTGGGGATTTTTTTATCCTTAACCTGTTGTTTGTGATAGGGTTCATTGTTTTGCACCCTTACGCACAGCACCTTACAGATAAGCATGTTCTATTCTACCTCTACCTGAATGCATGCTGGTTTGTTCTATTCTTCGTTTTTGGGGCAAATAATGTTGATCGAAATACCCGAAAGAGGTCGATCTTCTTCACCTATGTCAAGATCATCGTTTTCTTCTTCTTCTTCTTCCTGATGTATTTTCAGGCAGTTCCACTGCAATTCTACCCCAGGCATCATCTTAAGTACCTGTTCGCATTGTTTTTTGCAGTATTGATCTTTTGGAAATTTGTGCTTTACTATGCCTTCTATTTCTACCGAAAATACGGTTACAACTACAGGAACGTCATCATCCTGGGGTATGGACATAAAGCGAAGGAGCTCTCGAAGTATTTCCTCACCAACCCCTGGCATGGCTACCGTTTCCTGGGTTTTTTTGATAAGGAAAAGAACGAAAAGCAGCAAATTGTTGGGACATGGGACGATCTGAAAAGCTTTATTGAGGACAACGATATTAATCAGGTTTACATCTCCTGGGATACCATTCCACGTAGTGTGCTAGCAAATGTTACCAACTTGCTTGCCGATTACCCCATTAAGATCAGGATACTGCCCGATCTGGACAACTTTGCCTACAAAAGTGCCGAACTGGTTAACTACGGAATGGTTCCTGTGCTACAGATTCACCCAGGCCCCCTTAGCTACTGGTATAACCGCCTACTGAAAAGGTCTTTCGACATTGCCCTATCATTATTAATAGTAGTCGGATTCCTTTCGTGGTTTTCGCTGATAATCTATATCATTGACCTTATTGTTTACAGGCAAGGTATTTTTTTCAACCAGAAACGCACCTGTATCGACGGGAAGGTTTTTACCTGTTACAAGTTCCGCTCCATGCAGAAAAACGATGAGTGCGATACCGTACAGGCAACCCTCAACGACAGCAGGATTACCCGCGTTGGACGATTCCTGCGCAAGTGGAGCCTCGATGAGCTACCCCAGTTTGTGAATGTGCTCAAGGGCGAAATGTCAATCGTAGGACCCCGTCCCCACATGCTAAAGCATACCGAGGAGTACCAAAAAATTGTTAAACGGTTTATGCTAAGGCATACTGTGAAACCCGGTATCACTGGTCTGGCACAGGTTAACGGGTACAGGGGCGAGATCAAGAAACCGCACGACATCATTAAACGGGTAAAACTCGACGCCAACTACATCGAGAGCTGGACGTTCAACATGGACATCAAGATCATTTTTCTGACTATTTGGGTGATTATCAAGGGGCAGGAAACGGCATACTAAGATTAGTCTACAGTCTGCAGTCTCCGCTTAGATTCCTCACTCCGCCCAAAGGCTTCGTTCGGAATGACAGCCAAGGTACCGGTATGAAGGCCGGGCTGGTGCTGGCTGAGGGGCAAGGGCTCAGCCCGCACCAGCCCTTTTCCCCCAAACAGCCCTGTCATTCCGAGCCCCGTTCTATGGGGCGAGGAATCTTTGCATAGGGCATTCAGGTTTTCTCTTTTCGTCATCGCGAGGAGTCCTCAGGGCGACGAAGCGATCTGTTTCAATACTCCCAATTCAGCAGATTGCTTCTCCCGACAGCGATCGTCGGGATCGCAATGACGCAAAGAAGTCCGTCATCGCTAGGAGTCCTCAGGGCGACGAAGCGATCTGTTCCTTCCCAATAAAGATTGCTTCGCTCCATTCCATTTCGCTCGCAATGACGCAGAAAAGTCCGTCATCGCGAGGAGTCCACAGGGCGACGAAGCGATCTGTTCATGTAATTCCATTGCTAAGATTGCGTCGCTCGTGCCTCGCTCGCAATGACGCAAAGAAGTCCGTCATCGCGAGGAGTCCACAGGGTGACGAAGCGATCTGTTCCTTCCCAATAAAGATTGCTTCGCTCCATTCCATTTCGCTCGCAATGACGCAAGGGAACCGTCATCGCGAGGAGTCCTCAGGGCGACGAAGCGAACTGCATGTCCTAAAATCCCTCCACAACCACAAACGATTTTGTGAATCCCAAGAACTTCTCGCGGTAAATGCTTGCCATGGGGAATAGTATGCGCAGCTCGTTGTACGATAACAATCTTACACTTTTTGCGGTTTTAATGGCTTCTCTCATATCCTTATGGCGTGGATACCAGCCCAGCTGAAAACGCATAAGCAGCCACACCCTTGCCCTAAGGGGCAAAAACTGGAAGAACGGGAAGAGGAAATGTGGTTCCAGCGGAAAGTATCGGTTAGGGGTTTGCAGGTAAATTCTGGGTGCCACCCTGCGCATCTCACCCACCATGCGCTGCTGATCGTGAAAATTGCCCACGTGCTCAATTACCGAGTTGGAAAATGCAACGTGAAACGATTGGTCGTTAAACTGTCTCAGGTTACGGGCGTCGCCCGCATAGCTTTGCAGGTTTTTGTGCTTCACTTTGCTCACTGAAAGGTTAACAAGGCTTATGCTCACATCACTTTCGGTGAGGAAACCCATATTCTCCCAGTAGTTCTCCGTGCCTCCCACGTCAATGATCTTTAACGGACGGGGTAGTTTTTCTGTAAGCGAGCGAAACAGCGCAAAGCGGCGTTTACGCAGTCTATCGGCTAAGCTGTTTGCCTGCTCGTTGTTGGCCAACCGGTTCAGGATGCCTTTCATTGGGTTTTATTTGTAGCAAAAATAGAAAATATTTTATTCAACTCTTTGGGTTCACAGCTCTCACCTCTCAGTTTACAAGGGAACCGTCATCGCGAGCCCACCAGGGTGAAGCGATCTGTTCATGTACTTCCATTGCTAAGATTGCGTCGCTCGTGCCTCGCTCGCAATGACGCAAAGAAGTCCGTCATCGCGAGGAGCCCACAGGGCGACGAAGCGATCTGTTCCATGCTCCCAATTCAGCAGATTGCTTCAGAACAAAAAACGTTCCCTGCCTACCCTGCCTACCGGCAGGCAGGCGGCAGGCAGGTTCGCAATGCCGCAAAGAAGTCCGTCATCGCGAGGAGTCCACAGGGCAACGAAGCGATCTGTTCATGTAGTTCCATTGCTAAGATTGCGTCGCTCGTGCCTCGCTCGCAATGACGCAGAAAAGTCCGTCATCGCGAGGAAGCGTACTGTGCTGACGAAGCGATCTGTTCATGTACTTCCATTGCTAAGATTGCGTCGCTCGTGCCTCGCTCGCAATGAACTGTGTTAAAAACCAAATTT
>CAYNHM010000045.1:0-19463 GCA_964397135.1 uncultured Rikenellaceae bacterium
GAGGAGTTCGAAAAAACGCCAAAACGAAGTATAAAGAGATTCTTATATCAATAGTAAATAATATAAGATATCTTATCTTATTCAGTAATATTTTATTAGTAATAGGTGAAATTTTATGCTTTAACCCATTATTCAGCACATAGCAATATGTTTACTTACCTTTGTATTTTATTAGCACAACCAAAATCAAAAAATTGTAATGAACAAAAATGATATTTACTGTGTCATAATGGCTGGTGGAATCGGAAGTAGATTTTGGCCATTAAGTCGTTCCAATAAGCCAAAGCAATTTTTAGACATACTTGGGGTGGGCAAATCACTTATTCAGCAAACCTTCGATAGGGTTACAATGTTTTGCAAACCGGAAAATGTTTATGTGGTTACGGGAAAGACATATAAAAAGCAGGTTTTACAACACTTGCCTAAAATATCAGAAAACCAAGTTATTCTAGAACCAATACGCCGAAATACAGCACCATGTATTGCATATGCAAACCAACGGATACTCAAACAAAATCCCAATGCCATTGTTGTTGTTGCACCCAGTGATCATCTTATTATTAAGGAAGAAGAGTTTTGCGAGACCATAAATACAGCGATTCAATTTGCCTCAGAACAGGATGCATTGCTTACTATAGGCATCAAGCCTAATCGACCCGAAACAGGGTATGGCTATATTCAGATTAGCAAAGAAGCGATTAAAACTGTTCCTAATTTGTATAAGGTTAAAACCTTTACCGAAAAACCAAATCTCGAAATGGCCGAAATTTTTCTTACAAGTGGAGAGTTTTTTTGGAATTCAGGCGTTTTTATTTGGTCTTTGCAGTCAATCAGAAAAGCTTTCCAAACCTATTTACCAGAAGTACACGGTTTATTTGAAGAAATACTCCCAGCGATAAATACAGCTGAAGAAAATAATTCAGTTTCTACCGTTTACTCTGAATGTAGAAACATATCCATTGATTACGGAATTATGGAGAAGGCAGATAATGTTTATGTAATTTGCTCTGAGTTTGGTTGGTCTGATTTGGGAAGTTGGGGTTCACTATATAATAATTCAAAAAAAGATAAATCAGGTAACTCTATAACTGGCTGCAATGTTATGACTTATGATACAGTCAATACACTTGTAAATGTACCGAGCGGCAAGCTTGTTGTAATACAAGGCTTGAAAGACTATATTGTGGTTGAATCAGATAATGTTCTTTTAATTTGCAGCAAAGAAAATGAGCAAGATATTAAAAACTATTTAAGCGATGTGCAGATTGAAAAAGGCGAGAAATTTACATAATGGTCATAAATATAAAGGAAAAAGGCTATTCCAAATAAAGGGAATAGCCTTTTTTATATGCTGTAAAAAGATTTTAATACTCCCACAGATCGTGTTCAAATAAGAAGAGATCGTTCTTAATTCGTTCCGACTCCTGCATATTTGGAATACCACCAAAAGTATACTCAGGAATCCTTCGGTTATCGTAAACGTTAGATTCTCTAACAATATACGAGCTGAACCTTCTTTTAAAGAATAGATCGTCAAAAGAGATTCTCTGAGCATCGTTAAAATCGTTGAAGACAGCAGTGTTTGCCAGTACTGAACGAGCGTGAGGGTAATAAACCCAGAATAGTTGAACCCTTGATACTTCACCGCCAATGTCCAAGTCTTCATCACCTGTATCCAGTGTTCTTACATAAACCCGAATGGGGCAGATGCCTAAAATTCGTACGTGCATTGTTGAGTGTTGCCTATCAAAAAACCATTCCTCTTTAATCAATAATTGCTTTATTTGATGCCATGGTATACTACCTGGAACAATGATGGTAGTATCAAGCCCTGTCAATGGATTTCTGATAACACGTTCTTCATCTACAGCATCAAGGCTAACTAAAATCTGATTGTATGACATAAGAGAAGTAAACTCATCGTCTTCAATGCCGTAGGCATTAATTTCATTGAATTTTACAGCGTCCATGAGTCTTTGAACCAAACTTACCCTATCGTGCATCCTCACAGTAGGATAGTATAAAGGATGGTTCATCTTTTCGCCAAGATCAATCACACGCCATATTCTTTTTGTCCATAGCATGTCGGCTTCACGTAGATGAGGGTATGGAATGGGAATTCTTTGGGGAATAGTTTCCCTTTCATAGATCCCATCACGAACCAAGGGCTCCTTACGTTCCTGTGCATAGGTGTTAAATGCCTGTGCAATTAGTAATGAGCTCAAGAATATTAAGGCTATTCTTTTCATAATCATCTTATTACCTTATTTTTATTACTAAGTCTACTAAATCTCTTGTGCTTCCTCCGGGTCCTACGGCTTTAATATCAGTTAAGATAACACTATTTCCCGGACGAAGTTGATCCATACCCCTCTTCTGCTCATCAGTAAAAAGTTGGCTGGATGAAGGGTAGTTCCGCTGATAACCACCAATAGTAACCAATACAGTGAAACTAGTTACCGTATATTTTAGATCAAAATCAAAGCCTACAGGCATAGATGCTTCGAGAGCAATAGCTGAAACCAACTCCCCTTTGGTGGCGGTTCTTCCCCTTATACCGCTAATTGAAGGTAAAGGATCGGGCACATCCCTAATACGGAAAGGTCTGGAACCCATATTTCTTCTAACGCCATCGATTTCGGCCCAAACTGTAATATTACAAGTGGTAGCACCTCTACCCGGGTTTACAATAAATTCATTTCCCGAACGACGAATAGCACCTCTATCGATTTTCGGGTCAATTTTATCCGTAGAGATTCCAGGGATTGAAATTTCAACAGGGTTGTCAACACCTAAGTAAAACACATTCATTTTTGTGGGTGAAACCACAATATTAGGTTGTTCAACAGTAAATTGATGCTCAAAAGGTCTTCGTAGAGTAGATCCATCGGGAGCCGTAACTTCTAGAAGGCCAGCCCATTTGGTAACACCCAAACGACTTGCTTTTTGCTTGAAAATACCTTTACCTCCAATAACAGGTATTTCATTGTAACTACCAACTAATCTATAATCTTCAAGACCCTGATCGGTAGTAAAACGCTCATAGTTACCAACATAAACTCGAGGTACTTGAGTAGTATCAGACGCAGCTAAAAAAACTTCAGCAGAAAATTCATCATTTTGAAAAACGATGTTAGAGTTTGGAATAACAACTGCATCCAATTTATTTACTTTGAAGTCACTAGCATCAACTCTTTGAAGTAAGTAGCTTACAACCTCAGCCTCTACATTTAAAACATCGAGTTGCATTTTAGTTAGCTGTGGGAAAACAGCTACAACAGGCACATGGTCGAATCGAGTGGTTTCCCACGTATGGGGAGTTTTTCCTTTTATTTCGGTTGGGTCATCAGTATTTAGAATGGTATTAATGGACTGTACAAGTGCTCCAGCATGTTCAGGGTCTACTTGATTTAACATAAATTCCCTGTATTCAATAATTTTCTTTTTTAATTCATATGCTTTACCGTTACCGTCAGCAAGAAAATAACGTCCACTAACGTTTGTGTCTCCTTTTTTCCCAATTTTTTTTGCATCAATTTGATTATCTCCAATTAGAGCTTCTGATTTTTCCTTTTCAGCTGTTATAATAGTTTGAACTTTAAGGTCTTGTAGATAATCAAAAAGTTCATTGGTTTTTTGTCTTATCTCATCAGTCATGGCTTTCCATGGGCCAACCTTTGTGGGGTTAACTGTGTAGGAACGATCCATTTGATTGTAGAGCCTTTCGTTTTTTACGGTGAAACTTTTTGAAGTTTGGGTGAGACCAGTGTCCACAAGGACGAAGGCATCGAGTACGGTAGCAGAAACGTTCAATGCAAGCATTGCCGTAAGCACAAGGTACATCATGCCAATCATCTTTTGTCTTGGGGTTTCTTTACCGTGGGCCATAGTTGAATCTTAGGTGTAGATTTTAATTACAAAATTATTTAGGTACGCTCATTGCCGAAAGCATATTGCCATAGATGCTATTTAATGCAGCAATATTTTGGTTGAGCTTTGCAACTGAATCAGCGTATTTCTCTGTTTCCTCAATGGAGTCTTTCAACTTTTTCATCATACCTTCTACGCCAGAGTATACTTTTTCAGATTCTTTGAGTTTAACAGAGGTTCCTTGTAAATGAAGTTCGTGGGCGGCGTTGAGGGCAGCCATGTTTTTATTAAGGCGTTCGAGTTGCTCCTGATAGCCTCCACTCCCTGACGAGATTATTTCTCCGTTTGCCTTCATGGCTTCGGCCATTTGCATATACGTAGAGGTAAGGTTAGTGGCGGCAGTGCTTATCTGATTAGCAACTTCGCTACCCGATTGAACGATCCTTTGACTAACGGTTTCACCTGCGTTGCTTAAACTATCCTTGAGTTGGTTAACTGATTGCTCAACTCCTCCCATAAAGTTTTGACCACTTTCAGAGATAGTTCCAGCTGTTTTCTGGAAGCTTTCGGAAAGAATATTAACGGATTCGTTTAGTACCTGACCACTGTTCTGGTAGTTTTCAGAAAAAGCATCTACTGATTCGCTTGCCTTCTTAATATTGTTGGTGAAAGTTTGTGTTGCGGCTGTAGCCTCAGAGATATCAGAAAGTTTAGCGGTTGTATCGCTCAATTTCTGCAGACCTTTGCTAACTTTGTCGAAAAGAGCAGGGCTTATTTCGGCATTTTCGAGCATTTTATTAAATTTCTCGGTGAAAATTAACGCACCAGGAACTCCACTGGCAATAGCTGCTGTTGTTCCACCTTCTGAAGAAGATGGAGCAATTCCACCAGTTGCCCCTACAATGCCTGAAATAATCTCTTTCAAATCATCTGGGTCCAAACCTCCACTCATGCCAGATCCTTTCCTGTACTTTCGCAGTTCTTCTTCGTCAGACATTCCTGCAAGTTCGGGATAAACAAGGGTCCAGTCCACTTCATCGTGAATAGGCTCAAATGCAGAAAAGAAAAATATTATAACCTCAACTGACATACCTATCGTAAGCATTTCCCCTGCTCCAGCCCAGTACTGAAGTTTGAATAATGCACCTAGGAGTACAAGAGATGCACCCCAGCCATATAGGTACTTCATGAAATTTTTCCATGTTGACCCTTGTACAATTTCCGAAATATTTAATCCCATGGTAGTGTATTGATTAATTAACGGTTCTTAATTATTTTACTTCTAATAATTTATTTTGCTCCAGTGTAAGTCCTAACACATCTAAACCCAATGTGTGATTTAGTTGTATCCTGATATTCATAAGTTCTTGCTCCAACCTGCATGAAATAACCAATGTCTTTCCAACTTCCACCTCTAATAACTTTACGTTTAAGTGCAGGAGGATCGTTTGGTTTTGCATTGTATTTATAGTCGGGGTTCATGTCATGCATAAAGGTATAGGCGCTTTCGTCATATGCGTTTGCAGTCCATTCAGATACGTTCCCAGCCATGTCGTAAAGTCCGTAGTCGTTAGGGGCATAAGTACCTACGGGCAAAGTGATAAAACCACCATCATCTACCAAATTTCCTCTCAATGGTTTAAAGTTTGCTAAGAAGCAGCCCTCTGAGTTTCGTGTATAAGGACCACCCCAAGGGTACATGCTATGATCAAGTCCTCCTCTGGCAGCGTATTCCCACTCTGCCTCAGTGGGGAGTCTGTAGTCGGATACAAAGGAAAGTCCTCGACGGGTTAGGTATTTATTTAGGTACTGTGTGCGCCAAATGGTAAAAGCATAAGCTTGACGCCATGAAACTCCAACAACAGGATAGTCATCGTATGATGGATGCCAGAAATAATGCGTTGCATACGGTTCATTAAACGAGTAACTAAAATCGCTTATCCAGCAAAGTGTATCGGGGTATACGTTAACCTTATCTCTAATGATGAATGAAGAACGATTGGTAACTTTCACAGGAACGCCCATGTTATTGATTACCTCTGCGTTTTCTTCGTATGAGCCAGTTTCAAAATTCCAGCGGTTTCGTTTTTGGGCAGCTTGCTTAAGATCAATCCAGAAGAATTCATAGTTAAGCTTACGTGTATCAAGTTCCTTGCGATAGTAAAAACGCTCCTCTTTGGTATAGTACATTTCATTTAAGATCTCTTGCTGTTCTTCATCCCTCATATCGATGGGGACATCCCAGTTTAATACAGGGGGATCAATGGGATTACCAAACTCATCTTCCTCAATAACAAAATCGTCTATTTGTTGTCCGAGCAAACGGCGTGAAATGGAATCTCTAACGTAAAATACAAACTGACGGTACTGGTTGTTGGTAATCTCTGTTTGATCCATCCAAAATGCATCAACCGAAACGGTCCTGCTGGGAGCATTTATTGCCCAAGCAACATCTTGGTCGTTGCTTCCCATGTTAAAAGAACCCATGGGAATGAATACCATATTATATGGTGTTGGATCTTGATAACCTTTTCTTCCAGGAACTCCAGTAAGTTCGCCGCGTTGTGTAGGACCACAACTCCCAAGGATAGCTATAATGACGGCAAGAACAAGAAGTTTTTTCATAACAATCCGATTATTTAATGCAAATAACGTAAAATATTTTTAAAAATGTTATTCTCAAGCTATAAAAATCTAATACTTTTATATTGTTGTGGTGGTTTTTCCTTTTTAAGAGAAAAACAATACCCAAGCATAAATTCATGGGATCCACTATTGTAACTGCTTATTTCTGTGGTAGAGAAGTCGTAGGCATAGCCTATGCGCATTCCGCTAAAAAGTTCAAAACCGATCATCCCTGCAACTCCTTCTCCCACTCGATAAGAAACGCCACACCAAAACCTTTTATTGTATATGGCATTGGCAGTAACAGAAAGTTGATTGGTTGTAAGGTCGCTGCTGATAAAAACAGATGGATTAAACTGCCAAGCAGGACTTGGCATTTGTAAGATATAACCACCTGTAATGTAATAATGCCTTTTGTAGTGAGATGGATCAACCGCTTTATTAAATTTTGCTTCGTTAATGTGAGTGGCCGATGCACCAAAGTACATATCATCATTATTGAAAAAGATTCCCACCCCCATGTCGAAGTTAATGGAGTTCTCCTTTGTACTAGGGAGAGCGTTGTCGGTACTTCCGCTGGGAGTTATCCAATTGCCTGCATCAAGTGTATTATTAATGAAGCCTCCATTAAACCCAATAGCAAGCTTCCCTCCGCTAGCTACATTAAAGCGAATGGCATATGAGAGATCAACACCTAAATCCTGATTGAATCCAAATCGATCATTTGCTATATTCAAACCCACACCGCTTGATAATCCAAATGGTTGTATTGCAGCATTTATGTTTACCACTGTGGTCATCGGAGAGCCATCACCAAAACCAACCCACTGTAACCTATTGAGGGCGGTTGCACAAACCATGTTGTTGCTGCCTGCATAAGCAGGGTTTATATACATTTGGTTAAACATGTTTTGAGTAAAAAGAGGGTCTTGCTGAGCCACAGAGATCAACGAATAAAACAAAAAGATAATCAGAATATTTTTTTTCATCTAATGGTATCCCTTATATTACCTTAATATATTGTGCAACGGAAAGGTAAAGTAAAGAAAAAAAAATATCTCTAACAAATTTTATTAACAATTATGTGTTAATAAACTAAACAAAAACCAAGGGCTTATACTCAACTTTTTGATTTTATGTTACTGTTAGATTAAATTTTTCTTCCGAAAGGATTGATTTTATAGACAGAATGTGATGAATGTAGTGTTAATAGGAGTAAAGATGATTTACATCATTTTTCTTGAATTTCTAATCCATCGATCTGGAACTTCTCCTTTACTTGCCAACAGGTAATCGTTGTATGAGCATGCAATAACCAATGGTTTGTCAGGTGATTTTTTTGAAGCAGGCAGCTCAATCCACCAGGTTTCATCTACTGTATTATGAAGAAAGACTAGTTCAACATCTGGGATGGGGCTTTTAACGTAAAATCTTTTGTAATTCTTCGGATCAGTTAGACTTAGATTTCTTGAAGATGAGTTAAATGCTTCGATGAAGTGCCATGCCGCTTGAGCTGCCAAATGGGCACTTTGCCCAAATGGATCATTCTTTGTATTGTAATCGAAAATACCAAAAACTTTTATTCTATGGCTTCTCCCAGCATATCGCGTTAATTGGCAGAACTCCTCGGCATAAAATCCATTGGGTGAAGGATTCACTGATCCAGGGGAATCCCCCTGTCGAACACACCCCATATCAAAACTTACAATGGTAGAGTCACGAAAAAATGGTTCCACTTCTTCAATGGCGCTTCTAACCATACCAAGGCGGATTAACTCAGCATGTTTTTTTTGAAAGGTATTAATATGATTAATGTTTGTTGCATATCCCTGATATCCCATTAGGGTAAGATTGAATAGATTTCCTGATAACTCCTTTAGAAGTCTTTCCACGAAACAGCTAGATGAGAAGTCCCCATCATCACATCCCATGTCTATGGTTTGATCAATTATTGTGACATTAATAGGTTTCGATGGTTCTGAGGCGCCAAGATATAATGGCCATGTCAATTCCTGTGTTCCCCCAATCACAATACAGGTTGCTCCTTGGTTTACAATATATCTAGCAACATCCTGAAGGGCAATGTACGTGTTGTTTGGCGATGGTGTTTTCTTCAAGTTTCCCAAATCGATAAGGGGATACTTAACAATGGATCCAGAAAGAGAATAAAGATATTTTCTAATATAATCGGCTGACTCTGATGCCCCGGGGTTATTGGAATTTCTAGTTTCATTTACCCCAATTACAACTAAGGAATTCTTATGTATTTTTAATTTCTTCCCATCACCAAATTGCAATTTTCCGAAAATGGAATCCTTCTTTTCAAGTCCATTAGCCAAGGGTGTAACAGAAGTGGGATCAAAGTAATCGAAAAGGTTCATTTTTTAGCCTTTCTTTTATTTCCCTTTTTTCCTTTAGAATCACTTATGGAGGACTGCTCGGCAATGAGTTTTAAGCAATCCTCATGGGAAAGTTCTTTGGGGTCAAATCCTTTGGGTATTTTATAGTTTTCATTTTTGAACTTAATGTAAGGCCCCCAGCGTCCATTTAAAACCTGAAGGTTTAGGTCTTGATCAAATGTTTTTATGATCTTGTTTTGCTCTTTTTGTCTACCTTCTTCAATTAGTTCTACTGATCTTTCAAGGGTTATGCTTAAAGGGTCGTCATGTTTTTTTAGAGACACAAACTTGCCAGAATGCCTTACGTAAGGTCCAAATCGACCGACTCCGATAACGACTTCTTTTCCTTCATAATCACCCACATTACGAGGAAGAGCAAAAAGTGCCAACGCTTCATCCAGAGTTATTGATTCGATAAGTTGTCCTTTTAATAGGCTGGCGTATTGAGGTTTTGCTTCGCTTTTATTTTCATTCTCACCAATCTGTGCGATGGGGCCAAATCGACCAATTCTAACACTAACCTTTTTACCAGTTTTTGGGTCAATTCCTAGAACCCTTTCGCCTTTGCTATAATCAGAAACCTGAAGAGTTTTTTCAACATTACTGTGGAAAGGTTTGTAAAAACGATCAATCATTTCTGTCCACTCCATGTTACCCTGAGCAATTTCATCGAACTCCTTCTCAACAGTTGCGGTGAAGTTGAAATTTACAATTTTTGGAAAGTGTTCAACAAGAAAATCGTTAACTACCATACCTATGTCACTTGGGAATAACTTTGCCTTTTCTGCTCCAAACACCTCAATTTTTTCGTTTTTGCTAATATTCCCTTTTTTCAACTCTATTATTTGATACTTCCGTTCATTACCCGAACGATCTTCTTTGAGAACATATCCACGAGTTTGGATGGTTGAAATGGTTGGAGCATAGGTTGATGGTCTCCCTATGCCCAGTTCTTCAAGTTTTTTTACCAGGCTGGCTTCGGTGTACCTGGGGGGGCGAAGGGTGAATCGTTGTGATGCAGTTATTTCAAGAGCATTTAGTGACTCGCCAACTTTAAGTGAGGGTAAACGTTCCTTTGAGGGATCTTCTCCTTCCTCGTCAGAGGACTCAAAGTATACTTTAAGAAACCCGTCAAATAGCAATACTTCACCAGACGCAATGAACTTCAGTGGGGAATTTGAAATATTGATGGTGACATTTGTCTTTTCAAGCGAGGCATCGCTCATTTGAGAGGCAACAGTTCTTTTCCAGATAAGTTCATAAAGCCTTTGTTCATTGGTATTACCTGATATTTTTTGCTTTTCTATAAATGTTGGTCTAATGGCTTCATGAGCCTCCTGAGCTCCCTTGGTTTTGGTTTTATAGTTTCTGACACGATGATACTTTTCACCAAACTCTTTAACGATCACTATTTTTGCGGTGTTAATTGCAAGATCAGAAAGGTTGAGCGAGTCAGTTCGCATGTAGGTGATATGTCCTGCTTCGTATAGTCGTTGCGCAATGGTCATAGTTTGAGCAACGGAAAAATTAAGTTTCCTGCTAGCCTCCTGTTGTATGGTGGATGTGGTAAATGGGGGTGCAGGAGATTTTTTTGCTGGTTTCTTTGATATATCTGAAATTGAAAAAACAGATGTTTTGCATTTTTCCAATAAATCAAGAACTTCATGTTCTTTATCCAATCTTTTGTTAAGTTCTGCCCTAAACCTTGCTGGCCCCTCAAAAAGACCGATTACCTTATAATATGTTTCGCTTTTATAGTTAATAATTTCGCGTTCGCGTTCAACAATAAGCCTTACAGCAACAGATTGAACCCTTCCGGCAGATAGTGCAGGCTTTACCTTTTTCCAGAGAATTGGGGAAACCTCAAACCCGACAAGCCTATCCAAAACCCTTCTTGCTTGCTGGGCATTAACAAGGCTTAGGTTTATTTTTCTTGGATTGTCTATAGCCTTTTGTATCGCCTCTTTGGTTATTTCGTGGAAAACAATCCTTTTAGTTTTATGAGGATCAAGCTTAAGCACTTCGCTCAGATGCCATGCAATCGCTTCCCCTTCGCGGTCTTCATCAGACGCAAGCCAAACAGCCTTGGCTTCTTTTGCATTCTTTTTTAGCTCATCAACTATTTTGGCCTTATCGCTACTAACAACATATTCGGGTTCATAGTTTTTGTTAATTTCTATTCCCAATTTCTTTTTCGACAAATCACGGATATGCCCAAAGCTAGATTTTACTGTAAAGGTTTTCCCCAAGAACTTTTCAATGGTTTTTGCCTTTGCTGGAGACTCAACGATAACTAAATTCTCAATATTTGGCATGCTGTACTATATGGTATTATGGAATAAAAAAACGGCACAAAGTAAAACAATTGCAAATCGAACTACAAAATTTTAATAAACAAAAATGATCTATCATGATTATATTAAGAAAATAAAAAACAAGGAGAACCCTTGTTTTTGGGTTCAAGTGAGTTAAATATTTTTTGTGAAATAAATTAAACTTGTTTTTTGTAGAGATTCCATGATTACAAAAAAAGACAATTCTTTTTGCAAAAGGGCTAAAAAAAATGCTTGATGGGAATTCTTCATCTTTTATTAAATGAATGAGAAGGATTTATTGCTAACTTTAGCCCCAAAATTAACCGTTCCTCATTATGACCAACTCCAATAGAATAGGCATAAAATTTCAATTATGGTTCTGGGGGATTTTTTCTTTTTTAATCGTAATATCTCTGAGCCTATTTGTATTAATTAGCCTCGAAATTTTTGGACCCCTTCCAACTTTTGAGCAGTTAGAAAATCCCAAGAGCAATCTTGCTTCTGAGGTTTTTTCTGAGGACCATGTGGTTCTTGGATCTTACTATGTGCAGTTTAGAACTTTTGTTGATTATGAAGATATTTCTCCGAATTTGATCAATGCCCTATTGGCAACAGAGGATATCCGGTTTTACAGGCATTCTGCCATTGATGCCAGAGGCTTAGCCAGAGTTTTAATAAAGACAATAATCCTAAGGCAACCAGGTAGTGGTGGAGGCAGTACTATTACCCAGCAGTTAGCAAAAAATTTATTTCCTCGCGACACTGTTTTCTACCGATCACCAATAGCAAAAACATCAAATCTGGTGATTTCGAAATTTAAAGAATGGATAACCGCTGTAAAGTTAGAACGTAACTATACCAAGAACGAAATAATTGCCATGTATTTGAATACGGTTGCGTTTGGTAGCAATGCATTTGGTATACGTTCGGCAGCAAAAACATATTTTAATACATCGCCCGATTCGCTTAATGTTGAACAGTCGGCGCTACTGGTTGGGGTTATAAATGCCCCCACAAGATACAGTCCAATACGAAATCCTGAACGATCGTTGGCAAAAAGAAACTTTGTGATTACGCAGATGGCTAAGTACGACTTTATTACACAATACGAACGGGATTCTATCTCAGCACTTCCCATCGAGCTAAACTTTATGGTTCAGGATCACAACGTTGGATTGGCAACCTATTTTCGTGAAAGCTTAAGAATTATGCTATCGGCAAGCAAGCCCGATCGACGTCGATATTATTCATATACACAGTATTTGGATGACTCAATTCAATGGGAAACCAACCCTTTATATGGATGGTGTAATAAAAACTTAAAACCTGATGGTACTCCTTACAATCTATACCGTGATGGACTAAAGATTTATACAACCATAAATAGCCGGATGCAGAAGTATGCAGAGGATGCCATGGCGATGCATATAGGTGGTTACCTTCAACCCGAGTTTGATGCAGAGCAAAAGAGTCTTGGTTACTCCCTTTTTCACGAGGACCTTTCTCCTGAGCAGGTGGATGCCATTATGCTTCAGGGTATGAGACAAACTGAGAGATACCGTGTTCTCCGTGTAAAGGGGATACCCATGGACAGCATTAACCGGAATTTTAACACCAAAATCCCTATGACCATATTTACATGGAAGGGTGAGCGAGACACAATTATGTCACCGATGGATTCCATTCGGCACTACAAAAGGCATTTTCGATCAGGTTTTATGGCCATGGATCCCCGGTCGGGTTACGTAAAGGCTTGGGTTGGAGGAACCAACTTTCGCCATTTTAAGTACGATCATGTGAAGCAGGGAAAGCGACAGGTTGGATCAACCATCAAACCATTCCTTTATACCCTTGCCATGCAGGAGGGCTATTCGCCCTGCCATACTATACCCAATGTTTCTCAAACATTTATCGTTGCTGACTCAACATGGACTCCCAGAAACTCAGGAAGTTCAAGGTACGACGGACAGATGGTTACCCTTAAGTGGGGATTGGCAAACTCTGTAAATAATGTATCGGCTTGGCTGATGAAACAATTCAACCCTAGAGCACTTGTGGAAGTCTGTAAAAGGATGGGAATTACCAGCCATATCGATCCGGTTGTTTCAGCTTTTCTGGGTACAGCCGAACTTTCGGTATACGAAATGGTGGGTGCTTATTCCACTTATGCAAATAAGGGTGTTCATATTGAACCTCTTATGGTAACACGCATTGAGGATAATTCCGGTAATGTTCTTGGCACTTTCTACCCTCAGCGAAATGAGGCAATAAGCGAACAAACTGCTTACTTAATGATTAACCTTCTTGAAGGAGTTGTTAACCAAGGAACAGCTGGTAGGCTAAGGTGGCGATACAGCTTGAAAGGTCCAATTGCTGGGAAAACAGGGACTACACAAAATCACTCCGATGGATGGTTTATGGGAATAGTACCAAACCTCGTTGCCGGTGTTTGGGTTGGTGCAGAGGACAGGGCTGTTCGTTTTCAAACCCTTGGCATGGGTGCAGGAGGGAACATGGCACTACCCATTTTTGCGTTGTTTTTAGAAAAGGTTCATAACGATCCACATATTAATATCACATCAAATGATCAGTGGGAAAAGCCACTTAGGCTGGGACCCTATAACCTCGATTGCGACGAGGCTATTACCCGCGAAGAATACATGAATATGCTTGAACAGGATTTCTTCTAGCTTGTTAACCCGGGGATTGAATCAATTAATTTCTTTGTATAATCCGATTGGGGCCTGTTGTAAACATTCTCCGGGCAGCCATACTCTACCAGCCGCCCTTGTTGCATTACCAGCATTCTGTTGCTCATGTACTTTACAACCGAAAGATCGTGTGAAATGAAAATGTAGGTTAACTCCCTATCTGCTTTTAATCTATTCATTAAATTTAGTATCTGTGCCTGAACCGACACATCTAGCGCTGAAACCATTTCATCGCATATAATTACCTTGGGAGAGAGCGCGAGTGCCCTCGCTATCACTACTCGCTGCCTTTGTCCGCCAGAGAACTCATGAGGATACCGGTAAAAGCTATCCGGAGAAAGAGAAACCTGCTCAAGGAGTTCCATTGCCTTGTTCGTTGCTTTGATCGAACTTGAAACCAGCTTGTGAACCATAAGTGGCTCCATAATTGCTTCTCCAATTGTATGTCTTGGGTTTAGCGACGAAAATGGATCCTGAAATACAATCTGAACTTCTCTTCTGAAGGCTAACATTTCTTTCTTCGTCATTGCCCCAACCCTTTGACCCTTATAGGTAATAGAGCCTTTGCTATAATTTACTAGATTCAGTATGGCTCGGCCTAAGGTTGTCTTCCCACAACCCGATTCTCCAACTAATCCAAGAGTCTCATTGGGATACAGGTCAAAAGTGATTGAGTTTACTGCTTGAAATTTTTCTGTGGGCTTTCCCCAAAGACTCCTTTTAAGGGTATAATCCACATCTAAGTTTTCTACCCTTATTATTGGTTCCTGCGAGTATATCGATTGGTTTATCTTTTCCCATTCTTGTGGGTCAATAACCTTTGGTTCAATTGTAGTCTTTTCTTGAATCGAAACAAAATCTTGAACCGTAGGTAATTTTTGTGGACGGGTGTCCAGAGGAGGGCGACAGGCAATGAGCCCCTTGGTGTATGGATGCTTAGGGTTTTTTAGCAGATCACGAGTAAAACCTTCTTCAACCAGAATGCCATCCTTAAGAACTAACAATCTCTCTGTAATCTCCGAAATAACCCCCAGATCATGACTTATGAATATTAGGCTCATCCCCCTTTGATGCTTAATTTGCTTGAGTAAGATCAGTATCTCTTTCTGGATTGTTACATCTAGTGCGGTGGTTGGTTCGTCGGCTATGAGAATGGATGGATTTCCTGCAAGCGCCATGGCTATCATCACACGTTGCTTCTGTCCTCCGCTTAGCTCATGGGGATAATTTTTGTATACTTTCTTTGGATCGGGTAGCTGCATCTCGTTGAATAGAGATAAACATTTTTGAGCGGCATCCTTTCTTTTTATTTTTTGGTGTAATTCTATCGATTCAGCCACTTGTCTGCCACAACGCATGGATGGGTTAAGGGATGTCATAGGTTCCTGAAAGATCATGGCAATATGCTTCCCTCTTACCTTCCGATGATCCGTTGGCTCTATATCGAAAAGGTTTAGGGGATGCGAATCCCCTATTTGCAGTGAGGATGCCCCCGATATAATCTTTGCTGTAGATGGTAAAAGCCCCATTAAGCTGAGCGCTGTGATGGACTTTCCGGAGCCCGATTCACCAACAATACCCAACGACTCCCCAACACTAATGCTGAACGATAAGTCCTTTAGGACAACATTGGGCCCAAATGCCACCGATAAGCCATCAACCTTGAGCATGATGTTTTTTATTGGCACGATCAATTAATCGATAAAACCTATTGTACCCTTGCTAGATCTTCTTGAGCAAAAATTCGTTTGGTAATATACCTCACAGGGAACCGGGCTGCAATATAACCGATGCACAGTACAAGAAGTAAGACTAAGCCAATATCCAAAAACTGAATATCAACAGGGTATGCATCAACTATAAAACCTCCAATGCCATGAAGCCTAACTATCTTAAATTGAACTTGTATCCAGCAAATTAGCAGCCCGAAAAGCGCACCCACTATTGATCCGGCAATTGAAATCAAAAGGCCTTCGGCCATGAAGATTTTCTGAATTAAACGATTGTCAGCCCCAAGACTGCGTAGGGTCTCAACATCCTTACGTTTATCGATGATCAACATCGAAAGAGATCCTATTATGTTGAACGAGGCAATGATCAAAATTAGCGATAGAATAACCACAATGGCAAATTTCTCCGATTTCATGGTTTTGTAAAGCGATTCGTTTTGCTGGAATCGGTTTAAAACCCTAAAATCACCCCCAAGAATGCTTTGAATCTCCTGCTGAGCTCTGGATGCATTAGTTTTTTCTGTCAGCTTTACTTCAATGGATGTTACCTTATCGTTCAGGGTCATTAAGCCTCGAACGAACTCAATGGGTGAGAGAATGAATTGTGTGTCGAACTCCGGTTCAATCCTAAAAACCCCTGAGGGCATAATAGCTTTTGAGCTGAAAGCGCTTGCTGAGGTTAGCACGGTTTGTCGCCCCCTTCTGGGGATGAAAACTTCCAATGGATCAAAATGCGCTAGGTTGGCGTTTAGGTAGGTGGCTACACCATGACCTACAATAGCAAGAGGCTGGCTTCCACGCCATAGCTGAAAAACTCCATCAATTATCATGGAATCAATACCCGATAGATTGGCATAATTTCGGCTTACGCCCTTTATTGTGCCAATGTGCTGACGGTTGCCATATTTGAAGAGAGCATTCTCCTGCAGAACCTCTGAGTATACCGCTACGGAGGGATGATCTTTGACCTGTTGGAGTTGAGGAAGCGTATCGGAAAAAGTTTTTCCCTCAACCAGTTCAATCTTCAGATCGGCATCGAAAATTGAAAACATGCCACGGATCAGGCTATCGAACCCATTAAAAACTGACAGAACCACCACCAAGGCCATCACACCTGTTGCCATTCCCACTACCGAAATAATGGATATTATGTTTATCACATTGTGGGTTTTTTTTGCAAAAAGGTATCTTCGAGCAATGTAAAGCGGAAAGTTCATGGGAAATACTTTAACTTTTTTTGCAAAGATATATTACTTCGTGGGTTGGCAAGGCATAACGCACTGCTAAATGTTGCGGAAGGCTCTTCACAAAATCATCCTCAGTAACAACGAAGCCCATATTCCTTAGTTTTTCTGGATAATCCCTGCCGTAAAGCCTTAGGTGGTCACGTTGTCCATAGTACTTCTCTCTGAGCGAGGGAGTATTTATGGTATCGTCCTCCAGAGTCTTCTCAAGGGTTAAATCAATTGGAACCTGAAATATTCCAAAGCCACCAACCTTCATAACCCTAAACAATTCCTGCATGGCGCGTTTATCGTTGGGGACATGCTCAAGCACATGGTTGCATATAATGGCATCAAAGGTGTTGTCTGGAAAAGGGATGCTTTGCACATCCATTTTAACCCTTGCCCAGGGCGAGTTTAGATCGGCCGTTGTGTAATCGAGATTTTTCATTTTACCAAATCGCTTGATAAAGCAGTATTCAGGGGCTATATGAAGCACCTTAAGTTTGCCCGAAAAAAAGTTGGTTTTCTCCTTTAGGTATAGCCAAATTAGCCTATGCCTTTCCAGCGACATGGAGTGGGGCGCCAAGGCATTGGGACGCGAATGGATACGTCCATAGGGTAAAAGTTTTCGGTAGGTACGACCAGTAATGGGATCCTCGAATTTGTTTCCCTTGTATAAAATGGCAATCAGCCGGAGAAAAACCCCGGATATTTTTTGTAGATGATGTCTAGGAATAAACCTGCTTAAAAGGGATATGGCGTATTGTACCATTGAACTACTCCTTTAGGAGGCGATCTATATTTTCGATGTAATCAAGCGAGTCGTCGATGAAGAAGGCCAGCTCAGGCACAATACGCATCTGGTTGCGTATCCGTTGTGCCAACTCGTGCCGTATGGTTTTTGTGCTCTGCTTTACCTGCTCAAGCGTATCCTCCTTTTTGTCGGATGGGAAGATACTCAGGTAAATTTTGGCCAGGCTTAAATCGGGGCTAACCCTAACGGTAGTAACCGTAATGATGCGACCATGAAAAAGCGTTTGTGATTGACGCTGAAAAATTTCGCCCAGATCTTTCTGTATTTGTCGGGCAACCTTGGTAAGCCTTGTTCCTTCCATCTCTTTTTCCTCTGTTTTAAAATGCAAAGATAGCTTTTTGGCCTTTATTTAAAATAAATATCGAAAATCTCTAATTTTCGGATACCAGCAAACGTTGACATAGTTTTTTTATCTTTGCGAATATTTAAATAGACTAAGATAACCATGGAAATTGTTGTTAGCGGTATACGCTCCACGGGCAAGCTGCATTTGGGAAACTACTTTGGCGCGCTAAAGAACTTTGTAAAGATGCAGCACAAGAACCATTGCTACTTTTTTATTGCCGATTTTCATTCCCTGACTACCCATCCCACACCCGAGGATCTTCATGGGTCGGTTAAACAAGTGCTGGCCGAGTACCTGGCCTGCGGTCTGGATCCTGAAGTGGCAACCCTCTACGTGCAGAGCGATATACCAGAGATACCCCAACTCTATCTTCTGCTCAATATGAATGCCTACCTGGGAGAATTGGAAAGATGCACTTCGTTTAAGGATAAAATACGCAGCCAGCCCAATAATGTTAACGCTGGGTTGCTTACCTATCCAACCCTTATGGCGGCTGATATAATAATTCATAAAGCGCATAAGGTACCGGTGGGCAAGGATCAGGAGCAGCATCTGGAGATGACACGCACTTTCGCCAATAGGTTTAACAGACTTTACAATGTGGAGTACTTTCCCGAGCCCGTGGCTTATAACTTTGGTGAGCAGCTGGTTAAAATACCCGGACTTGATGGCAGCGGAAAGATGGGAAAATCGGAGGGGAATGCCATCTACCTATCCGATGATGCTGAAACCATTCGCAAGAAGGTGATGAAGGCGGTAACAGATGCAGGCCCAACAGAACCAAACCAGCCCAAACCCGAAGCCATTCAGAACCTTTATACCCTGATGAGCGTGGTGTCCAAACCCGAAACCCTCAAGTTTTTCGAGGATCAATATAGTACCTGCGCCATACGCTATGGGGACATGAAAAAGCAATTGGCTGAGGATATAATCAGCTTTACATCACCCATTCGCGAGCGTATCGAAGCCATTTTGGCAGATAATGAGTATCTACGAAAAGTGGCAAAATTGGGTGCTGAGAAGGCGCGTGAAAGTGCTGTACAAACATTAAAGGATGTAAGGCAGATAATTGGGTTTAAGGAGTTCTAACCCTTACTCCTGCTCAATGGCTACATTTATAAAGTCTACAAGAGGATACATAGCTCTAAACAAATCAACAACCCTACCTAAAAGTTTAGGATCTTCTAGTGCTTTATCACTCAAAAAGTGAGTTGGGGTGATATGTTTAAGCATAAGGTATTGGACAACAGGAGACTGAGAAGAAAACCCCTGTGGTGCTCGCTTGAGCGATTCGTTGCCCAGACTAGAAAAGGCATTCTGAAAGTTTTTATTCTCAACAATTTCGAGAAACTTCTCCTGATATGTTTCAATGTCCATACGAACTTTTCGCATGGTGTTTGGCTCAGCCATATAGATACCACCCGATA
>CAYNHM010000046.1:0-18563 GCA_964397135.1 uncultured Rikenellaceae bacterium
CATACTTTGAGGAGATCCGGATGATGTACGTTAAATTCCTCGATAAGCCCAACGAACTTATTAATGGTGTTCCTGCTATTAAGGCAGAGTTCATTGACTTTGTTCAACACTATAACCTTAATTTAATGAACCCCATGGTAATTGTGGGTGTTTTCATCGGCGTTATGGCGGTGTTCCTTTTCAGCGGGATGACCATGAACGCTGTAGGGCGTGCTGCGCAGAAAATGGTTGATGAGGTTCGCCGTCAGTTCAAAACCATACCTGGCATTATGGAGGGAACTGCCGAGCCCGACTACGCTCGTTGCGTTGAAATTTCAACAAAAGGTGCTCAGAAAGAAATGCTTACCCCTTCATTAATCGCTCTCCTTATTCCGGTTGTTGTTGGCTTGGTTTTCGGTGTTCCCGGAATTGCGGGACTCCTACTTGGAACTATTTCCAGTGGCTTTGCATTGGCAATTTTCATGGCCAATGCAGGTGGTGCTTGGGATAACGCTAAGAAGTTTGTAGAGGAAGGTCATTTGGGTGGAAAAGGTTCCGATGCTCACAAGGCAACTGTTATTGGTGATACTGTAGGCGATCCCTTTAAGGACACCTCCGGGCCTAGCCTTAACATTCTCATTAAACTTATGGTTATGGCTTCAGTTGTTACAGTTGGCGTTGCGGTTTCGTACCACATACTATAGCAATAGAAATCATTGAAATTCAAGAGCCGAGTACCCTCGGCTCTTTTTACTTTAAAAAATATTGGCTTTTACTATAGTAATTGCTATTCAATGTTAATGCCTATTACCAGAATATCGTCAACCTGATCATTTGCTCCCTGCCACTTATCCAGAGTATCTTCTAGTATCTTTTGTTGCTCGGGCATTGGTTTGCCATTAACACTTATCAGTAGTTCTTTGAATGGCTTTGCCATGAATTTTTTACCATCTTCTCCACCAAACTGATCGACATAACCATCAGAAAAAATGTAAATACAATCTTCTGATTTAACGTCAATTTCGTGTAAAGTAAATGTCACTTCTTTAATATGAGCACCCACTGGCATTTTATCGCCCTTAAATTCTGTCAAATCCCCTTTTCTAACCAAGTACATAGGGTTGTAGGCTCCAGCAAATTGAACTTTTTTTGCTTGAATATCAAAAACGCAGACGGCAATATCCATTCCATCGCGCGTTTCAGTATCGCTGAAGGTTTGCTTGAAGTTGAATTTTATTTTATGCCGTAACTCATTAAGAATGAGATCAGGTTGTGTAACTTCTGCAACATTTACTATGTCGTTTAAAAATGATATCCCCATCATACTCATAAATGCACCGGGGACACCATGTCCGGTACAATCGGATGCCGCTACCAATACCTTTCCATCTTTCTCTGCCATCCAGTAAAAATCACCACTCACAATATCACGTGGCCGAAACAATAAAAAATAGTTGCCAACCAAACTTTTGATCATTTCTTTCGATGGCATTACAGCCGATTGGATTCTGCGTGCATAGGTGATGCTTTTCGTTATCTCGTCGTTCTGCTTGAAAATTTGATCTCGCTGAATCCCTATTTCATCACGCTGAGCTTCTATCTCTTCCTTCTGCTGTAGAATTTCTTCGTTATACCTCGCTAAATCGTCGCGTTGATTTTTAAGTACTTCTTTTTGCTCCTCAATAGTCTTGGTTCGCTCCTTAACCTTCTGTTCAAGAATTTCCTTCTCCCGCTTCAGATTTCGCTCCCTAAGTTTAACGGTTAGGATAAACAGCAGGATTACAACTATTAAGCAAATTGCATAGAACCAAAGTGTCTGCCAAAATGGAGGCTTGATTCCAAACGATAAGCTAATGGTTTCGCTTGTATTCCCAAGTATATCTTTAGCTCTAATGCTAATGGTATAATTTCCTGAAGGGAAATAAGGAAAATCAAGCACAGGATCACTTGACCATTCGGACCATCGATCTGTTAATCCAGAAATCTGATATTGAAACTGTATTGATCCTTCTTTTAAGTATGAAGGAGCACTTATCTTAATTAGAAGAGAATTGTTTGCGTAATCCAACTCTATATCGTTTGGATCAAGTTTTACTCCATGTTTACCTATTATTCCCTTAAGAAAAAGGCTTATTCTCCGCTCTGTAGCATGAGATTGTTCGGGTGGTATTCTGAATAGCTGATTGTATGCATTGACGATCAACATCTCCCCGTTGTCGGATAAGTAAATATGGTTTGGATTATCGAGAAGGCTTAGGAATTGGCTCTCTGAAAAAGTTTCCTTTTCATTTGCCGATAGGTAGTTCCAGATACTCTTCTTGTTTATCCAAGTAACCCCCTCCTGAAAAAAATGTACTCCTATTGTGTTATCCATTTCAATGGAATCATCAACGGTTAACTCTTTGTTATCAGGATTAAAATCAAAAATTCTGTTTGAAGTGAATACTTTTACCTGACCCCTTATCCATCGTACAACAGGAGATCCGTATTCTGTTCCAGGAACAGGAACAACAGTGCTTTGAAACTTACCATTTCCCAATCCTGATATGAAAACAACATCAAACTCGGTAGAGGCAATAAAGTTGTTGTTATCTATTCCTAGTATGCTGATTACCATCTGATTTTCTAAAGTTATCAGATTTGTAAGCACCCATCTGCTTCCTCTTTTACTGGCTATGTAAGCTCCATTATCTGTTCCAATTAGAAGGTTGTCCTTATTAAGTCGATCTACCTCAATAAAAATGATATTTAGATCAGGGAAGATTCTCGAAGCTATTTCATCTTGAACTTCATAAAGGCCAAGGTTAGTTGCTGCATAGAGGATTCCACTGTGCCTGATAAGGTGTCGAACTTTACCCTGAATACCAGCGATCTGTTTAAAGGAATGGCTTACTGATTGTAATTCATAAATTCTTCTTTTTACGGTGGGTATTTCAGCCTCCTCAAGTGAAACACTAACCTGAGTAGTTTTCCTTTCATCAACAGTTCCCTCTGTTATGTCATCAGATTGCCTTGAAAATAAACGGGAAATAAAACTCTTTTTCTTTTCCTCAACAGTTTGATCAACTTGAGGTTGTGCTTCGATACGAGGTTCTGATTTTTTTTCTTCGGGTTTACTTTTCTTCTTTACAACAATATCTTTCGCTTTATAGTCTCTGATTTCAGCTAAATAAAAAAGACCTTCACTACATCCAACGAAAATTCTATCGTTATGCTCAATGCAAGATAGTATACTTCCTTTCAAGCCTGGATAATAATTGTAGGACTTGATGGGTAATCTCATATCTGCGCGAGTAATACCCATACCATGCGAGATCCAAAGGCCTCCATCTCTATCCATTCCTAGAGAATATACCTCATCGTCAGTTAATCCATTGAAGTAGTTTAAAACATTTCTAGTAGAACCATCTTTTGAGTTAACCAACAACAGCCCACCATTATGGGTAGAAAGGGCAAAGGTTGAGTCATTAACCGATTTTCCTCCATTCAAAATACTTGCATTGATGTAATTCTGATCCTTTATGGTAAAGGGGTTAAGCTTATTGCCATCAAATCGATACAATTTATTTGCGGTAGAACCGAAAAAAGCATGCTCGCCATGTATAAACGAAAAGACCATATCTTCCTTCATGGGTAATCCTGTGAGCATCTCGTAGCCGCCATCAGACTTATTCAGATAAACAAGTGCCCTGTTTTTAACATGATACATTTCCTCATTTAGCTGAAAAAAATCGGAGATAAAAACTTCAGGGCGAGTTTCATTATAAAGGGTATCAATGGATATTTCACCTCCAGTATTGATTCTACAAATGGTTAAAGGAGATACAACCAGCAATCCATTGGAAATTTTATTGAACTTGTAAAAAAAATTATTCCCGCTAGCTTCCAGAATTAAATGCTGCTCTAAGGTTCCTTCCTGAGTAGGATTCAAGTAGCCTATGCCCCTATCGGTACAAAAAAACAGTTTCTCTGAAAAAGCAATGGCAATAGGTCTCCCTGAAATTCCAAGATTTTCCCATTGTAACCCGTCAAAAGAGAATACTCCCTTACGGTTTAGGATATACATTAATCCATTTTCACCCTGCTCAAAACCCCAATTTTGATTACTGATTCCTGAAGGAAGTTTAAAATGGGTAAGGTAGGGATTGCCATCCTGTGAAAAGGCTTGCTGTACAGACAAACTCAGCAAAGCAAACACCACAAAGGCTAATGCTTTGAATAAATATCGCTTCATACTATTGGTGGTTAATAAATAGGAAAGTTACAATAAATACTTTACGAAAATTCTAATTTTATCTTTTTTTTGCCGTATAGCAAATCTCTATTCCACACCCTCATATTTGCATTTCATCAGATCATTAATGCTCCAGTTAAAACTCTAACAAAAATTGAAAAGGTAACTCAGTAATTTAAAAATACTTGAAAATATAGGACTTTTTGATCTTCTACAAAAATGATTGGCATCAATAACTTTTTTTAACTGACCATAGCCACTGCTTCTACATTGTTTTGTCTTCAATCGCCAGCGGCAATGGTTACAGTTGTTGGAGTTCTTGTTGAAGTTCCTGTAATGCTTTCTTTAATTTGGTTTGCTAACAAACAAAGTTTAAAAATTATATAATATACTTCAAAATACTTATCAATTATTCATTTTTACTAACCATTTATCGAATTAATGTTAGCTATATTTTTGATGATATGAAGAAATTGTTTTTGGAAAACAGATGAAAAATGTTTTTTTCTAGATTAAAAAAAATTGTCATTTATCAAATAGCGAAACCATTTAATCAAATATAACTTGCTCACATTCTAATTAATTGTATATTTGATTTATTGCAATCATATATTAAAATACAAGACAATTAATTTTAAAAAATTTGTGAGGTGAATTAATTTCTGAAAATTGCTTTACAGGTATGCAAAATAAAAATGATAAAGCAAAAATAAAAGCTGAGCAAGAAAAGGAACTCCCATTTTGGATGAAGAGGTATGCTAATGCCAACTTCATTACCGAACAAAGGGTTAGGTTTGCATTTTATTTAAGCATAACTCTTATTATTGTTATGATTGCTCTTATTATATTTACAATTTACAATCAAATCAAAAATCCTATTTATGAGAGTATTCATTACCCAACAATAGCCCCTCTGCTCTCCGTTTTAATAGTCTTTATAATTAGCACCTTCTTCCTTATCAATGGTCACTATACAGTCGCTTCGAATGTAATTTTGATTTCAGCATTAGCCGCTGTTTGGTTTGTAATGTGGGTTGATGAAAATGTTGGCTTACCGCGCTTAAATACTATTACTTACATTGTTGCAGCTCTTTCAATGGCACCTTTGCTTATTGGTAAGAAAAATTACCTAATCCTTGTTTACACTGGAGTAAATTTGCTACTGCTTTTCTTTTTTCTTCATATTACCAGAAGCGAACTGGGAATTTCTGATGCTGATCTTAGAGACTACATATTAGATTCAACTATCCCCATGCTATTTGTTGGACTTGTTGGATTCAGCGTTTTTACAATTAATAGGAATGCACATAACCTAGCAGAAGAAGAGATTAAGGAGCGCAAAGAGGCAGAATTGGCTCTTTCCCAAAGCGAAAGAAAGTTTCGCGACATGACAGAATTGCTTCCACAAACAGTTTTTGAATCGGACTTAGAAGGGAATTTAAAGTATGTCAATAAATTGGGCTTAAATCTTTTTGGTTTTACTGAGGATGAAATTTTTAAGGGTATTAATTTTATTGCCTACATTCTTGAAAAAGATGAAATAAAAAAAAACATTCAAACGCTTCTTAAAGAAAACATCAGCAAGGGCAATATTTACACTGCCTTAAATAAAGATGGTAAACAAATACCAATCCAAATTTATTCGAGCTTAATAAAAGAAGGGCAAAAACCTGTTGGGATAAGAGGTATTGCTGTTGATATTACAGAGAGTATTGAGGCTGAAAAAGTAATCCGGCAAAGTCAAGAACTATTTCAATCACTGCTCGAGTCAATTCCAAATCCCGTTTTCCTTTCCGATATGGACGGACGATACTTGCTTGTCAACAAAGCATTTTCCAAGGAAATTGGTCTTCCTCCAGAAATGATTGTTGGTAACACCTCATATGATATAGGTTTTAGCATAGATGAAAAAAGTCAAGAATTCATCATAAGTGAACTCGCAAAAAAAGGATTTGTTGAAAACTATGAGTCGATTGTAATTGATAAAAACGGAAATAAAATTGACACACTATATTTTAGCAGAACTATTGATCTCAATAATGAAAAAGGAATTCTTAGTTCTTTAATCAACATAACAGAAAAGAAGAATGTTGAAAGGGAACTTGAAAAGTACAGGAATCATTTAGAGATTTTAGTTAAAGAACGTACTGATGAATTACAGGTAACCAATGAGGAACTTTCGGCAACCAATGAGGAGCTTTCGGCAACCAATGAGGAATTATACCATCAACGTGAAGAACTTGGTACAACCCTTGATAACCTAAAAAAAACACAAAAACAGCTTATTCAAAGTGAAAAGATGGCTTCGCTTGGAATACTATCGGCTGGCGTTGCCCACGAAATAAATAATCCCCTAAATTTTATTAGCGGTGGCATTTCTGGTATTGAAAAATATATTAAAGAAAATTTAAGGGAACACGAAGAGCACCTCTCCTCCCTATTCAATGCCATCGACGAAGGTGTTAATAGAGTATCAATGATTGTGAATAGCTTAAACCGTTTCAGCAGGCAAACCGATGCGACCAATGAGCACTGCAAGATTCACTCAGTTATTGATGATTGCTTGGTTATACTATATAACCAAATCAAAAACCGGGTTCAGGTAGTAAAGAATTATACCGATCAACCCTTTTGGCTTTACTGTAATACTGGAAAATTAAACCAGGCAGTTCTTAACATTTTAACCAATGCCGCTCAGGCAATAGAGGGGAATGGGATGATAACCATTTCAACGAAACTCAATGACGAATACCTTGAACTTACAATAACCGATACTGGCAAAGGAATAAGTAATGATGCTTTGAATAAAATTTTCGATCCTTTCTTCACCACAAAAGATCCAGGCAAAGGAACTGGATTGGGTCTCTCCATTACCTATGAAATAATTAAGGATATGAATGGAACCATTGATTACCATTCAGAAGAAGGGCTTGGCACCACAGTTAAAGTTCTGCTTCCTGTGAAAATTAATATTTCTGAATAATCTCTTTTCCTCTTTCTTTCAATTATTTTTTTAATATTTTTTTATGAAAAAAAAGCCCCATTTGTATCACATATACAAAGGCTTTTTCGTTTAATAAAATAAGAAGCCTCATTAGTATTAACCCAAAAACTTAATGCAATGAGAACAAAAAGTAAAAAATCAGATCTTGAAGGGAAAAAAATTCTCTTCTTTGAAGTTGGGTTGGTTATTGCACTTTGCATTACACTAACCGCCTTCGAATGGAATTCAACCAGGGATTTAAAAATTTTTTCTCCAAATGCTAACATGGTAGAAATCCCCGTTGAAGTAATCCCCATAACAAAACCCGATGAATTAACACCCCCTCCTCCCCCAAAATTTAAGGTTCCTGAGGTCATTGTAATACACGACAACACTGTTGATATTACTGAAAACACTGATATCTTTGCTGAGCCCAATGATGATATTCTAAAGGATATCAAATTTTTAATTGATGACGAGCCTGATTTTGATGAACCTATTCCATTTCTGCAAATTGAACAAAGACCTACCTTTATGGGAGGCGACCATAATTCATTTACTCTTTGGGTTGCTAATAATCTTAAATACCCCGAAGAAGCTGCACGGAATGGTATACAGGGAAGGGTTTATCTAAAGTTTATGATTGATTTTGATGGTTCAGTAAAGAATGTTGAGATTTTATCAGGAACTGATCGGTTGCTAATGGAGGAAGCCAGAAGGGTTGTTTCATCCTCTCCGGCATGGACTCCGGGTATGCAAAGAGGAAAGCCTGCTCAAGTAACATTTACCTTTCCTGTTACATTTAGATTGCAATAAACTTCGCTCAATAATTTGCTGAAACGTGGAAAAGTCAGTGGAAATTTCGCTGGCTTTTTATTTTAACATGAAAAGGGTATTCCCTTTCGGGCATTTTACCTAAATTTGAAGCAGGGAAAACATATGAAGAAAAAAAGCAAACCAGAGCCTACCGAAAATCCTCTAAGTAAAATAAAACTTAGCAGAGCCATATACCCAACAATTATTGGGTTTGGTGTAGTTTTATTTATTTTCTACAGAGAATTCAATCCACAGGTATTCACATACATAAGCATGGCAAAATGGAGTTTTCTCTGGTTTGTTGTAGCAATAGCTCTGATGGCTTTCCGTGATATTGGCTATATTATCAGATTACTTATACTATCAGAAAAAAGACTCTCCTTTCGCCAAGCTTTTAGGATTATCATGCTTTGGGAATTCACTTCAGCAATCACTCCGTCTGCCATTGGGGGAACCAGTGTGGCAATTCTTTACGTTAACAAGGAAGGTATCAGTTTAGGAAGGAGTTCTGCTATTGTTATGGCTAGCTCTTTGCTGGATGAGCTATACTTTATCATCATGTTTCCGCTTTTACTCATCTTTGTAAAGCATAAAGTACTTTTTGGTCTTGGAGGTTTGGATGGGGAAATTTCTTTTGCCAACGAACTTTTCACATTCGCTCTTGTAGGTTATAGCTTAAAACTTCTTTACGTAATTGTCATAAGCTACGGATTATTTATTAATCCCCGGGGAATGAAGTGGTTACTCTTGATGATATTCAAACTTCCCATCTTAAGACGCTGGAAGCATGGTGCTAACGATGTAGGTACAGAAATCATTGAAAACTCCATAGAGTTTAAAGCAAAATCTTTTTCTTTTTGGTTTAAGTCCTTTATTGCAACTGCCCTATCATGGACATCACGCTACTGGGTAGTCAACGCACTTCTACTAGCGTTCTTCAATGTTTCTGATCACTTACTAATTTTTGCACGGCAATTGGTAATGTGGATCATGATGCTGGTGAGTCCAACACCCGGGGGAAGCGGTTTTGCAGAATTCGTGTTTACTAGATATTTAGGAGAATTTATTCCTGTGGATGCTTTAATCCTTGGTACTGTAGCGATAGCGATGGCTCTGGTTTGGAGACTTGCAACCTACTACCCCTACCTATTAATTGGTGCTTATATTTTCCCTCGCTGGATTAAAACTAAGTTTATGGGAAATGATTCAATAGCAGAATAAAAATTATACTTTATCCTTAATAAAACGAATCAAAGATTCGAAAATTAACCTACCATCAGTATTTCCTAATTCATCATCTGCAGCTCTTTCGGGGTGAGGCATCATGCCATACACGTTAAAATTATCGTTGCATACTCCGGCAATATTCTCTAATGATCCGTTAGGATTCACGACTTCTGAGATCAGTCCATCCTCGTTGCAGTAACGAAATAATATTTGTCCATTGATTCTCATGCTGGCTAAACTCTCCTTGTCTGCATAGTAACGACCCTCTCCGTGTGCAATTGGTATTCTTAATGGTCTATCTTTTTCAAGGAAGGCGGTTAGTGCCGATGATTTGCTATCGGGTATGAGGTAAACATTCTTGCACTCAAACTTTTGGGTATTATTGTGCAGAAGTGCCCCAGGAAGCAACCCTGCCTCGCAAAGTATTTGGAAACCATTGCAAACACCAAAAACATATCCTCCCGAGTTGGCAAATTCAACAACCTTCTCCATGATAGGAGAAAATCGAGCTAATGCGCCTGAACGGAGGTAATCACCATATGAAAACCCACCGGGTAATACAACTACATCAACATTATGTAGATCTGTATCTTTATGCCACATTTCAACGACCTCTTGATCCATGATGTTACGCAGTACATAAATCATGTCGTGATCGCAATTTGAACCCGGAAAAATTACTACACCAAACTTCATAAAACGGCTGAATTTTATTCGTTCAAAGATAGATAAAAATACTTTTAGCCATTAAAGGTTGATATAAATATTAAAAAACCCTTTCAGTTACTTGTCTATGCGATTGATTGTGTCGCACTTAATTATATTACTTGTGTCATATAATTACTTTTTCAGCAAAAACTACTCTATTTATTAATAGGCTGAATAACATATTCTAAAATCTAATAAAAGTGTTTTTAGATCAGAGCAATGAACTATTTTTGCGCCCATATTTTTCAATCATGTCAGCCAGAAGGACTCTTACAATATTTTTCTTTTTGATTATTTTTAAAATCTCAGCTATCGCTGAGTCAGGATCAATTGTTGCAAAACCTATGGTTGAGCCTCCCGAAAAGATACCGCCTGCCTCCGATACTCTCAACTTTGAATTTTCTGCAGCATTTCAATCTCGTCATGTATGGAGAGGAACGCTAACTTGCAAGGCATGGAACATACAGCCCACTTTTAATGTCAGCAGAAAAAACTTTTTGATAGGAACTTGGGCAGCATATACAATCGACAACAGCTATGCAGAGTTCGATCTCTACCTTTCATATACAGTTGGCTCATTCAGCGTTGCCATTTTAGACTACTTTTGTCCAGATGAAAACCAACAATTTAATCGTCTATTCGATTTCAAACAACCAACAACAAAACACACCATTGATGCTATTCTGACTTTCAACGGAACTAATAACTTTCCCCTTCAAATTATGGCATCAACTCTTATCTATGGAGATGATTTAGAACCTAACAGCGGAAAAAATTATTTTTCAACATATGTTGAAGCAAACTATTCATTGGAAAGAACTCCAATTCAGAGATTCGACTTTTTTATTGGTGTTACTCCCTACAAAGGATACTATGCAAATTCGTTTAACATTGTTAACGCGGGATTTTCAATAGAGCAAAATTTGATTATTACCGAAAATTTTCAAATTCCTGTTTTTGGCAAACTTCATTTAAACCCTTTCAAGGAAAGTATTCATTTTGTATTTGGACTTTCCATTAATGTTTAAATAAACATAATCCTTCTTTATAAAATGCCTTGTTTTTGTGCACTTTAATTACATTCGCCCCAATGTATCATTGATATTATTTTAAAAGGAAATTCTTAATGATTTTAAAACCCATAAAATAGTTAGATTATCTTTGCAGATTAGCAAAGTATTTATATTTTTAGCAAGTAAAAAGTAATCTATAATTCACAAAGAATACTTTTTTAGTAATCGAATTTGTAAAATGCCCTGTTTGTAACCACTGGATACAAAAGTATATCCGAGGTTTAACAATATTTTTTTATGGTAATAACAGATCAAGATCTGCAGTATTTTGTTTCTGCTTTAAAGAATTCATCGAAGTACGATCTTAGTGAGTATTCCGATAAGTCATTGAAGCGAAGGCTGCAAAAAGTCCTTACAGACTTTAATCTTGACATGGCGGGTCTAATATCATCCATTAAAAACTACCCTGTATTTGCCGAAAATATTGTTAAAGAAATTACTGTAAACACTACTGAGCTATTCCGAGACCCTCCCGTTTGGCACATGCTTCGATCGAGAATACTTCCTCGCTTTAAAAACAACACTAACATAAACATATGGCACGCAGGATGTTCAACTGGTCAGGAAGTATACTCCATGATGATCCTATTGAACGAAATGGGCATGTTCGAAAAAGCAAAAATATTTGCTTCTGATCTTAATACTGATGTTCTGGAGGATGCAAAAAAAGGGGTTTACAAGTTCCGTTTCAACATAGGTTACCTTGATAATTTCGATAAAGTTATTAAGCAAAACCCCCTTAATTACGAAGAGTTCAATGATGTTCCTTACGAAAAGTACTTTGATATAGATAAGGTTAAGGATACGATTATTATGAAAAAATTTCTTTCAGAAAAGCCAATATTCCGAAAACACGATTTGGTCCAAGATGGGAATCTTTTCTTCGCAAAATTCGATTTAATACTATGTAGAAATGTAATTATTTACTTCAATTACTCACTTCAAAACAAGGTTTTTGAACTTTTTCATTCAAATCTGTATAGTAAAGGCGTCCTTTTATTGGGAATGCACGAAACAATTTTAGGCCCTTGGGCTGCTAAGTTTGAGAAAATGGGGCAAGCCTACATTAAAAAATAGTGAATACTAAAGCACAAAGATGAAACATGAGGTTATTTAGTAAAATAAGCATTAAACTTAAAATAAAAGTCGTAGTAGCTTTACTTCTGCTTTTCCTTTTTGCAATATCTGCAATAACCATTTATTATATTTCAAGGAAGCGCT
The DNA here is from genome assembly GCA_964397135.1 of uncultured Rikenellaceae bacterium. Classification (GTDB taxonomy): domain Bacteria; phylum Bacteroidota; class Bacteroidia; order Bacteroidales; family Tenuifilaceae; genus MWFE01. The sequence continues at coordinate 12,242 of CAYNHM010000046.1, forward strand.
TGATGGAAAATACTCACCAAAAAATGAATGTTTATCTTGAAAAGTTATCTCAAATAATTGACATTAAATCAGACAATTCCTTTGATTTTTTTGCATACAATGACCTGAAGCCCTTTTTTAATCAACCTGCTTTCTACTCTTCCGACTATCCCTTTCTGGTTGACCTTTCGGGAAACTTAATTATTCATCTTTACAAAGAAAGTCAACGCTATCCTCGCGAATTGCTCAATAAAATGATTTCTGAACCTCAGAAAAAGGGCTATTTTGATGTTATGGAGTATCGGAACAACAAGGAGTTAAAAATGAGGGTGTATTTCCACCGAGTTGAAAATTTAAATGCTTTCATTGGAATTCCTGTTGATCTAAGTGAAGTAACGCACGATTTAAGAAGAAATTCTCTACTCGCCGTCTTGTTTGTTTTTATGGGGACATTGATCATCCTTGTGTTTACGAATATTGCTCTATCTCCAGCTTTGAAAACAATTGAATTGATTAACAATGTCATCAAAAAAATGGGAAACGGTGAAATTGGACAACCCATTTCTTATGATTCAACCAATGAGATTGGACAAATTGTGAATTCTCTTAACTCTCTAATCTCAGTTATCGAGAGAAATGCCACGTTTGCTGATGAAATTTGTCATAATAAACTCGATTCCGACTTTAAACCCTTAGGCCCTAATGATAGGCTTGGCAATGCCCTTATTAATTTACAAGAAAGTTTAAAAACTACTTCAATTGAACAAGCCAAAAGAAAAGAGGAAGATGATCGCCGAATATGGATTAATACGGGACTGGCAATGTTTGGTGATATACTTAGGCAAAATAATAATAACCTTCAACTTCTATCCGATAGCATTACACAAAACCTTATCAACTATCTAGATGCTAATCAGGGTGGACTTTTCATTCTAAATGATGAAAATCAGGAAGTACCGCATCTTGATTTGCTATCAGCATTTGCATTCAACAGAAAAAAATCGAAAAAGAAAACTATACACTTGGGAGAAGGCTTGGTTGGCAATTGCGCTATTGAAAAACATACGATTTACCTTAAGGAAATTCCAGAAGACTATATTGAAATCACGTCGGGTTTAGGCGATTCGCCTCCTCGAACCCTCTTAATTGTTCCTCTCAAAGTTGAAGATAAAGTATTTGGTGTTATTGAGATTTCCTCATTCCACGAATTTTTGCCTCATGAGGTAGAGTTTGTTGAGAAAATTGGAGAAAGCATAGCATCAACGCTATCTGCAGTTAAAAATAATATCCGCACCAATGAACTTTTAGAACAATCACAACAGCAAAAAGAAGAAATGCTTGCCCAAGAAGAGGAAATGCGCCAAAACATGGAGGAAATGCAAGCAACTCAAGAAGAGATGGCAAGAAAAACATTGGAAATGGAAGGAATGACTTCTGCGATAAACGAATCCCTCCTTTTTGGGGAACTTACTGAAAATGGATCATTTATAATTGGCAATTCTAACCTTTTAAACACGTTGGGCTATAGTAAAATTGAACTTGAAGGTAAAACCATTTTAGATTTCATTCACCTTAATGACTCTATTACTTTCAAAACCATTTGGAATGATACTAAAATGGGAACCCCATTTAAGGGTACGCTTAAATGGATCAATAGACAGCAAGAAGAAATTTTTATCTTATGTAGCATTACACCATCGTTTGATGAATATGGAAATTTATATAAAATATTTTTGCTTGGACAGGATGTAACACAATCTAAATTACTTGAAATAAAAGCACAGAAGCAAGCCGAAGAAATTGAGGCGAGTCTACAAGAAATTCAACTCGAACAGGAGTTGTCACAACAAAGAGAGGAGGAAATGAAAGCCCTTCTCCAAGCATTAGATTCAACTTGCTTAGTTACCGAAGTTGATCCCGATGGCAGGATTAAGTTCATAAACAATAAGAATGTTGAAACTCTTGGAGATAGTAAGCAAGAAATTGAAGAAAAATTTCATTATGAAATTGATTTTCAAGCGAAAGCATATCCAGACCTGTATAAAGCATTTTGGAGTGATCTCCTAAATGGGATTCCAAGACAAAGAGATTTCTCGTTAAATGTCAATGAGAAAACTGTTTGGATTTCGGAATACTATACTCCAATAATGGATTCCTCTGGTAATGTTGCTAAAATCATTATTATCGGGATTGATGTTACTAGAAGTAAGGAAACAGAATTAATGCTTATAAAACAAATCGATGATTTAAAACAAATTTTAAAAAATAGCAATATATCAACCAAAGAGCAATAATGTTACGTTACGAAATTGGCATAGTGGAAACAAGAAATGTGATCAAGGCGATCCTTGATATGTATGGATATGACTTTCGGGATTACGCCCTCACATCATTTAAACGCAGGCTGGAAGATACAATCACTGCCTACGGCTTGAAGGATGCCGATGGACTTATATCTCGAATTCAGAATAACAAAGGCTTTCTCGATCATTTTCTTAAGGATATAAACCCCGAAACCACAGAGATGTTCCGCGATCCCTCATTGTGGAGATCGCTTAGAGAGGAAATATTACCAGATATTGTTCGCAGCACAAGTAAACCTAAAATTTGGGTGGGTGCTTTAGATTCAGGGGAGGAACTCTATTCTCTATGTATCGTTTTGAAAGAGATAGATTTATTGGATAAATTTAATATCTACTCTTCCTATATTAGCGAAGAAACCGTAAAAAAGATTAAAGGAGGTAAAATTGAGCCTAAACAGCACGAGGCTAATGATGCTAATTATCAACGCAGTAATGGTGTTAAACGATACTCCGACTATTTCCCTCAAGGAATTGGAACAGTAATGTCAACATTTAATGTTGATCTAATTGATGGGGTTACATTTGTTAAACAAGACTCTGTATTCAGTAATCCACCAAGTAGTTTAAAGTTAGTCCTATTTCGAAATCAAATCATTTACTTTAATCAAATTCTTCAGGATAAAGTATTAAACAAAATTCAAGATGCTTTGGTCCCCGGTGGTTATCTAGTTCTGGGTGTTAAAGAATCTTTGGAAAATACAAATGCAAACAATAAATTTACCGTGACAAATGATGCGGAAAAGATTTACAAGAAAAAGACAGGATAGTTTAAAATGTACAAAGCAGTTATTATAGGCGGTTCAGCAGGTAGTTTTCAGGTAATAACCCGAATTCTAAATTCTTTACCTGCCAACTTCCCTCTTCCCTTGCTCCTTTGCCTTCATAGGCTAAAGCATGTGCGTAGCGGGTTTGTTGAAGCCCTATCTATTAAGTCATCAATACCAGTAATTGAGCCATATGATAAGGATCAGATCAAACCAGGTAAAGCATATTTAGCACCAGCAAACTATCACATGTTCATCGAGTTAGGCAATCGTATCGCATTGTCTACGGAAGGTCCTTTGAACCATTCACGTCCTTCAATCGACCTTTCGTTCATAACTGCTGCTCAAGTATATCGTGAAAAATTAATTGGGATCATACTCTCTGGAGCTAACAAAGATGGAGCCTATGGGCTCAAGAAAATTAATGATTTTGGTGGTGTAACAATTGTTCAGGACCCCAATGAATGTCAAGTAAAAACAATGACAGAATCATCACTACAACTCACAAAGGTCGATCATATTTATAGCACAAATGAAATAATTAGATATTTGCAAAAAATAAAAATTTAAATGTTAGCCCATGAAATACTTCCCTCATAGCTCTAGATTAGTTTACGGCATCTTTATGCTCCTTATCGTTATGAGTTTTTTAGGCGCATTCTTCTCAATGCACAATGCTTTAACTTTTTCTGGAGGGAAAGTACCTATGATTGCAATTCTGTTAATAGTTATTTCTGTACTACTTTCACTATACTTTATTCAAATAGTTTATCGCTCTTCTATTGAGGCTAATAGAATTACTCAGCAATTTGAACAGCTTAAAAAAAGCATTCAAGAAAGCAAAAAACAATCTTATACAAACGATGAAAATAATGTCGTAGAAGAAATTGTTGACTATGAAGCAGAATCAAAAGCTTTAATTCCAATCGAATCTTTTGAAAATGAAGAATCTTTCATAGAAAACGTTCTAATCAATCTTTCGAAAAAGATCGATATTGTACAAGGTCTTGTTTACAAAAGAGATGCTAAAACAAAGGCCTTCTCATACCTTGCTGGTTATGCTTACTATACCGAAAGCGAACCGCCAACATTTATTGAAGGAGAAACCCTGCCTGGTCAAGTGGCAAAAAACAAAGAAATTCTTAACCTTAGCGATGTTCCTGATGACTATATAACTATTCTCTCTGGCTTGGGAAAAGGATCTCCAAACCATCTGCTTATTGTTCCCATAATAGATGATACAAGGGACTGCATAGGCATAATTGAACTTGCATCTTTTAAACCCTTTAATTCTCAAATGGTGACCTTGATGGAAAAGCTTGTTTGTAATATTGGAGAACAATTAAAAACTTTTGGATTAAGCTCTCAAGAATAAAATGACAACTCAAAACAAAATATCTGCCGATAGAATGATTAAAACGGTATCTCTTAAGGTGTATTACGCTGCGGCCTTTGGCTTACTTCTTGTTTTGTGCTCATGGATACTTGAATTCACATCGCAGGCAATACCATTTTCTATTAACGGTATTTCAAAAATACATTCTGGAAACCCCACGCTTTGGATTATAGACCTTTTACCCCTTGTTTTTATATACATTGTTCATCTTCAAGAAAAAAGACATAAAGAAAAGGTAAGTTTTCTAGAAAAAGAAATTAAGCAACGTGAAGAGGATACCAATAAGAATGCTCTTTTTGCGAAGACTATTGGTGAAGGAGATTACCATGCCCCTTTTCAAATCAGCGATGAAGATGACATCCTTGGAAAGTCGCTGCTTGTTATGCGCGACAACCTTCTAGAAAACAACAAAAAAGAATCTGAACAAAATTGGATTACAACTGGAAAAGATCAGGTAGCGCATATCTTAAGAATTCACAACAACCTTGAGGAACTTTCATACGAAGTTCTTGTTAAACTGATCAAGTACATCAACTTAATTCAGGGAGCCCTTTACATCTTCGATGAAGACAAAGAAGTGCTTACAAACTTGGCTTCCTATGCATATAATCGAAAAAAGTATGTTAAGCAAGAGTTCAAAATAGGTCAGGGCTTAATTGGGCAATGTGCTTATGAAAAGGACATAATCTACCGTTCTGAGATCCCTGATGATTATGTAACCATTACTTCAGGAATCTTAGGAGATAAAAAGCCCAAGTGCTTACTGCTTGTCCCGCTTATTACTGACGAGAAACTTCAAGGAATTATTGAGTTTGCCTCCCTTGAGGAGCAGATACCCTCTCTTACAATTCGATTCCTTCGCGAAATGGGTGAGATTATAGCTCGCACTATATTCAACCTACGAGTAAACCAAAAAACCGAAAGGTTGCTACTTGAAGCTCAACAAATGACTCAAGAGCTCAAAGAAAATGAGGAGGAATTGCGGCAGAATGCTGAAGAGATGAGGGCTACTCACGAAGAACTCGAAAAATCTAACATAAAACTTGAGGCCAAGATCCAAGAGGTTGAAAATGCGCAAAAACGGCTTCACTCCCTGTTGGAAAATGCTTCAGAGATCATCTCAATCTATAGCAGTAGCCTTAAGCTAACATACATTAGCCCTTCTGTAACAAAGATACTAGGATACACTCCCAAGGAAATGATGAGCGGTAAGGATATCGATCGCCTTACGCGAAAAGGTGAACAAGATCTAAACGACATGTTTCAAAAACTCCTTGATGCTCCAAGGATTCCCATAACAATTCAGTATACTTTTATGAAAAAGGATGGGACTAAGCTTTTCCTTGAGGTAACAGGACGAAACTTACTTGATGATGTAGCTATAAATGGAATAATTCTAAATTCTCAAGATATTACTGAACGTAAAAGAGCCGAGAAAGAAGAACGGATGCGCAGCAAAATGCAAGCTCTTTCAGAAAATTCGCCCGATATGATAATGCGATTAAATACCACAGGGCAATTCTTTTATGCAAATCCAATGGTCGAACAGTATTTGGGTATTCCTACCAAAGAAATCATTAATCAAACCCTTAACTCAATAGAGGTTAACGACATACTGATGGGTTTCCTTAAAGAAACCATTAAAACAATAAAAACAACAAAAACACAAGTAGAAGGTGACCTTACTTTTAATACGATGATGGGAGAGACAATAATGCATATCTCTGCCATTCCCGAATTTAACGAGAATGAATTAGAAACCATTCTCTTTGTCGGACACGATATTACCGATGCAAAGCGCATTGAACTTGAGATACAGG
>CAYNHM010000047.1:0-17778 GCA_964397135.1 uncultured Rikenellaceae bacterium
TCGGTTGGCAAAAGTAATCCTTTTTTGGTTTTTCGGCAAATTTTATTTTTCTTGGCTTGACCGTTTAACGTTTGGTGGCTTGAGACGTCTAATTTTAAAAAATAATCCCATGAAAATAATATACTCTATTCTGTCTTTTGTGATGATAATAAACCTCGTTTCTGCCCAAGAGGTTTTATTTGAAGAGTGGCTGACCGCTGGTAGTATAAAGGTTTACGAACCGGCCCTTGCCAAAACGGAAAACGTTAAGGGCGATAACTTTAAAACCACTGATTTGCTTAAAATGCCACTTGTTGATATTACCCGTATGATTCCTCAAAAAGGGATGCAACTTGCTGGTAAGGATGTTAATTGGGCAGAGGTAACAATTGCTAACGATAGTTCTGTTTACTATTCTTTCCCTGGTGACGGTAATCGAATTGGATTTTTGGCTACATACATCCAAGCTGAAAATTTTTGGAAAGGAAAACTTGCCATTGAATCTACTGCAGCTTTCGAAGCCTATATTGATGACAGTAAAACCGCTGATAGATATACAGCCAGTACAGAAGGTACAGTTATTTCAAAAGACATAAAGTTATTACCCGGAAAGCATAAACTCATTGTTAAAGTTCTTATCCCAGATACCCTGTCATTACCTTCGCGGTTAAAAGTTTACCTAAAACCCTCTGGTGATTTCTTGCCCGAGGGTATATATCCATCGATTAACCCTGAACAAACAAAAACCTTAAAACACCTGCTTGAGGGTCCAAAATTATCGGGTGTAAGTGTTTCGGCTACTGGCGATATGGTATTGATTACAATTTCTGAAATTGACACTAAAACCGAAAAGACCTCATATTACCGACGTGTAATTCGCCTTAGCGATAATAGGATAATAGCATCGTATAGACAGTCGGAAGTTACTCAGCTGCAGTGGATGCATTATGGAAACAAGCTTTCCTTTTTATCTTCTGGAAATCTTTGGGTTTATGATATTGATAAGGGAACTGAAAAAGAAGTTCTAAAAGGGTTAAACGAAATATCGAACTATACATGGAGCCCAAATGAGGAGTTTATAATTTATTATGTTTCAGAAAGGGATGATACTAAAAAGGGAGATCTTAGGCGTATTTTATCCATGGAGGATAGACAACCCAATTGGCGAAACCGTAGTTTTCTGTATATAGGATATGTTGCCACTGAAAGGCATGAGCGTCTAACATGGGGGAATCGTTCCACGTATCTTCAGGATATTTCTCCGGATAGTAAGAACATTCTTTTCAGCACATCTTCAGAAGATTACTCTGAACGCCCCTTTCGTAGACAAAATCTTTTTCGCTTGGATTTATCAACTCGTAATGTTGATACTTTATGGTCGGATAAGCTATTTGGGGTAAACGTATTCTTTTCTCCCGATGGAAAAAAACTTTTAGCAACTGGAGCATCCACAGCCTTTGGCGATTTGGGCGTTAACGTTAGCGAAGGCAAAACACCCAACATATACGATACGCAAGCATATATCTATGATATTGCTACAGCAAACATTGAAGCTATAACACGTGATTTAAATCCATCAGTTGAAAGTGCATACTGGTGCCCAATTTCCAACAATATCTACTTTAATACTGTTGATGAGGATAAGAATACTGTTTTTGAGTATAACACTCAGAAAAAATCATTTTCTCCACTTAAGTTAAGTGAAGAAATGATTCGTCAAATAAATTTTGCTCGCAATAAGAAAATGGCTGTTTACTACGGTTCTGGTGTTAGTTCATGGCCTAAGGCTTACAGCTATGATTTCAAAACAAAAAAATCAATAATAATTGATAATACTGAAGCCCAAAACTACTCGCTGGTTAAGTTGGGCGAAACTAGAGAGTGGTCATTTATATCAACTCAAGGGCAGAAAGTAACAACCCGATATTATCTTCCTCCCAACTTTGATCCTGGCAAAAAATATCCAATGATTGTTTACTATTATGGAGGTACAACACCCGTTGGTAGAGATTTTGGAGGCAGATATCCTAAACAGCATTATGCTGCAAATGGATTTGTAGTACTTGTTCTACAGCCAAGTGGAACCATTGGCTTTGGGCAAGATTTTTCTGCCGCTCACGTAAATGCTTGGGGAGAGATAACCGCTGACGAGATTATTGAGGGTACTCAAAAGTTCATAACCCAACATCAATTTATTGATGAAAAAAAGGTTGGATGCATAGGAGCTTCATATGGTGGCTTTATGACCATGTACCTTCTTACCCAAACTGATATCTTTGCTGCAGCTATTTCTCACGCGGGTATCAGCTCAATCTCAAGCTACTGGGGTGAAGGTTATTGGGGTTACTCATACAGTGCTGCGGCAAGTGCAAACAGCTACCCTTGGAACAATTATGATTTATACGTTAATCAAAGTCCTCTTTTCAAGGCAGATAAGGTTGTAACGCCTCTTCTCTTACTTCATGGTTCAAGCGATACAAATGTTCCCGTTGGGGAAAGTATTCAAATGTATACTGCATTGAAACTACTAGGAAAACCTGTTGAACTTATTCAGGTTGAAGGTGCCGACCATCACATTCACAAGTATAATCAAAGAATAGAGTGGACTAACACCATTTTGGCATGGTTCGTCAAACATCTGAAGGATGATAAAAATTGGTGGGAAGATCTCTATCCAAATGAGAATTACCAATAATCGATTATTTAAAAATCATCCCACAAATTTTTTCCCTAGTGAAAAAACGAAATGAAAAAAATTATAATAATACTATCTATCCTCTTCACATTTCCCGCTTTTTCACAGTCGGTTATTGATGTTGAGGGAGATGTTTCTGGGGTATGGAGTGCCGATACAATAAGAGTAATCGGTAATTTACAACTATCTCAAAACGAAAGCCTAACCATAATGCCCAGGGTGGTCATAAAATTTATGGGCTTTTATCGCTTTCAAGCGAATGGGAATCTCTTAGCCAAAGGATTAGAAAATGATAGCATAATATTTACAGTAGCCGACACACTTGGATTCTATGAAGCAGACACTTGTGCTGGGGGTTGGAACGGATTTGTAATGATCAATCAACCCGAGCAGGCTGATTCTACAATTTTCGAATACTGCAAATTTGAGTACTCTAAAACAGATACACTTTTTGGACATGGTGGAGTTTTCTATCTAGAAAACTTCAGTAAAGTAAGGTTTAGCAACTGTAATTTTTCGCATAACAGTTCTTTTTATAATGGGGGTAGCATGTATCTTATAAACTCAGGAATAGTAATTAAAAACTCTCACTTTTCGCATAATAAAGCAGGCGACGAAATACACTGGGGCTATGGTGGTGCTATCTGTGGAGTACGTTCAAATGTAAAAATATACCGAAATGTATTCTGCAATAACATGGCAACAGGTATTGGAGGAGCCTGTAGCTTCGAATTCAATAATGCCACCTGTGATGCAAATATTTTTGAAGAAAATTTTGCTCCACTGGGAGGTGCGTTAGGATTTTTAAGGACAACCGAGGGTGGACTAATTTCTAACAATCTTATTAACAATAATGAATCAACATTTTTTGGTGGGGCAATTGCTCTCGTTTCTGCATCGCCATTATTGATAAACAATACCATTACTAATAATCGGACTATTTATGGTGGGGGGCTATATTGTAATGAGGGAAGTTGTCCCAAAATATATAATTCCATTTTCTGGGGGAATCAAGCGGCTGCTGGATATGGCAGACAGGTCTATATTCTTGATGGACTATCAGCCCCTGCATTCTTTAACTGCATCTTTGAACACGGTGGGTGGGATTTTTCTGGGGCCGGTTTCACTGGAACATACCTGAGTTGTACAGAAGAAAACCCACTATTCGACATAAGTGGTTCTTTTCCCTTTGCTCCATGCGAAGAATCCCCTTGCATCGATATGGGGTACAAAGATAGCTTTGAATTAAATATACCGAATCTTGATCTAGCCGGGAAAAACAGAATATGTAATCAAATGATAGATATTGGCGCATATGAATTTCAATGGACAAGCAGTGCCGATTTTTCTATCGACAACTACTACTCCTTATTAACTCTCACCTACTTTTCTGGCCACCACAAGCTACTCCTTACAACTTTCGTAGAAAATGCAGAGAACTTTACACTTGAGGTATACAATATTAAAGGGCAGTTAGTTAGCATCTCACCTCTAGGTTGGTTGGAAAAGGGGCAACAAGAAATTTGGATATCTAATCTGAATATACCAAAGGGTATTTATTTAGGACGGTTAAATTCTTATCATGGAAAAAAATCTGCAAAATTTTTGGTCTTTTGATATCTCATCCTCATTATCTTATCCCTGAAATATTGTTTAAATTGTTAATGACTTTTTTTAATGAAAATAAAAAAAGGTATTATTTACTCACTTTACATTACGATTTATTATTTTTATTGCTTTATAAATTTTAAATCGTAAGATAATGACAGATAAATATTATGTAGATGAGATTGACCAAAAAATCCTAGCTTACCTGGTAAAAAATGCACGAATGCCTTTTCTTGAGATTGCCAGGGAATGCGGTATATCAGGGGCGGCAATTCATCAAAGAGTGAGAAAAATGGAGGAAGCAGGAATAATTGATGGCTCTAGAATGATTGTTAAACCCAAATCATTGGGCTACGATGTTTGTGCGTTTGTTGGTGTTCAATTTTCATCTGCTAATAAATACAAGGGGGTTGTAGATGCCCTAAAGAATATGCAAGAGGTGGTAGAGTGTCATTTTATTACAGGTGCATATGCTTTGTTGCTAAAGATATACTGCAAAGATAATGAACATTTGATGGAGGTATTGGTGAACACAATACAGAATATTCCAGGGGTTCTTAATACAGAAACATTTATTTCCCTTGATCAGGCATTTGAAAGACAGGTTTACGTTAAAGATAAATCACTGATTAAAACTAAAAAGGATTGATTTATTTTTTTCTATTTATTTTTTCATGTAAAATATAAAGATAGTTTATTCAATAAATCCTCTTTTCTTAATGGTTTTGTCATATAGTCTGTACATCCAGCCAAATAACTTCTCTCCATTTCATCGGTAACGTAAAAAGCCGTATTTATAATAATTGGTATTGTTGAATCTAATTTTCTAATATTTTCCAAAGCCTTCAGACCATCCATAATTGGCATTTGTACATCCATAAGGATAATATCAATATTGCGATTAGATTTGAAAATATCAACAGCTTCAACACCGTTCTGAGCCCAAATTATGTTAACATCTGATTTTGCTAAAAATGCGCTTAAAAGCTGATAATTACTCAGTACATCCTCAGCAATAAGAACGGTTTTCCCTCTAAATTTTTCAATGTCGAATGTATTAGCTTTGGGGGAGAGCGCTATATTCTCATCTATTTCCTTATTATAAGGCAAAGTAAAGTAGAATGTAGATCCTTTACCAGGGTATGAGTCAAGCCATATTTTTCCACCCAACAAGTTTACCAATTCGGAGCATATAGCCAATCCAAGTCCAGTTCCAGAATATAGTTTAGTTTCGTTTATGTTGCCAAACTTGCTAAAGCGTTCAAAAATTAACTGATGCTTATCAGGTGGTATTCCCTCTCCTGTATCCTTAACAAAAAACAATACTTCGTCTGAGTCTGAAACTCTATAGCCGTAAATAATTGATCCCTTCTCGGTAAATTTAATTGCATTTGAAAGAAGGTTCGTCATTATTTGATGAAAGCGAATCTTATCAGTAGTAATAACTAATTTTTCTGTGTCTTTATCATAATCCTGAATCATCTCTAAATGTTGCTTTCTAAATTTTTCTTTTTCCTTTTCATAAAATAACTTTAGGTCATTAAGCAAATCCGGAACGGCTACAGGTTTTGGCTTAGTTTTTAGCTGACCTGATTCAATCATAGAAATATCAAGAATATCGTTGATTAGGTTCATAAGAACCTCTCCATTACTTCTGATTATCTTTGTATATTCTGTTTTAATATCATCCGTTGATTCCGGATCAGTAAGGAGATAGGAAAATCCCACTATGGCATTCATGGGAGTTCTAATTTCATGCGACATATTTGTAAGAAAGGCTGTCTTCAGTTTATCAGATTCTTCAGCTTTTTCCTTAGCCGCTTTTAACTCTAGGGTCCTCTCATCAACCAAGGCTTCAAGATCCTCTTGGTATTCCTGCAATTTTGCTTCTACCATTTTACGATGGGTGATCTCCTTTAAAAGCTCTTTGTTGGCTTTGCTTTTATATCTAAAACGACTATAAGTAAAATATATTAGACTTAGAAGAAATAACACCACAATTGAAAATAGTGCAAACCAAATTTTCAGTTTTTTTTCTTCACTAACAATAAGTTCTCTTTCCTTCGAAAGCAATTCAATTTGCTTTTGTTTTGCCTCAATTTGATATCGTGCTTCCAGCTCTAGCAAAAGTTTTCCTTTATCTTCTCCGTAAACATATTCTCTAAGTTCATCATATTCTTTAAAATAATGATAAGCTCTTCTATAATCACCAATTTCTGAATAAGTTTCAGCTGTTGCTGCGCTAATGAGTACAAGTAGTCTTTTAGAATCAGTTTCAGAAGCAACTCTCCAGGCTTCCTCGTACATAGCAAGAGCTTGGTTATATCGCTTCATTAAAAAATAGGTTTTTCCAATGCGGAAAAAAGAATTAGCTGTACCCTCCGGGTTCCCAACAGAAAGATACAACTCATTGGCTTGCTCTAAAAAGTTTAGAGATTGCTGATAATTCCCCTTGTTCTGATAAACTGTTCCAATGTTAAGAAGTGTATTGCTATAACTTACTACATCTTCCTCTTTGCTTTTATAATCGAGGGATTTTCTAAGACATTCAAGGGCTAATTCAAAGTTTCCTATTTCAGAATACAATCGCCCCATATTATTGTAGGCTTTTGCTATTCCTTCGATGTTTTTTACTTGTTGGGCAATTTTAAGACTTTTTTGATAGAAGTCAAGTGCTATAGCATTTTCACCAAAGTAAAAATAAATATTACCAGTTTCTCTAACCAGCTCTGCTATTTTTTCTTGCTTATCTAACTTGCCTGCAATAACAAATGCTTCCTGGGTATTGTCAAGTGCCTTTTTGAATTCGCCGATTCGTGTATAAATCTGAGCAAATAATTGATAAGTATCCGCTAGGCCAATGCTATCGCCTTCTTTATGATAATAATTGATTGCAAGGTCAGCTGATTCAATGGCAAGTTTGTAGTTACCAATAATGTAATTTGCTTTTGCATAAAGAGCATAGGCTCTTGCTTCCTTTTTGTAATCGTCTATTCTTGAGGCTATTTCAATTGCCTTATATGCATATTCAACAGCATCTTTCGGGTTAATTTGAATACTGTTCTCGGTGTAATTAAGCAAAAGTTCAAGTGCTTGATCATCACTCTTTCCTTTAAGCGATTGCTTAACGGTATCGGGATGAAATTCATAGTAAGCATTGTTAGATTTTAAGGTTGGTGCAAATAATACCATTACCAAAAAAATAACAAGCATAAAAATATTTAACCTCAATGCATCCATGGTTAAATGTATTGGCTATAAAAATATTCTTTTTTTACTACTATGTCAATTTTATGGGTAAAAAACTATTTAATAAAAAAAATGGGGCATGTCACTGCCCCATGTATTTAATCATTAATTGATTAATAATCATCTTCTTCATCAAAAAAATCTTCTTCATCATCCATTCGAAAGTTTATCTCTACATCCTCTAGTTCATCAATCTCTTCGAATAGAGCCCGTTTCACGTTTTTTTCTTTTTTTAAGGGTTTTAATTTGCGAGATTTTTTCAACTCATCCAAGCCAGAATAATTTTCTTTTGCTGGCTTTCTCAATTCATGTCGTGATTTCATTACTGGTTAATTACTCTTTTTAAAAAATTAAATTCAACCTTCTGTAAAACAAACTATTAAAAGGGTAATGTGTCAAATATTTTTGATGCAATTATACTACATTTTTTAATTTGTGCTTAATTTGTTGATTATTTTTTTACTATAATAAAATTAGTTGTTTAATTATTATTAATGTGGTTAAGTTAGTATTTTTAAGAAAAATTGTCAAGTTTTTTTATGCAAATTGTTGAATTTTCTCTTTAAATTTCCATAAAAAACAAAAGAATAACTTAAATTCTTAAAAAAAGACTTACGCACTACCCTTTAAACCTATGTTTTGTTACTTTTGTTTCATATTCTTTCCAAATTATGGTGAATATTATTGCTAATCCAATCTTTGCTTTATTCATTATAATTGCTCTTGGATTTGCTATTGGAAGCATTAGGGTAAAAGGGGTTTCGTTCGATGTTTCTGCCGTTATTTTTGTTGCTCTGGTCTTTGGGCATTTTGGAGTAACTATACCTAGTGAAATTGAGCGAATGGGCATGGTGATATTTATCTTCACCGTTGGAATTCAGGCTGGTCCAGGATTTTTGGATTCATTTAGAAATTATGGACGGAAATTAGCTTTAATGGCTCTTATTATCATTTTTAGTGCTTCGCTTATAACTTTTACTTGTCTGTTAATATTTGATATTCAACCTGCTATCGCAATTGGTTTACTTTGCGGTGCACTCACCAGCACACCAGGTCTAACTGTTGCCATCGACACAACCTCTTCGCCGCTTGCATCAATTGGTTACGGAATAGCTTACCCCTTTGGGGTGATTGGGGTAATACTTTTTGTTAAACTTTACCCTAAAATTGCAAGGATTGATTTACAAACCGAGAATCAAAAGGTTGAGCAAATTGAGCGTTCTGCACATCCAATTATTGTTAATGCCCATTTTAAGGTTGAAAACGGTTCTGTTTTTGGAAAATCGCTTAGCGAACTAAATGTTCGAAGTATGACTGGAGCCAATATTTCTCGTATTCAACATGGTAGCATTTGTAAAACACCAACACCTGATACAATTCTTCAGGATGGCGATATAATAAAAGCTGTTGGGACCAATGATGCACTGGAAAAAGTTAAGGTTCTTATTGGTTCTAATGTATCAACTGAAATTCAACTAAGCGAAGAATACGCCATTGAGCAAATTTTAGTGACCAATAAGCATTTGGTTAACAAAAAGCTTGGAGATCTCTCGTTGCTCCAGAATTACAATTCGGTTGTTACTCGTATTAGAAGAAGTGGTATCGATCTATCTCCTTCGCCCGATTTGTCCATTCGGTTTGGGGATAAGTTTACTGTTGCATGCCCTAAAAATGACCTAAAAGCACTTGGTTCGCTTTTAGGTAATAACGACAAGTTACTATCTGACACTGATTTTTTTCCCATTGCATTGGGTATTGTATTAGGTATTCTTCTTGGTCAACTGCAAATATCTGTGGCCAATAACTTTTCCTTTGGGTTAGGTCTTAGCGGAGGCATCCTGATTACAGCTATTGCTTTAAGCGGTTTGGGTAAAACGGGACCTATTGTTTGGACAATGAGCGGAGCAGCTAATCAGCTACTCAGGCAGCTTGGCCTTCTCTTCTTCCTTGCTGGCGTTGGAACTCATGCTGGCGAACATCTGGTGGAGACCCTTAAAAATTCCGGAGCAACCCTTTTCATTTTAGGTGTTACCATAACTTTAGTCCCAATGGTACTAACCGCATTCCTTAACAAATACTACTTTAAATTGAACCTATTTGAGTTTTTAGGTACAATTACAGGGGGAATGACAAGTACTCCTGGTCTTGCCGGTTGCGACTCCCTTACCAGAAGCAACGCACCAGGAAAGGCTTATGCCGCAGTATATCCAATTGCAATGGTTATTTTGATAATATGTGTACAGATTTTAAGCAGATTAACCGTTTAGCTTTTTTACCCTTTAAACTTATTTCTATTTGCCTAGACTAATGTAAATAGATATTAATCTTCAAATCATAAATGGCAACAAGTATTATTCTTAATCAACTGCTTATATTTGGTATTCTTGTTGGAATAGGTGCCTTGGCATTCTGGCGTAAGATCATAACTCCTGAAATAAAAGATAACCTTTCCCGAATTGTTATAGATGTTACCCTCCCTTTTTTAATCTTTTCTACTTTTTCTGGGATGGATCTCAACGATGGATTGCTGAAAAACAGCTTGTTGATTTTTATTCTTGCTTTTGCAAACCTAGCATTCCTATACATAATTGGAAAACTTTCATCACGAATAGCTGGATTAAAGGGTAATCAAGAAATCATTCACACCCTTCACACCATGTTTGGGAATATTGTTTTTCTGGCATTTCCTCTTTTAGATGCATTGTTTCCTGGGGGTATTGGTATTTTTTATGGTGCTATTTACCAATTGGCTTCCAATACCATTACTTTTACCTACGGTGTTTTTAAGCTAAGCGCAGGAACCCATAAATCAGGATGGAAAAGTTTGTTTAATTCAAATTTCATAGCACTTACCCTCGGGGCAGCCACCCTAATATTTAGCGTTAATATACCAAATCCAATACTGGTGGCTTTCGAAGGGTTGGGTAAATGCACAGGACCTCTATCAATGGTTTATATCGGCGCAATGCTCGCAGGATTAAATATTCGAAAGGCAATCTTTAACCCAACCATTTATTTGCTCAGCTTCAACAAGCTGCTTTTGGGGCCCATATCCCTTGCTACAGTTTACTTCTTTGGTCTTCAGTTGCTTGGTATTGATATTTCGAGGGTGGCATTCTATGTATTAATACTTCAGGCTGCCATGCCATGCCAAACTATTATTGTGGTCCTTTCGCATCGGTATAATAGCGATTATCAGCTAGCAGGGGCAAATTTATTTGTTTCTACAGTTTTTAGTATTCTCACTCTCCCAATTATTTATTTCTTTTTAGACTGGCTTTATTAATAGCGATTAATTCTTTTTTGTATGACATTGAATTAACTAATGTGCATCCAGCCAGTTTTCTCCTATTCCCATATCAACAATAAGTGGTACTGATAATTGAATGGCATTCTCCATGCTAACCTTAACGATGCTTTTCATTTCATCCAACTCGGGTTTGTATACGTTAAAGTTCAATTCATCGTGCACCTGAATAATCATTCGGCTTTTAAGGCCCTGTTCCAGAATTGCGTTGTGGATAGATATCATGGCCACCTTAATAATATCGGCAGCCGAACCCTGAATGGGTGCATTAATTGCGTTGCGTTCGGCCAATCCGCGCACGGTTTGGTTGTTGGAGTTGATATCGGGCAGGTAGCGCTTACGCCCGAAAATGGTTTCTACGTAGCCCTTCTTGCGGGCTTGCTCAACACAGCTATCCATATAGTCTTTTACGCCTTTATAGGTATCAAAATATCCATCGATAAGGTCTTTTGCCTCGGTGCGACTAATGCCCAAACGTTGCGATAGCCCAAAGGCCGATATGCCATAAATCATTCCAAAATTGGCGGTTTTGGCTCGGCTTCGCTGCTCACGGGTAACCTCGGCAAGTGGCACTTTAAATATTTTCGCTGCCGTGGCGGCGTGAATATCCTCACCGCTTTGGAAGGCCTCAAGCATCGAAGCATCCTGACTTACGTGCGCCATCAGACGCAGCTCAATCTGCGAGTAGTCGGCCGAGAGGAATGTGTACTCTTTGCCCGAGGGAATAAACGCCCTGCGGATTTCCCTTCCGCGCTCCTCGCGGATGGGTATATTCTGTAGGTTGGGATTGTTGGAGCTAAGCCTTCCCGTTGAGGCAACAGCCTGGTTAAACGAGGCATGAATTCTACCCGTTTTTTTGTTGATAAGCGTGGGTAGCACCTCAACGTAAGTTGATAATAGTTTCTTGACCGAGCGAAAATCCAAAATTTTATTTACTATGGGATGCCTGTCGGCGTACTTCATCAGCTCCTCCTCGTTGGTGGAGAATTGCTTAGTTTTGGTGCGCTTGGCATCGGGGGCAATCCGCATCCGCTCAAACAGCACCTCGCCCAGCTGCTTTGGCGACGACACGTTAAGGTCGGGTACGCCAGCCATCTCCTTTATCTCTTGGTCGAGCAGTATAAGTTCCTTGTTAAGTTCAATGGCGTAATCGTTGAGTGCCTGCGTATTTATCGATACTCCCTCGTACTCCATCTGTGCCAGCACCTTTATTAGCGGCTCCTCGAGTTTGTAGTACAGGTCGATGAGGTTCTCCTTTTCCAACCTTTCCCACAGTATTTTCTTGAGCTGCATGGCCAAATCGGCATCCTCGCCGGCGTAAACAGCAATTTTTTGTGGGTCGATATTACGCATGTTAAGCTGTCGGTTTCCCTTCTTCCCAATCAACTCCTCAATCTCGATGGGCTTGTAGCCCAAAAGGTTTTCCGATAGAATATTCAGGTTGTGGCGCATATCGGGCTCCAACAGGTAGTGCCCCAGCATGGTATCGTTAAGCTTTCCGCGTAGCTCAATACCGTAGTATTTCAGCATGAGCAAATCGAACTTTATGTTTTGCCCCACCTTATCAATTTTATCGTTCTCGAAAAGTGGCTTAAACTTTTCGAGAATCGCTTTGGCCTTGGCCTCGTCGTTGGGAATTGGAACGTACCAGGCCGTTAACGCATCAACAGAAAACGATAGCCCAACCAGCTTTGAGGTGTGATGCTCTAGCCCCGTGGTTTCGGTGTCGAAGCAGAACTCCTTAACCGCCATTAACTTTTCAATTAGAGCATCAATATCCTTTTCTGTATCAACCAGCTTGTAGCTGTGCTGTACATCGTTGATGGTTTTTAGCGATAGCCCGGTTGCGGGAACCGTAAAATCATCGTCGCCAAAAAGCGAGGTTTGCACGGGCTTGGGTTTTTCCTGTGGCTTGGTTTCGCCAAATACATCGCGTGAAAGGGTACGAAACTCCAGCTCATCAAAAAGCCTCTTCAACTCCTCGGCGTTGGGTTGTGCGCGCTGTAACTTTTCGAAATCGATATCAACGGGAACATCGGTTTTGATCTCAACTAAAATTCGGGCAAGGTCAAGTTGCTTACGATTCTCTATTAATTTATCCCTTTGAGCTGGTGAAAGCTTGTCGATATTGCTGTAAATCTCCTCGATGGAGCCGAACTGCGAAATAAGCTTGGCAGCGGTTTTTTCGCCAATACCCGGCACGCCGGGAATATTATCGGATGTATCGCCCCAAAGTGCCAGTATATCCTTAAACTGCATTGGGTTCTTAATGCCGTAACTCCTGCAGAAATTCTCAGCGGTAACCGTTTCAATATCAGCACCGCTGCGCGAAGGTTTCACCATCATCACCTTGTGGGTAAGGAGCTGACCGTAATCCTTGTCGGGGGTCATCATCATCACATCAAAGCCAAGCGGTTCGGCCTGCTTGGCCAGTGTACCCACAATATCATCGGCCTCGTAGCCTTGCTTCTCGAGGATGGTTATATTCATGGCGCGAATAATCTCCTTAATAACAGGAATGGCCGACCTGATATCCTCGGGTGTCTCCTGGCGGTTGGCCTTATAATCAGGGTAAAGCTCGGAGCGGAATGTTTTGCCCGAAATATCGAAAGCTACGGCAATATGGGTTGGGTCGAATCGCTTTAGCGCATCGAGCAACGATTTGGTAAAACCATAGATTGCCGAGGTGTTCTGGCCCTTGCTGGTTTTTATGGGACGGCTAATAAATGCAAAGTAGGCTCTGTAGATTAGAGCGTAAGCATCGAGGACAAGTAGAGTTTTGGACATAGTAGAGATTAGAATTTCATTTTCAGTTTTTAATCTTTGCAAACTTAATCAGGACTAAAGCGCGATTTTAAACCCTTTTCCGCAGTAAATTGTAAGCGCAAAGATAACCACCATAAATTGCCCCGGAAAAACCGCCGCCTGTTTTTCCCCATGCCGATGCAAAATGAAGATTTTCGGGAATTACCGATGGTTCAATGGTCGGCCTTGAGGGATTTTGGGCAAAACCGTAAACTGCCCCACCTGGATTAAGCGTATAACGCTTAACGGTGGCCGATGTTCCCACCTCGTAAAACTCAATTTCGTTGGTTATATCTGGGAGGATTTTCTCAAGCCGATCAATAAAAATCTTCGCAACTTCCTCTTTCTTTTTCTTGTACTCATCTTTCGATAGGTTTTCCCAGTCCGATAAATAGTCGATGCAGCAAATTGCGCCCACACTCTTTTCGGGAGTAGTAAGGCCAGAATCGATTCGACCGTAATCGATAAACGTAAAGCTTCGCTTATCGAAAGGACCTCTGTTGTTTACTACTATATCTTTCTGATTGCTTATGGAATCGTCGTACACAAAGGTTGAGTAATACTTATTGCCAATGTGCTTCAAATTTCTTTTAAATCCGAAGTAAATAGTTAGCAGTGAAGCACCTATTTTTTGTTTTCCGATCTCTAGTTTCAGTTTCTCTTTAATATCGTTGGGCAAAAATTCTGCAATGTTTCCCATGGCGGCATTGGCAATAATCTCATCGGCATGAGCAGCGAATGATTCCTGATTAGCCCCTCTTGCTTTTTTAAAGGTTACACCTGTTAGCTTTCCGTTTTCAACTACAAACCCAGTAGCAAAATGGTTAAGAAGTACTTCTCCTCCGTGCGCTTTAATGAAGGCCGCAAGGTGATTGGAAAGAACCTGTGAGCCGCCCTTTATAAAGCTAGCTCCTCCGGAGTAGTAGCTTCCCTGTGCAATTGTGTAGTAGGTAAGTGATAAGGAGTAGGGGTCGTCGTGGAAATATCCAAGATTTCCGAGCAAGACCAGCTTAAGGTCATCGTTATCGATAATCGAATCAAGAAACTCACCTACGCTAGTGTCGGGAATCGATTGCCCGTCGGCTGTTTTTCGTTTAGGGTTTTGCAGCTGCTCAAAGTAAGCATCAACACCTTTAGTCTCGTTAGGAAAAGCTTGTTTTAAAACTTCTGCTGCTTCGGCGGCATTGTGTGGTACGGTAATTTTTACGTTTTTGCCAATAAAATGATAGAATTCGGGAATGCGAATAAGCTCAATGTTGTTGGTTACATCAAGTTCGTTAAAAATTCTAGTTTTCATATCACGGGGCCCTAGTCCGTCCATCTCGTGAAGACCCACCTCAAGAGTAAAATCTCCTCGTTTAAAAGTTGTTGCACATCCTCCTGGTTGGCTATGCTGTTCAATTAGTAGTACCCTTTTGCCCTCTCTGGCAAGTTTTGCTCCAGCGGTTAATCCACCAAGTCCCGCCCCAATTACAATTACATCGTATTTCATAGCCTTTAGGAAATATTATGGTTAAGGGTAATAAAGTTGTTACTTTCTGTAAACCTGATCAATTAGTCCCCTGTATTTTTCTGTGATAACCTGTCGTTTTAGCTTTAGTGTTGGTGATAGCTCCCCGGAGGTGGTAGTCCATTCATCGGGAACTAGTTTAAATCGAAGAATCCTCTCATGAGGAGAAAGGGATTTGTTTAACGTTTCTATCTCTGAGCTGAAAAAGGAGAGAACACCTGGCACTTCGATAATGGGCTCTATGTCGGAATACGATATTTTATTGGCCAAACGTAATTCTTCAAAATACTTGAAATTAGGCGATATAAGTGCACTGGCAAATTTTTCGTGTTCACCCATAACCATTATCTGATCAATTAATGGCGACTGTTTAAATACGTTTTCAATTAGCTGAGGTGCAATAAACTTCCCGTTGGAGAGTTTGAATATCTCCTTTTTTCTATCGGTTACCATCAAAAAACCTTCATCATCGACATAGCCAATATCCCCAGTATGGAACCATCCGTCATTATCAATAGCAGCCTGTGTAAGTTCAGGATCGTTGTAATAGCCTATCATTAAGTTTGGTCCTTTACATAGGATTTCACCATCATCGGCAATTTTTACCTCAACACCCTCAATGGTTTTTCCCACCGAGCCCAGCTTAAGATCACCCTTAGATGTTCTGTTTATTGTAATAATTGGTGAGGTTTCTGTGAGGCCATACATATTTATAATTTTAATTCCGGCAGCCCAAAAAACCCTTTCAAGCAAGGGTGGCAGGCTTGCCCCACCACAGCCCACTATTCGAGCATTATTA
Organism: uncultured Rikenellaceae bacterium; assembly: GCA_964397135.1. Taxonomy (GTDB): domain Bacteria; phylum Bacteroidota; class Bacteroidia; order Bacteroidales; family Tenuifilaceae; genus MWFE01. The sequence continues at coordinate 15,953 of CAYNHM010000047.1, forward strand.
CCCAACGCGGCTCTCCACTTGCTAAAGATTAACTTATCGGCAATTTTTAGCTTCTTTTCATACAACCATCCATTTTCCCCAAAGGGTTTATAACGAGAGCCAAGGGATACAGCCCAAAAGAAAAGCGATTTTTTAATCCCTTTTAACTTTTTCCCTTTCGAAATAATTACTCCATAGAACTTTTCGAGAATTCGCGGAACAGCATCAAAGCCATCAGGTTTAATTTCCTGCATATTTGCAGCAATTGTTCCCATATTTTCGGCGTAGTAAATGCTTGCCCGGCAGTACTGGGTTTGGTAGTTTCCTAGTCTGCCACCTACGTGGCAAAGGGGCAAGATGCTTAGAAATTTATCGGAAGGTTTAAGATTGAATATCGATGCTGCAGACAAAAAATTACTAACCAGATTCCTTTGCGATAGCATTACTCCCTTGGGTTTTCCAGTAGTTCCAGAGGTGTAGATGAGGGTGGCAAAGGTATCGCCGTTGATCTGGTTTTTGATGCTTTCCACCTCTTTCTTGGTTTGCTCTGAGGCTGCTTTACCCTTATTAACAATTTCAATCCAATTATTTGTTCCTTTCACCTCGTCGAATGTAAAAAATTCGGCTGGAGTAATACTTCCCTCAATGATTGGTTTTACGCAGCTATGTAACTTACAGTCGGATATAATAACCATTTTTGCCCCGGAGTGATTAATTACATGCTCTATTTCAGCCGCATTCAATGAGGTAAACACAGGAACATGAATCACGCCAATCATTGCCATTCCCATATCAACAAAATTCCATTCGGGCCTATTGTTGGTTATTGTTACTATACGGTCACCCTTTCTATACCCCATTTCGTGTAAACCATAGCAAAAGCAATGCGCAAAGTCGATGTAGTCTAAAGAACTAAATTTTATCCACGTATTATTATGTTTAAAACAAAGTGCATCGTCCTTTACAGGGTTTGCCCTGTATTGGTCAAGCAAATCGAAGGTTCTAGTTATGTTCATACAATCCTTTTTTTAAGTTTTTAAAAAAGATATCTATATGCAATTTAGAAAAATTTTTATGGAACCAATCGTTACAAACTTCAACACATCAGATTTCAAAATTTTTTTTAGGTTAGTAATGTCAATACTAATGATTTAACCTTTGAAATGATCCAATTTAAGGTTAGAGTTTTTTTTAAAATTTGGTCTTATTGCTACAAATTATCGTTTGAATACCACTCAGCATAACTGGTTGGTGTTTCGTGAAGTTTAAGATGATGCAATTTTACCTCTGGGGGCAACTCATTTGATAACAACTCTGCAATATGAATTAATAGATTCTCGCACGTGGGCTGGTAATTAACGGGTTCAACCTTTTCGAGGAATAGCTGGTTGCCCTTTTGGGCAAGCTGGCTATCACTTTTTACCAAAAGAACATGGTCGAAACGGTCAATCACCTTGCTTCTAACAATTGCTTTAAGTTCGCCAAAGTCCATCACCATGCCATATTTGGTATTTGCCTTATCGGAAATTGGCATACCAATGATGGTAACCTCTAATCGATAGGAATGTCCATGAACGTTGCGACAAGGCCCGTCGTATCCTTCAAGAACATGAGCCATTTCAAAGTTAAACTCTTTAGTTAGTCTAATTTTTGCCATAATTTTATGGTTTTTTGCAAAGGTAGTGTTTCAGTTTTGGTTTGTATTATTCGCATAGAATTCTACTCATTCTTTTTCAGCTTAGGATTAGTTAAATGTCTATCTGCATCTCTATTATTACGCTTTACAAAACCCTCATCTATTGCCTTCTGAAGATCAACTCCCGTTTGGTTGGCAAGACAAACTAACA
>CAYNHM010000048.1:0-16939 GCA_964397135.1 uncultured Rikenellaceae bacterium
AAACATTAAGAAAGTTCATTTTAAATTTGGTTTTTAACACAGTTCATTGCGAGCGCAATGGAATGGAGCGAAGCAACCGGATCGAAGCGGAGCTCGGCAAAGCCAATCTTTTTAAGTACAGACAGATCGCTTCGTCGCCCTGCGGTCTCCTTGTGATGACAATATCGCCATGAACCCCTAAACACAGAATGCAAAACAAACTTTTCATCCCCCTACTCCAGCCACTCCCTCCAATTAATAAACTCCCAGTTTAATATTTTCCCTTATTCCCCTTGTTTCTCTCTCCGTATTAGCTAATTTAGCCAAAGCAATTACACCCAAAAGCATTGCTGAATGAAAAAGTTTTTCTATGCCATTGCTTTAATCCTTTTTGCGTTTACCCTTAAGGGACAAGTTGCCTATCAGCATATAAGCGATAGGGATGTTTACACCTTTCTCGACGAACTAGCCAGCATGCATGTTATCGATATCACCACAGCCATCAAACCATACTCTCGCAATCAAATTGCCAGCTATCTGCTACAGGCCAACGAAAAAAACAGTAAGCTCAGCCGGGCACAAAATGCCAGGTTGAACCAGTATTTGCAGGAGTATGCCATGGAGGTCAACCAGCTCAAGGAAGGGAGGTGGCAGGTTGTTAAGCGCGATTCAACCCTTTCGGTTCACTTCCTTCTACCAGAGGTGGCGTATCGGGATAGCTTTTTCAGTGCGCTAATCAGGCCCATCTATGGATTCAGGTACTTCTCGGGTACAAATGCCGATTTTTTTGTTACCTATGGTGGTGCAGAAGCTATATCATATCTAGGGAGTAGTTGGTCGGTTTATGCAAGCCTTCGCGATCACTATCAGGATGGCCAACGGCTGGCACAACCATCTTTTCTGACACAGGAACCTGGGGGTACCTATAAAAGCCTAACGCTGGGAGGTCTGGGAGGAGAATTTAGCGAAATGCGTGGTGGTATAAACTGGTCGTGGAGGTGGGGCTCGCTTGGGTTGATCAAAGACCATCTGGTTTGGGGAGACAATCAGAATGGCAGCAATATTTTTTCGGGTCGAACACCATCGTTCCCAATGATCAAACTTCACATGAACCCAGCCAAATGGCTGGAGTTTAATTACTATCACGGATGGTTAGTATCCGAAGCCGTTGATAGCGTTAACTCAATTTTCCCAGTGGATGGAAGGCCTCGCACAGTTCAGCGGCGAAAATATATTGCAGCCAACATGTTCACTGTAAAGCCAGCAAAACATTTACACATTTCGTTTGGGAATTCCATTGTCTATGGTGATATGGATGTGCAGCCTGCCTACCTTATCCCATTTTTCTTCTATAAGTCGCTGGTTCACACCATTCATTGGCGTACTTCATTTCAGAATAATGCACTGTTTTTCAATGTGAGTTCAAGGCAGATAAAGCATCTACACTTATACGCAACTTGTTATTTTGACGAATTCTCCATTAAGAGGGTTGTTGACCCCGATCGTAATAATTTCATAGGCTATAAGGGTGGATTTTCTATATCGCATTGGCCCATTTCCAATGTGGTTTTAGGTGGAGAGTATACGTTTACAAAGCCCATTACCTACTTGCACGATGAACCCACAACCAGCTTTGAGTCGAACCGTTACAATTTGGGTCATTACCTAAAGGACAACGCCGAGGAATTTTTTGCCATCATACGCATTTATCCCGTAAGCACCCTTCAGCTTTCGGCATCGTGGACTTATGCCCGTAAGGGCAATTATTACGAGTATATTAGGGGTATGAGCGATCCGCGCATAGATGAGTTACCCGTTTTGGAAGATATAACATGGGAGTCAAAAAGTTGGGTTTTTACAGCACAGGTCAATCCCTTCCCCAATTTAAGGGTTTTTGCCAAATTCTCGCTTAACGATGTTCAGGGTTATGATGTGGACGACAGAACGGCTCAACAATACCTGAATATGTTTTCGGCTCCTTACCTTCATGGCAAAACCCAAGTGCTTGAGGTAGGTTTTGGCATGGGATTTTAGAGTATTGAATAATTTTTATCACGCCCAAAAAAGAAAGTTCTTCTCGATGACGCACACTCCTCCGTTATTGCGACTTTCCAACCCGCCATTGCGAGCCTGAGGAACGAAGGCGCGGCAATCTTCGCCAGGGAAGTACAAAAACAGATCGCTTCACCCTGGCGGGTTTGCGATGACGAAAGGAGAGCAGATCGCTTCGTCGTCCTGCGGCCTCCTCGCGATGACGCACACTCCTCCGTCATTGCGACTTTCCAACCTGTCATTGCGAGCTTGCCTGCCCTGCCTGCCGCAGGCTGGTGCAAGCAGGCCTGAGGAACGAAAGCGCGGCAATCTTCGCCAGGGAAGTACAAAAACAGATCGCTTCACCCTGGCGGGTTCGCGATGACGAAAGGAGAGCAGATCGTTTCGTCACTCCTAACCTGATAATCTGAAGTTTGGGTCAATTATCCAATCTATTTAAAACCACAAACCTTTTGATTAGAAATATTTATCACCATAAATTATTACATTTGTAATAAAAAAACTACATGAGGATATTCCATACCATAGGAATGTACATGCTCTTCATGCTGAAGGTTTTTAAACGACCCGAAAAGGGATGGATTTTCTACCGCGAAACGGTGAAGGAGATTGAAAAGTTAGGGTTAAACTCCATTGGGATCGTGGCCATAATCTCGGCATTTACAGGTGCAGTTATCACTATCCAAACGGCTTACAACATTGAAAACCCCTTCTTACCTACTTACCTTATTGGTGTAACCGCCCGCGATACCATTCTGCTTGAGTTTTCGTCCACCATCGTTGCCCTGATCCTCGCAGGCAAGATTGGTAGTAATATCGCATCCGAAATCGGAACCATGAGGGTCACAGAACAGATTGATGCCCTGGAGATCATGGGGGTTAACTCTGCCAATTACCTTGTTCTTCCAAAGATAACTGCTGCCGTTCTTTTTAATCCTCTACTTTGCATAATGAGCATTGCCGTAGGCATCACGGGTGGTTGGGCTGTGGGTGTTTTTACAGGCGTTATTACAACCCAGGATTACCTCGATGGTATTCTATATATTTTTATCCCTTTTTACATTACCTATGCCATAATTAAGACAATAGTATTTGCCTTTATTATTACTTCTGTATCGGCATTTTATGGTTATTATGTTTCTGGCGGATCGCTTGAAGTGGGGCAATCAAGCACCAAGGCTGTGGTTTACAGCAGCGTGGTTGTCCTTCTCTTTAACCTCATATTAACCCAACTTTTACTCTCATGATTAGGGTTGTAAATGTGTCCAAGGCTTTTCCCGATAGGATTGTTCTTCAGAATATCAATGCTGATTTCGAGAAGGGTAAGACCAATCTTATCATAGGACGCAGCGGATCGGGTAAAACAGTATTGATGAAATCAATAGTTGGGCTTCACGAAGTGGATGAAGGTGATATTTACTATGGAGATATCCATTTTAACGCACTATCATTCAATGAGAAGAAGACCCTTCGCAAGGAAGTGGGAATGCTATTTCAGGGCTCTGCCCTGTTCGACTCCGCCACCGTTGAAGAGAATGTGGTTTATCCTTTGGATATGTTCACCGAACAAACAAGGACAGAAAAAATTGAACGCGCCAATTTTTGCCTTAAAAGGGTTGACATGGAGAACTCCAATAAGTTTTTCCCGTCGGAACTTAGCGGTGGTATGAAGAAACGTGTTGCAATTGCCAGAGCAATAGCCCTCAATCCGCGCTTCCTCTTCTGCGATGAACCCAACTCGGGTCTCGATCCCATTACATCAATTCTTATCGATGAACTTATAAAGGAGATTACCGAGGAATACGGCATAACCACTATCGTAAATACCCATGACATGAATTCTGTGATGGGCATTGGCGATAAGATTATTTTTATCCACGAAGGAAAGAAATGGTGGGAGGGTACCAAGGATGAGGTTTTACATTCAGATAACAAGGAGTTTAACGACTTTGTATTTGCTTCGAAGTTGGCGAAACAGATTCGTTACGGAGGTTAATCATTAAAATAAAAGTACTTAGAGTTAAATATTAATAGGTTTGTCAGCTGTAAAATCGTTAAGACTATTTAAAAACCGTCTAAATTTATCTGTGCAAATATCTGATATAAAAATTTGACGTACTTTTATATCTGAATATATACATATATTGTTCTGTAACGAAGGCTTTTTAAAACCTGAAAACAGATGAAAAAGAAGTTATTACCTTTCCTGGCCATTGTGCTTATTCCACAAATTTTTTTAGCTATAGCCATTCTTGATAAGCCCAAACAGAAAGATCCAAAAGTTCTTGAGGCATTAAAGGTTGAAGTTCAGAATCGTCCCAAGAAGGCAGTAGATCACAGCTTGTTTGCCGAGTTGCAAAGGGATTTTAAACGACCACAAGAGATAACAGAGGCTTGCCTTTCGTGTCATACAGGCCGAGGCGATGAGTTACTTACCAACCACCATTGGTTATGGGAGCGCGAATCGTTCATTGAAGGGCGGGGGGTAGTATACCTCGGAAAGAAAAATCTTGTGAACAATTTCTGCACAGGTATTGGTGGAAGCGAGGGAACGTGCAATAAGTGTCATGCCGGCTATGGCTGGCAGGACGATACCTTCGACTTCACCCAGCAACGTAATATGGACTGCCTTATTTGTCACGATAATACACAGACCTATGAAAAAGCAAGTGGCGGTGCTGGTTACCCACCATCAAGCGGACCTCTAGCCCCCGATTACAAATATATAACCGCCAATGTGGGAAAACCCACAAAGTACAACTGTGGATACTGCCACTTCTATAGTGCCGGGGGTAATAACATCAAGCACGGGCACCTTGAGGAAGCCTTGCTCAACACCAACCGTAGCGTCGATGTTCACATGGCACGCGAGGGTATGGATATGAGCTGTACCGATTGCCATAAAACGCAGAATCACATAATGTTGGGTCGATACTATGGCACTGCTTCCAACGACTATAACAGGGCTACCTGTACACAATGCCATGGCACAACTCCCCATGCTATGAGCAAGCTTAATGAACATACGGTTAAGGTTGCTTGCCAGACCTGTCATATCCCCACTTATGCAAAGGTGAATCCCACCAAAACATACTGGGATTGGTCCACTGCTTGCGATCTGCACGATGGCAAGCCCATTGAGTACATGGATTCCACGGGACGAATATCTTACCAATCCATGAAGGGAACAGCATACTGGGCAAGTAATGTTGAGCCAGAATACGTGTGGTTTAACGGACAAGCCGACCACATGTTGGTTAGCGATAGTATTACTGAATTCCCGGTGAAAATCAACACTCTTTTTGGAAATTATACTGATAGCAAAGCACAGATATGGCCAGTTAAAATACACCGAGGGAAACAACCCTTCGATCCCCACTACCATAGGATTCTTAAGGCAAAACTCTGGGATAGGGAACCTGGTAAAGGCGGATTATGGGTTGATTTCAACTGGGAGTCTTCGCTGCGCGAAGGAATGAAAATTGCAGGATTACCCTGGAGTGGACAATGGGAATTTGTGGAAACCGAAATGTTCCTACCAATTTCACATATGGTTTCACCAAAGGAAATATCGCTATCCTGTTCCGACTGTCACACCAGAGAGGGCTCAAGGTTGCATAATCTTACTGATTTCTATATGCCAGCTCGCGATCGAAGTGCAACCCTCGACACCATTGGTATCCTATTGATACTGGGTTCGCTATTCGGTGTTGTTACTCATGGAACCATAAGAATCATTGCCTATCGTAGGCGAAAGAAAGTTTAACGATAAAAATAATCAGCAAATCATGGCACAGGAAACATACGTTTATAAGGTTTTTGAAAGGTTTTGGCACTGGAGTCAGGCATTCTTGATCCTGTTTCTTGCTGTAACCGGATTTGAGATCCATGGATCATTCAACCTGATGGGCTTCGAGAGTGCAGTGCGCTGGCATAACATTTCACTTTGGGCTTTAGTTATTCTGATTGTCTTTGCCATTTTTTGGCACTTTACCACTGGCGAATGGCGACAGTATATACCTACATCAAAGTTTATTAAAGCACAAATAGAATATTACATCACTGGGATATTCAGGGGAGCACCTCACCCCACCAAGAAATCGGTTTACAACAAGTTTAACCCTCTACAGCGCTTGGTTTACCTGGGATTAAAAATATTTGCCATACCCGTTCAGGTGGTTACAGGGTTTCTTTACCTTTACTACAAGTACCCCTCGGGTGGCGAAATACAATCAATTGATATGGTTAACCTACGTCTGATTGCTCTCATTCACACCATAGGTGCATTTGCACTAGTGGCATTTGTTATAGCTCATGTTTACCTTACCACCACAGGGAAAAAACCTTTAGAAGCCATGAAAGCGATGATCACCGGATGGGAGGATTTGGAGGATGATCATGATGTGGCCAACCAAAGCGCCATGGGTGCGGAAGATAAAAAGGAGGATTAGCCATGAAAAGATATTTAATTGTTGCCATATACATTACTTCGGTTTTCATAGCCTCTTGTGGATCGAAACAAAACGAAAACAAACCTGTAACGCTTTCTCCCGAAGCACCATTCGATTCGCTTATCACATACATAGAGCGTAATGGGGATTTTATCAACAGCAACTTTGTTCCCGCTTTAATATCAGCACAAGAATTGTATCAGCAACTCGATAGCAACATTCTTCTTCTTGATACAAGGGACCAAGAAGATTTTGCTGCAGCACACATCGCTGGAGCAAGAAATATTCCATTTAACCAGCTACTCAATTTCTTTGAGCAGAAGATAGATCCGAACAGTTTCAAAAAAATTGTGCTGATTTGCTATTCTGGTCAGGTAACCGCCTATGCATCAGCGTTACTTCGTTTGCTGGGGTATAATAATGTGTTTAGCCTCCGATTGGGCATGAGCAGTTGGCATCCCGCTACAGCCAAGGCTTTCTGGTTCACTAGAATTTCCGACAAGTATGCGGATTTTTTAGAGAAGTCGCCCAACGAAAAGAATATAGCCGGTGAATACCCCAGAATATCCACGAGCGAGATTTTTGGATTCGCCATACTTAGGGAAAGAGCACACAAACTCTTTGAGGAGGGTTTCGACCCGGCGAAGGTTACTGCCGATGAACTCTTTGAGCCAAACCATAGCTACTACATTATAAACTATTGGCCTGAAGATTTATACAATAAAGGTCATATACCTGGTGCTGTTCAGTATAAGCCAAAGGAATCGTTAAAGCGATCGAAGCAATTGAATACCTTACCCACCGATAGACCCATTGTTGTTTACTGTTATACTGGACAGCATAGTGCCTTTGTACCCGCTTACCTCCGCCTATTAGGCTACGATGCCAAAGGATTGATATACGGAACCAACAGCTTTATGCATGGCTTTATGAAGAAGGAGGGCATTAGAAGTGCTTTTACGATTGACGATGTAAACGATTTTCCAGTGGTTTCAGGTGGTAAAACCAGCGATTTATCGCCCAAAGATCTTCCGGTAGTTGTTGCCCCTCGCGGTGGATGTTAGTTTAGAAATGGATAAAAAATATTTATATATGGAACAGCAAAAAAGTCAATACATGAATTCGTACCTGGCAGGTTTTCTGTTGGGAATTGTGTTGCTTATGGCAATTTTTATTGCAGGCAGAGGGCTTGGTGCCAGCGGTGCAGCTAAAGATTTAGCTGCCATAACGGTTAAAGCTATTGCCCCTGAGCATGCCAGCAAAACTACGTTTTGGGCAAATCACCTTTCTGGCGATAGCCATCCTCTTAAGTCGTGGCTTTCCATTGAGGTATTGGGAGTTCTAATTGGAGGTCTTCTCTCGGGTTTAATCTCTGGTCGAATGAGATTTAAAGTAGAACGCGGACCAAGAGTAAGGGTGGCCACAAGGCTAGGCTTTGCACTACTGGGAGGAATGCTCTTTGGAATAGGAGCACAGCTGGGGAGAGGATGTACCAGTGGAGCAGCACTTAGCGGAATGGCCGTGCTTTCCACGGCTGGTTTTCTAACCATGATGGCAATCTTCGGAACGGGCTATGTAATTGCATACTTCTTCCGTAAACTTTGGATATAACAAAAACACCTAATCCAATAAACAACAACCATGGGACCACTTATACCAAACGGAATAGTAGGAATGGAATGGGATCTGTTCTTTGCCCTATTCATTGGAATTGCCTTCGGGTATGTACTCGAATCGGCTGGATTCTCATCATCCCGACGATTGGCGGGTGTTTTTTATGGCTACGACTTTACCGTACTTCGCGTTTTTTTCACCGCAGGTGTCACAGCTATGGTAGGCGTGTTTATTTTTAACTATTTAGGGTGGATAGATATGTCTGTGGTTTATGTAAATCCAACATTTTTATGGCCTGCAATCGTGGGAGGTGTAATAATGGGCTTTGGATTCATTCTTGGAGGCTATTGCCCTGGAACAAGTGTAACAGCCGTAGCCATCGGAAAAATTGATGCCATGGTTTTCTTGGCGGGAATCGTTCTTGGAATAATTGGCTATGGCGAAGGATTTACCTTTTTTGAGCAACTATCGGTTAGTGGGTACTTGGGTCCAATCTTTATTTTTGATACACTGGGCATAACTGCTGGTTGGTTTGCATTTTTGCTAATTGCAGTGGCTTTAATAGCATTTGGCGTAACCGCCATGATCGAAGAGAAAGTTAATCCAGAATCGGGACTTGCAGATACCAAGGGAACAAGTTACTTTATTCCAGTTACACTTGCATTGCTGGTGGGAGTTGTGTTAATATTTACTCCTTTTGAAAGGATTACAGGGGTAGGAGAGATGGATAAGGAAGAGCTTGAAAAGGTAATAGTTTCCGATAATCACTATGTTCATTCTGATGAGGTTGCCTTCAAGCTATTCAACGATTATCATCCAGTAATTCTGATTGATGTCAGATCATCGGCAGAAGCTGCAGAATTTACACTTCCAGGTTCAATAAATATTCCTTTGGAGCAGATTTCAAGCAGGCGTTGGCGTAAAACCCTTTCTGAAAAAGAAAGGAAAGTAATCTTCTATTCCAATGGAACAGCCAATGCCCAGAAGGCATGGCTTGTTGCTCGTCGCATGGGTTATAGCAATATTTTTGTTTTGGAAGGAGGGCTTAATGGTTTTTTTCAAAACCTTGAAAATAATGTAAAACCTTCAGATTACCTGCACGAGTCGGAATTTGCATATCGATTTCGTGAAAAATCAAGGCAGATGTTTAGAGAAGGAAAGTTAGAGGTTAAAAAGGAACAAACTACATCTGACGATGATCAGCCTGTTGTTGTTGCAGCCAAGGGAGGATGCTAATGATTACGTTAAGTATTAATATAAGCAGGAAACCATTGAAAAATAACAAAAATAATGGCCATGAAAAAAAATGTATTTGCAATAGTTGTTAGTGTTTTTATTGGCATACTACTACTTTCAATGATTGGCAAGAAGTTGCTTACCAGCAATTATCCTGTATCTGTTACGCAGCAACTTGAGATAATGACCTCATCAGAAATTTCGTATAGCCTTTACGACTTAGCAAAAGCACTGAAGATAAATGACCCAGATGTTTTGCTTGTAGATATAAGGACAGAGGAAGAGTATGCACAGGGACATCTACCCAATGCCATAAATATCCCCATTGAATTATTATTCCACAAGGATAATGCTGAGATTATTAGCGGAAGAGAGAGCCTAACAAAAGTACTTTACGGTAATAGCGAAGCTCAGGCAATTAAAGCTAATTCGTTGCTAATACTAAATGGCCACAATAAATTCAAAATACTCAATGGTGGATATCAATACGCGAACCAATTTGTTGTTGCAACCCCAACCCCCTCGTTTTTCCATTATTCCGACGAGAAGATGAAATATTACTATCCAAGATTAATGCCTGCGGGGAGTTCCTCAAATTATAGTGCAACAAAGGAGGAGGTAAAAGTTGAGGTTATGGCACCTCGAGGAGGTTGTTGATTAAAAAAACGATTAGAAAATGTTTAAGTTTTTTGGAACTATTCATTTTATGATGCCACCGTAGGTGGCACATAACGATTGAAAAAGTTTTAAATATATCTTAGCGCCTCGTAGAGAGCGCAATAAGTTGTTTTCAATATTGCACCCACTCTGGGGTGCTTAGTTTAGTTTTACATATTTTCAATCGCTATATGCCCTCTACGAGGGCACCTTAAAATTTAAATACGCAAAACTTAAACAGTTTCTAGGACTTAAACTTCTTTAAGGTAAAAACAAAAGAGGTACCTTCGTTAAGGCTACTCCGAACATTTATGGTTTGGTTATGTGCTTCAATAATATGCTTTACAATAGCAAGCCCCAAACCGGTTCCTCCCTGTTCGCGCGAACGGCTTTTATCAACCCGATAAAATCTCTCGAATATTCGAGGGATATCCTCTTTTGAAATCCCTATACCGTTATCATTAACCTCAATCAGGATATTTTCATTCATGTCAAGGAACGAAACGGTAGTTTTTCCACCCTCCTTGCCGTAATATATAGAGTTTACAACTAAATTGGAAATAACCTGAAATATTCTTTTCCGATCAGCTTTTACCCAAATAGGCTTTTCATAATCCTTATCAAATTGCAATTTGACATCTCTTTTGCGGGATCTTATCTCTTGCGTTTCAAACACCTCAGCAACAAGCTGTACAATGTTAACCTTCTCAAAGTTTAGCTTGAGAACCTTCGATTCAAGTTTCGATATGGACTCTAAATCCTCAACGATTGAGATCAACCTATTAATGCTTTTTTCGGTTCTCTCGAGGTATTGCTTGTTGATCGAAGGATCGTTAAGGGCGCCATCGAGAAGGGTTAGAACGTATCCCTGAATATTGAAAATGGGTGTTTTCAGCTCGTGCGATACATTACCAAGGAACTCCTTTCGATAGGCTTCCAATTCCTTTAGACGATCAATTTCCTGACTCTTTTTGTCCACCCATGATTGCACATCATGATTTACTTCACCGACAATATCCCTCTTTTTAAGTTCCTTTTTAAACTGTTTAACAGGGATATTCAAATTATGAATGGTTTTGTATATGGGATTAATCTTTTCAAAAATAAATCGGTTTATTAGATGATGGGTGATGATGTACATTATGACAAAAACAACTACGATGGAAACAGGAATTAACCAAAAATTACCTTGTTGGTAAAAAAGGGAGAAAAATAAAAAAACTAAACCACAAACCCCCGAAGCAATGGCGGTGATTAAAATGGCCGTCTTTTTTTGTGATGAGAAGATCATGGATTTTTATGAGGTTATTTACTTCCCTAAAAGTTTGTCGATCATTCCGCCTTCGATATACTGTTTTAATAGCTTTGCTATATATTTTCCAACCACATCAAACTCAAGATTAACAAATGTCCCAGGTTTAATTTCATGAAAATTGGTAACCTCATAGGTGTAGGGAATAATTGCTACCTGAAATGATCCATCCTTTGAATTTACCACCGTTAAGCTAACTCCATTAACGGATACAGATCCCTTCTCAACGGTAATATTACCTATGGATGGATCATACTCAAAGGTGTAGTACCAGCTACCTTCGGCTTCTTCAACCTTAGTGCATTTTGCAGTTTGATCAACGTGCCCCTGAACCAAATGCCCATCCAGTAACGTTTCGAGTTTCATGCTACGCTCTAGGTTTACCTTATCGCCAATTTTTAAAAGCCCTAGATTTGACTTTTCAAGGGTCTCTTTTATGGCGGTAACGGTATAGCTATCTCCTTGTTGCTTCACTACTGTTAGGCATACCCCATTGTGAGAGACGCTTTGATCGACCTTCAACTCCTTGGCAAAGGAACATGTTAGGGTGATATGCAAATTTTCTTTCTCTTGGGTAAGATTCACAACCCTCGCAGCTTCTTCAACTATTCCTGAAAACATAATAATTCCGTATTTAAATTTCTCAAAAGTACAAAAAACTACGATAAAGTATTTTAATTTTAGCATGATAGATCAGCAAGGATTGCTGTATATTAGTACTGTATGACGATTCGTTTCGATACCAAAACACCCGCCCGAAGCGAAGTGTAGCTCGGCGAACTTAGCGCTGCGATCTTACGAACAAAGCGAGACATCTCATTATTCCAAAATTTTTGTTCAGGGTAAATCACTAGAAATATCAGAAAAAAATGTTAGGCATTTTATGCAATCAAGGAAAGGAGTATTTCATTTCAAGTATTTTATCCTAACTTTATCCCCTCAATTATCAACGGAAATACTTAACCATTATGCTAATCAACTATATTGTCTGGAACGTAAATCCCGAAATTTTCTCACTTGGCCCATTATCCATTCGTTACTACGGAGTTCTTTGGGCCTTGTCGTTCTACCTTGGCTATGTCATTTTCGAGCGCTTTGTTAAAAAAGAGTCCTTGCCAGAAGGCTACTTGGATAAGCTTACCATTTACATGTTAGTTGGAACCATTGTGGGGGCCCGACTGGGGCATTGCCTTTTCTATCAACCAGCATATTACCTGTCAAATCCCATCGAAATTCTTAAGATATGGGAGGGTGGTCTTGCAAGTCATGGTGCTGCCATAGGAATTATATTGGCGCTATATCTTTTTAGTAGAAAAACAAAAAAACCATTAATCTATATACTCGACCGAATTGTAATTGTTGTTGCATTGGCAGGGGTTCTGATACGACTTGGCAACCTCATGAATTCAGAAATTTATGGTGTGGAAACAAGCCTTCCGTGGGGTTTTATCTTTAAACGCGACGGCCAAACCGTACCCAAGCATCCCACACAAATATATGAAGCTCTTTCATACCTGATAGGCTATATCACCCTTCATCTTATCTATTTAAAAAGCAATGCAAAGCCAAAGCCCGGTTTGCTTTTTGGACTATTCCTAATCTTTATTTTTGCAACCCGTTTTGTGATTGAGTTCATTAAGGAACCCCAGGTTTCCTTTGAAGTTGGTATGACACTGAATATGGGACAGTTACTAAGCATTCCCTTTGCGTTAATGGGATTCGGGTTTATTTACTGGGCCATTTGGGGGCGTAAATCAATCGACAGCAAAGGATAATAGGAAGCAATTATCTTAGTAGAAAAAATAGTAGCTAGCGAAGGGTTAAAGGGGACCTGCTTTTACTGCATTTGCAACAGATTCCGAAAGTGGAACGAATTTAATTCCCAACTCCTCTTGAGCTAGAGCCGAGGAGTAAAAGGATTTTTTATGGCTACTACGCAGAGAGTTTAGGGTAACCGATGGTGCTTTACGAGTAATTTGGCTGAAAAGCCATATAAAGGGCAGAACAAGATAACCCATCCAAGGCTTTACCTCTATAAAAGGGGGCCTTTTGCCAAATTCTTTGGCAATCAAACTAAACACCTCTTTATAGCTAAGGTTTTCGCTGTTGAGTATAAACCTTTTACCCCATAAACCTTTTTCCATGGCAACAACCATGCATTTTGCCACATCCCTTGCATCAACGTAACCGGTTACGCCATAGGTGTAAAACGGAAAACCTTTTGACAAAGCACCCAGAAGATTTCCGCTACTGCCAATCCATTTACCTGGACCAACTATTATTGAAGGCATTAAGACCACTGCGTTGAGACCTTGTTCATACCCTCTCCACACCTCCATTTCGCTTCGAAATTTGCTTACAGCATACCCCGACTTACCCTTTGATTTTCCCCATTGAATGGTTTCATCAATAATGGCCTCGGTTGATCCTCCCAAGACTGCAATAGAGCTGACATGGCAAAATTTATCCACCTTCGCATTTAAACAGGCATCAACCAGATTCGCTGTAACCTGAACGTTGGTTCTAAGCATTATTTCATCATCTTTTCGATTGAACGAAACAACAGCTGCACAATGGTAAACTTCTTTTACACCTTCAAGCAACGGAGCAATAAACAGGTGATCATCAATATCCCCGTCAACCCATTCGATGTGCTCCAAAAGCTTGATATAATCTTTGCTGTAATGCTTAAAAAGACGTTCAACAAGACCAATATCACTGGAAGCTCGCTTTAACGCTTTAACTTTTTTCCCCGAAGAGGAGAGTTCGAAAAGAAGATGCGAACCAACCAGTCCAGTTCCACCGGTTACAAGAATCATTTTTTCTCTCGGTTTGGTAAAAACGGATTAACGATAAGCTCTTTTTCCCATATTAACTTTTTGCCAAAGCCCAAACGGTTATCGGTGAACTTAAGAAAGGTTAGATCAACAACCCAAAGGGTTGTTTTCATTAGCATGGCAATTGGGAAGCGCTTAAGGTAAGCGCTACGTATTTTAGTATATAATTCTCCCTTCGGTTCACTAATTATGCCTTGAAACTGAACCCCTTGAATTTTGCCAATGATATCTGTTTCCAGTACAATGCTTCCAGCCACATAGATATTATGTGAAGCCTGATGAATATGTTTTGTGGTATAATCAGAAGTAAAGACTAGACTGTTTTCTTCTTCGAGGTAGACGTAAAAACAGTTGGCACAATATGGCTCTTCCTCAAAGCTTGTAGCTAGAGTAAGTACATGATGCTCTTTAATAAATTCAGTTATTTTCTTATCGGGCAAATTCATTCTGATTCTTACATTATTGGAGTACAAAGGTAACCAATTCCCATGTATTTTTGCTTTGATTCCGAATAACGATTTGATGATATCTTAACCGAACATAATTATGCTAAACAGAAAGGCTATATCTGAAAAGGGATAAATAATGAATTCAACACAATGATATTAAATGTAATAAACTTTATATTTGCAGCATGAAAATTCTATTTAGGTTGACTTTCTGGATATACGCTGCCATCATTATATGGCTATCCCTTAGCTCCCCAAATGGAATAGTAAAATTCAGTCTAGACTATAGTGGCTTTCGTCTCGATTACACCTTGCATGTTTTTGGCTTTTTTTTGATGCCCATTATTTGTTTCCTTGCCAGTGGTAAGGGCGAAAATCGATTTTTATGGTGGCTTTATATTGGATTGTCTTTTGTCATAGCCATTGGTGCCGAATATATGCAAATGCTTGTACCGGGCAGAAGATTCAATCCTTTGGACATATTATTTAACCTACTAGGAATTTTTATTGGGCTAGTTTTCGTCCTGATTTACAATCGGGTTGTTGGAAAATTTCCGAAAAAGAATAGTCATAATTGAAGTTAAATACGCTTTTCATATTGAATATCTATCACAAAAAAGGCACCCGTTTGAGAATAAAGAAATTACAATATTGACGTTAACTTTTTGTTTCTTAACCTGCCCTTAAAACGCATTTTTATGGATAAAAGTTTTATAAAGTTGTTTGAGAACAGCATTAAGCAAAACTGGGACTTACCCGCTTTTACCGATTATAAAGGCGATACCCTATATTATCGGGATGTTGCCAGAAAAATCGATAAGATTCATATAATTTTCGAAAGAACAGGCATTGAGAAGGGGGATAAAATAGCCCTGATTGGTCGTAATTCATCCAATTGGGCGGTTGCATTTTTGGCAATCGCTACTTATGGAGCAATTGTGGTTCCCATCCTACCCGATTTTAAGCCTGACAACGTACATCATATTGTAAATCATTCCGATTCGGTTGTCTTATTTACAGGAGAGCCAATTTGGGAAAATCTTGATGAATCGCAAATGCGCGAAGTGAAGTGTATTATTTCTCTATCCGATTTTTCAATACTTCACGAGAATACACCCTTTTCAGTAAAAGATATAAGGAATAACGCTGATCAGCTATTCATCGAAAAATATCCTAAGGGTTTTGAACCAAAGCACATACAATACTTTTATGATAAAGATCCAGAAGAAATTTGTATCATAAACTACACAAGTGGTACAACGGGTTTTTCGAAGGGAGTTATGCTTCCCTACCGAAGTTTATGGAGCAATATGCTATTTGGCAGCGAGGTAATGCCTCTAAAACCTGGAGATAAACAAGTATCTATACTACCCCTTGCCCATGCTTACGGAGCGGCATTCGAGTTCCTTTTTCAGGTAACAAAAGGTTGTCACATACATTTTCTAACTCGCAACCCATCGCCAAAAATTATTCTTGAAGCATTTGATGAAATAAAACCACGGGTTGTGCTTTCTGTTCCTCTTATCATTGAAAAGATTTACAAGAAGAATATCTTGGAGTCCCTCAAGAAGCCTTCGTTGCGATTATTGCTTAAGGTACCAATCATTGACAAGCATGTTAAGCAGGCAATAAACAACAAGTTATCCACCGTTTTTGGAGGTAATTTTATTGAGGTAATAATTGGAGGGGCTGCTTTAAATCCTGAGGTAGAGGCTTTTCTTCGAGACATAGGTTTCCGTTATACCGTAGGTTATGGAATGACTGAATGTGGACCGATTATCACTTACGACTCATGGAAAACTGCACGTTTTGCATCTGCAGGTAAAGCAGTTGTAAACATGGAAGTAAAAATTGACTCACAAGATCCACAGAATATAGTAGGAGAGATTCTTGTAAGGGGAGACAATTTAATGTTAGGCTATTATAAAAACGAAGAGGCTACCAGACACGCCATTGATAGCGAGGGATGGCTACATACAGGAGATTTGGGACTAATTGATAAGGATGGTTACCTTTACATTAAAGGGCGAAGCAAAAATATGCTTCTTGGACCAAGCGGACAAAATATCTATCCCGAAGAAATTGAGGCACAGATAAATAATCTCCCATATGTTCAGGAATCACTTGTTGTTGTGCAAGAAGGAAAGCTGACAGCATTGATTTTCCCAGAAATCGATGCCGCTGATCAAGCAGGAATTAAACCAGAAAACCTTGAAAAGATTATGGAGGAGAATAAGCAGTCTTTAAATAAATCATTGCCCTCCTATTGTCAAATTTCGAAGGTAAAAATATATCCTGAGGAGTTCGAAAAAACGCCAAAACGAAGTATAAAGAGATTCTTATATCAATAGT
>CAYNHM010000049.1:0-16033 GCA_964397135.1 uncultured Rikenellaceae bacterium
TCGTTGGGCTTATCGAGGAATTTAACGTACATCATCCGGATCTCCTCAAAGTATGATGCGAGCAGAGCCAATGCTGTTAGGGCAGCACTTCCTATGGCGAATCCTTTGCCGGTTGCAGCGGTGGTATTTCCAAGTGCATCAAGGGCATCGGTGCGTTTGCGAACTTCAGGACCCAAGTGGCTCATTTCGGCGTTTCCGCCAGCATTATCGGCAATGGGTCCGTATGCATCGGTTGCTAGGGTGATGCCCAGAGTTGATAGCATCCCAACGGCAGCAATGCCAATTCCGTAAAGGCCAAAGTTTAAACTCGTAGCATCGAATTTAAATCCAGTAGCAAAACCGAAAGCTAAAGTAATTGCAACTACTATTATTCCGAGTGGAATAGCTGCAGATACCAATCCTGTGCCAACCCCGCTAATAATTACTGTAGCGGGTCCTGTAGAGCTGGATTCGGCAATCTTTTGAGTTGGACGATATGCCGATGCTGTAAAGTATTCGGTGGATTGACCAATGGCAATACCCGATGCAAGACCAACGATTATTGATCCCCAAATACCCATGGGTAATCCTAATAACTTAAGAATGAAGAACGATGCGATTACTATCAGAACAGCACTAATATTTACACCAAAACCAAGGGATTTCAGTAACTGTTTCTGTGTGGCTCCTTCCTTAGTACGAACAAGGAAAACCCCTAATATGGAGAGGATTGTACCCACAGCAGCAATTAGCATAGGGGCAATTACAGCATTATTCTGTAGATCGGGATTATTGATGAATGCGGCTGCTCCAAGAAGGGCAGAAGCAAGTATAGATGCGGCAAATGATTCGAAGAGGTCGGCACCCATACCAGCCACATCGCCCACATTGTCTCCTACGTTATCGGCTATAGTTGCTGGGTTTCGTGGATCATCCTCTGGGATATTGGCTTCAATTTTTCCTACGAGGTCGGCTCCAACATCGGCAGCTTTTGTGTAAATGCCACCTCCCACGCGGGCAAATAGTGCTTGCGTGGAAGCCCCCATACCGAAGGTAAGCATCACCGCACTAATGGTCATCAATTTATAACCACCGGCCATCTCAGGAATGAAATAGTTAAGCACAATGAACCAGATAGAAATATCGAGAAGAACAAGGCCCACAACCACTAAACCCATAACCGCCCCACTGCGAAAAGCTAAACGGAGACCAGAGTCGAGTGAATTGCGGCATGCATTGGCTACGCGAGCCGAAGCAAATGTAGCGGCTCTCATCCCAAAGAAACCAGCCAAACCAGAGAAGGTACCCCCTGTAATGAAGGCGAATGGAACCCATGGATTTTGGACTCCTAATCCATAAGCCAGAAAGGAGAAGATAACAGTTATTACTAGGAAAACGATGATAACAATTTTATACTGCTGCCTAAGGTATGCGTTTGCACCTTTACGTACGTGAGCAGCAATTTTTTTCATAGTATCTGTCCCTTCATCTGCCTTCATCATTTGGGCAAAGAACCTCCATGCAAAACCTAATGCAAGCAATGAGGCTACTGGGACCAACCAAAATAACGGGTTTCCAATCATTTTTTAAGGTTTAAGTTTTAGTTTAACATTATTTATTTTGTCGCCGAAATTACGTGTGTTTCAGCATATAGACAAATTATTATCGGGTTTTTTTTAACAATTTTTTTTTTAAAAAAAGTCAAAACACAGAAAATCAAGTATTTTATTTTTGTAAACCATGTTATTCGACACTATTCTGAAAAATAATAATGCGTTAACAATCAATTTTGTGAATTGTTTAACGTACGCGAGTTGTTTTATTGAAAATATTGCGGCAGTCTAGTAATCTCCTCCGTATTGCATTAGGTAAGCCTTGATAAAATCGGTAAGTTCACCGTCAAGCACATCCTGAACGTTTGAAGTTTCGTAATTGGTTCGTACGTCCTTAACCAGTTTATATGGATGAAGGACATAGTTGCGGATTTGTGAGCCCCACTCAATGCTCAATTTTTTACCCTCCACCTCGGCCTGTTTTTCCTTTCGTTTTCGAAGTTCCAATTCGTATAAGTGAGCCTTTAGCAGGCGCATGGCATTATCACGGTTATTATGCTGCGAACGGGTTTCGGTGTTCTCCACAACAATACCTGTTGGGATATGATGTAACCTGACACCAGTTTCAACCTTGTTCACATTTTGCCCACCTGCCCCGGAAGAACGATAGGTATCCCATTTAATATCGGCAGGATTAATGGTAATATGAATGGTTTCGTCGATGGCTGGGGCAACAAAAACCGAAGCGAAGGAAGTATGACGCTTTGCATTGGCGTTGAAAGGCGAAAGCCTTACCAGTCGGTGAACCCCGTTTTCCCCTTTAAGGAAGCCATAGGCCATTTCGCCAATGAACTCAATGGTAGCCGATTTTATGCCAGCTTCATCGTCGCGAAGAATGTCAATTATTCTGGTTTCATAGCTGTTCCTCTCCCCCCATCGTTGGTACATTCGAAGGAGCATTTCAGCCCAGTCCATGCTATCGAGCCCACCAGCACCCGAATTTATCTTAACAATGGCACCCAACCGATCCTCCTCGTGACGGAGCATATTCATCATCTCCACATCCTCAACTTTCGACAGAGCAAGCTGGTACTGCTGCTCAACATCGCCTTCGCTGCCTTCTCCATCCTTGCAGAAATCGAATATCACCTGTAAGTCGTCAACGAATCCCTTGGCTTCATTGTAGATCTTTACCCACTGCTTAATATCGGCGATAAGTTTTAGCTGCTTTTCAGCTTCGGTTGGATTATCCCAAAAAGTAGGGTCTTGGGTTTTTTGTTCCTCCTCTTCAACACGAATGGTTTTGCCATCAATGTCAAAGATGCCTCCTCAGCGCTTGCAAGCGCTTTTCCAAGTCCTTCAGCTGATCGGTGGTTATCATTTACTAATAGTTAGGTTGATACGAGCGCAAAGGTAAAAAAAATGCCAGAAAATTAAACGATAGGGTTGAATGATTTAGACGTTAGGTTATTGCTTAACCAGGTGTTTCCCATTTGAAAGAAAAACAATGGATGCAGGGCATTTATTCTCGTTGAAAAGATCATATGCTTTCTTCAGATCGCTCCACAAACCAACCTTGCTGGTATCTGTGCTGAACTCTGTTTTTAGCTCTTCAAAATTTTTGCTAGTTAACTCAGCCGGGAAAATTGTAACGGGTATTTTTTCCTGTCCGTTATTTTTTGCCTCTACACAAAATATGTAAAGTTCCTTTATCTTATCGTTGGTTATTGGTAGGCAGCCAATGGTAACACAATCGCCATGAATGTATATAGCACCACCCAGGTTTCCCTTTTCGCCCAGAATCCTGTCGGATTTATTGGGGTAGTTCAACCCCAACGAAAGGTAAAAGTTGCTGTATGGGTTAAAGTGGTTGATATGGTAGAAACCCTCTGGAATCTGCATGTCCCCCTCCTTTCGTTTGGGCCCTAAGCCACCTGAAGTTTGACATATATCGTACTGTTTAATCAATCGGTACTCTTTATCGGACTTGTTCTTTGCCCAGAGCTCAATAATTCTTTCAGATTTGAATGCCCTAAGGTAAACCACAAGCTTATTGATATCAATAGAATTCTCCAATAGTAAGTCAAGAACCACCTTTTCCTTATCAATGTATGCTTGTCTTACTCTTGAATGTTTGAGATGCTCATCTTTAAATGAGGTGTTGCTCAATGAGGATAAAGTCAAGAACAACAGTAAGCCAACAATAGTTTTTGACATATCATATTTGGGGTTAACGCATTTTGATTTAAAAAATATCACTTGGGTAGGTTAATCCAATTTGTTCTCGGACCCTGTCCAAAGTTTCGATAAGCACGATGCTCATGGAATGGGGCATTTTTTCATTTTCTATTTTTTTGTTTAGTAAGCAATCCATCACCTCAACTATTTCATGATAGTATCCATTTCCCTGATAACCAATGGTTATATTTTCGGATATATTATCATTTTTCAGGACTGATATTTTTTTGGTGTGATGAAAACTTCTATGCATTTTTATGGAACCATTCTTTCCGTAAATTATTGCCTCAAGTGGAGTTTTGGCAATTATTGATGATTTCAAAATGGATTTTTTACCGTTGTTATAATCGAATTTAATGTCACAACAGCTATCTACTCCGGTGGGAGTAAAATTGGCTGTGGCTATGATGATTTTCGGAATCCCCATTAACAGTAAGCTTAGATATATGGGATAGATACCCACATCCATTAGCGAACCTCCTCCAAGGGATTTGTTGTAAACTCTTCTTTCAGGATCTGTATCACCTACAAAGCCGAAATCAGCTTTTAAGTAATCAATTTTTCCAAGGGTATCAGACCTAAATAACTCAAGAACTTTTTCGGTACCAGGGATGAAACGGGTCCAAAGAGCTTCCATTATAAACAGACCTTTTGACCTAGCTGTTTCGATCATTGTTTTCACTTCTCGGCTATTCATCCCTAATGGTTTTTCGCATAATACAGCCTTCCCCAATTTCAGGCAAAGCATGGAGTGAGAGAAATGAAATATATGCGGAGTTGCTATGTATACAATGTCAATATTTGGATCATTGGCTAATTCCTCATAGCTGGTGTAATAATGGATTGAATTGTATTTTTTGGCAAAAGTCTTCGCTTTTTTCGTATCTCTTGAGGCTACACCATACAAAACCGCATTTTTTACAAGCAATAAGTCTTGTGCAAACTTATTGGCTATGTTTCCCAAACCAATTATCCCCCAATTTATTTGTTTTGACATTTTGCAGTTTGATAATTTAAAGTTATTCGTATTTAGATGATTATCCTTATCAATTTCAAAAAAAATCTTATAATTCTTTTCTTCGCTACCCTCTGACCACTAGCCCCTAAAGCCTGCCTGACTGCGCTTGGCATGCAGGGAGAATCCTACAGCGCTAATTTGCGGGATAGCCTCACTTAAGTGTTAGGGTAAATAAGTTGATTTTCTGAACAATGTCTGTATCTTAGGTAAAAAAACGGAAAATCATTTTAATTGTTTTCAAAGGTTCAGGTTACTGGTCAAAACCTAAACCCTACACCAATTTCTCCACAATAGTAAAATGGTAAGAAGCTGGTTTTATTTACTTCGGATGTTTTTAGGCTTTCAATTATTGAGTGATTGTAAATATGATAATTCATATACTTAAAATCAGCTATTGTTATAGGGAGATTAAAATCAACGAATAGCTTTGAGGTTAAGAAATATGTTATTCGGGGTATGACCTGAAGCCGAATAATAAATATATTTCTATCGGTTTTCCAATCGTTTGAATAAACCGGCATGTTTGTTATCCTCTGGAAATGCGGGTTGACCCCTAATCCAATTGAGGGTAAAAACTTTTTCTCATTTGATTTAGTTAAGGTGTAAATGTATTCATACTTCAATGAAATATTCATGTTTGTTTGAAGATAACTTCTTCTGGGATTAGTTGTATTATAGAGCTCATTGTAATAACTTTCAATAAAATCAATTTTATCAATGGTTAAGTTAATAAGCTCAATCTCATGAAAGTTATTTGTTTTAGTCCTTATTTGTAGGGCGATGGTTGGGTTAAGTATTCTATGGTTTAAAAAATCGTAATACGAATCTGATGTAGCAGGAACGTTATCCCAATAATTAACCAGCTGAAACTCCTCAAACGAAGTTAAATTGCTTAGCTTGATTGAAAATTTTGTTTTTTGATCAGTATCTTGTGTCCATCCATTAAAAAATAATGCAAGAAGAGTAAAAATAACAAGAGTTGTTCTCATAATCTATTGATTTTGTGAATGATTTTTTTGATTAGCTTTTACTGGAATCAGTAATTCAAAAATATGTAAAATTTATTTATTGCACATTTTTTAAGGGTTTTCCTTGTTTTACTATAAATGCAGAAGGTTAATAAAACTGAGCGGTGCGTTTGTTTTCCTGTTTATAGCCAAAGTTTCATAGGAGTGGTTTCTAGCTAGTCTTTGATGCAACGGAGGTACCATCATATCGGTTTGTTGGCTCCCGATGGTTATCGGGAAGGGTATAGTTTGGTATTTATGGATAATTGTTGTTTGCGTAAGCAATAGTTTTTGAAAATTACGACCGAGGAACAACCTTGGCCGAAATTGAGATTGTCGTAGACAGGAATCAAAGTGTGCGGGTCGGGCAAACCCATTCTATTCCCACTCCTTAATACACCTCACCGAAAAACCCATATTCTTATCCTCGGCTGATCTATTAAGGGTGCCACTATTATTGTAAATACTCCAATACCATGCGCTTTGCTCTCCAAGGTCTGTTGAACACCACCAGCTCCCTTGCTTTCCAATATTCAGGAATGCTCCATTGTAAAACTTAAAACCACTTGGTAAAGCGGCAAAACCATATTCATCGGTACCGTAATGGGTATCGTCTGGATCCCATCGGGGATGCTCACTAGTGGCGCATTCACCTCCAAGAGGCGAGTTTACCTGAAAGCACGACTTCAAAATGTTACCATCATTTTCTCCTTCAATGTAATCGATCAGTTCCAACCACTCCTCATCGGTTGGCAATCGCCAACCCAAAGGGCAAAGCCCTCTACTGTCATTCACGGCATGCCAGTTATAAAGCAAACCATATAAGCAAGCCATTTCCTCTTCATCATCAATACCTACGATATCTTGGTAGGGGTAAATGGCGTAAGCACCACTGGTGGTGTTTTCCCATTGCGAATCATTAAGCCCATTGGCTATAGGTGTACCATCCTGATAAATGGTCACCTTGAGGTTTTCAGCAAACCACTCCTTTTCATTAAGCATGATGGTTCCATAAAGATTGCCATCAGCATCGAAAACAACACCATCCTCAAGGGTGGTAAATGATAATTCATTCCCGTAGAAAGTACCAGCGATATTTGTTGCGTAAGCCTTTACGAAGTAAGTTGTATATGGCTGCAAGTCAGGAATGATACTAATAAAGTCGCCAATTCCTTCGCCATCATTGGTATAGCTGTTACCAATGGTGGGATTAGAGTTTTTACTCCAACATACTCCACGGGCAGTAATGTCAGCCCCTCCATCATCGGTAATGCTTACCTCTATTCTGGCAGAAAAAGATGACACGTAAACGATGGCATTTGTTGAAATGGCTATAACGCCATTAAGGGTTGAAAAAGGTAAAGCATCACCATAAATGTATCCATTGTCATCCTTACAGTAGGCTCTAACATGGTATTGCAGTCCGGGAGAAAGGTTTTCGATTTGGGCAAAATAATCGCCTATCTTAGGGTTTCCAGCGCTGACCTTTCCGTCGTTAACAGTTGGATTATCATGATTAGCATAGCAAAACCCGTAATCATCGTTACCCTTTCCGCTGATATCAATTATTTTACCTGTAACTAATGCGGTAACCACGCTGGGGCTAACAGCAATGGTTTTTATTTTGGTAAGTGGGTTGGTCTCAAACTTTTCACAGGTAGTAAAAAGTACTGTGGCTAATCCCAATAGGATTATATAGATTGTACGCTTCATAAGCATTAGTATTTTTTCAATTTGGTAAATCTTTAAAATATAACCAGCACCCTATCATCATCGCCATGAAACATTGGCGTTTGCAATCCTCTCATTCGGGTGGACGTTTCTTTCACATTACTTGTAACATACTCCTTAAGTTCGCCCAGGGTAATGGTTTTATCACCGTTGGCATCGGCTTCGCCCATTAGCCCTGCGGCTAGGTAGTAGGTAAAAAGACCAGTTTCGGTTTCATCGAATCCTAAAGAGGTTTCCTCGCCGGTTGATGAAGAGATAACTGTAAAAGTGGGATCACCAACCCATCGGTATCGTGGACGCACCCTAACACCCTTTTGGCCAACAAGGTTTTCGGTTTCAATGCGAGCAGTACTCCTGGAGGCACCGCTAAAACATGCATCCAGTATTACTGTTACGTGTTTAGCCTCCAGCTTAGTAAGGTTCTCGTAGAGTTTTTCCATATTGTAGCCTTGGCTTTCAAGGCGCGCAACTCTTCCATCGTGAGGGAAAAGAAATATGTTTTTGCCATCCTTATCGGGTATTCCATGCCCTGAATAGTAAACAAAGACCTCGGTTTCGCCCCTCACCACCGCTTTTCGAAGTTCGCCTATTTCGGAGCTAAAGATGTCATCGAAGAAAAAGCCCGAAACTTGTTCATTGGTGAACAATATCACCTGCTCCACGCCAAGTATCTTTTCGAAGTACTCTTTCATAATCCGTGCATCGTTATCGGCATAAGGGGCAGGGGGTAATTCTTTATACTTTCCTACCCCAATAACTACCCCAACAGATTTGGCTATTTTAGTTTTCGATGGTGCCACCGTAGCAATGTTGATCACATTAGATGTGCTGGTTCTAAACTTGCTTGATGAGTACTCAAAACGGGCAATATTTTTGGTTAGCGATTCTACATCCGATTTTACTTCAACTATATTTGGCTTGGGTGGGGTTTGATCAAGGGCAATGGGAAGCTGGTTGTCCTTGACGCTACCCCTGCCAACCTCTTCGGTTATCGAGAGGAAAATGGGCAAATAGTCCTTTGTTGTAACTCTGCGGTTGGGGCTAAGGGAGAAGAACAGCTCTTTGACTTCGCCGGGTGCAATATCCCCAATAATGCCATCAGTCTGACCTAAGAAAATATTGGCATCACTGGTGGTGATTGTATAATGAGCGGCTTTTGCAACGCCATGTCCAATATTTTGAATCAGCAATTTTACCTTTACCTGTTCCCCCGCCTGAAGTTTACTATCGGGTACAAGGGCATAGGTATCCATACCAATATCTATAACCTCGTGTCCGGATACCACAAGACTTGGGGGTTGATATGCATAGGTGTTAAGCACAAGGTAAGCAGGGTCCATGTCGTACCCGTACTCCTCGAAAACTTTTATGGTAAACTTATGGCTTGCCGTTTTGAGATCGATATTGGTGGTAATGGGGATTTTAATCTCCTTGTTTTCGCCGGGTCTAAGCACATTGATTTTTTGATTGGCATTCTGAATACCTAAACCTTTATCGTTAACGTTGGTGGATACGTTAATCTCCAAATTCATGGCATCACCGCTGCCCCGGTTAGAAAGGATAACCTTTAGCTCAGCATTCTCCCTAGCTTCAAGTATTCCGTTGTTATTTTCATCATGGAAGTATAGTTCAGCAAAAAGGTTGGGTGGTAACCCACGCGTATTTATATGCTTTACCTGAGAGCATGCAGTGTACTGAAGGTAATCTGGGTCGACAATAAAACTTTGAGGTTTTGCATTCTTATGCTTCGACGATTTTGAGATTATTCCTGCGTATTCAATTAGCCATACGCCCATGCCAACCCCCGCCAGAATAATAGCGGTTTGCTTATACTGCTTGGCAGTATTAAAATTTGGGTCTTCCGTAGATGGTAAATCGGAATTACGATATTTATCATAAGCGTTATTCGACGCTATAGAAGTACCAATAGAGCTGCCCACCAGACCATAGCCTATAACTCCTTTTATCCAATGGGCTCCTTTTTTTTTATACTGGGAATGACCGGCACCGGGGAATAAGGTTGAATATGCAAATGCTTTACCCAAATTGGCTGGGGGCATTACCTTTACGTTAACCTCTGCATAAACCTTCTCATTAAGGATTATACCATCTGCTTTGACATCCCAGCTGATTAGTTTGCTTCCCGTCCCCTTAACTATATCCACATCGCCGCCAATCGTTTTCGCATTTAATCGTTCCTTATTCTCATTGAAGAAATTAACCCAAACAATATGATTAACTGTTGCATTTCCCCTGGCAATGGTGTATGGAACAAATATTTTATCCTCGAAGTAGCGTATGTCAATATCTGTTATTATGGCATTGGTTGAAAGTTGTGCGTAAATATTTTGGGTGATAAGTATAAAACCAATTGCTAATGCAATTCTGTAAGTTTTCATAGCTTTTTATATTAAATGAAATGCCCTTAATAATTGCAATACAATAAGTTGTAAAAAATATATAGTATAAAATTACGCTAATAAATAAATGAAGTCAAGGTTATTCTATTTAATCTTAACATTTGTTTAAAAAAGGGGGAAAACAATGAGAAAGGTTAAGGGAATGGTGGCGAATTACTGGTAGTATTTTTATCAGGAATAGTTATATCTCTTATGATGATAAGTTGAAGTTTTAGAAAGAATTATTCATTATTTTTTTAATAATTTTATTCCAGCCATTTTAATTGGAAGGAACCAATTAGTTTTTAATTTTCCATTTTTGAATTCTGTTAATCCAATAGTCCCATTTGGATTTAGTAAACAGATTAAAATACGGCACAGGACTTTTCCCATAATATTTTTAACACAATGATATATATAGCGTTGTGCTCAAATTTGTTACACTTCGGTAACTAACCGTAAATAGTTGGCTACCTGTTGTTATCTTAGATATCTTCCCTGTTTTTTAGTTCTTCTTCGATTTCCTTTTTGCCTAAATATATTGGAATAAATACCACAATACAAATTGCAGCAACTACAAAAAGTGCATAAAAGAAGGCTTTTCCTATAACGAAATTATAAATTAGTACCGATACATCTAACACAACAGCAGCAATTAAGGTTACTAAAAGTATGAATGCATACTTTTTTCTTTTCTGAAGTTGTTTGGTCGAAAGATTAGCAAATTTTTCTTTTTTCATAGTTTCATGTTTTTTAATTGGTGTAATCTGAGTGTTAAGAAACTATAAGTCTTTCGGTTTGGGGTGTAAAAAGTATTTGTATTTGAACCAGCGTTTTCGTCCCCTAAGTAAAGATAAGTTGAAAGTAACAAATTTCCAAATCAGTAGTTTTGTCGAACCGTTATAAAATATTCTTGGTGGTGATATAGACCTTCGACCGCTTACCGTTGATAAGGGTCTCGATAACCGCCCACTTCTGCAGGCTTAAGGATTTATACATTTTCTATTCCATGCGACAAATCTAAAAATTTCGATTTGTTGCGCTGGTTATTTGAATCTAGGTTATTAGAATAATCCAAAAGAATAACCCAACTTTCCTTAACCGATTATAGCTGTCAAGGTTTTTTTGTTCACCATTAGATTTCAATCTAATTGCTTTTCTAAAGCTTTGCCAAAAAACTATCACCCAAACAGCCATTATGAGGTAGGCTGGCAAATTCATTTGTAACATCGGGTCAGTCATAACTTTATTTTTTTAATGGGTAAAGTCTTTTACTTTGTCTTTGGCAAAAGACTTTACCCATAAATGCAACAAGATTATTTATTTTGCAATAACCTCACAAATAATTTTTTCCCACTTTTCAGCCACTTCCATTTCATTATGGATTGACATATTTATTGTAGAATCATAAAAATTGATTTTACATTCGGGCGTACTTAGATTTGTGGGTTGTAAAATAAGATTTATTCTTTCGATGACGGAACTTTGTTCTTTCTTCGATTTTCCTCCACGCCGTTCAATGTTTAAAGAGCAATTCTTAAAATCCTTTAAATCAAAAATATTTGACGAAGAAATATCCTCAATGTTATTAAAAACGACAAGTTTGCAGTTCATCGTGTCAATTCCTATAAGCTGTTCATTCCAACTTTCTTGTCTATTGATAACAACACCTAAGGATTTGGCTTTGTCCTTTAAACTATTCAGCTTTTTTGTCTTTTTTCGTTTGTTTGAAAATTGAATTAAAAATATTGGTACAATCATAACGGCTAATGCGCCAATACCAATTAGCAATGTAGCTAAGTCCATTTTGTTTGTTATTAGTTGTTAATAATTACTTGTGATAAAGACAACAAGTTTTTGCAACACACTACGATTTAACTTCATTTATTAAAGCTAAACAACAAAATGGATTAAAAGAAAAAGTGAAATGGGAAAAGAAGCTGACGAAAAAAATAATTTACAAATTGTTTTTTCTCGGATATAATTAGAAAAGCTGAATACCTAGGCTTGACAAAGGTGTATATATTTTTAAAATCGATTAAATATTTGCTAGTATTGGTTCTAACGTTCAAATTATTGTAAGAAGTAATACTTTCATTTTTATTTAAAATACAGAATAGGTTGTAGCTGGAACTTAGTATTTGAGAATGGGGGGAGTCGTTATCAATATCAATTGAGAATGAGAACGAAGCATTGCTTTTGTCGCTATGATTTACGAACAGCGATATAAGAAATGATGAAAAAACAACAATATATTTTAGTGCATTTATCATACGGCAAAAGTACTAAAATTTGGTTTCAAAAAGCCTAAGGCTATTATGTGCTTTTTCAAGGTTAGACCTACAGTCAGCTAAAACAATTAGGATATCATCGCTTTCGATAACAGATGAGCCATTTGGGGTTAAAAATGAATTGTTTCTATTTATCATTGCGATTAATGTAGCTTGAGGAAAGTTCAACTCAATAATTTTTTTCCCAACAGGGAAGCTGTTTGGTGGAATATGAATTTCTTCCATCACGGAGTTAACCCGCTCTGATAGAATAAGGTCGTAGGGATCTCTTGGCTTTAGTTTTTCGGGCAAAGAAACGTGAAACCACTTTGCCACCAGCCCTAGCGTAGTACCCTGAAGGATTATTGAGGTGACAGAAATGAAGAATACAATATTAAAAATAATGTTCGCTTTTTCAATTCCCTGAATCATAGCAAATGTTGCAAAAACAATAGGTACGGCTCCTTTTAATCCTACCCAAGAAATGAAAAATCTCTTTCTAAGAGCCATCCTAAAAGGGAGCAGACTAACTAGCACACTCAATGGTCGTGCAACAATAATTAAGAAAAATGAAAGTACTATACCGATACCAGCATATTGTAGAATTTGGCTTGGATATACCAGTAACCCAAGCGTTAGGAAGAGAATGATTTGCATTAGCCAAGCAGAGCCATCAAACATCTTAATTATAGTCTTTTTGTGTGTCAAGATTTGATTGCCTAGATATAATGCATTAAGGTACACAGCAAGAAAACCATTGCCCCCCAAATAATCTGTAGAAGCGTAGGTTAGAAACATCAGCGAAATTGCTAGTACTGGGTATAACCCCTCGTAATCTAATTTTATGTGGTTAATAGTAAACTTACTAACTCTTGCCCAAAAATATCCAAGTGCGCCACCAATTATCATTTGTATTAGAAATGTAGGGATGACAGATAATAGGCTTTGGTCTTGATTTACAACCAAACTTAAAAACGCAATGGTAAGCGCGTAAGCCATTGGGTCATTACTTCCACTTTCAAGCTCAAGGGTTGGGCGTAAATGCCCTTTTAGAGCAATACTTTTCGACCTTAGAATTGAGAATACAGCTGCTGCGTCTGTCGAAGAAACTATTGAACCAAGCAGCATACTCTCGTAGATTGAAAAATCTGTTATTAACCAAATAAATGTACCTAAGCTAACTGCTGTAATTAAAACCCCAATGGTTGATAGTGAAATACCCTGCCAAACAATTGGTTTTATAGTACTCCAATTCGTGTCAAGCCCACCCGAAAAAAGAATAAAATTTAACGACACAATTCCAATAAACTTAGCAACTATGGGATTGTTAAAATAAATCCCACCAACTCCATCAGAACCAGCAAGCATTCCAATTATAAGAAATAGAATTAGGGTTGGAATTCCAAACCTAAAAGATGTTTTTCCAGCAATTACGCTTACAAACAAAAGAAACGAACCTATTAAAAGAATGTTTTCAATCGTTATATTCATTGGTTTTTAAATATCTATTCAAGGCAAAGATATTATTCTTTCCCGAATTTTTTTTTCTGCACACAACGGTGGCAATATGCAAAGTTGGGGATTACGGAGCGATTCCCTATCAAGCTACACGGCACTTGATGCGAGCCACAAACCTTGAATAACCTATGAAACCCCAATTTTGTATATTGCATGTTATGGTGCGTTTTTTATATTTCTTTCATCACTAAATATGTTGTGTAAATAATATAAAATCCAAATAGTATTCCAGCCTCCCATCTGTCTAATCTCTTTCTTTGTCCAGTTAGCATTGATGTAAATAGAAAAACTGTTCCTCCTATTAAAATCAACAAGTCAATATTAAATTTAGGATTATACTCAATTGGTCTTATTATACTGCTTATTGATAAAATAAAAAGAATATTGAAAATATTTGAACCAATAACATTTCCAATCGCTATATCACTATTCTTTTTGGTCGCAGCTACAATCGAAGTTACTAATTCAGGCAATGAAGTTCCAGCAGCAACAATAGTTAAACCAATTATTTTTTCACTAACGCCCAATGCATTGGCAAGCTCAACACTATTTACAACAACAAGTTGTCCTCCCAAAATCAAACCTCCGAATCCAATAATTATTAGTCCCCAAATCTTCACAGATGATTTATGATTTTCTGTTGTAACAGTTTGAGAGTCATTTTTCATTTGGTTAAATACATAATACAAGAAAAGACAAAACAAAACCAACATAAGAAAACCATCTAATCTACTCGAATATGAAGTCCCTGTAAATACGAAATCATTTAGCAGGAACAATAACAATATTGTTATAAATAGAGAAATCGGTATTTCTTTCCATGCAGTCGATGATTGAACTTTAATCGGCAATATCAATCCTGATAATCCAAGAATAATAAACAAATTGAAATTGTTGCTACCTATAATATTTCCAAGAACAATGTCAGAATAACCTTTTACTGAGGCAATACTATTAACGACTAATTCAGGAGCAGAAGTCCCAAATGCAACAATAGTCAAACCAATCACTAAATCCGACACTTTATATTTCTTTGCAAATGCGGAAGCTCCATCAACAAGCCAATTTGCTCCAAAAATCAATAAAACAAATCCTGCAATAACTAATAAAGTTGAAATTATCATACAATTTTTTTTAATCAAATGTAATCGAATTTGGTCTTCGTATTTTCAATTTCGCAATGATTTTTCGTCTGGGTAAATGCACCATAACGGCTGGGGGTGTGGTAAGTGCGGGAGCGCGAGTTTCGATTTCGTCGCACGACGAAATCGCCCCGAACGGACGAAACAGCTCCGATAACCCGTTATCAACCCACATTAGCTACACCCTTTGTTATGCCCAGTATTTATTTATTTCAATTTCTCAATATCATATTCGATATTTTAATGTCAGGATGATGATATCCTGTTGGGGATTTATCAACGGAAACAATTCCTCCTGTTATTGCCTCTTGTGGGCACCAATTGATACAAGCTAAGCAAGATTCGCAATGGTTTTGCCAAACTGGTCTACCCTCAATTATCTGAATATCATTTGCAGGACATATATTTGCACATATTCCACATCCATTACAATTACTATTTACTTTAAAACTTCTATCGGAATACTGCACTGCTTCTTCATAAGACAAATGATTGTCGTTGGCTAAATTACGATAAAGCACTAATGTTTTTTTCTTGCCATTTGATATGAATGGCGTCATAATTAAATTCATAAAAGTTGGATTTTCATATCTCCCTCTTCTTTTATTCTTAACATATTGAGAAATAACTTCTCTTTTCTTTGCCCAATTATTAAAGATCTTTTCTTGTTTTCTCGTAGAAACCGAACTTGAATTATCTGGCATGATTACAGTAAAACCAGCCGATAATTTTCCACCCTTTACGTTCAATATTTTATCAAATTTAGTTATAGTCGTATGCGACCAACCTAAGCAGGTACAAATAACAAAAACATATTTTGAATTTATATTTTCTAATTTTTCTGCAAACTTCTTAACCATCACAGGCATCCCTTGAACAACAGCATTATAAACAGGGAAAACAATTCCAATTACATCGCAATCAGGAGTAACTTTTTCCTCGTTAATTACATCTGAGATAGGTATCATAACTCCATTTAGTTCTTTTGCAATATCCCTTGTAACAACATATGAATTACCTGTTCCAGAGAAATAATATATTACAGCATTCATTTATTTTAGTCTTGTTTATTAATTGTTTCAATCATTTTGAATAGTTTGTCAGCGGCCTTAATATTGGGCATAACGGCTGGGGGTGTGAAAAGTGCTGGGGTTTGGAACAGCTTTCTCATCCCACGG
>CAYNHM010000050.1:0-15845 GCA_964397135.1 uncultured Rikenellaceae bacterium
GTCTGTTTACTCCAAACGAAAATAATATTTTGTTGCAAACATAGGATGACGGAGGAATGTACGTCATCGCGAGCGTTCTCTGCGAAGCGATCTGTTCCATGCTCCCAAATCCAGCAGATTGCTTCAGAACAAAAAACGTTCTTCGCAATGACGCAAAGGTGCTAAGGATTGCCCCGAGGCTTCGGGGGATTGAAGTTTGTTCTCATTTCAACCACTGAACATTAAATGTTAATCTTTAAACCAATGGATTTTAATGTTCGTCAAAAAGAAATAAAAAGTAGCTATAATCACCATTCCCCGATGATAAATTGCTTCAAGATACCTTATCTTTGGTGTAAAATTTGAGTATTCTGAATCTGATTATTTTACACTATCAGCCATGTTAAAAATCATTAGATTATTTATTTTAGCCATATCCATTTCTATTGCCATGCCTTTGAAGGCACAATTTGTGAAGAAAGCCCAATGGGATTTCACATGGGGAGGCTTGTCTTCATCGAGCAAGGTAATAGCTACACCTGCAGGAGGAACCATTGATATCGGCAGTATTCCTTTAGCTTGTGCGTCATCCACCTTTTGGTACAATATCAACAGATATTTTTCAGCGGGAATTCAAGCCGGTGCTATGACTAACGCAATATTCTTATCAACGGAATTGAATCAGGATGGAGTGCCCAAAGGCATTCATTACAATAGTTTTAATTTAGGAGCCTACGGTAAATACCATTTTTTTGAAAGGAAGGGTTTCAAAGCTTTTGCATCGGCTGGCATTAATAATAACTTCCATCTTTTTTGGGTTCCAACTTACTATCAGCTTTATAATCCTCCTACTTTTACATCATTTACCTACAAGTTTAAGGGGACAAAACAGCAAACATCAACATCGTTGGGAGGCGACTTTAATCTAGGAATGACAACACACTTCTCAAGAGGATTTGGAATGACTTTTCAGGGTGGCTACTTGAACAATTCATACTACAAAGGGCCGCATGTGAACATTGGATTTTTCTTTGCATTCATCAACAGGTAAAAAAGCGGATCATGAAAAAGATTTTTTTAGTACTGGCAGTGGCTTCAATAGGACTAATAAGCTGCACAGAGATAATCCCAGAATATATACCATTCTTTGAAGATAAACAGATTGAAGAGCGGATCACTCTGAAGGAAAATTTTGTTCTAAAAGCCTCGGCAAATGGAACCCTTTGGTACACTTCACCATCGAACAAAAAGGTTTTCTGGATAAAAGATGGCGTTATTAATTCCATACCAATGTATAAGCATTACCCTTACGATGATTATGGCGATGTTTTGGGGAATGATTTTTTTATCCTAACCAGCAAGGAACTTTTCCGGGTAAATGCCAATTCAGTTAAAACTTACCCCGTACCAAACACAGAATTTGATAACGCATACTGGATCAAAGCAACCTCAAGTTATCTAATCCTATTCGCAAACACAAGCGAATTGGGAAATCGTTACTGGTTGTTTTCCGACTTTGGCTGGATAGAATGTAATTACACTAATTCGGTTCCAGATGATATTTTTTACAACATGAAACAATATGGACATTTTAACAATAAATATATTCTTTACAGAAACCACTCTTCTGGTCCAACATATATCTACAATTTTGAGAGCAAACAGCTAGTTACCTTTGAATATGAAGCACATGATCAGTATAACTACACTGTAAACTACAGTTTTGGTGACCAACCCTTGGACGCAAACGGAAACGGCTACGTCATAGCTGCAGGTAAGATAGCCAAATTCAATTTTTCAACCCAGCAGGTTGAAGAGCTTATTGTAAGCATACCAGGAATACCAGATCCAGTTCTAGATAAAATAAGTGTGAGCTCTAAGGGTGATATTTGGGTTATTTTCCACGATGAAGAGCAAAACCGCTATCTCTATAAGTACGGAGCAAGCTCTTACACATCCTTTGAAAGCCCTTACACTTCTTTAAGTAATTTTTATAGTAACGATATTATAAACATGTATGCTGATGAAAGTGGAAAAATTTGGATATACCCGGTTCACGCCGATATGTATGAGACCTGCAGCATCCATTGTTATGGAACCACAGGGCTTTTTACAGAAAAACCACTTGTAACCAACTGGAATTTTGGCAATATTTTCCTACAGGAGGATGGTATGGGAAATATTTGGATATCTGGTTTTAGTAATTGGGATTTCTACATGAATAAGTTTAATGGAAGTGTCTGGTCCGATTACTCCAAATACTTTTATATACATCATTACCTTAACATATACTAATTTTTGCAAAACAAAAGGATACTTAATCTCTCAATAAAATGCAAAAGACAATCATTCTATCAACCCTCTTACTCGTGATGGGTATCACTACCCAGGCTCAGGTGACTCTGCTCAACGAGTACAAGGCGAGCAACCATAATATTACTGCCGTTGCTTACGGTAAGCAGAGCAACATTATGGCTTCCGCAGGCTACGATGAATCTGTGGTGATCAGAAATTCTCAGGGCGAAATTATAAAACGGATTAAAGGACATAAGGATCTGATCGCCTCGCTTAGCTTTAGCCACGACGATAATTACCTTGTGGGTGGTGGCTATAAGGGCGATATTTTCGTTTGGAGCGTTGAATCGGGAACGTTAAGCCACAGGCTAAAAGGACACAAGAAAAAAATCACAACAGTAGATGTTAGCGCTGAGGGTGTAATTGCATCCGGATCGGAGGATAAGAAGGTGTTCCTGTGGGATCTTCTGAAAGGTTCTGCCATTAAGCCCCTCGAGGCTCATGGCAGCGATATTACAATGGTTAGCTTCTCAGCCAATGGTGACAAGTTGGCTTCGGGTGGAAAGGATGGAAAGGTAAACCTATGGGATGGCAAAACGGGTGCACTCATTAAGTCCATGGTGGATACGGATACCAGGTCTGGAGCCATTCAGAGCCTGTCCCTTTCGCCCGACGGTCGATTTGTGCTGGCTGCCAACTCAAACGGTAAGATAGCCGTTTGGAATACATTAACAGGACTAAAGGTGAATGAGCTGCCCATTCGTAAAGACGTTGTGCTCGACATGAAGCAT
The DNA here is from genome assembly GCA_964397135.1 of uncultured Rikenellaceae bacterium. GTDB lineage: Bacteria > Bacteroidota > Bacteroidia > Bacteroidales > Tenuifilaceae > MWFE01. The sequence continues at coordinate 3,066 of CAYNHM010000050.1, forward strand.
AGCCCCGATGGACGTTACATTGGAGTAGGCATTGGATCATCTGGTTTTCAGGTGCTGAATGCCGAGACGGGTGCCGTTGTTTATCAAAGCAGCAAACTCAACGACAAGGTTTACTCCCTTGCCTTTAGCCCCGATGGTCGCTATTTGATAAACTGCGATTTTAGCGATAAGCTATACCAATGGGATATTTCACCCCTTGGCATACCCGGAATGCTGGCACTAATGAAGCAAGAAAAGTTGGAGAAGGAAAAGAAATCTACTCCGGGACAGGTTGCCGTTCAGGAATCCTCAAAGCCCAAGTCGGATGTGGATGTGGATATTCCACAGGTTTGCAGAGTGGCAAATCGCAACAGGTACGCCTTGATAATCGGTAACGAGGACTACAAATCCCATCAAATGGGGCTTAGCAGCGAGTCTAATGTTGATTTTGCCGTAAACGATGCCACTAGCTTTAGAAATTATGCACGGAATGTATTCTGTGTTCCCGATGAAAACATTATCTTTCTAACCGATGCAAGGGCTGTTGAAATGCACAGGGCCATCGAAAAAATCAGCCTGCTAGTTGAGCTCTCCAGCGGAAATGCTGAGGTAATCTTCTACTTTGCAGGGCATGGATTCCCCGATGAAGTAACCAAAGAGCCTTACATTATGCCCGTTGATGTGAGCGGTAATGATCTGCGATTTGCCATTAAGGTAAAGGACGTATATGAGAAATTTACTCAGTACCCACACCAACGGATCTCCGTATTCCTCGATGCTTGTTTTACTGGGGGTGCCCGCAATCAGGGTTTGCTGGCTGCGCGTGCGGTTAGGGTTAAGCCAAAGGAAGAGGTTTTAGGAGGCAACCTGGTGGTGTTCAATGCAAGTAGCGAGCAGGAATCGTCGTTGCCCTTCAAGGATCAGCAGCATGGCATGTTTACCTATCACATTCTGAAGAAACTTAAGGAAACCAATGGCAATGTCACCTACGGTGAACTATCGGACTACATCACTACCGAAGTTGCCCGTCGCTCTATTCTTATCAACAACAAACCCCAGAACCCACAGGTAAACATTAGCCTTCAGGTTGAAGAGGACTGGAGAGGTTGGGGGTTGTAAGACATAAATTGGCTGATTGTTCTCATTTTCTCAGTTTTCAGTGCTCAGTCCACAGGAAGTCCGTCATCGCGAGCCTACCTGCCACCTGCCTGCCGGTAGGCAGGGTAGGCAGGCGTTCTCTGCGAAGCGATCTGTTCCATACTCCCAATTCAGCAGATTGCTTCAGAACAAAAAACGTTATTCGCAATGATTCTAATGCAGAGGCTCATCCAGCCGCTGTGTTACGTTGTTGGAGGATTTCAAATACTTGTCGTACTCATTCATAAGCGAAGTATATAACATTTCGGCAATGAGATTTGAACCACGCAGCGAAAAGTGCACAAAATCTTTTGATGCCAATGGTGGGTTTGCATATACCCAGGCAGGCATGGAGTTTTGCCCTCCCATTGCATTGTAACAATCCCAAAAAGCAGCCCCTGCCCTGATGGCAGCACTACGCTGAGCATCCCTTATCTTTTCAATATTGGGATACGAAACGAAACGACCACCCTCCTTGCGCGACATGTCCGAAACCCCAACAACAAGCACTGCCACATTGGGTTTTGCCCTTTTCAGCGCAACGATCTGGTTGTAAAGCTGCCTTTCGTAGTAATCGTAGCTGGGAACGATATGCGGAACCAGGTTCACCCCAAATTGCAGAATAATTAGGCTGGGGTTTACCAGCTGGACAAACCGCTTAAGCGATACCTCATCGGAACGGGAAAAATCGGTACCCGAGCTACCCCGAATTGCAATGTTATCCACCACCACTCCGGTGGACGATTCAAGGGAAATGCCATAAACCAGAGGGCTCTCGTCGCCCTTCAAATCAATTTGAAAGGAATTGTGAGCCAGAGGAATATTCCATCTTATCTGGTCTATCTGTTTGGCAGGGGCGATCATTTCAGCATCCTTTGTCTCGTTACCGTAGGAAAGGGAAACCAAAAAGGGCTCTGTGGCATAGCCATAGAATACCCGGCAGGTTGTAAAATTTCGTGCAGCCGATTGGCTTGAGCCAATTCGTTGGAAGCGAATCCACGCCTCGTTGAATCCTCCTCTTGACGAAGCTCTTTTGGATGTGGTAAAGACCGAGTAACCGCCAAGAATGCCAAAACGATGAGCCAGAGCACCTTTGCCCAGATCGGGCAGCAGTACCTTTTGCCAGTTGGATGAAACAGTCTGCTTAACTGAACCGGGTTGATAGCTGTGGGGAACGGCATGGAGTAACCCTACCCCCCGTCCACCAAAACGAGCCTGAAGCCTTGAACGTAGAAACGATGTAATCCTGTCGCCCTCAATCTGCGAGTCACCGTAATGGAGAACCCGCACTTGCCTACGCGATGGATTACCACTGGAAAGTGCCTCGAAAAAGGGTTTAAGCGCCAGAAAAAGGGTATCGGACGTTTCGATGGGAACCCTTCGGCTCTTAAGAATTTCGCTGGTAAGGATCTGCTGAGCATCAACCCTTGTGTTTTCCACTGTAAGCGTATCAACCGCTTCAACTAGCATGCTATCGATATCTCTAGAAATGGTATCACGATGAAACTGTAAAAAGATGCTGTCGAGCATTTGATCGAGCATTACCAGCTCTGGGGCTAACTCCTGCTCATGCGGTTGTGGTAACGGGTCCACATCAAAGAGCTGGGCAGCTGAAGGATATTTTAGCGTGAACGACCCAATACGAATCCCATTGCGAGGCATAAACAGGGCGGGTAATGCCAGCAGAACCAGCACTAAGAGGATAATCAGGAAGAGCTTAAATGGCTTAACCATGGTTACGGGTAAAAGAGCGATGCTAAAGTAAGGTATTTTTTGCTAAAAAGCCATAGCTTGCCAGTGCTTGCGTAATGCACTATTCATGTACTCAGGGGCAATAAATCCAAAATAAAAGGAGCCATACCAATAAAAAAACTTAAATTTGTTAAACAACAATAAAATTGCTTCTTACAGCACTTTTTTGATGTTAGAGAATGGTTTTTCTTTATCTACAAACAAGTTGTATGCAAGCCTGATGGACCAGAATATACACAGAATATCAGACATTTAAACAAAATTCAATCGATCATTTGTAAAGAAAAAATAAGTTGTTCTGACATTTCACTGAACCCATAGATATAAATCCTAAATTTGTGGCATAACACAAATTCTATGACAAAAGACACAGCAATAAAACTATTCAACGACAAACAGATAAGAACTATCTGGGATGATGAGCAAGAGAAATGGTATTTCTCAATTGTTGATGTCGTTGGAATTTTAACCGAGAGTCCAAACCCCCGAAAATATTGGAGTGTATTAAAATCAAGATTAAAGAAAGAAGGAAGTCAGTTGACTACAAATTGTAGTCAACTGAAAATGCTTTCATCTGATGGAAAATACTACAAAACAGATGTTGCTGACACAGAACAACTTTTCAGATTAATTCAATCAATTCCTTCGCCAAAAGCCGAACCTTTTAAGTTGTGGTTGGCAAAAGTTGGTAGGGAAAGAATTGACGAAATTGAAGACCCTGAAATAGGAATTGACAGACTTATGGAAACCTACTTGCGGAAAGGGTATTCCACATCTTGGATAAATCAACGACTTAAAAGTATTGAAGTTCGTAAAGAACTTACAGATGAATGGGATAACAGGGGTGTAAAAAAAGGGCAGGAATACGCAATCTTAACTGATGAAATAACGAAGGCTTGGAGTGGACTAACAACTAAACAATACAAGAATTTGAAACAATTAAAGAGAGAAAATTTACGTGACCATATGACTAATCTTGAATTGGTTCTTAATATGCTTGCTGAAGCAACCACAACTGAAATCTCAAAAGAAAAGAAACCAAGGAATTTTAAGGAAAATCAAAGGATTGCAAAACAAGGTGGAACCATAGCAGGAAATACAAGAAAAGAAATTGAAGAGAAAACAGGAAAGAAAATAGTTACAAGCCAAAATGCAAAACAACTTATTGAACGAAAGAATAAAGAACTGGAATAATAAAGGCCAGCATACAACAAGGGGTGTAGCCAATGTGGGTTGACACTGGGACTTCGGAGCGGTTTCGCCCGCTCGTACGTTTTCGTCGGGGGACGAAAACGTAACACGCTCTCCCACACTTGCACACCCCCAGCCGTTGGGCACAAGCATAAGAGCGACACCACGATAGAATCAATTACTTGTAAAATGACAACGAAAAAAGGATATAAAAGTTTACCACTTAGTTTTAATCGACGAGCAGTTATTGCTTCTGCGACTGTAACGAAAGATAAAAATGCGATACATTCTTTTACCGAAGTTGATATTACAGTACCAAGAGAATTGATTAAAAAATATTTCGAAAAAACTGGTGAAAAACTTTCTTTGACTGCCTATATTGTGACATGTCTTTCAAATGTTATCAAAGATTATCCTCAATTTAACTCATTTACTAAAGGCAGAAAAATTATATTACTTGATGATATTACAATAAGCGTATTAATTGAACGTGAAATAGCCGGAGAGAATGTGCCTGAACCAATCGGTATTAAGCAAGCACAGGATAAAACTTATCTTCAAATACACAAGGAAATAAGAGAAACAAAAAATCAACAAACTGACAAACTTGGTAGTTTTTCTGGTCAAACGTGGATTAGTTTAATACCGAGTTTCCTTTTAAGACTATTTATTCGTATTGCAGATAAGAATATCTACATGGCTAAAAAGTATGGAAAGATTGCTGTTACTGCTGTTGGAATGTATAGCAAAGAACCGATTTGGTTTATTCCACATGGGACAGCGACAGTTTTAATTACGGTTGGGAGCATAGTAAAAAAAGTCGTTGAATTGGACAATCAATTTATATCAAGAGAACATTTATGTTTAACAGCGTCATTTGACCATGATATAGTTGATGGAGCACCAGCTTCCCGATTCATGAATCAATTAATAGAAACAATTAAAAGTGGACAATTAATACAGACAGACTAAAAAATGGAATGAAAAAGCCCAACCCCTAACAAGGGGTGTAGCTAACCGAGCATGCTTCCGATATAGATCATCGATACAAGTTTTACGAGTTTGCCTTTGGCCTTGCTAACTGTCTGTCAGAATAGACGGTACAGATAATCCCGACCCTGAGGGTTTATGGTTTGGGATTCTATAATTGGAATAGTTTGCGTGGTGATAATGCGATTAGTCGAAAAATCCTCTCATACGCTCAAAGAAGTTTCGATCGCTGCTATCGGGGTTAGGGGCAAAATTCTTTGAGTTCACCAATTTCTCCAGCAAAGCTTTCTCTTCCTTCGATAAGTTCTTGGGTACCCATACGTTTATGGAAACCAGAAGATCGCCCCTGCCGTAGCCGTTAACATCGGGCAATCCCTTTCCTCTCAACCTTAGAACTTTGCCCGGTTGTGTACCGGGTTCTATTTTAATTTTTACCTTGCCATCAACGGTTGGTATTTCAACTGGTGAACCCAATGCTGCCTGAGGGAAACTTACGTAAAGGTTATAGATCAGGTCGTTGCCATCGCGAATGAGATCGGGATGCTTCTCCTCCTCGATGAGCACCAGCAGATCGCCATTCACACCGCCCCTTCGGGCGGCATTGCCCTTGCCTGATACCGACATCTGCATACCCTCGGCAACTCCAGCAGGGATCTTTAGGGATATTACCTCTGAGTCGCGAACTACGCCCTCGCCTGAGCAACTTGTACAACGATCGGTAATCATCTTGCCCTCACCATTGCATGTTGGGCAGGGCGAAGTGGATTGCATCTGTCCAAGAAGGGTGTTGGTAATACGGGTTACGTATCCTGAGCCCCTACAGGTAGAGCAAGTTGAATAGGATGAACCATTGGCTGCACCTGTTCCAGAGCAGGCTTTACAGCTCACATACTTGTTCACCTTAATCTTCTTCTCTACGCCGTTGGCTATCTCCTGTAGGTTAAGCTTAACCTTTACCCTTAAATCGGTTCCCTTATTCACTCTACGAGAACTTCCCCTACCCCCACCAAATCCACCGAATCCGCCAAATCCAGAGAAATGACCTCCAAAAATATCTCCAAACTGAGAAAAAATATCTTCCATGGTCATTCCACCACCCCTAAATCCACCTGATCCTCCGTTAAATGCAGAATGGCCGAACTGATCGTAGCGGGCACGCTTATTGTCATCGCTTAGCACCTCGTAGGCCTCGGCTGCTTCCTTGAACTTTTCCTCTGCAGTGGAATCGCCAGGGTTTTTATCGGGATGGTACTTAATGGCCATCTGACGGTAGGCCTTCTTGATTTCGTCCTTGCCAGCATTTTTCGAAACGCCCAGTACCTCGTAGTAATCTCTTTTTGACATTAATTTGTTTAGTATTAAACTATTCTCCAACAACAACCTTTGAGAAGCGGATCACCTTATCGTTAAGCTTATACCCTTTCTCCACCACGTCTACAATTTTTCCCTTCAACTTCTTGTCGTCCACAGGGATCTTGGTTATGGCTTCATGTATATCGGTGTCTAGTTCAAGGCCAACAGCCTCAATTTCCTTCACACCGTTGGATTTTAAAAAATCCAAAAATTTTGACTGAATTAGTACTAGTCCCTGCTTAACGGCATCTATATCAACGGAATCGTGGGTATGCTTCACCGCGCGATCAAAGTCATCTATAACCGGAAGCAGCGATTTCATCACATCTTCGGAAGCGTACTTGATCAAGTCCATCTTCTCCCTTTGGGTGCGCTTGCGATAATTATCGAACTCTGCCGACAACCTAATGTATTTGTCATTAGCCTCGTTAAGCTGGTTTTGCAGGTCAACAATGGGATCAATTACCTCTTCGGGCTGAGAGCTTTCAGCTTTACCCTCTGCTTGTTTCTCTGATTCACCTGGCTGTTCATTACCCGAAGGGTCAACGTTAACATTATCTTTCTCCTCGTGTGCTATTTTTTCTTTTTCTGTTGTTTTTTTCTTGCTCATATCTTGAATTTATTTTTTTCGATTTATGCCATAGTGCAAATCAAAACTCCTGCCAATGTTTAGTTTCGGTCATATTGGCACGTACACTCAAACCATACTGATTTTTTGGCAAAACTAACCTTAGGCTTTACGGACAATCTGAGCACCAATGGCATTGAGCCTTTTATCAATCTGCTGGTAACCCCGGTCGATCTGCTCAATGTTATGGATCACGCTGGTTCCTTCTGCTGAAAGGGCTGCAATGAGAAGCGCAACTCCTGCCCGGATATCGGGCGATACCATGGATGTTGCCCTTAGCCTCATCTGGTGATTATGGCCTATAACGGTCGCCCTGTGGGGATCGCATAGGATAATCTGGGCTCCCATATCAATCAGCTTATCCACGAAGAACAAACGGCTTTCGAACATCTTCTGATGGATTAACACAGCACCTTTGGCTTGCGTTGCCACCACCAGAAAAACGCTAAGCAGGTCAGGGGTAAGCCCTGGCCAAGGAGCATCGGCAATGGTCATTATTGAGCCATCAATAAATGTTTCTATCTCATAGCCATCCTGAGCCGGAACATGAATGTCATCATTTACCCGGTTGAACTTAATGCCAAGCCTATTGAACGATGCTGGTATAATTCCCAGGTCATCGTAGGACACGTTTTTTATGGTGATATCGCTGCATGTCATGGCGGCCATGCCAATAAAAGAGCCAACCTCAATCATATCGGGTAGAATGGTATGCTCGCATCCTACTAAAGATTCTACTCCCTCTATAGATAGAAGATTGGAGCCAATACCTGATATCTTTGCTCCCATCCGGGTGAGCATTTTACATAGCTGCTGAAGGTATGGCTCACAAGCGGCATTGAAGATAGTGGTTTTTCCGGGTGTAAGAACGGCTGCCATAACAATATTGGCAGTACCGGTAACCGATGCTTCGTCGAGAAGCATATAGGCACCCTTCATCTTTTCGCCCCTAACCTCAAAGAAATTTTGTTTGGAATCGTACTTAAATTTTGCACCAAGAGTTTGGAAACCAACGAAGTGAGTGTCTAACCTGCGACGCCCGATTTTATCCCCACCGGGTCGGGGGATATGGCCAATGCCAAAACGGGCCAATAGGGGGCCAACGATCATGATTGAACCCCTAAGTGCAGCGGCTTTAGCCTTAAAATCGTCAGTTGTGAGATATTTAATATCTACATTACTAGCCTTAAATGTACACACAGAGGAAGATTCGCGCTGAACCTCAACGCCCATACATTCTATCAACTCAATGAGCTTATTAACATCACGGATATCGGGGATATTCCGGATGGTAACCTTATCGGGGGTGAGAAGGACTGCACAAATAATCTGAAGGGCTTCGTTTTTTGCACCCTGAGGGGTGATTTCGCCTTTAAGGGTTTTACCTCCTGTTATCTCAAAGGTTGCCATGATAAGAAAGTTCTATTTATTTTTTCTGGGTGAAAATTTCTTCTTGCTCTTATGGGGTATCGTTTCCTTAATTTCGTTCAGCTTAAAATCTGGAGGAAGGGTTAACTGTCCATTGCTGAGTTCGGTCATATCACGAATGATATCCTCATCTGCAACAGAATCCTTATTCCATATAAGGAACGATTTTTTCATGTGGTTGGCAATAAGTTGAGTTAAGGCTTCCTTCTGAGGACCCTCCTCCATTTCAATGGCTTTTGCAATCATCATCTCAATGGAACGCCCGTAATGCTTATACTTGATGGGTTTTGTTGGGTAGGGTACAATTTTGGGCTTCTCGTAAATGGTGCTTATGTCTGGTTTGGGATAAGGCGAGTCGATATCCAGCTTAAAGTCGGACATGATATGTAGGTGATCCCACAGCTTATGCTTAAAGTCGTTGATATCACGAAGGTGAGGATTCATATTGCCCATTACGGCAATAATTGCCTTAGCCATTTTGTTCCGCTCATCTCGATCTTCTACCTCAAGAAGATGGTTGACCATTTGCTGAATATTCCTACCATATTCAGGAAGTGAAAGATGCTTTCGCTGGGTGTTGTAATCCATAATATGTTGTTGAGTTTACAAGTAAATTAATGCTGAGAGGTAAATCTATAAAAATCAAAAAATGCCAATAATGAAAAGGTGTAAAAATCATAGAAATTAAGATGATGCAAAGCTAACTTATTACTAGCTAAAAAACAAATGATTTTCTAATCTACTTAATAATTGTTATAGAGTTTAATGCTGCGCATTGGTTTTAAAATTTCTGCTGATTTTGCTAGTTCATTTAAAAAAGCTGTTAGCTAAACTTATAAATAGAAGGAATCACATTTACGGTTTTCCTTTTCGAAAATCATATTTACGCCAATTTTGAAATATCATTAAATTGATGTAGGTTTGATGTATGTTACGGAGCACCACATCCATTTGAATCCCTTGACATATTAAGAATTTACTCTTTTATTTAAATTTGCAGTATGAATAAACTTGCACGTTACATCATATTAGGAACTGGGTTGGCTATTGTGCTTTTCCTCCTCTGGTATTTCAGCAGTATTGTTGCATTCATACTCATATCGGCAGTACTCTCGCTTATGGGGAAGCCAATTGTTGATTTAATAATAAAAATTAGGATAAAAAACTGGCATCTTCCAAAAGTCCTTGGAGCAGCTGTTGCCCTTATTACTTTATGGTTGCTGTTTCTGCTTTTCTTCAGGGTTATGATCCCGCTGGTTATAAGCCAAATCAATGAACTTAGCACAGTAAACGTACCCAGCATGATCGAAAACTTCAGAGAGCCAATAAACAATATCGATAAGTTCATTCAGGATTATCTACCTGCATCGGTTCAAGATTTTTCACTTCAGGATTTTTTAATTGATAAGGTAAGCTCAGTGGTTAATGTTGAAATAATTACCCAAATATTCAGTTCCACTGCCAATCTACTTGGAAACATTGTAATCGCGGCTTTCTCCATCTCTTTCATCACCTTCTTCTTCATGAAGGATGAGGGTCTGTTTTTTGAGGGTGTAACAATACTTTTCCCCGAAAAGTTTGAAAGGAATATCAAGCATGCTTTAACCAGCATAAATAGACTTCTTCGTAGATATTTTATAGGAATAGTCTTTCAGAGTACAGGAATTATGATCCTCGATACGCTAGGACTTATGATCGTTGGTATTTCCTTTCAAACAGCTCTTGTAATTGGTCTTTTCCGAGGAATCCTTAATGTTATTCCTTACGTTGGTCCAATAATCGGATCAATTTTAGGAATTATCATTGGAATTGCCACAAATCTACATTTGGGCTTCTCTAGCGAACTTGTACCATTAATTATTTACATGGGCATTGTTTTTATAGCCGTACAACTAGTTGACAACTTTGTTTTTCAACCACTAATATTTTCAAATAGCGTTCATGCTCACCCGTTGGAGATTTTCATCGTGCTGCTCATTGCTGGAAGTTTAGGCGGTATTTTGGGCATGTTACTTGCCATTCCGGGATATACCGTTTTGAGAGTCTTTGCCAAAGAGTTTTTAAATAATTTCAGGGTGGTACAGAAATTAACACAGAAAATTTAGGCGAGATTATAATGCAATTACTATATTTACATGTTGAAAGTATAAAACCATGTACAAATTTTTTGTTTCCCTTAATATTTTTCTAGCATTCACTGTTAAACTTGTGGTTGGTCAAAGCGAGCAAATTTTTACCTACAAATTTCTCGAAACGGATGATCCTCAGAATAAGTCGGTGGTTGCGTTCTCAACCAATGCTCCCGCGGGAGCAACAAACTTTTCATGGAATTTTGGGCAAGGAGGCGCTACATCAACCGAGACAAACCCAACATTTGAGTACAACATTAGTAGCACAACCCTTTTTACGGTTTCCCATAGCTACACAAGCAATTCTGAAAACATTTCGCAAGAAGTTGAAATTGAAGTCAATCCTGCCTACTTTGTCGTTTTACCCGACTCTGAATTGGGAGAACTAGCTTCGCTCAAAAAGGTTTTTCGAAGCGTCTTTATGATCGAAGAAAATCATCCCGATTTTTTGGGAAACATGCGTTTTGAATGGACTTTTAGCGGGTTTCAACCCAGCAACTACTCTTTCAGCGATATTACTCTTCTCGATTACCCCAATGTTTACCATACCTTTAGCAATGGAGGCAGCTATGCAATAACCCTTGAAGTTCATAATGTCAATAGCCCAGCCAATAAAAAGGATTACACAGAAATCATAAACCTTTTACCCATTTTTGGTTCAGATAAAATTGATTTTGAGAATCTTCCTAATGTCATTACGCCCAATGGCGACAGTATAAACGACTACTTCGAGGTTGTTGCCAGCGGAACCAGCCGACTATCCTTTAAAGTGTTTACCCGATCGGGACAGCTGGTTTACCAGCACGAAGCTAACGTGGTGAAATGGGATGGTAAGAATTACTATGGCAAAGATCTTCCCGAGGGAATTTACTACTATATCCTTGAAGATCTAGATGGGAAATACAACCCTGCCAAAGGTTTCTTTTATATCTATCGATAGCAAAGAAACTACTCGTTCCCTTCTGCCTTTTCCTTATTCGCTGAATTCTTTTCGAACAGCTTAATAAAATATAGGCTCCCTCTATAGGTAATGTAGATGAGAACAGGCCAACTGACAAGCCAAAGTAATGAAGGTAAATGTTTCATATTGTTGGTTTCTTTATAATTCTTTAGTTTTCATCTAATCCCCCGAAGCCTCGGGTCAATCATCCAATCAACCAACCGATCCGCCAGCCGGCGGAGAGCTCAGCGTAGCTAATCATTCAATCCCCCGACCTCTATGCTTCGGGGCGTGGCAATCCCTCAATACACATGGTGCCCACTATCCTCCTTTACATCATCGAGGTCAATCTTTTTCTTATCAATGGATTTCCAGGTAAAGAATATGTATGTAAGCACTACAGGCACAAGCAACGATATGTAGCTCATAGCTGTTAGCGTGTAATGGCTCGATGATGCATTCTCAATGGTAAGCGAACTTTGCAAATCGAACGATGAAGGGTAAAAGCTAGTATTGTTGTAGCCAAGTATCCAGAAGAGTGATAGGACAGTGGCAAAAGTTCCCGGTCCGCTAAACCATATCCCCTGATCACTTTTCTTAAACCAGCTTATCCCAATTCCGTAAAGGACAAACACAACGCCCACAAGGAAAAGGATTAATGCTACAGGCATTTGCAGATAGTTATGTAGGTACTTATACGGCTCCAGAAAAACCTCTTTGGTTTCGGGATCGTACGCAAAACCATCAATAGTAAGTATCCTACCCACAAAGAATAAAAAAAACAAAAGGAAAATAATTGCATTGATTCCAATTTGCCTACGCCCTCTTTCACGGATTGCCGCATAATCAACGTTGTTGATAATGTACATTGCTCCCAGGGTGCGCGCAAGGAAAAGCACAGCAAGTCCAAGCGAAATATTTGTGAAATTGAAAAGAATTTCAATGCCGTAAAGTTGTGTTTGCCATTGGGTTAGATTATATTCGTTGCGTAAGAAATCGCTACCCGTGAAAAATGTGGCCACCGCAGCGCCCAGCAGGAATGTTCCCAGAAAGCCGTTGATGTAGAGGAACCACTCGTAGGTTCGCTCACCAAGCAAGTTTCCCTTTTTACGTCGATACTCGAACGATACAGATTGCAGAACAAAGCATACCAAGAAAATTTTCCATGCATAGTATGCTCCACCAAACGATGTAGCGTAAAATAAGGGGAACGAAGCAAACATACCTGCCGCAAACATTACCAAAGTGGTAAA
>CAYNHM010000051.1:0-15117 GCA_964397135.1 uncultured Rikenellaceae bacterium
AAAAACATTAAGAAAGTTCATTTTAAATTTGGTTTTTAACACAGTTCATTGCGAGTTTGGCGTTTTTGCCAAACGAAGCAATCTCTTTGTAATAAGTAGATTGCTTCGCAAATAACGCCTGCCTACCGCAGGCAGGTTCGCAATGACGCGAAAAGTTTACTTTATGGAAAGACTCTAATTATTAAACCATAATCAATCTCATTTCAAACATTAAAAAAAGAAAAAAATGAGTGAACAATTCAAAGATGTTACATTCACCAAAAAGCCAAAAAAGACCATTGGTGTATTTGAGAAGTACCTCACATTATGGGTTGCTCTTGGAATTGCTGTAGGAATAGCAATAGGTCACCTTGTGGGCGATGGCATCGAAATAATCAGCAGCATAGAGATAGCGAGGGTTAATATTCCCGTAGCCATCCTGATCTGGCTGATGATCTACCCCATGATGCTTCAGGTTGATTTCACCAGCATAAAGCAGATTGGGAAAAAACCCAGAGGCGTTGTGTGGACTGTGGTTATCAATTGGCTGATAAAGCCCTTCACCATGGCTTTCTTTGCATGGCTGTTCTTCTCAAAGCTATACCAAGCGTGGATAGACCCATCCCTAGCGGGAGAGTACATTGCGGGTGCAATAATACTGGGTGCTGCACCCTGTACTGCAATGGTATTTGTTTGGAGCTACCTAACCGATGGCGACCCAAACTACACGCTGGTTCAGGTTTCAGTAAACGACCTGATTATTCTTGTGGCATTTGTTCCAATTGTTGGGCTTCTACTTGGAATTACCGATGTTTCAATACCATACGATACACTTGTTGCCAGCGTTGTAATTTTCGTTGTTGTTCCTCTTGTTGCTGGAGCTATCACCCAGAGGTTGTTAATTCGTTCCCACGGCGAAGAGTGGTTTAAAAAGGTGTTCCTTCCCAAGCTGAAACCTGTAAGCATTGTTGCTCTGCTTGTTACGCTGGTTTTGCTGTTTGCCTTTCAGGGACAAAACATACTTAGCAACCCTTTAATTATACTTTTAGCAGCGGTTCCATTGGTGATTCAAACCTATTTCATTTTCTTTTTGGCTTGGTATGGAGGGAAAAAACTAAAACTTTCGCATCCTGTATGTGCTCCAGCGGCCATGATTGGTGCCAGTAACTTTTTTGAACTAGCAGTGGCAGTTGCCATTGCGCTCTTTGGACTTCAATCGCCTGCAGCGCTGGTTACTGTTGTTGGAGTTCTGGTTGAGGTGCCGGTAATGCTTTCGCTGGTAGCGTTTGCCAATAGGAAGAGGTATTGATACCGAAAAACCCCACAATCAGATTTTGAAAGTGGGGTTTTAATCTCCTTTAAAAAGATATGTGTAAGTCTTAGTGGTTACACTTAGAGTGGTCGTGCTTTGCATCCTTCTTTGCGGAAGGGCATTGAGTGGCACATTTTGCGGGATCATGATCCTTGCCTTGGTCGCAGTTGCTGTCTTCATGGTCGCAGCAGTTTGCGCATTTTGCAGGGTCACAGCTCGACTTGTCGCCCTTATCGTGCTCACAGGCATGGGCTGCACCGCACTCATGTGCCTCCTTTACCATTTCGGTTTCGGCTTTTTTGTTCTCTTTTGAACTATCGTTGGCTCTAACAACAAGCGTTACGGCCAATGCAACTACTGCTAATGCAATGATTCCTAATAAATACTTTTTCATTACTATACTGTTTTTAGTGATTATTAACTCGATTAAAGAACTCTTGAAACTACATAACAAAAATAGCCTCTCTATAAACTGCTTCCTGTTATTGGGTTGTTAATTCATGTTATAGCGATGTTAAAATTTCTGTTTGTATCCAATTTGGTTGTAATTTTACGTCCATGAAGAAAAAAATCCATCTAGTACTATTGGTGATTACCATATTCAGTTTGGCTGTGCTTGTTGGCATACAGATTAGCTGGATGCTTAAGGCCGCCAAAATGCAGGAGAACCAGTTTAAGCATGCCGTTTCGCTGGTAATGAATCGCACCATTGAAAACCTTGCAAGCGATAAGGATTTCTGCAACGAGCTGGTGGGCTGCCTGATGGAAGGGGAAATGCAATCCTGTTCACTTATTAATCAGAATAGAGTTGTTTTTTCTGGGATAGATTCCATGATAAGGAACGAATTAAGGAATTTAAATATTGATTTAGATTTTGAGTTTGAACTGGTTGAAAAGGGAACCGTGCAGGAATGCCCTTACAAAAAGAATGTTTTTGTCCATAAAAATCTTGAAAATATTGCCCCAAATTCTGGATTTGAGCTGAGCATTCGATTCCCCGAGAAGAAGGAATTCATCAAGGCGCAAATGGGATCAATCTTCATCAGCTCCATTGCATTGCTAGTACTTGTTTGTGTATCAATGGTTTTGATATATAAATTCCTAGAGCATGAACGGAGGCTAACTCGCAACATTATCGATTTTATAAACAACATAACCCACGAGATAAAAACGCCCCTAACCAATATTGCTCTGGCAAGTAGCATTATATCCAAACACGAGGCCATTACTGCTGATGAAAAGCTGGTAGCCTACACAAAAGTTATCCGCAACGAGCATAAGAATATGAAGGACAAGATCGAAATGATGCTCAAGGCTACTCTTCTTGAAAGCAATATCCCCATGGAGATAAATCAATTCTCTGCCGACGAAGAGGTATGCAGCGTTGTCGACACTTTCGGCGTTCAACTCGATCAGAGGCAGGGACGGATCAGCATAGAGAAATCGGGCGATAACTTCATGTTATTGGGGAATGCTGACCTTTTTCGCATCGCCATTGGCAACCTTATTGATAATGCCATTAAGTACTGCTCAGGTGAACCAGAGATCAAAGTTGAGCTAGAATCAAAAGGTAAACAATTAAGGATTTGCATATCGGATAATGGAATAGGAATACCCAAAAAGCATCATTCTCGTATCTTCGATCGGTACTATCGGATAACAAATGGCGATGTGCATAGTATCGATGGATTTGGTTTGGGATTGCACCTTGTGAAGAGTACGGTTACAAAAATGAAGGGTCAGATTGATGTTTCAAGCATAGAGGGCAAGGGAAGTGTTTTTACCATTAAATTGCCATTGGCATGAGCGTAGAAACAAGTAGAAATAAAACTCGAATATTGCTGGTAGAGGACGATTTAAACCTTGGTTTTCTGCTAGTTGATTTTCTCGAATCGCAGGGGTTTGAGGTGAAACTTTACCGCGATGGCGAATCGGGTTTGCGTGGGTTTACATCTAACTCTTTCGATTTCTGCATTCTCGATTTAATGCTTCCCAAAATTGATGGTTTCACCCTTCTTGAGAAGATAAAACTTAAGAATAGTGATATTCCCGTTATCATACTTTCGGCCCGTTCACTTAAGGAGGATAAGATTAAAGGCTTTCGCCTTGGGGTTGACGACTACATAACCAAACCCTTCGACGAGGAGGAGTTGCTGTTCCGAATAATGGCAATTATCAACAGAACAGGCCAGGTAAAAATACCCGAAAGACAAACAAGAACAGCTTCTTTAGGCCAATACGTTTTCGACCCATCGAACCAAATGCTGAAAATTGGGGAAAAATGTCAACGGCTTACCATCAAGGAGAATAAAATTCTGGAATTATTGGTCAACTCAGCCAATAGCATTGTTCAGCGCGAAGAGTTAATGGTTACAGTTTGGGGTGAATCGGATTATTTCATTGGCCGTAGTCTCGATGTTTTCATTTCAAAGCTTAGGGCTTACCTAAAGGATGATCAAAATATTAAGCTGACAACAATTCCAACGGTTGGGTATGTTTTAGAAATTAGCTAAATGGTAATCTTTCAAATCGTTTTATTAAGTTTCTATCTATTTTCCGAACCATGTAACCAGCTTAACTGTTTATACTAGTAATAAGAAAGTAAAAAAAATTAGATGAAAAACACCGCCGAAATACCCACTGTGCAATCGTTCAACTTGCCAGGAGTAGTTCATATTGAACCAAAACATGCAGTGGTTGAGCTAACCAATTCAGATGCTTTTATTGTTGATATTCGCGAAGACGAAGAGCTTGATATTGTTCAGTTCGATACCACAAAGCTCATCCATATGCCCATGTCGTCCATTATGGATAACTTTGAGACGCTACCTAAGGACAAACCCCTGATTGTTGCCTGCAACAACGGAATCCGAAGCGTTAAGATTGTCAATCTACTTAATCATCAAGGGTATAACAATGCTGTAAATCTCGATGGTGGTATAGTCCAATGGTATAGGGATGCTTTGCCCATTTTAGTAAAAGCCCACGAAGATAAAAAGCATGGAGGCTGTGGCTGCTCCTGCGAAGGGGGATGTTGTTAGTAAACATGATGTTAAGGAATCAGTAATTAATGATCAATTATCAAATCATCCAATCAACTATGCCTACATTCTACTGTAAATCGTGCAAATTAAAATTTGAAGCCCAAGGGACAAAGCAGGAGTGGATCGATCCAACCTTTGGGCCATGCAGCAAGCTTACGGCACCTTGCCCAGCCAATGGGGAGGAGTGCAACGAATACATACCACCCAAGGTATCCAAAGAATCATCTTTCTCAAGTTCACCTGCTTGTGGAATGCAGGGAGGATGCTGTGGGTGTGGATAGTAATATTAAATGTACAATGCAAAACCGCAAAATGTAATTAATTTTTTCAGTATGGTTGATTTTTATAGTGGTTACGGCTTTACAATCAACAATACCCTTCACCTTTCACCTCGCGAAGCGTTTGAACTCTGCCAGAAAGGTGCGGTTCTCCTCGATCTTCGGCTTGATCTACTATTTAACAATAAACGCTTCGATGTGCCCGAATTCCTTCACTGCGTTTACGATGAGATTGGTGACTACTACCATCATTTACCAACGAACAAACCAATTATTGTAGCCGATGCCGTAGGCATTCACAGCAAAGAGGCAACGGAATTCTTGATGAAGAAGGGATTTACCCTTGTGGCAAACCTGGTTGGTGGAATCCACGATTGGGAAAGGGATGGACTTCCTCTAATCATTGATCCCGACGAAACCATGACCGGTGGCTGCATGTGCCAGCTGCGTACATGGGGAAAAAGAAAGAAATAATAGGGAAAATATTCTATCAGTCCAATTTAAACCAGGGTTTAACCAAATCGGTTTTATCGCTAATTTCCTGCTTGTGCTTAAATTCGTTGGTATGCTTATTGTAAATATAATCCTTTCTCCACTCCTTATGATTCTCAGAAATTTCCCGAACGCCCTCAACTAGAATATCCAACTCACAATCGGTCATGGTGGGATGAAGCGAAGCCCTTATCCATCCAGGTTTTTCCGAAAGATCGCCATGGTTGATTAAATCGGTGATTTTCTTCGATTTTTCGTAGCTAACATCCAGCAGGAAATGGCCATATGTGCCTGCACAGGCACAACCACCACGCACCTGAATGCCAAAGCGATCATTCAGCAGTTTCACAACGAGGTTAAAGTGTACACCCTCAATGTAGAATGAGAGTGCTCCCAACCGATCCTCCACATTATCAGCGAGTATCTTCACTCCATCAATCTTCCTAAACTCTGCGAATGCCCTCTTTACCAGCTCGTGCTCGCGCTTTCGCATTTTCTCCGTTCCCATTTGCTTCTTCAATTCAATAGCCAACGCTGTACGAATAGCCTGCAAAAAACCTGGCGTTCCGCCATCCTCACGGATTTCAATATCGTCGATGTACTTGTACTCGCCCCAGGGATTAGTCCAGTCAACTGTGCCACCACCCGGATTATCGGGAATTGTACTCTTGTATAAGCTTCTGTCGAAAATCAGCACACCCGAACTGCCGGGGCCACCCAAAAACTTATGGGGGCTAAAAAAAATGGCATCCAGCTTTTTCATTTCATCATCAGCAGGATGCATATCAATATCGACATATGGTGCCGATGCAGCAAAATCCACAAAGCAAACCCCACCATACTCATGCATAATCCTGGCCATCTCGTGGTACGGCGTTTCAATCCCCGTAACGTTGGAGCAAGCTGTGAACGATCCAATTTTAAAGTTCCTATCCTTGTACTTTTCGAGCTGCGCTCGAAGCTCATCCAAATCAACAAGTAAATCTTTGTTTGGCTGCAGAACAACCACATCAACATTTGCCTCAAACCAGCTGGTGTGGTTAGAGTGGTGTTCCATGTGTGTAATGAAAACAACTGGTTTTTCCGATTTCTGAATGCAATCCGACTTCTGAATCAGCCCACAATTTTTCAATCCCAGAATTCGAATCATCTTATTCACAACGGTTGTCATTCCGAACCCAGCAGTAATAATCACATCATTGGGCCCTGCGTTCACATGTTTTTTAACAAGATGGTGCGCATGGTGATATGCCTTGGTCATCAAAGTTCCTGTTTCGCTAGTTTCAGTATGAGTGTTAGCCACAAAAGGACCGAAAACATTGGCAATTTTCTCCTCTATTGGCCCGTACAACCTTCCGCTCGCAATCCAATCGGCATATATCATCTTTTGCAAACCAAACGGAGTGCTAAACGTTTGCTCGTTGCCAATGGTATTCTTTCGAAATGGCTCAAAATGCTTTTCTAGCTGATGCATGGAGTTTTTCTATTTGAACTTTATGCAAATGATTCAATGAAAATGTGTGAATAATTAAGGGAATAATTACCCAGTGGCAAAAGTATAAAAAGTTTTTAACTCAATTTATGGAAGTATAACAGACAGGTTTAGTGCGGGCACTTTAAATCATAAAAAAATCAAATAACACATTAACAACTAACCCCTTATCTAGAGGTTGCAGCAATCGTTGATACTGCAACTGTTGTAGCAATGGCAATCTGAACCTGCTTTATTGTCTTTGCCACCTCGCTGGCGATAGGATTATCCTTTAAAATTTCTTTAAGATTTTTTCGTAAAATTTTAAGTTCTACTTTATCACGGGAAAGGATTTTATGCATGCTACATGCCTCTACCAAACTTAGTAAGACTATTAAATCATCACTTGTATCTTTTTTGTACAATACGCTATTTTTAAGCTGTAAAATGAGGCTATTTCTAGCGTTCTGGTCAATTAAGTAACACCTTTTGTAAGGAATAAAGCTCAAGAAATACTTTT
Organism: uncultured Rikenellaceae bacterium; assembly: GCA_964397135.1. Classification (GTDB taxonomy): domain Bacteria; phylum Bacteroidota; class Bacteroidia; order Bacteroidales; family Tenuifilaceae; genus MWFE01. Next base: position 7,097 of record CAYNHM010000051.1, read on the forward strand.
GCTCAATGCTAAGGATATGCCTTTGCGCCATACCTTTTAGGACAATCCATTTATACTTTTTTGACTTTCTATTAATTATTGAAATCCAGGATGATAATTTACGGGGCTTACTTGATTTCTTAATCCTTTCAACTACTTCGAGATAAATGGGATTTGGTGTCCGGATACCATCCTTTAGAATTAGCCTTTTGTTATCAATGGAAAACATCCCCTCAAAAGACATGTCGAGGAGAATGGATCCAACCAGACCATGGTAAAGGTATATATCAGAGGTGATGAAGCGACCGTTGGTTGGATTCTTTGCCAGAAGCAAGAACCTTTCAGAGGTGGTTAAGATCATGCTATATTGTAGATTATTAGTAAACGTTTAAAATTGCATGTTTAACTATTACTATTGTTTATCTCTCAAAGTTATTAACATTTTTTTTACCCGAATATTTTTTTCCCCAAGTTATCAACATCGCCCTTTTTGAGGATACCAAATAGCTACCTTTGAACAAGGGATTTTATATTGATAGAGCAAGAGAAAAAGATTGATTTTGAGATGAATAAGTTCGTTCACCTTCACGTTCACACCCAGTTTTCCATTCTCGATGGCGCATCAAGCATTAAAGGCTTGGTTGATAAGGCTCGTAAGTTGGGGATGAAAGGCGTAGCCATTACGGATCACGGGAATATGTTTGGCGTAAAGGAATTTCTTAACGCTGTTAATGAGGCCAATAAGCCCATCAATTCCGAGATAAAAACCATACTATCAGAGATTAACTCCAAAAAGTTGGAGGATACTGGTTCCGAAAATAGTTCAGAACAATTAGATGAACTTGAAAAACGGTTGAGGGCAGAGCAAGAAAAGCTGTTTAAGCCCATAATTGGTTGCGAAGCGTATGTTGCATCCAACAGCCGATTCAACCGCGCCGATAAGGACGACAGAGGTGGTGATCATTTAGTTCTTTTGGCCAAAAACAAAATAGGGTATCATAACCTAACCAAGCTGGTTTCCTATTCATGGACTGAAGGGTTTTACTACAAACCGCGCATGGATAAGGAGCTTCTTCGCAAGTACAACGAGGGCATAATTGCCAGCTCGGCTTGTCTTGGAGGAGAAATTCCTCAGGCCATTCTGGCTGGAAACATGAAGCGTGCCGAGGAGTTGGTAAACGAGTACAAGGATATATTCGGCGATGATTTCTACCTTGAAGTCATGCTTCATCCTGTGAGCGAAGGTGGTTTTGCTGCTGATACCTATCACGAGCAAAAAAAAGTCAACAAAGCCATATTTGATCTTTCCGTAAAGACCGGGGTAAAGTGCATAGCCACCAACGACGTTCACTTTATTGATGCAGAGGATGCACAGGCACACGATAGGCTTATCTGCCTTAACACAGGCAAAGATGTGGACGATCCTAACCGATTGCACTACACCATGCAGGAATACCTGAAAAGCGAAGCCGAAATGCTTGAGCTATTCCCCGATAATCCCGAAGCCATTTACAACACCCTGGAAGTTGCAGAAAAAGCTGAGTTCTACTCGCTCGAACATGAACCCATTATGCCCCATTTTGAACTCCCCAAGGAGTTTAATGATGAGAACGAATACTTAAAACATCTTACCTACGAGGGTGCAAAGAAACGATGGGGCGAAGACCTTTCGCAAGAACTTCGCGAAAGGATAGATTTTGAGCTGGACGTAATTGCCCGTATGGGATACCCCAGCTACTTTCTTATTGTTTGGGACTTTCTTAAAGCCGCCAGAGAGATGGGTGTATCAGTTGGTCCGGGAAGAGGATCCGCTGCCGGATCGGCGGTGGCATACTGCTTAAAAATTACCGATATAGACCCCATTAAGTACGACTTACTATTTGAGCGTTTTCTTAACCCCGAGCGTATTTCCATGCCTGATATCGACATTGATTTTGATGAGGACGGCAGGGAAGATGTGCTAAAATGGGTGGTTAACAAGTACGGTAAACAAAGGGTAGCACACATCATTACCTTTGGCACTATGGCTGCAAAAATGGCAATCCGCGATGTTGCTAGGGTGCAAAAACTACCTCTGCCCGAAGCCAACAGATTGGCAAAGCTGGTTCCCGAACGACCGGGTACAACACTTGCCATGGCCTACAAGGAGATTCCCGAGTTGCTCGAGAGCAAAAAGTCAGGGAGTGAGTTGGTCCGCTCAACCCTTCAGTACGCCGAGGTTCTCGAAGGTTCTATTAGGCAAACAGGGGTTCATGCCTGCGGGATAATCATAGGGCGCGACAACCTTGAGGAGCACATTCCCATTTGCACCGCTAAGGATACAGAACTTTACGTTACCCAGTTCGATGGCAAGCATGTTGAGTCCGTGGGACTTCTCAAGATGGACTTTCTGGGGTTGAAAACCCTTTCCATCATTAAAGATGCCATTGCCTTTATCAAGGAATCGAAAGGTGTTGAAATAGATATTGAAAGTATCCCACTGGACGATAAGGAAACCTTTGAACTTTACTCAAGGGGTGAAACCACTGCCCTCTTCCAGTTCGAGTCGCCAGGGATGAAAAAGCATCTGCGCAACCTAAAACCCAACCGTTTTGAGGATCTGATCGCCATGAACGCTCTATACCGACCAGGTCCTATGGATTATATCCCTAGCTATATTAACCGAAAGCATGGCAGGGAAAAGATAGAGTACGATATCCCCGAAATGGAAGAGTACCTTAGAGATACATATGGCATTACGGTTTACCAAGAGCAGGTGATGCTCCTGTCGCAAAAACTGGGTGGGTTTACCAAGGGGGAAGCCGACTCTCTTAGAAAAGCCATGGGTAAAAAGCAGAAGAGCGTAATGGATAAGCTCAACGAGAAGTTTATCAATGGCTGCCTAGAGAAGGGTTTCGACAAGAAAAAGGCCGAAAAGATTTGGAACGATTGGGAAGCTTTTGCTCAGTATGCTTTCAATAAATCTCACTCCACCTGTTACGCAATGGTATCGTACCAAACAGCATATCTCAAGGCACACTATCCCAGCGAATATATGGCTGCTGTTCTTAGTCGCAACCTTTCAGATATCAAGAAAATTACCTCCTTTATGGATGAATGCCGACGCATGGGAATTCAGGTTTTAGGCCCCGACGTCAACTATAGTAACATTAAATTCACCGTAATGCCCAATGGTGATATACGCTTTGGGTTGGCTGCCATAAAAGGTGTGGGCGAAGCCGCAGTTGCCAATATCGTCGAATCGCGTAAGGGTGGAAAGTACAAGGATGTATTTGATTTTGTGGAACGGGTGAACATTCAGACTGTTAACAAGAAGAACATCGAAGCCTTAATATTGGCTGGTGCACTCGACAACCTCGGTGACATCAAACGTTCTCAGTACTTTGCCGAGGATATTAAGGGTGTTTCTTTTATTGAGCAGCTAATGCGTTACGGGGCAAAGGTACAGCAAGAGAAGAACAACGTGCAGCAAACCCTCTTCGGTGACATGGGTGGAGGCTTTGAACTTCAGAAACCTGAGATCCCCATTGTTGATGACTGGCCAATGCTGGAAAAACTTAGCAAGGAAAAGGAGGTAATTGGCATTTACCTTTCAGCTCATCCTCTGGATGACTATTCGCTGGAGATGGACAATTTTTGCAACACGCCTCTTGCCGAGATGGCTTTTCCAGAATACCTAAATGGGAAAGAACTCGCCATAGCTGGCATTGTTTCTTCTGCAAAGGTACTCACATCGAAAAACGGAAATTTTTACGGACGTCTTGCCATTGAGGACTTTACCGATTCGTTTGAGATGACACTCTTCGGGAAAGACTTTGAGAACAACCGCAAGTTCTTTTACGAGGGCTACCCTCTTCTTATAAAAGGTAAGTTTGAGAAAAGCCGTTTTAAGGAGGGTGAGTTAGAGTTCAGCATTAAAAACATAATTATGCTCTCCGATGTAAGAGAGGAATTGGTAAAAAAAATCACCCTAACCATTATTGTCGATGAGCTGACCGATGGGTTGGTTGATTCCTTAAAGAGTTTGACATCAACAAACAACGGGAAGGTACAGCTAAATGTAAAGCTGGTTGATCCCGAAAGCAGAACTACCCTTGAGATGTTCTCACGATCTTTTAGAGTGAATATTACAAACGAACTTATTGAAAAGTTGAAGACACTTCAGCTTAACTTTAAGGTGAACTAGGTTTGATTTTTTATGCAACAAGACTTTGCATTTTAAAACATTTATTAAATAAAACTGTTATTTTTATCAAAAAAAAAGAAGTATGGCAATAGCAATTACAGACTCCAACTTTGAGGAGATGGTTTTAAAAACCGACAAGCCCGTTCTACTTGACTTTTGGGCAGAGTGGTGTGGCCCTTGCAGAATGATCGCTCCATTCGTTGAGCAACTCTCGCAGGAATTTGAGGGTAAGGCCGTCGTAGGCAAGGTAGATGTTGACAACAACCCCAACATTGCAGGTAAATACGGCATTCGTAATATCCCAACCGTTCTATTCTTCAAGAACGGTGAGGTAGTTGACAAGCAGGTTGGTGCTGTACCCAAGAATACCCTTGCGGCAAAACTTGAAGCACTGCTTTAGTATTCCTTCATAAGGATTTTTGGCATAGATATTCCCTGCCCATGAGGCAGCTATGATCTATGTCATGTGTTTTTTCATTTAACCGTGGGTAAAACAATACATTACCAAACTGATTAACAATGCGTATATGCGTATTCTGCGCTTCCAGCGCTAAGGTGGATTCCGACTACTTTAACCATACCCAGACTGTAGCCGAGGAATTCGTTAAAGCAGGAATAACCATTGTCTATGGTGGTGGTTCCATTGGATTAATGGGTTGCCTTGCCGATACGGCATTATCTCTCAACGGAAAGGTTGTGGGAGTGCTTCCCCGGTTCATGGAAAAGGTGGAATGGGGTCATAAAGGGCTTAGCCAGCTAATCCTGGTAAAAGATATGCGCGAACGCAAGAAGAAGCTGATTGAGAAGGTTGATGCTGTGGTTGCCCTACCAGGAGGTTGTGGCACGTTGGAAGAACTAATGGAGGTGTTCACCCTTAAACGCCTTGGTAAGTTTACCAAGCCTATTGTAGTACTAAATACCAATGGCTTTTACTCCCACTTAGAACTTATGATTGAGAAAATGATTGAGGAGCGATTTATGCGTCCTGAGCATAGACAAATATGGACTTTGGTTGAACAACCATCGGATATTCTTCCAGCCATCATTAATGCCCCTCACTGGGACGAATCAGCCATTCGGTTTGCTGCCGTTTAATCCTTATCAATCCTATTACGGTAAGTAAAAAGTTTGCTCTCGCCCACCTGATCGTATGAAAAGAGTTTCCCGTTTAAAGTGGGTGCTTTAATACCATCGCCAAAGAATTTATTTCCAACAAAAACACGAGCCTCGTCCCATAGATCACGCTTTATGAAGCTGCTCATGAGTATGGCTCCTCCCTCAATGATTAGAGAAACTATCTCCCTCTCGAAAAGCTCCTTGCAAACCTGTGTCTCAACTCCCTTGGCAAAATCAACAGTTAACATCTCCAAGTTAGGAACGGAGGCAAAGTTTGCCTTGCGTGCCGATGCGCTTGAGTTGTTTCCGATGAAAACAAGGGTGGGTAAAGAGCCATCGTACACATTGGACTCAGGTGAAATTCTAAGCAATCTGTCCATGACAATCCTTAGGGGAGAGCGTCCGCTCCAATATCGAACATCCAACCGGGGATTGTCCTTATCAACGGTGTTGGTGCCAATGAGTATGGCCTGCTCCTCACTACGCCATCGGTGGACCAATGTTCTTGCCAAATCGTTGGTAATCCATACCGGGGCAATGGGTTGATTGGGCAGCCTAACCGCATCGATGAAACCATCGAGGGTCTGCGCCCATTTAAGGATTATGTATGGGCGCTTCTTTACGTGGTAAACAAAAAAACGACGATTTAACTCCTTGGACTCTTTTTCTAAAACACCCACTGTGACATCGCATCCAGCCTTCTTAAGCACATCGGTACCCCTGCCCAAAACCTTGGGGTTGGGGTCTTTGGTGGCTATCACCACCCTTTTTATCCCCGACTCCTTGATGAGATCGGTGCAAGGGGGCGTTTTGCCAAAGTGAGAGCAGGGCTCAAGCGAAACGTAAAGCGTTGACTGACTCAACTGCTCTTTGTCTTTAACCGAATTTATTGCAATACGCTCGGCATGATCCTGCCCGTAATCCTTATGAAATCCCTCCCCAACAATGGTGTTGTTGTAAACCACCACTGCACCAACCATGGGATTTGGAGCCACGTTTCCCATGCCTTTCTTTGCCAATTCAAGGCATCGGTGCATGTACATCGTATCGAGTTCCAGCTGTTCCATAATTATTCCGTAAATTTGATCTCAAAAAAAAACTCTCTCACACGGTGAGCAGCATAAGCATCATATCCTACTTCAAAAAACTCTGCCAGAGCCTAAGCGAATACTATGCAGAGGATGAGGCTAAGGCCATTGCCCGGATCCTGCTGCAAAAAGTTACTGGTGAGCCTTTCCATCAGATTCTTGCCAATGGTCTCCTCTTCATGAGCACCTCTCAGCTCGAGAAGATGGATGGCTACCTTTCGCAGCTAAAGTTACAAAAGCCTATCCAATATATCATTGGCGAAACAGAATTTTTTGGCATAACCTTACAGGTTACCCCCGATGTGCTTATCCCACGCCCTGAAACCGAGGAACTGGTTGACTGGGTAATCAAATCGAATAAATACCAAAGGCCCAGCATACTAGACATTGGAACGGGTTCAGGATGCATAGCCATAGCATTGGCCAAAAATATTCCCAAAGCAAAAGTGCATGCCATCGACATATCGACTCAAGCCATTGCCCTGGCAAAGAAAAACGCTGCGATTGCTGGTGTTGAGATCAACTTAAATGTTCAAGATATTTTAAAACTACACGGCAGTATTCCTGGTACTCCCTTCGATATTATTGTCAGCAATCCACCATACGTTCGCGAAAGCGAAAAGGCGTTTATGCATCGCAACGTGCTGCAGTACGAACCGCAAATGGCACTTTTCGTTAATGATAACGATCCGCTGATCTACTACCATGCCATTGCCAAATACGCCAAAGATCTTTTAAAGCCAGAAGGTTTAGTTTACTGCGAGATCAACGAAGCACTGGGAAAGGAAACTTCAGCAATTTTTAAGACCTTTGGATTTGAGGATGTGGAAATTCGAAAAGATATAAACGGAAAGGATAGGATGATCAAGGTTAAAGGCTAAAGGGACAAGGTTAAAGGGTAAGGGGATAAGGGGAAAAGTTGTGGGTAATTGCATTTGATATAACAAAAACGATAGGTATCATGTTGGTTAAGAAAAGGATGAATGCTAAGAAAGCGCTGGAGAGGGCTCAGAGGCTCTGCAGTAGGCAGGAGAAGTGTTCTGCCGATATAAGATTAAACCTCGTTCGGTGGGGTGTTGAACCGAAGGAGATCGAAAGTATTATTGCCATGCTGGTACGTGAGAAGTATATAGATGAGAGCCGTTACGCGGTAACCTTTGCCCGCGATAAGGCGCGTCTCAACAAGTGGGGGCCCAAAAAGATTGCGATGGGATTAAAGGCCAAAGGCTTATCGAGCGATAACGTAAATATTGCCCTTGCTGAGATCAAGGATCTTGTCACAGCTGAATCGCTGATGGATCTTCTGAACAAAAAGGTTAAAATGGTAAAGCATTCAAGCCCTGCTGAGCTAAGGGGTAAACTCATCCGATTTGGCCTATCGCGTGGGTTTGAGTACAGTGATGTTGCCAACGCTGCAGAAAGGATTACCCGAAAATAGCTGTTCTTCTACTTCCCTTTTTTTCACCAGACTAATCCTTGTGTAAACCACAAATCGTTGCGTTTTTTTTGAGTTGTCCATACACTAATCCAAAGATTGTCAACATTATTTATAGTTTTAAAGGATAAATGTATTATTTTTAGTAAGTAAAAATTCATCGCCCTATGTTAGTTTTATGTGACTGACGGGGCGAAGCTGTGCAAAACAACTTACC
>CAYNHM010000052.1:0-14113 GCA_964397135.1 uncultured Rikenellaceae bacterium
TCCAGCATTGGCCGAGGCAACAACTCCCCAATTGGCATGGGTTTTAGCCCAATCTACTGGAATAGCTCCAACTTCTAGATCAGTGAAGTCCTCAGCAAATGGTAGTGGGTATACTACTTGATCCAATTCGTATGCAGCTGTATATGTGACATTTCTATTGGGCATTATGAAAGATGTTGCCAGAGCTGAGGCATCAACCAAAAGAGCAACGTCTTCTGTGGTACCCGTCCACCCAATGAAAGTGTAACCATCAACCACGCTAGTAGAGATATTGACAAGATCACCCTCATTGTAGTCGTCTGCACCAGTTAATATGGCACCAATATCAGAAGGATCTGAAAGTAAAGTTAAGGTGTAGAGTGGTGGCACTTCAACTTCATAGGTTGCAGTTAAGGTTACATCTCTATTTGGCATTTCGAAGAAGGTTGCCAATGCGGTTACATCGTCAAGGAGAGCAACATCTTCAGGTTCACCTGTCCAACCTATAAACTCATACCCAAGAACTTCGCTAGCGGATATGTTTATCACTTCGGTTTCCTCGTAAACTCCCGATCCAATAAGAACAGAACCGATATCATCGGGATCAGCGAGCAGGGTTAAGGTATAAGTTTCAACCCCCTCTTCAATGAAATAAGCGGTAAAAATTAGATCACTAGCTGGCATGGAGAATTCAAGTGGGTTTTCGGAGCTATACACCGTGCCATCCTTTCTCCAGTTCAGGAACTGATAACCTGTTTCGGGGGTCGCTTCGAGTGCTACAGGGTCTCCAAAGTTATAGGTTCCTTCACCGGTAACAGTACCTGCATCAGTTGGGTTAATGTTTACTGTAATAGTATAGTCAATTAATTCGTAGTTAGCAGTAAGGATTACTGCTCTATCGGGCATTACGAAAGATGTTGAATTTTCGGAGGCATCATCAAGAAGAGCAACATCTTCGGGGCTACCTGTCCATTCAATGAACATATAACCTATAACTGTACTAGCTGATATATTTACATTTGCACCCTCAATATAGTTTCCTTCTCCCGTTAGTAAAGCATCAATGCCGTCAGGATTTGCAAGCAGAGTTACGCTGTAAGTAGGAATCTCTTCGTAAGAAGCGGTTAGAGTAACATCCCTAGCAGGCATTGTGAATGAAGTGCTAAGGGATAAAGGATCAGCAAGTAATGCAATGTCGTCAGCATCGCCAGTCCAGCCTAAAAAGTTATATCCATCAACGGCATTTGTTGAAATTTCTATATAATCATCCTCGAAGTATTCATTTGCTCCTTCTGTAATGGCACCAATGCCATCGGGATCAACAAGCAATGTGAGAGTATATAAGGGTTCATAGGTTGCAATTAGCTCAACATTTCTATCTGGCATTTCAAGAGAGGTTACCATGGCAAAAGGATCGTTGATTAAGGCAACGTCTGGCAAAGGTCCATTCCATCCAACAAATGCATAACCATTAACCTCAGAGGCGGTAATGAAAACAACTTCACCCTCTTCGTAGTCCCCTGTTCCAGTTAATACAGCCCCAATGTTGTCAGGCTCAGCAATAAGTGTTAATGTGTAAGTTTCAACACCTTCTTCGATAAAATGTGCAGTAAGTGTAACATCGGAAGCAGGCATTGTGAAAATGTAAGGATTGTCGGAACTTACAACCGTTCCATCATTTCTCCAGTTGAGGAATTCGTAACCTGTTTCTGCATTAGCAGTAAGAGTAACTTCATCCCCCATGTTATAAAGTCCATCGCCAGTAACCGTTCCTGTTCCTTCTGGAACAATGGATACTGAAACGTTGTAGTCGATTGCTTGGTAGTTTGCAGTAAAAGTAATATCCCGGTCTGGCATAGTGAATGAAGTTATCATTTCGCTAGCATCATCAAGCAGTTCTATGTCTTCAACATTACCCGACCAACCAATAAAAGAATAACCCTGAACCTCACTAGCCGTTATGTTTACCAAGGCACCCACGAAGTGGTCTCCATACCCAGTTAATTCAGCTCCAATATTATCAGGATTTGCCAAAAGGGTTAGGGTATAGGCCTCTGGTGTTGTCCAGAAGTCACCTTGCTGAAAACCTTGCGTAAGCAAAATGCCTCCATTTTCAAAGGTTTCTATAACGGGTTCGCCTAATGTCCAGCTAAGAGTAATCTCTGAACCAACAAAGTAATCGCCTGCGGAGGAAATAACTTTTAGATCGCTGGTTTGGCTATATGATGCAATGAAAAATAACATCAGCCCAAGGGTTAAATAGAATCTTTTCATGATAGTAATATTTTGAATAAATATTTTTTAATCAGCAATAATTGGTTAAGAATATAACAATCCTCAATTTATCATATAAAAATAAAACAAATATTCTCAATAATCCATTTTTTTAACCCATTTTTTTGAATTAATTACATTTTTGTTTTACAATTTTTTTACAGCAATTTTTTACAATAAAAACTAATGGATGATTGTTTTAAAAGTCGGGGTTGATAAGGGTTAGGCTAGGAGTGGCTGAGAGAATAACCCTATGAATAGCTTATGTTTTTTGAGGTCTCGAGCGGAATCGAACCGCTGTACGAGGTTTTGCAGACCTCTGCCTAGCCACTCGGCCACGAGACCATATGTTCAAATACGGACTGCAAATATATAAAAAAACCTTTAGATCATACCCAATCTTCTACAAATTGGCATTAAATCATTATTGGAGATTTTTGTTTTTCATTTTTTCAATGAATTCTTCTATGCAATTGGGGCAAAGGCAACCGATATAGTGCCGGGAAAGGATCGAGAGGCTTTCCTTTGACAGTTTAATTTGTTCACACCAGCATTTTCGATCAGATTCACAGTAGCAATCGAATATTGAATTGCAATTGGGACAATGTCTAAACCTTACTATTCCCATCTCCTCCTTGAAAGGGTTACACTAACGCAGTCCATCTTTCCACCCATGGGTGGATTTTTCTTTGATACTTTAACCGTTGCATGCTCCAGTAATTCCAATTCTTTGAATAGTTCATCAAGAATTCTACCAGCTAAATGTTCAAGCAGGTGGGATGGTCTAGACATTTCCTTCTTAACAATTTCATATGCTTGCTGATAGTTTAGTGCATCCTTCAGGCTATCTGTTGCGACAGCATTTATGGATGAGGTCTCTAGTTTAAGGTTTACAATAAACTGGTTTCCTACTGTTTGCTCCTCTTTGTAGCAGCCATGGTAGGAAAAAAACTCCATCCCTTCTAGTTCAATGGTATTTATCAATTTTGAAGTATTTGTTAATTGCCGAAAAAAATCATATCACTGCAAAGATAGTTTATTCGAAAGTAGTGTGTGTTGAAGCAAGTACAATATAAATCAAAAATATTCCCCTTTTTTTGTTTCATGAACCATTAAAATGTTCGTTATAGTTTAATTAAGTATAGCCAGATTCTATATTTTTGAGAAAATTTTAAAAATGATTTTTTTGCTGCTACTTTGTAAACATGTCTCAACTGATTATCCCCAAAAGTGTGATGTCGAAACAAGTGAGATATCTTGTTAAGCAAATATTTAAACATTTTTATAATGAGTGAAAAGAATTATGATCCTCGCATGCATACAGCTGAGCATATCCTTAACCAAACCATGGTGAGGATGTTTGGATGTCCGCGTTCAAAGAACGCTCACATAGAGCATAAAAAATCGAAATGCGATTACAGCTTACAAGAACCTCCTTCCCTTGAGCAAGTTGCAGAAATTGAGAATAGAGTTAATGAAGTTATTCGATCGAACGTTGATGTTAACGAGGTGTTGGTTCCGAAGGTGGAAGCGGCTTCCTTTTTAGATCTTTCGAAACTCCCCGATAACGCTCCTGATCAGCTTAGGGTTATTAAGGTTGGCCAATACGATGCTTGTGCCTGTATTGGACCTCATGTCTCGAATACCAACGAAATTGGAGAGTTTAGAATTATTTCAACCGATTTTAATGCAGGTGTTTTTCGGATTCGCTTTAAGCTCACCCACTAAAAAAAACGAGCAAATATCAATCGAATTGATATTTGCTCGGACATGTAATTATAAGCATATTATTGCTTAACAATATCTAAGGCTTTCTCAACAGCACTGAACAGCGGTTTATTGCTTATCTGCTCACCAGTGGCCTTCTGCATCCAGTGTTGAGGGGTTATTTGCCCAATGGCAAAGATTCTTAACACCTCTTTGGCGAAATCCTTATTGGCAATGTAATCCTCCAATTGAAACATGATAAGCCTGCCATAGGGATAGTTCATCAGGTAAAGTGGCGACTGGATCATGTGCGAGTAAATGGCCAGAAGTGGATTATCCTTTTCGCCGAAAACATCAGCGTAATAATCGTTCCAAACATCTTTAGCAATTTGGATTACAGCTCCTTTAAGTTGGTGGGCATCGGCGTTGGGATTATCGTAAAGCCATTCCCAAACCTTCATGTCAACCAGCGATACTCCCATCATCTCATAGTTATCCCAAAAAATATTCAGTACATCGAGGTGCTCTAACATAGGATCTTTCACTTTAATGCCTAAAAGCTGTAAATCGCGTTTTTGAAACATGAACGCCAGCGCTTCAGTGAATGCAGTATTCGGAATCCCATTGATAAACCTATTTTCCACCATGTGCTGGCTTATGGTTTGCTCAACATTATGCCCAAACTCGTGGATGGCAATATTGTAACCCTTATAATCCATTCCGCTTGCGGCAATGCGGGTACGCAAGTGGGATGGCATCGATCGCATGGAGGCACGCATGGCATGTCCTGATCCCCTGGCAGCATCTACTTCAATTTTTGATGCCAAAAACTGAGCATCCTTACTGCTAAATCCCAAATCAACAAGGATGCGTTGTAAATCATTTTCCAATGCCTTTGGATTGGGGTAGCGGCTACGTGTTATCTTATCGAGTTGATCTTCTGAGATACCTGCCCTACCGACAAAACCGTTATACCAAAGATCGAATGGGCGAAGTTCACGACCTAGACGTTTGCTTATTAGCTGTGCTGTTTGACGAATCAATGGGGATGATGCATATTCTTTGAACAAAGATTCAACTTCATGCATGGATATTTCCATGCTGCTATCAAATCTCCTTTTGATGTAAGTGTCCAAATTGGGATAGTATGGATCAACCTTTTGCATTGCCCTGAAGTTATTGAGGAGATGCTGATATCGAACAACCTCTTCGGGATCGGGTTCAATGGTATTGCCATCCTGAAATAGTTCATTGGTATGGGGATTCCACTGATATGCGTTGCTATTGATAACCTGTTTGGGAATATCCTGGTTGATTATGCTAAGCATTACGTTGTAAAGCAATTCCTGTTTTGGCAGCCCGTTTGGCTGATCGTAGTTTGATTTTATCTCATCGCGGATATTCCAATGCGATAGCAATCGCATACCATCGGGGAACAGCTGCTCACCCTTCTCGTTTCGAAGCTGATCGGCATAAACGTTGTACTCCGATATGTACAGACGGCCTTCGCTGTAAACCTTCCTGTTTTCCTGAATTATCCTTGCAGGGATACGGGCAGTGTACATATCTCCCAGGCGTGCAAAACCCCACTGCCTGTCGTTCCAATCTTTTCCTAGCTCGTTTTTTTCATCGAGCGAGTAGTTTGGAAAGTTTAGGGTTATAATAAATGCAATTTTGTTATTGTAGAAATCTTCCTGAACATGCGCGCTGGGGCTGTAAGCGCCAAAAATTTGATCAATCTGGTGGATTGGACCACGATCTTCGTCGAGTTGGCGGTTCAGCTCAAAGCTAATACGACCCATGTAACCATAAAGGTACTCAAAATTGTAGTTAAGCCTGTCGAATACTAAGCCTAGCTCCTGATCATTGGAAATAAAATTCTCGATACAGAAGTTTTCAAAATCAGTGGGCGTGCCATCTGTTCCTCGCCAAAGGGATGCAGTTTGGTTGACTCCACGGTTTACGCGAAATTCAAGTTCCTGACCGTACCTTCCGATAAGTTCATTCTTTACCTTTTCGATGGTAGCATTGTCAATGGGACTGGTATCAAACTCTTGGTTTGACTTGGGATTGCATGATGATAATAGCGCTGAAACAATGGTCAGCAGAATTACTCTTTTCATTGTCGAAGGTTTTGGTTTATATTCATTTACTGAGCTGTTTTTTTTGAATCCGTGAAAACTCTTTACAGAACTCGGTTATTCCACATTCAGAACATTTGGGCTTACGTGCAATGCAGGTGTATCGTCCATGAAGTATTAACCAATGGTGAGATATTGCCCATAATTCCTTGGGAATAAACTTCATCAGCTGCCTTTCTGTCTCAAGGGGTGTTTTTGCATTATGGCTTAACCCTATGCGTTTGGATACCCTAAAAACATGCGTATCTACGGCAATAGCAGCAGTATCGAAGGCAATTGATGCCACTACATTAGCCGTTTTGCGACCAACACCGGGTAGGGTTTGGAGCGCTTTTATATCTACCGGAATATTGCCCTTAAAGTTTTCCACCACTGCTTTCGCCATTCCAATAAGATTTTTAGCCTTGCTATTGGGGTAGGAGCACGACTTAATTACCTCGAAAACGGCTTCTTGCTTGGCATTAGCCAATGATTCTGGGGTTGGAAATTTCTCGAAGAAGAATGGAGTGATGATATTCACTCTTTTATCGGTGCATTGAGCAGAGAGTATGGTTGCTACAATAAGTTCGTAGGGGCTCGTATGATTAAGTTCCGTTTCAGCAACGGGCATGTTCTTTCTAAAATATTCTATTACATTCTGGTATCTTTGTTTTCGGTTCATGTTGGATAATTTAGAAAGATGAATTTAAGCAAAGGGTTTGATCTTCTATTTTATTGATGGTTTATCTGTTTTAAGTGCCGAAGTGCCTGATCATAAATTCTGCTTCCTCCCTAATTTTTCGGTTACGTTTTGTAGGCTTAACAAGATAACGATCCCTGAATTCGTTATAGAACATTATTCGGTGTTTTTTACCCGGGAAAAAGGGAACATCATTGTAAACAAACTGTGAATTATTTAAAACCCAATCGGTAACCAATGTTTCAGGATTCTTAAAAAGCATTATTGAGCTTATTACTCCAATCTGGCAGGAGGGGGTGTACATACGAGAAACAAAATTACCCAGCGAATAGAAAATCATAGCCTTGCGAGGCTTACTCCATTCATCGGAAATGGTAAGCTGAGAGAAGTGTTTTACGTCAGGTATAATATTGTGGCTATAATCATTGATGTAAACAATTTCAACGGGTTGAAATATGTGAGGGTGGCTTCCCACTATTAAATCAGCTCCTGCCTGAACAATTAAATGGGCAATTTTCTGGATTAAAGGATCTGGGTAAAGTTCAAATTCATACCCCCAATGCATGCTAATAATTATGAAATCGACATGTTCAGTCTTCATCGATGTTATCACATCTTGAATTTCGGATATATTGATTTTTGAGGAGTCGGGAGGAGCAATTCCACTCAGTTGGTTTACATCAATTACGCTCCTATACTCTGGTTTGTCAAAGTTCAAGCCATAGGTTGCTGCGTAGAAGCCCACCTTTATCCCATTTTTCTCAAGGGTAAGATACTTTTTGGTTTGGGCCTTTTTTGGGAAAACACCCGTATGCTTTATTCCCATATCATCGAGAAGTTGTATGGTGTTTAGTGCTCCTTCAGCACCTCTGTCGAGTACATGGTTATTGGCAAGGGAAAGCACAGTAAAAGGAGAGATACCGGTTTCGGGACATGTAAATGCATCCAGAAGCGTTGGGCTTGAGTTATAAGTGAGGTAGTCGGGTAAAAGGTTTGGCACCCTTCGATTTTTATCGATGGGTGTTTCGAGGTTACCGAAAACCATATCGTGATTGCAGAGGTAGTTGATAATATCGCTAGAAACGTAATTGGAAGATACTTTACCAACCCACATCAAATCGCCAAATAGGGCTAAACTTAAATTATTACCATCAGCGAAAGTTTGGTTTGCTTGGCGCTTTACTTTTGATCTTTGATATTGAAAATACAGCTTCGTGCTCTGGTTGGCATGAGGCCTTTTATTTTTATATTTTTTGATGTATCTGAATATTTCAAAAACTGCCCTGCTTTTGGGTAACCCTTCGTATCGGGTGTAGTGAAATCTTTTCTCCTGAGTAGCGGATGTATCGAATGGTAAGTCTGGGTGGACTCTGCCCACATCGATACATTTCCTCAGAAATCCAAATATCAACAGAGAAATGATGAGTACTACGAAAAGAATACGTTTATGCTGTTTAAACACAACAGTAGGGTTTTTGGGAGTTATTCAAAATGCAATACATTTTTCAATACACGAAAAAGTAAACAGGCATAAAAATAAAAAAAACCGACAGGTTTTACTGTCGGTTTTAAATTAATAATGCTTTTTTAGTAAAGAAAGCTCAGTAATATACCGGCTGCCACTGCGCTGCCAATTACCCCAGCTACGTTAGGGGCCATTGCATGCATAAGCAAATAGTTCGATTTATCGTAGTGAAGCCCTATGTGATGCGAAACCCTAGCGCTGTCGGGTACGGCTGAAACACCCGAGTTCCCAATCAGCGGATTGATCTGATTCTCTTTGTTTAAGAATAAATTCATGAGCTTAACGAATAGAATACCTGCAGTGGTTGCCAGAATGAACGAAATAGCACCAAGCCCAAAAATCAAAACTGATGATGGGTTGAGGAAAACATTAAAAGAAAGAAGGAGTAATCATATTTCTTCGTTAGTCGGTGAGATTCTTCGAGAGAATTTTTTACTACAATTGGCTCGTATTATTTGGTTTGTGAGAAAGGTTTAGACATCGTGCTACTTTTTTGAAGTACTCAATTACTTTTTCGAAGCGTTTTTTATGGAACATGAATTTGATTTTTAAATAAATTACCTGATTCAAACTTTAACACCAAGTAAAGTAACATCATCTGTCTGATTATTATGACCTTTCCATTCGTTAAAAATATTTTCAAAAAGATCTTTTTGTTGATTCAATGGAAATATATTACTGCTGGAGATTATTTTCACCAATCTTGATCTTTGAAATTTTTTTAATTCTGGTCCTCCAAATTGATCGGCAAAACCATCTGAGGCCAAGTATATTGTATCCCCTTTACTTAGTTTGAAAACCGTATGTGTAAATGGCTCCATTTGTTCATAAAAGGCTAAGGGCATACGATTGGCTTTGAGTTCAACCAAACCATTGTAAATAATGCCATGGTTAACATTCATTTTCTTTTCGACAAGTTTAGGAACTATCCAGCAGGGAATATTCGCCCCGGCAAATTGAAGAGTTAATGTTTTATTATTCAGCACACATAGACCCATGTCCATACCATCGAGTTTAATAAAATTTTCATTACATTCAGTCAATGAACTCATAACATGTTGTCGAATATCGTTGAGTATCTCTGATGGGTTAGTCTCTAAGTTCTTACGGACAATTTCATTTAGAAAAGATACCCCAAGCATGCTCATGAAGGCACCGGGTACTCCATGACCTGTGCAATCGGCAATACAGAATATTGTCAATTCTTCAATACGAGTAGCCCAATAGAAATCACCACTAACAATACTTTTTGGTTTGTAAATAATAAAGAATTCTTCAAAAATTTCTTGAAGGTTTTCGGCTGAAGGAAGAACTGCATTTTGAATTCTCTGGGCATATTTAATTGAATCGGTAATTTCTTTATTCCTCTTCGAAAGCATAACTCTATGCTTCTCTACCTCTTCTCCTTCCTCCTGCAATTTCCAGGCAAGATTTGCTAATTCGTTACGTTGTTCTTCAATTTCTTTGTGTTGTAAAGTGATTTTTTCATTCTGACTTTGGAGTATTTCGTTTTGTTTGCTCAATATTTCTGAGGTGGTTTTAATCTCTTCATAAGCTGTTTCAAGAATTCTATTCTTCTCGGAAATAATTTTATTTGTTTTTACTTTTTGAAAGAGTACTGATAGTGCGAGTATAATACTTAAAAATAACAATAACGAACCTAAAATAATAATATTCAAACGGTTTCTTTGTTTATAGTATTCAAAATCCTTTTTTTCAATGAGTAGTTTTTGATTTTCAATTTCCTGCTGTTTTTTTTCAGTTTCGTAACGGGTTTGCATCTCGGTTATTGCCCGTGTTTTCTCCTCGTTGAATAGGCTATCGCGGGTTTGGTCAAATAGCCTGGAGTATGCCAGGGCCTTGGCATTATTGCCCATTCCTTCCCATATATTTGATATCGTATTGTAGTGAAAGCTTATCATGGGTAAGGCATCGATCTCCTGAGCAATCTCAAGGCCCCTTTCTGCATATTTCAATGCCAGATGGTACTGCTTTTCCCTTTCGATTGGGACCTCTGCCAAATTGCCCATCCTTCTGTGAAGCATAGCGATATTTCCAAGGATACGCGATGTGGTATGTTTCTCGCCAAAAGTTTCCGAAAGCCTTAGGGCTTTCTGATAGTGCTCATTGGCAGCATCCAGCTCACCTTTGTCAATGAATATGGAAGCTAAACTGCTATAAGTGTTCGACATCCCGATATTATCGTCCAGCTCCTCACAAATTCTCAGCGACTCGCGATAATTATTAATTGCCAAATCGTATTCCCCCTTTTTTCTCTGGATAACTCCAATGTTATGGTATGACGCGCTCATACCTCTTGTATCGCCTAGGTCCTTTTTAACCTGTAGCGATTTTTGAAAGTACTCCAAGGCAAGGTCGTATGATCTCTGGGATTCATGCAGGTTGCCAATATTGTTGTACATGTAGCTTATTCTTCTTTTATCGCCAATTGCCTCAGAGATGTCAAGTGATTTATGAAAGTACTCCAGGGCAAGGGAGTACGAACCTTTTTCGTGGTGGATGATACCAATGTTGCTGTAGCATTTTGCTGCTTCGATGCTGTTCCCTATTTTTAGGTTTAGGGATAGGGCCCGATTGAGCCAATCGAGAGCCTCATTAAAAATCCCCTGCTTTCCGTAGGAAATTCCGATTAGGCGTAAGGCATTGGCTTGGTCTTTTTGCAGCCCTTGGGCTTCTGCTAGTTTATGATACTTTTGAAAATAGTATATTGCAGAATCGAGGTTTGAAAGTTGGAAATAGTCTCCTAGGGCGAAGTAGAGTTGACAGCGGGTGGTGTCGTGCTTTGCATTTCTTAATTCTTGATAAAGTGAATCAGTCCTTTGGGCTTGACCTAAGCAACAAAACCCCGAAAGAATAATCAGAGTCAATGGGATAATAACTTTTGTAGGATAGTTCAATTTTATCAATTAATTCTATTAAGCTGTTTTAGTTTGATATAAAAATAGGGAAAAATCATGTATTTGGTACTTCTGGGAGAGAAAATGTGAAGGTTGTGCCCTTTTCTATTATGCTATCAACAGTTATTGTTCCACCATTTTTTTTAACAAAATCCCTACAGATAATAAGACCAAGACCTGTTCCTGCCTCATTGTTTGTGCCTTTTGTGGATAAACTTTCACCTGTGTTGAAGAGTTTGTCTAATACTTCAGGTGGGATTCCAACTCCCGTATCGGAAATACTTATGAATATCATATTGTTGAGATTTTCCGATGAGAGGGTAATTGAGCCCCCTATCGGAGTAAATTTAATAGCATTAGAGACAAGATTTCTGAAGACAACCGAAATCATGTCGATATCGGCAAATGCGTTTAACTTATCGAAAATATTATTGGTAATTGTTATTCCTTTATTATGGGCTTGAACTTCAAGAATGTTAACTTCCGATTTAACTAATTCACCCAGTTTGATGTGCTGAGGATTAAAGGTAATTCTTCCAGTTTGACTCCTTGACCACATGAGAAGGTTTTCGATTAATACTAAAAGATTCTTAGATGATTGATGAATCAAATTGCTATATTCTAACAGTTCGTCCATACTCATTTGAATTGATCTATTGGATATCAATTCTGTCAAACCCATCAACGCTGTAAATGGGCTTTTTAAATCGTGGGCAATTATTGAAAAAAGTCGATCTTTGGTTTGAACTGTCTGCCTTAGTTCGGTTTCAGAAAAGGATAGTTTTTGATTTTTTCTTTTAATAACAATAACTCCTAAAATGCTAATTATGGCAATGAAAAGAATAAATACAGAGATTAATGCTAAAAGGTTTTGCCGAGTACGCTGTTGCCTGTTTTTTATTTCTTGGCTTTCAATAATAAGCTTTTGATTCTTAATTTCCTGCTGTTTTTTTTCGGTTTCATAACGGGTTTGCATCTCTGTTATCGCTCTAGTCTTATCGTCGTTGAATAGGCTATCACGGGTTTGATTATATAGGTTTAAGTATTGAAAAGCCTTTTTAAAATTTCCCATACCTTCCCATGCCTTCGAAAGGATGTTATAATTAAAGTTAACCAATGGAAGGGCTTCAATTTCCATAGCAATGTCTAGTGCTTTTTCAGCGTATTCTATTGCTTGATGATAATTATTTTGTTTTTTTTCGTGAGATTCTTCAACTTCACCCATGCTATTATAAAGTAAGGCGATATTTCCAAGATGTCTCGATATACCGCTCTTATCCCTAGTTTCCTCAGCAATTTGTAATGCCTTCTGGTAATACTCTGTCGATAGCAGGTGTAAACCTTGAAGTCGATAAATAATGGCAATATTTCCATAGCTAATTCCTATTCCTCTTTTATCATTGAGTTCATCTGCGATACTAAGAGATTCCTTATAAAATTCTAATGCTTTGCCATACGATTCAATATTTCTATATACATTCCCAATATTATTCAAGCACATGGCCATCTCGCGTTTATTATTTATCTTTTTACAAATCTCAAAAGATTTTAAATAGTATTCGATAGCTAAATCGTAACTGCCTTGTGCGTTATGGATAATACCAATGTTGTTATAGCATAAAATCAAACCAAGAAGATCATTTACTTCTTCGAATTCCCTAAGTGATTCTAAGTAAAGTTCAAGCGCCTTAGTATAAATACCCTGATCTCTATATATGTTCCCAAGATTCAAATAATTCTTAGTGGTTCCTTGTTTATTTCCAATACTTAGATTAATTTCAAGAGATTTCTCAAAATACTCAAGAGAAACCACAAAATTCCCTTGCCTACCGTAAATTATTCCAATTTGTTCTAATACGGAGGCCTTTAACTCTAACAAGCCTACGGTTTCAGCTATTTTCATACTTTGTTCATAATAGTATAGTGCCGAATCGGGATTCGATTGGAAGAAATGATTTCCAATAGTATGGTAAAGATGACTTCGGGTTGTGTCATGAATAGTCTGGTTAAGAATATTTAATAACGAGTCTACCTTAACGCTGATTGGGCTAGCAGATAATGTGTTGCTCCATAATAATATAAGTAATACAGTAAATTGTATCTTCATTTTTTAAACCTTTACAAAATGTTTTATTTATTGTTTTACTACTTTTTTTGTAGTAGCGTAATTGTTTGAATGTATGATTATTATGTAAATGCCCTTATCAAGCAATGAAAAATCAATACTTTCAAATTTCCGAACGATTAGGTTATCAACTAATGTTTTCCCTGTTATATCTATAACTTTTATTTGCTTGATACTATCATCTTTAAAGTGAATATGAATGATATCCTTTGTAGGATTAGGGTATAATGCTACTTCGTTTATTTGCAAATCGGGAATTCCAACGTACAGATTAACAATAATTTCAAAACTACACTCATTTATATTCCCTGAGTTATCAGAAGCTGTCCAGATTATTGTATGGTTACCTGGGCTAAATATAGTTCCTGCTAGAGTTGAAAGATTGTTTAGGCTATTGCTTAAAGATTGAATGCCACAGTTGTCGGTTACTTCAATAGGATCTAATTCATTACCTTGTACAGTGTAGAATGATTGATCCTGCTCTAAGTTAATTGTATGATTATCTACGCAACTTAATTCAGGGGCAATTAAGTCCTCCACAACCACGGTCTGCGTTTGAGTTGTTGTATTGCCATTCCCATCGTCGTAGGTCCAGGTGATGGTGTAGGTCCCCTGCTCGGTATAGGTCATCGGATCGGTGGTGGTGCCGATGATCGTACCCGAGCAGTTGTCGGTGGCGGTTGGGGTTGTGGTAACTATTACGCTGCACGCGCCCGTGAGTTGGGGCAATGAGGGCTCATCGAGCACGGGCGGGGTGATATCCAT
>CAYNHM010000053.1:0-13406 GCA_964397135.1 uncultured Rikenellaceae bacterium
ATTATGTATGCAGTATTTAACAATTTTTAATTAATTTATCAGTATATACAGGTAATTATATATGTTTTTTTACTCCAACTATAAAAGTAATGAAATGGCAAATTATTAAAATATTATTTACACGAACATCTTATTATTCTCCATGAAATAGGTCGAGAATATGGATGAACGAATAAAAAAAATTGTTAAAAAAACGAATTGGAGAAGAGCAAGGGGATTTTTTAAAAGAAAAATGCCATTATTTTTGTTATGTTTGTTATCAAAATATTTACTCTTCACATGAAATCAATCACTAGAAATGCTGCTTTTTTTATAGTATCTGCGATTTTACTAGTTGGAATACCACAATCTCTTCAATCTCAGCAAGTGATTGATAGCTTAGGAAATCTTCTGCAAAATGCATCGCGAAGCGAAAGAGTTGATATCCTTTGTAAAATGGCTTTTGCATTAGACGATCAAATATCGTCGAGGGAAGATGTTGAAGATAAACAATATTTGCTTTCCCGTTTGGATGAAGTAACGCAAGAAGCTGTTAGTGAGGCTTTTTTACATGGCGATAATAAACAGAAAGCTCAAGCCCATAAGGCTAGGGGATTCTTCTTATTTCACAGTCAGAGGCATGAAGAGATGTATGATTATCATGCTAAGGCTCTCGAATTCTTAAAGGCATCGGGTGATGTAAATGCATTTTCAAACGAGGTAAAGGATTTGGGTTTGTTGTATAGCAGTATTGATCCAGCTAAGGCAATCGAAACGTTTTCGCAAATTTTAAGTGTTGATTTTCAGCAGGTAGAGCAGAACCTCCTTTTTGAGATACTATTCAATTTAGGTATTAATTACTACTTTCAGGGCAATTATAACAGGTCGTTAGAACTTTTCACCGATCTTCATGCCCGAAGCCTAGAGATTTTGGATACCTTGTGGATTGGGAGGAGTTTAAATGCTTTGGGTATAGCAGCTTATACAGGTGGCGACTACAATAAGGCGCTTGAGTACTACATGGAATCGCTAAAAATACGTGAGCATATTGGCGATAAGGGCCAGATTGCTAGCGCTATGGTTAATATTGGGAATGTTCATAAGGCCATTAAATCGTGGGAAATGGCAAAGGATTACTACCTAAAGGCGCTACAAATTTTTGATGAAATAGACGAAAAAAGAAGCATGGCAACATGCTATAACAACATAGGAATAATTTACGAAGAGGACAAGAATTATGATGAGGCTGAAGCTTACTATACCGAGTCGCTTAAAATAAATGAAGTGCTAAGAGATTCTTCAAATTTAATGATGAATTATATTAATCTTGGTTCACTTTATAAGAATACAGAAAAATATTCTAGTGCTTTATCTTCTTATCGCAAAGCCCTAAATATAGCCCATAGCAGGGGCGATAGGCGGCATATTGCTTTGGTGTCAAACAACGTTGGCGATGTTTACTTTGAGCAAGGGAGGTATAACGAATCGCTCCCCTTTTTTTATAGCAGCCTTGAGATTGCCAAGGAACTAGGGATAAGGGATATTATTGCCCTTAACTACAAAAGCCTTTCGCATTCTCATGAGCAGATGAACAATACCTCAGAAGCGTTAAAGTTTTTTAAGCTTTTCTTCGAGGTACGGGAAGAGCTTATCAACGAGGGTAACCAGAAGGCCATTGCCGAAATGCAAACCAAATACGATACCGAAAAGAAGGAGCAGCAGATTGTCCTTATGAATAAGGACATGGAGCTACGCGATGCTGTAATAAAGCGCGATAGGTTTGTGAAAATTTCAATGGGTGTGGGAATTGCATTCATCTTTATATTTGCTGGTTACGTATTCATTCAGCTGCAGGACAAGAAGCGAAAGAATATTCTCTTAGCCAGGCAGAACGATGAAATCCAGAAACAGAAAGGGGAGATTGAGTGCCAGCGCGATCTCCTTTCCAAACAGAAGCAGGAGATTACCGATAGCATTCGATATGCCCAGCGAATACAAAAAGCAATATTGCCACCAGAGACACTTCCCAATGAAATCCTTCCTGAGCATTTTATCCTGTTCAAGCCCAGGGATATTGTAAGTGGAGACTTTTACTGGATCAACAAACACGCCAATCGAACATTTGTGGTAGCGGCCGACTGTACCGGACATGGTGTCCCTGGAGCCTTCATGAGCATGCTTGGCGTAGCATTCCTTAACGAGATTGTAATGTACCACAACCACAAGGATTCAGATAGAGTGTTACTCGAACTTCGCAAACTGGTCATTTCAACTCTTGCACAATCGGGGCAGAAGGAGGAAACCAAGGATGGAATGGATCTTTCGCTTTGCGTAATTGACTGGGATGCAAAAACGCTTCAGTACTCAGGTGCATACAACCCGCTTTACTTTTTCCGTAATGGGGAGTTCAATGAAATTAAAGCTGATAAAATGCCAATTGGTGCTCATATAAAGGATCAGAACCCCTTCACGAAGCATGAAATCAGCATTGAGCAAGGAGATACCTTTTACATTTTCTCCGATGGATACGTTGATCAATTTGGAGGAGAAGATGGTCGTAAATTCATGACAAAAACTTTCAAACAGCTCCTTGCCGATATACAACCAAAACCCCTTTCACAGCAAATAGAAATATTAGACAACACTCTTATCGAATGGAGGGGAGTTCACGAACAGGTTGATGATATCTGCATTATTGGATTCAGATTTTAGATGACTTTTTATAAATCCTACTTCCAACAATACCCATTATTATCCAATTTTTATCAATATAACTTAGTTGTTTGCAGACAAGGCAATGTGAACTATTGTCAACATATTACTTTTTGCTATATTCACAGCATAAATAACTAACATGAGTAATAGGAATTTAGCCTACTTTTTTGCAGCACTTACAATCCTTTTTTGGGGAACTGCAGCTTCAGCATTTAAGTATACTCTTAACTATTTTAGTTTCATACAGCTTTTGGTTTGGTCCTCATTTTTTTCAACTATTCTTCTTTTTGGAATAATAATAATTAGCGGTAAGTTCAAATTGCTTACAAAAAGCAATCGAAAAGATATTTTCCCTTCAGTTTATCTTGGTTTGCTTAACCCATTTGGTTACTACTTCATCTTGCTAAGAGCTTACGAGTTGCTTCCTGCACAAGTCGCTCAACCCTTAAACTTCATTTGGCCTCTCGTTTTGGTGCTGCTTTCAGTACCCTTACTGGGTGAAAAACTTTCACTTAGAAGCATATTATCCTTGGTTTTCAGTTTTTTTGGGGTAGTACTGATCTCATCACAGGGCAATCCAATGGCTTTAGAAATTAAAAGCCCCCTTGGGGTTGTTTTAGCTCTTTCAAGTTCAATGGCATGGGCATTTTATTGGATTTTAAATCTTAGAAATTCGAAAATTGATACTGTTATACGACTTTTTTTAAACTTCCTTTTTGCAACCATTTACGCATTGATAGTTACGATATTCTTCCCAGACTTCTGGGACTTTAATATGAAAGGTATTTTGGGTTCATTGTACGTTGGCTTTTTCGAAATGGGCATTACCTTTGTTATTTGGCTAAAAGCTTTAACACTGACAGAGAGTAAAGCAAAGTTGAATAACATAATCTATTTGGTACCTTTTGTATCACTGCTTTTTATCCATTTTTTTGTGGGTGAAACAATTTACTGGACAACCTTTGTAGGATTATGTATAATAGTTGGAAGTATTTTGTTTCAGCAGCTAAAATCAGTAAAGATTTAATGTTTACGTTTATCAATTATTATTAAGAGTGAAATGTTGAAAATCAAAAGCCTTATCCTATTTCTTTTAGTTTTGTCATTTTTGAGTAGCTGTAAAAAGGATGATAATCCAAATCTTGATGCGAACAAGGATCTTCTGGAAACCATGAACGACTTTTACCTATGGTACGATAAGATGACAAGTGTTAACTCGGACAATTACCCTTCTCCGATTGAACTACTGGAAGTCTTAAGGTATAAGGAGTTGGACAGATGGAGCTATATTACCACCAAACAGGAGTTGAATGCATACTACGAGGAGGGTCAATTTGTTGGATTTGGAATAGGCTTGGCGTTTGATACGAACAATCAACTTTGGATTTCGTTCATCTTTAACGACTCTCCCCTGCGTACGTATGGAGTGGAACGTGGTTGGAGAATTGCAGCCATCGATGGCATTGTGCCCACACCATCAAATGTCAACAATCTTTTTGGACCTTCAACTGCAGGGATCACAATCGCTTTTACCATGATTAACCTTGAAGGTGAAACGGTTTATTTATCTGCAACCAAAAGAGTTGTTTCAATGAATACAGTGCTATTGGATACTACCTATTCAACCAATGCCGGTCAGGTGGGATATCTAGTTCTAAAAGGTTTTATTGATCCAACAGTTGATGAGTTAAACGTTGCTTTCAATAAATTCCTTTCGCAAGATGTTAATGAGCTAATAGTTGATCTTCGTTACAATACAGGGGGGGCGATCTCTTCTGCATCTCATTTGGCAAATCTTATTGCGGGGAACATTGCAAACAACGAAATTCTTGGGAACTATGTACATAATGACAAGCAATCGCACAGAGATAAGGCCATTTATATCTCTATAAAGGCAAATTCTCTACCAATAAGCAGAGTAGTTTTCATAACAACAGGACAATCAGCTTCTGCCAGCGAACTGGTAATTAATGGCTTAATCCCTCATATGGATTTAACATTGGTTGGATCGCAAACCTATGGGAAGCCAGTAGGTATGTATGGTTTCACCTCAAAAGACTACGATTGGGCGTTTGTGCCCATATGCTTTAAAATACTCAATGCTAATAACGAAGGCGATTACTATAATGGTATTCCTGTTGACATTGAACAAATAGATGGAATTAACTATCCCTTTGGCGATCTCAACGAACCCAGCCTAAACACAGCTTTGGCATTTATTGGAGGAGGGGTTCCAAAGTACGGACTGCCAACATCACCCTATAGGATCAAATATCCCATAATGAAAGGATTGCAAAGCGAAATAGGGGCATGGTAACATCATTTTTTGGGTCAACTCAGATTATCAACTAATCGTTACAACCTTATTGCTATCTTTGCATTTAGAAAAAGTTAACTGTTGCCCTGATGAATCAGCAACCCGAAAAGGTAATACTTGGCATTGATCCTGGGACCAATATACTTGGCTATGGAGTGATAAGAACAAAGGGAAAGAATAAGGTGGAACTGGTGGTTTTAGGTATAATTGAATTGAAGAAGTACGATGATCATTACTTAAAATTAAAGGTAATTTACGAAAGGGTTCAACAGCTTGTAACAGAATATTTACCCGATGAGGTAGCCATTGAATCGCCTTTTTTTGGGAAGAATGTGCAAAGCATGCTAAAGTTAGGGAGGGCTCAAGGTGTAGCAATGGCAGCTGCACTATCACGATCGGTACCCATTTTTGAGTATGCACCACGAAAAATTAAGATGGCAATTACTGGTCAGGGAAATGCATCAAAAGAACAGGTAGCCTCGTTGCTTAAAAGTATACTAGGAATGGATGAACTCAACTATAAAAACCTTGACGCAACTGATGGCTTAGCAGCTGCAATATGCCATTTTTATCAGCAAAAGGCAGGGGTGGGAAACAAAAAAGCAAACGGGTGGAAGGACTTTATTAAGAACAATCCCCAAAGGGTAAAGTGAACTTTAATGTTTTTTGGATAAATCAGTGAAGATGCAATAAGGTTTGTGATCTGAATAATAAAAATTAAAGGAGATAATATCATGGCCATGATCACTTTTTTTAGAACCCCTAAGCCAAGGCAATTCAAGTATGTGCCTATATTCTACGATGAGCGAAAGGAAGCACTTAAACAACGTGAGCAGCAGATCAAGCAGGAATTGGGACTAACCGATGTGAATGAGCCGAGGGCCTCATACATTAAGGGGAAGTTCAGTGACTACTACAAACGTAATATTAGGCATAGAAGCAAAAGCAACAGCAGGCTTATTGTAATCTTCATTATCCTTTGTATAATTGCATACTTTCTTGTTTACCGTTAATATTTAGTATTATATGCCTGATGTGATTCAACTCCTTCCCGATTCAGTTGCAAATCAAATTGCTGCTGGTGAAGTGGTACAACGTCCAGCTTCTGTTGTGAAGGAGTTGTTGGAGAATGCTGTTGATGCCCAAAGCCGAAGCATAGAGGTTAACGTTCGCGATGGGGGGAAAGCCCTTATTCAGGTTGTTGACGATGGTACAGGGATGTCAGAAACGGATGCTCGTCTATGCTTCGAGCGGCA
Source organism: uncultured Rikenellaceae bacterium (assembly GCA_964397135.1). GTDB lineage: Bacteria > Bacteroidota > Bacteroidia > Bacteroidales > Tenuifilaceae > MWFE01. The sequence goes on from CAYNHM010000053.1 coordinate 6,268, forward strand.
CGCCACTTCTAAGATCCGTGAGGCAAGCGACCTGTTTGCCATAAAAACCATGGGTTTTAGGGGCGAAGCTCTTGCCTCCATTGCTGCTGTGGCCGAAGTGGAATTACGTACCCGTCGACCTGAGGATGAGGTCGGAACCCTAATTCGCGTTTCAGGATCGGAGGTGTTGGAGCATGAACCCATTGGCTGTTCAGTGGGTAGTTCAATTGCCGTTAAAAACCTTTTCTTTAATGTACCTGCCCGACGCAAGTTTCTAAAAAGTTCATCCCTAGAACTTAAACATATTATTAGCGAGTTCCAGCGCGTGGCACTGGCAAAAAATCACATAGGTCTTTCGCTTAATCATAACGGGGCAGATATATATAACCTTCCTGCTACTACTGCAAAACAACGTATTATTGGCCTTATGGGGCGATCTCTAAATCATCATCTTCTCGATGTGAACACATCCACAACTGTGGTTAAAATTTCGGGTTTTATTGGAGATCCCCAGAGCGCTAAGAAAACACCGGGTGAGCAATTCTTTTTTGTTAATGGACGTTTTATGAAAAATCCATACCTCCACAAGGCTGTTATGATGGCTTACGATAAGTTGCTACCTACCGATTCGATTCCACCTTACTTCCTATTCCTTGAGGCTGATCCAGAAACCATAGACGTTAACATTCATCCCACAAAAACTGAAATTAAGTTTGAGGATGAACGAGTTCTTTGGCAAATCCTTCATGCAGTAGTGAAAGAAACCCTTGGAAAATTTGCTGTGGTACCCTCAATAGACTTCGATACCGAAATGGTGATTGACATCCCTTTTTTCCCTAAAAGTGCCCCTGTGTCTCCACCTGAAGTGGAAATTAATCCCAACTTTAACCCATTCGATACGGACTACCTAAACCAATCATCAAAGAGGCAGATGTATAAGCACCAAGAAAAATCGGTTGAAGGATGGCAAAGTCTTTTCCAACAGGAAAGAGGAAAGGGTTTTGATGAAGTCCCCGAAGAGAGGACTGCCGAACTTTTCGATGAGGGAGAGCAGAAAATTATTATGCCCAAAGCAGTACAGCGTTTTTTTCAGCTGAAGAATAAGTACATCCTTACATCGGTAAAATCGGGTTTAATGGTCATTGATCAGAAGAGGGCACACGAACGAATACTTTTTGAGAGCTATCTTCTAAACCTGTCCATGGGACCCGTAAGTGTTCAGCAGGAGCTCTATCCACAATCGATCGACCTTAACCATGGCGATTTTGTTTTACTTTCGAATTTGGTGGATGACCTAGCAACACTCGGAATTAATGTGAGCTTTTTGGGACAGAATACCATAACCGTAAATGCCTTGCCATCAAACTTAAAGGTGTCAAATCCCGAACAGCTTATTCGCAGTTTTATCAATTCATTTAAAGAGAATATTGGAAACCAAGGCATTGATGTGCATCAAAAATTGGCCATGTCGTTGGCAAAGGCCTCGTCAATTCCTTACAATCGACAGCTGGAACCCATCGAAATGCAGGATTTAGTGGATAAGCTCTTCGCCTGCCAACACCCTAACATTTCACCCGAAGGGAAACCAACCATATCAATTATCTCAACAGAAGAGTTGGATAAGCGATTTTAATTAGGTCAGTTTTTATAACTTTGCTAATATTTTTAGTAATTACACATTTTTCGAATTGGTAACAACAAGCGAAATGCTATGGGAAATGTTTTCCATGTAAACATGTTTGGTTAATAAATTGTTATAACAAAAACCATTAACGCAAATTCTTTCAGGAACTCTATAAAATGAAATAGCCATGAGTTTTAACGCCAGATCACTTTTTCAGAATATTCCTCCTGTAGTGAAGAACTTGATAATTATCAATATAATTCTTTTGCTTGCATCTTTCGTATTTAGCAACATGGGGATAGTCCTTAACCGTACACTGGGCCTCTACTACTTTGGATCGTCTCAATTCAAACCTTTCCAACTGGTTACCCACATGTTTATGCATGGAGGAATTGCCCACCTTTTTTTCAACATGTTTGCTCTGTACATGTTTGGGCGAGTGCTGGAGCAGGTTTGGGGTAGCAAGCGTTTTTTCATATACTACTTCTTCACAGGAATTGGTGCCGCTTTGCTACATAGCTTTGTAAATTACATTGAGGTTCGATCGCTTATGGCTAGCCTTACTCCCGAGCAGATAGCCATAGTAAAATCCGAAGGGACAAGTATTTTTCTTAGAGGGCAGAACTATACCCATCAAGCTATGGGTGCTTTAAACCTCCTTATGAATATCCCAACAGTTGGTGCCTCGGGGGCTGTTTTTGGGGTACTCTTGGCGTTTGGTATGTATTTCCCTAATACTCAGCTAATGCTTCTATTTCCGCCAATACCCATTAGAGCCAAGTACTTTGTAATGATTTATGGTGCCATTGAACTATACCTTGGATTCACTCAGGCAAACAGCAATATTGCACACTTTGCTCATTTGGGGGGGATGCTTTTTGGGTTTATTCTTATTAAGATATGGTCAAAGAATAGGAAAACATTCTATTAATCAAAACTTCCGAGATCAAAATGAATAGCATTTTTCAAGAGATAAAGCAATCATTTAAAAATGGAGGAACCCTGGTTAAGCTGATCTATATTAATCTTGGTGTATTCCTGTTCTACAATTTATTAAGGGTGTTTTTGTTCCTTGGTGGTAGCGATTATGGAGCAGAACTAACCAAGTTTTTGGCAGTGCCTGCCTATTTGCCTAACCTTGCCCAACGCCCATGGACAATTTTCTCATACATGTTCTTCCACGAGGGGTTTATTCATATCCTTTTCAATCTTCTATGGTTATACTGGCTGGGTAGGATATTCCTAAGCTTTATGTCAGAACGAAAGTTGCTTGGAGTTTACATTATGGGTGGTGTATCGGGAGCAGCTCTTTATATTTTATTCTACAACATCTTTCCGGTTTTTTCAGGGGTTCTTCCCATTTCATTTGCGCTGGGAGCGTCTGCTTCTGTTTTAGCGATAGTATTTGCTGCTGCCACATTCGCTCCAAACCTTCAGCTGCATTTAATGTTTATTGGTCCGGTTAAGCTTAAATACATTGCCATATTCATGGTTGCTCTCGATATAATTGGCATGGCAGGCTCAAATGCCGGGGGGCATATTGCCCACCTTGGAGGGGCGCTATTTGGATATCTTTTCATCTACTTTCAAAAACAAAACGTTAATCTTGTTAAACCCGTTGAATGGTTTATTGATGCTTTTACAGGTAGCCCATCCACAAAACGACGTAAAAAAATGAAGGTGGAATACACTAAAACATCTGATGACTACGAATATAATCGTATTAAAGCGGAAAAGCAGGCTGAGATTGACAGAATACTTGATAAAATTTCAAAAGGTGGCTACGATAGCCTAACTGCCGAGGAGAAGAAAACCTTATTTAAGATGAAGGATAGCTAGTCCCAACAATTTATGCGAAAACTTATTGATACAATAATTCTTTTTCTAACTATGCTATCGGCAATGTTATTGCTACTGGCATACCTATCGGTTTACATTAAACCAACATTTTTTTGGATATTTGGTATAGTAGGCTTAGCATATCCATTGTTGCTGCTACTAAACTTGACTTTTCTGATTTTTTGGATTCTACGATGGAAATGGGGGTTTATCATTCCATTAATTGCTATTCTTCTGGGATTTAATCATTTCTCGAGCTTCTTTCAATTCCCTTTTGGGAAGAATAGTGATGTTAGCGGAGACGATATAAAGATTTTGACATACAATGTAAACCTATTTCAACTTTCAACATGGGATGATGATCCTCCTACATATAATGAAATTTATGATTTTATTGATACTGAGAATCCAGATATAGTTTGTTTGCAAGAGTTCTACGTTGTAGATGATAAATTCTCAGAGGTAGAAGCTAAATTAAAACTTGGTCACAATGTACATATTGGTTACATCGTCAAACGTATGAATTCTGGATATGGATTAGCCACATACAGTCGTTTTACTATTTTAAATTACGGAGAGATTAAATTTGAAAATAGTGCTAACTCTTGTATCTATACCGATTTGCTGATCGAGGGCGATACCATAAGGGTATTCAACAACCATTTACAATCGCTAAGGCTTAAGGAGAGAAACATTAGCTTTTTGCTCAATCAAAATTATCGTAAGGAAAATCAAGCGATGGATGAAATTCGTGATCTTTCATTTCGCTATCGCGATGCCCTTCAGAAAAGGGCACAGCAGGTAGAGCTGGTAACTAAGCATATCATGAACAGCCCTTACCCGGTAATTGTGTGTGGCGATTTTAATGATTCGCCCATATCTTACAATTACAGGCAAATGCGTCATAACCTAAGCGATGCATTTGAGGAGGCAGGTTCTGGCGTTGGGCATACCTATAAAAAATTTTTCCCTTCGTTTCGTATAGACTACATACTCTATAATCCAATATTCAAGGCAACAAGTTACCATTCACCCCGCGTATACTACTCCGATCACTACCCAGTGGTAGCAACATTAAAAAGGGAATATCTCAATTTTTAAAAAGATTTTTTTAAAATTTTTATATAAAAATTAAGGGCTATTGTTTGAAAACAATAAGCCCTTAACTTGCTCTACTATTTGTAAACCTTGCAAATATTTGATGATAAGTTATTTGCCCTGTATCCTGCCAGAGCCTGTTACTTTTGCATCGATTAATGGATTTCCAGAGTAAACAATATCGCCGCTACCTACAACACGGGCGTTGAGGTTTTCTGTTACAACCAGATAAGCATCACCAGAACCCGTGATGGTAACATCTCCATCTTTGAACTCAATGCCCTTAAGGGTAATGTCGCCCGACCCAGTTACCTTAATCGAAGCATCTTTGGCAGCACCCTTACCCGAGATGTTAATATCTCCCGATCCAGATATGTTTGCGGTAAGTGTTTTAACACTTAGATCAGGGATGCTTATATCTCCACTTCCCGAAATGCTGGTTGATAATGTGTTGGCTGTTATTGAAGTTACTGCTTTAATATCTCCCGATCCTGCTATTAATAACTGCTGAATCTCGGGCATGGTAACATGTATTTTAATCTTGGCATTGTTCCAACCGATGTTAAAGCCACGCACTGTCCGGATTTTTAATATACCTCCTTCAACGTCCGTTTCAATTTTATCCAGAATGTCTTTGTCTGCCTCAATATTAATGCTATATCCATTGCCCTGAGTGAGGTAAACATCAGCGGATATGGATAAGCTAATACCTGTAAAGTCTTTTAAGTTTCTCTGTTCCTGCCCTATTTCCCCACTGAGGCTGGTAGTACATGCATTTGAAATAATGCCAATACTTAAGAAAATAGCCATAGCTGAATTTCGAAGTATTCTTTTCATGATTGAATTTTTTAGTTGATAAAGTAAATCAATGACGACAGCTATAAAAGTTTCGCTGCATACTGATAAAAAAAAACAAAAAAAATGCTTCTTCTCAAAGTAAAGAGATGAGAAGAAGCATTATAATTTAAGGTTTATTTATACCATCCTGTAAAAATCGTTCCCTTTGTCATCCACAAGGATGAAGGCGGGGAAATTTTCCACTTGGATTCTGTAAATGGCTTCCATACCCAGTTCGGGGTATTCAAGGAGTTCCACCTTTTTAATATTATCCTGAGCCAGAATGGCTGCAGGACCACCAATACTACCAAGGTAGAATCCTCCATATTTCTTACATGCATCGGTAACAGCTTGGCTCCGATTGCCTTTGGCAATCATAATAAGGCTACCACCATGGCTTTGGAATAGATCGACATAGGAGTCCATTCGACCAGCGGTGGTTGGACCAAAAGAGCCTGATGGCATGCCGGCAGGGGTTTTTGCCGGACCGGCATAGTAAATTGGGTGATCTTTGATGTACTGTGGCAAGCCCTCACCCTTCTCAAGTTTTTCTTTGAGCTTAGCATGAGCAATATCGCGCCCAACGATTATAGTTCCGCTAAGAGAAAGTCTAGTACCAACGGAATGCTTCGAGATCTCAGCGAGAATTTCCTTCATGGGCTTGTTAAGATCAATTTTTACTCCGCCATCTACATCAGTTTTTCGGTATTCCTCGGGGATGTACTTGCTGGGATTATCCTCAAGCTTTTCAATCCAGATACCATCCTTGTTGATTTTAGCTTTTATATTTCTGTCGGCTGCGCAGGATACTCCCATTCCAACGGGGCATGATGCTCCGTGGCGAGGTAATCGAATTATCCTGATATCCAGAGCAAAGTATTTACCCCCAAACTGAGCACCAATACCAAGTTTGTATGCTGCATCAAGAATTTTCTTTTCCAGAGCCACATCACGAAAGGCTTGACCACCCTCGTTCCCTTCGGTAGGAAGATTATCAAGATACTTTGCAGAGGCTAGCTTAACGTATTTTAAGCATGCTTCGGCAGAAGTTCCGCCAATTACAAAGGCAATATGGTAAGGAGGGCAAGCAGCCGTACCGAGAGAACGCATCTTCTCAATGATAAAAGGCTCAAGTTTTTCGGGAGTAAGCAATGCCTTGGATTCTTGAAATAGCATTGTTTTATTTGCTGATCCACCCCCTTTGGCTACGATAAGGAAATTGTACTCATTCCCTGATATGGCAGATATATCAATTTGTGCTGGAAGATTTGTGCCAGAATTTTTCTCGCGATAGGTATCCAATGGAATGGTTTGAGAGTAACGGAGGTTTTCCTCGGTGTAGGTTTTGTATATCCCCAATGATAATGCTTCGGCATCGTTACAACCTGTCCATACCTGTTGACCTTTTTTGGCAAAGATTGTAGCAGTTCCTGTATCCTGACAGTAGGGTAGATTTCCTTTTACCGAAACCTCTGCGTTTTGTATAAGTGTAAGCGCCACATACTTATCGTTTTCGCTGGCATCAGGGTCTTTCAGTATTGTCGACATCTGCTCCAGATGCTCTGAACGCAGCATAAACGATACATTTTTAATGGCTGTTTGGGCAAGCAGGGTTAGCCCTTCGGGCTGTATCTTCAGCATTTCCTTCCCTTCAAAGTTGGAAACCGAAACGTACTCCTTGGTAAGAAGGTAGTATTTGGTTTTGTCTTCACCCAGAGGGTAAGGATCGTAATACTTAAATTCTGGTGTTGGCATGGGTTTA
>CAYNHM010000054.1:0-13355 GCA_964397135.1 uncultured Rikenellaceae bacterium
TTTCATGATTATTTTGCTGATTTTCAGATATTTATATTTTTGTCATGTACTAAGAATTTTACGAGTTAATATTAATTTATTAGCCGCCTCACCCCTGCATGATTTTCCGGTCACACAACGGGGTGGGGCTTTTTTTGTGCTGTTTTGAGTAGGACAGATGTACAGAACAAAATAAAACTCCCGGCAGGGGCAACTTAACCCGAATCGCCTCCGCCATATTGGCTGGGGTTAGCTCATTATGGGTTTTGTGATTACTATTTTTAGGAGGTTTGCGTGGTAACAAATAGATTTACCATCACAGTATTTGTGTAGTGTAATCAAGGAGAACAGAGTATTAGTGGTTAATGAGTAAAGCTAAACAAACTTACAATGCATTCGTTTGCGGCGCAAAAATAGAAAATAATCTCTACCCCCCCCCCCCCCCATTTAAAAAACATGTTTTGCAGCAGGTTTTGTTAATTTTCGTTCACATGCTCTAGGCCTTATTACCTCATAATATAACGAAGCGTGTGGGATGATGGCGGGGAGAGATAGCATTAAATTGTAAGAGGGTTTGTGATACGAATTTCATAAAACCCCCTTGCTGCTTCAATGGTCTTATACAGCTAGATAGAGAAATTCTTTAGAGTAATTCCACCGCTACTCAAGAAGCGTAAACCCTACTTTAAGACAAAAGAAATCAAATCCCTCCTGATAGAAATCGTGCGAATAGTGAAAACCCAAGGAAGTTCTATTATTCATGAAAAAGAATAATCCTGCACCAAGATGGAATCCCATACCGGTATCTTTGCTTACGGTTGGATTAACCTCAAGATTGCTATTAACAAGTATTTGGGTTGAATTTGAATGCCTGATACCTCCTCCAGCGTTTAGAGCAAGGTAGAAGCTGTTGAACACTTTTGGGTTGAATCTAATATCAATATCGCCAATAAAAATCGAATGGTGGTTATAGGAACCAGCCTCCTGTAAATTGATACGGTCATCGCTGCCCATTGAGTAACCAGTAATCAATCCGTAGGAGAAACTTTTCCTAACAGGGAATAGTATTTCGCTGCTGGCCCCAACACCGTAAACTCCGCCAAAATTAACAAGGCCAACTCCTGTTGAAATTTGCGCTTTATTCTGTGGGAAACCAGCCAGCGCAATCAACAGACCTAGACATAACAGTATCAATCTCATGGTAGAAAAAGGTTTTTATTGTTTACAGCTTTTGATAACCACTTGTTTAATTAAAATTTTACGCCAATAATAGGTGAAATATAGATTGTTTCAAACCCAATATTAAAGATCAGATTAGACCTAAAAGACAGACCTGTAAAGAAACGATTTTGAAAAACATATCTATAATCTAATCCAAAGCTTAAGCCTATATCGCTCATAACCCTTTTCATAATCTCAGGATAGGACACAAGCACCAGCTCTTCACCCTGCAATTCAAACAGATATTCAATCTCTTCTAATATTAAATGCCTATATAAAAATCCTAAACTTGGGGTCATTGAGTGCCTCTTGTTTGCTAACAAATCTTTTGAAAAGGATAATTCTGTAACTATATAATGATCGAATTTCTTGTTATCCCAGAATAATTCAAGCGGGTCATTAAAAAATGAATTTACCCTTGCAATATAAAGATTTGTAGAAAAAACAAAACCGGTGTTTAATACTCTTTCATAACCGCATTTTATGGCATAACCATGAAGAATTTTGCCATATACCCTTGGGTTATCTTTAATATAAGATGGTGTATCTCCATAACCTGGATCAACAAATTGCATAATATCCCCATAGTATCCAAACCCATAATTTATGGCATTTTTTTCGCTATCCACTTGCCCTTTTATTTCTGAAAAAGAGAAGAAGATTATGATTGCAAAAAAACAATATTTCATAGTCGATAATTTAGGCACAAATTAACTGCATACAAACCAGATCCCTTATTGTATCCAACAAATTGACCACAAAGACCGACATTTACCTTTTCGGTTATTCTGAATAGAACCGTAACATCAAAATTATATCCAACATCTAATGATTTATTGTATTCATTTTCAATCATTCTGAAGGGGGAACCACTCTCAGTATAAACTGTTTTACTACTTTTAAAAACAATTTCCGTTCTATATCGCCAAATTGCTCCAGTGCTTATTGATAAGCTAAAAATTTTAAAATTAATGGGCGTAATAACTAGATTATAGTTATTTGCAAAGTTGAAAACATTGTGCCGATGATAATAATATTCTTCATCTGTTTCAGCTGCATTTGCAATTTGAGCACCAATTTTTAGGTCCATTGATTCAAAAATTGGGAATTGGAAGCTGTTGATATAATTGATTCCTGAGTAATCCCCATCCCCAAAAAAAACGTAACCCAACCCTAAACTGAAGGATTTATCTTGAGCGTTTACCCCTAGGGCAACGAATAGTAAAGTTATGAAAAAAATGCCTCTCATGTTCAAACAAAATGAGGTGTACTCTCTAATGAAAAAGAGAGTACACACGATTTAACTTAAACCCCTCGTTCGGCTTAGGCTTCGCCTAAGTCGTATGTATGATAGCAGGCTCCAGCCTGCTGAAAAAGTTGCTTTGAAAATATTACCTCTAAGTTCAGCTTCTATAACGTCATTCAATTTTGTTCCTATTGAAATTTTTTGTGTAACCTTGTAAAAGCAAAGCTACAAAATTAATTTTTAATACGTTATATCATTTTTATACACAGGCATTGCCTGAAGGTATAACCCGACTGAGGTGCAACCTCAGCCGAACTGGGGGCGTTTTAACTAATGGAATATCAATCTTTTTAAAAACGATTTTTTCCCTTTCCCTATGATAGGCTCCACTCTGTTCTCATCAAAAATTATCTTATACGAAACCGTGGGGATTATTGGGAAGAAACAAATCTGGTACAACGAGAATGGTTCATAGTTGGCCCACGATGGGGTTGGGAACATATTCCAACCATCAGCACTACCATGTGTAAAGTAGTAATAGTAAGGATTTCTTCTGTTGTAAGCATTGTACAACGCAAAGCTCCACTGGGTTTTATACCCGCTACGTTTTGAGTAAGTGTTGTAGTGCAAAGCTAAGTCCAATCGGTGATATGAACGCATACGCACGCTATTCCTCTCCCCGTAAATAAAGGCTTCATAAAAGAATGGATATCCATTCTCGCTGCAGAACGCACTGGGAATCAGTTGTTTGCCAATTACAGGAGTAAAGGGCAAACCCGATTGGAATACCCATGTTAGGTTGAAACTAATCCTATCGTTATATTTTCGATTAATGCTAATAGAACATGAATGTGGTCTGTCGTAATCGAAAAGGAATTCATCGCCATTATTAATATTCGTGTAGGTTCTGGTGGCTTTCGACCATGTATAGCTGGCAAAACCTGTCCACTTTCCATGGTTCTTTCGTAAAAAGAGTTCTGTCCCGTAAGCTAAACCCTTTCCTCCCGACTCCACCTTTGCACGCCAATTTTCATCGCCCATCAGGCTTGAAAATCCTTCGCGATATGTTGCCAAATCGGATAGGGTTTTGTGAAATAAACTAATCTCAACATTGAACATTGCGTCATGGAAAACGCTTCGCCATCCAGCAGTTATTTGTTTTGTGCGTGATGGAGGAATAGTGCTACTGGCTGGTACCCATACCTCGTTGCTCATTATATTCCCTGCAGTGAATAGTAGATGTGAATACTGGTTTACATCCATGTAACTAGTGTTGAGGCTATGCTTTTCGTTCAAGGTTATGTTGATATTAAATCGTGGCTCAGCTCTCAGCGAAGCGTAACTAGTTGAAAAGAAACTCGCTAATCGGGCACCAATCCTCAAATCAAGCCATCTCATTGGAGTAATACCATTATCGATATACATTGCCGACTCCAGCGATTGAATTGCGGATTCGTTGCTTACCAAAGGTCTGTTGGCAACAAAAGTGCTGTTGGGCTTATGCTGAAGCCATGATGAATGAAACCCAAAGTCAACTCCCCAATAGTTGCTAATATCGTACTTAAAACCAGCCTTATACGATATGTCCTGCACTGATGAAAGATACCTACGGTTGAACTCATACCCTTCGTTTATTCCTTTGTAGAAGAACTTTTGCCTATCGCTCAACCGATACCTAACGTACGAAAAACTCTGGTTAGAGTAAAGCCTTGGTGAGTGAACCCTATTCCATCGAACCGAAAGCAGCCAGTTACCCCATAAATTTGCCATCCGTGCTTTCTCAGTAGCATTAAGTGTGGAATGGTTATACCAGAAATTTAAGTAATCGTCACCTTGGTAGAGGTTAATACTAACTGTATTCCTTGAATTTGGACGCCACGTCAGTTTTCCATTGATATCGTGAAATCCATACGATACAATATGATCGCTACCACCACTTAATTTGCTGGCTAATGCCATCAGCGGATCAATAAGTGTTTTTCTCCCTGTAAGCAGAAATGATGTGTTATCAAGGGGTGTAGGCCCTTCAACCAGAAAAGATGCATCGGTTACACCCACGCTAAAATTTCCTTTTATGGCATTTGGGTTTCCTTCGCGTTGTGTAATGTCCATTATGGATGAGAGCTTCCCACCGAATCGGGAAGGGAAACCGCCCTTGTAAACGTCAATATTATTTATCATATCAGGGTTAAAAACCGACATGAATCCACCTAGATGATTGACATAAATAAGCGATACATTATCGAAAAGATACAGGTTCTCACCAGGGTTTCCACCACGGACCATGATGAGGCTTGAGCCTTCATTCTGCGATTGGATACCAGGCAGCAATTGAATGGCCTTCATCACATCGGGCTTTGCCCCTAGCGAAGGAATTTTCTGTAACTCCATGTTGCTGAGGGTTGCCATATTAAAAGTAGGGCGTTTTGTATGTTTAACCACAACTTCATCGATTTGGCTTCCTGCAGCAAGCAGTACCTCAATAAGAGTATCTTGCATATTATCAACAAGCAACATCTTGGGATTATACCCCACATATGAAACTGTTATGCCATAGGCATCCTTGACCGATATGCTGAAAAAGCCATTGTTATCGCTTGCGATTGCTTTCTGTGTTTTGCCATCAATTATGTGCGAACCAATTAACACTTCGTGTGTAAGGCTATCCCTAACGAATCCCGAGATACGAATTTGTGCCAATGAATTACTCCCCAGCACTAAAAAGAAAAGGATTATTTTTAGCGTATGGGGTTTAAGAAAGCCCAAATAATACCTTTCCATTGCTGTATTAAGGGTATATAATTTCCGATTCAACCACTGAGTATCCGGTAAAAATCCCGTATCCGTTATCAACATTGGAGTAAAGTTGAAAGGATGATAGAATGCCGCTGTTTAAAAACGGATCATCATTGGAATTTTCGTACAGGTATAGTTGCCTTGCGTACCTGTAATAACTATGGCAAACTGTTCGTAACTCTACCCGTATGGGATATAGCTGTGCTTGCCACCCTGCTTGGTCAGTATGTTCAGCGCCCCCAGTGGTATAGTTTATTGTCATGGTATAGCTCTCGCTCTCTAGAAGTTCGTTACTGAAAACCAGAATGGGTAGCCCCTCGTTAAGCAGAACAGGGTCTATAATATTGAGTAGATCAGGTTTCGATATGTACTCTTCCCTGATTAGACTAATAACAATCTCGAAGTAGGTTAACGCATTGGGATTGTTTGAGAAGGTAACCTTAACGGCTGGATAAGGAACGCCTTCCTCATCAACGCCTGCCTTATTGATATGCTCAATGCCCAAAATATTTTCTGGATTAGGTATAATGCACGTGCTGGATGCAATAGGGAAACTGGGAACAATTACTTTGCACATATACTCTTTTTGGGTTTGGGCAATGATACCCGATTTGTAAAAACTATCCCCTACATACCCTAGGGTTTCAGCATACTCACCATCCACATAGAGTTCCACTGTTGCATTTTCAATAGGTTTTATGGGAGCAGTATCAAACTTTCCGGCAAGGGAAACGTGTATCCAAATATGCTTACCAGCCACAATAAATGAGTTTACGGTTGGCACCGGCTCAAAATCTGGAAAATCCCAGCTGATCTTCTCGTGGCACGACTGTGAAGTTAAGCAAACAAGGATAATGGTAAGTAAACGAACACCTGACTTTACCATGTCACTGATATTTAGAATTTTATGCTCAATCCATACCGTAAGCAAGGCTCCATTTCGGGTAGTTTAACCTTTTTATTAAAGCCATACTCTATGTGTAAACCCCAACTTTTAGTAATGAAATAGGCAATTCCTGCATACGCCCCGTAATCGAATGCTGTACCCTTATAAAGGCTACCCTCGAGTGCAAGCATCGATATTGCCCCGATTTTACCAGAAAAGAATAAATCGATGCGAACCCTCCTATCCTTAATAAATAATGGCATAATCTGAAAGTTGGCATTGAGGCCATAGAATAGGGCATCGGATTGATATCGGGTTGCAAGAAATTGTGGGTCAGGGTTATCAAAATCGATAGATGGTTTTTCCGAATTCCAGAATTTATCGTACCCCAAATAAACTCCGCCCTCAACAAAACTCGTAATGCCATAGTTCCCCTCAACCCTTACATTACCCATATCGTAATTTTTTTCCCAATTCAGAAAACTTGGTGTTTCAGAATGACCAAGTTTAAGGTTTACTCTATGGTAGATATTTGATTCTTGCGCCTTAGTACCTATTGAAGGTAGCAATATGGATACAATCATGAGAAACAGAACTGTTTTTTTCATAAAACAACAAATTTACTGAACAGATATATAAATGTTTAACAATTATAATTTTGAAATTGACCACTTCAAAATAAACTATATTTATTATTGTTCGTTTCTAAATCAATGTTATTTCGAAGTGGTCAAAAACATAGTCTAAAAAAGAGTCCCACATTTCAACTCAGCAGGTTTGTGTAAACCAACAGAATATGAAGAGGCCCAACAGTCGTATGATCCAAAATGTACCATTAAGTTATAGTCTGTTTGCCCAAAGTACACCCATGCAACACCCTCATCCTCGAGTTTTGATGCATATACATCATGATAGGTTTTAATAAGAATTGAACGATCCCAACCTCCTGGAGTTAAATAATCAAGTGCAATTTTTATACTTGCCCTCATGGTCCTTCCAGAAACCCAATACCAGATACCAAGAATCTTTTTATAGGGTCTAATAAGATAATAGCATCTTGCTACCGACCATCCTCCAGCACCAGCAGGTGGCTGATGCGCTCCAATTGTTAATCTTATACGATCACGATCATTGTCTGAAGGTTTAGATTTTTCTCCAGACCCACAGTTGTTGGCAGCATCCTTTGATTCGATATTGGGATTACTATTCACAATAGTAATTTTTGGGTAATCATTATTAAAAGTCAAATTCAACTCATTTAATCTGATTAATTCATCAATATTTTCAATGTTTGTGTATGCATAGGCCTTCTCAAAAACTTTGTACACATTATCTTTAATCTGAAACATCCTATCGCTATTAATAATATACCTAGAAGGATTGTTATAAAGGAAATGTTCCAGAACGTATTCGTCATTATCATCCTTAACTAAAGTTAAGTATTGGTTATTCTTTTTAACAACATCCCGAATTTCGTCGAAAGAATTAAATAACTCAAAGTTAATTGAGAAATATATCTCTTCACATATTCTACCATAAGATTTAAACCCTTGAGCATCCTCCCATGCTACTAATTCTTCATGATTAAATGCAATTGTCTTCTCAATGGCAGCACTATACTCTTCAATTGTTTTAAAAACGAGCATTTCATTCTTTACTGGTATATCAATTGTTTGCTCTGTTTGCTCCTTTGTGCAAGAGTTAAATATCACTAAAAGTGCAAAAATAAACAACAGACTTAATCTTTTCGTTTTCATTTTCGTCTAATTTTGTAACGTTAAACTTAGGTTTAGCCGCCTCACCCCAACGTTGATTTCGTCGTCACGCAACGGGGTGGGGCTTTTTTCTGTTTTGAGTATGAGAGATGTACAGAACAAAATAAAACTCCCGGCATGGGCAACTCATCCCGAATCGCCTCCGCCATATTGGCTGGGGTTAGCTCATATTCCTTTTTTAGGTATTTTAATGGGCACAATAATATGAACATCTTAATAGTAATACAATACGTATTTATACCAATTTTTCTATTGAAATATTAGGTATTTATACCCAATGAATGATTTTAACGCTCAGAAAAATGTGCGTATAACATTTTAGGCGTACCGAAAAAGATTATGTTTTACAGAAGGTTTTGTTGCATTGCCCTGTTTTCAGGGATATACAAGTTGGGTTACAAATGATACCTCACATAGAACTGCAGCACATTGTTGTACTGCCCAAAATCGAGGTCCCATAGGTAAAAGATATCGCCCTTATGCTTTCGAACGGGCAGTATTGAGTACGAAGCGGTGAAGCAGAAGCTAAACTTTTCATTAATAATGTACTCTACTCCGAGATTGCCTGCAAATTCAAACTTTCGGAAGAGAGCGTCCTCCTCAATGGGGTTATCGTAACCATTGTTCTTCTCAATGGACTTCCAGAGGTAGCCGAACGAAAGCCCTGCGAAGGGAACGATATCCTCCCTAAAATGATACTCAAGCAGAAATGGCATTTCGGTATAGTTGAGCCTTAGGCTGTAGGTGCCCGTTGTTCCGCCCACGCCATCAGTAAACCGTTGGAAGCTGCCTTTCTGAATGTACTTCAGCTCCGACCGCATGGCAAAGGTTTCAGAGAATGGATAGCTTACCCAAGCACCCCCGATAAAACCTGCACGATGATAACCTCCAAGCCCATCCCCATCGACCTGGGTAGCAGCCAAACCTGCTAGTAATCCGCCATTGAAGTTTTGGGAAAAACCAAATATTGGTAAAATAATTATAGCTAGGAATAAGACTTGTTTCATCATAATTTTTTTTTTCGTTATTCCGAGTTTATTTTGCTAAGTAATCTTTCTTAAAAAAGATCGCTTCGGAAAAAGCCCTCGCGATGACGAGCGTTTTTAATTTTCTGTCATCACCCCATTATGCCCAAAATTTTTGGGTGGACCCTCGCAATTACGTAAGAAAATGTTTATTGCATTAGGTCTGTTAGCGGTAAATCATATTACATATTATTTTTTATCATCTCCAGCATCATGGGTACACCTGTTGAAGCAGGCTCCTTTACAAATGTTACATCGAATCGTGAGCAAACCGACACCTCATTGGGATCGACTAAGAAAATAGGAATGCCCATGGGGGCATAATCGAGCAGACCTGCAGCAGGGTACACGTTGAGCGATGTTCCCACCACGGCAAAAATATCGGCCTGTGATGCCAACCGAGCGGCATCGGAAATAGCGGGCACCGCCTCGCCAAACCATACAATATGCGGACGAAGCTGTGAACCCTTCTCGCATACATCACCCATCTTTAACTCCTTGTCTCCAATTTCATAAACCATGTTTGGGTCCGCAGTGGAGCGGGCTTTAACCAATTCACCATGAAGGTGAAGAACCTTTGTACTGCCAGCCCTTTCGTGCAGGTTGTCAACGTTCTGGGTAATGATATGCACATCAAAGTCTTTCTCTGCCTGGGCAAGGGCAATATGCCCCTGATTTGGTTTTACAGTAAAAAGTTGTTTACGGCGCTCGTTGTAAAAACGCTGTACCAATTCGGGGTTATCATGCCAAGCCTGAGGGCTTGCCACCTCCATTACATCGTACTCCTCCCAAAGTCCTCCCATATCGCGAAAGGTTCGTATTCCGCTTTCAGCGGAAATTCCTGCACCTGTGAGGACAACTAACTTTTTCATTGACATTGCATTGCATAAATTGATTTCGGTTACTTAAGATTCTGGCTTAATGCCCATTCAACTGCTTTTTCGGCATGAATCTTTGTTGTGTTAAGCGTTGGAATGTTTACATCAGCATCGGAAATGAGTAAAGGTATTTCCGTACAGCCAAGAATTACTCCTTGAGCTCCCTGAACTTGTAAGCAGTTTATGATGCTTACAAATTTCCTTCTTGATCCCTCATCAATGATTCCTTGTACCAACTTATTGTATATGATATTATGTATCTGCTGCCTTTCTTCCTGCGTGGGAATTAACACCTCGATTCCATACTTGGTTCTAAGCAACTCCTTGTAGAAATCCTTTTCCATGGTAAACCTTGTACCAAGCAAAGCAACCTTTGAAATTTTTCGATTAATGATCTCCTCTCCTGTTGCCTCGGCTATGTGAAGAAAAGGGATTGAAATGTTTTGCTTAATTGCACTCTCGCACAGATGCATTGTATTTGTGCAAAGCACAATGATATCGGCACCAGCCATTTCAAGGCGTCTGGCAGCATCGGCCATAATTGCATTCAATTCATCCCATTTGTTTTGATGCTGAAGTCGTTGTATCTCATCAAATTCAACGGACAGCATAATGCACTTGCACGAATGGCATCCTCCTAGCATTTCTCTCACCTTTCGGTTTGCCAACTCGTAATACACTACGGTTGATTCCCAGCTCATTCCACCAATAAAACCAATTGTTTTCATTTTTTGGGATACCATGTTATGATAACTTTGTGATTTTCTGACACAAGATTAATATTAAATTATACTACAATATTTCCCAGTCAAAACCATCCTTCCTATCCTTTACAGCAACACCAAGTTTATTCAATTCATCGCGAATTCTATCCGAAGTGGTAAAATCTTTATTAGCCTTAGCTTGCTGACGCATGGCTAAAAGCATCTCGATAAGGTTACCCGTTAGTTGGGCATACTTTGATCCCTCATTTTGTTCATCGAGAAGGCCAAGAATATCGAAAGTTAATGTTTTAAATGTTGATTTTAATGTCTCCAAATCGCTTTGTGTTATCGTCTCGTTGCCTTCGACAATAGAATTGATAATTCGAACCCAATCGAAAAGGGCTGCAATGGCAATAGGACTATTGAGATCATCGCATAAAGCTGCATTAGCTCTAATGGATAGATCTGAAACATCAACGGTAGATTTTTCAGATGACTTTGCTCTCTCGAGTGACTTAACTGCAGCCATTAGTCGATTAAGTCCTTTCTCGGCAGCCTGCAGGGCTTCGTTGGAAAAGTCGAGGGTTGATCGATAGTGTGCTTGCAACATGAAAAACCTTATGGTCATTGGACTGTAAGCCTGCTTAAGCATTTTGTGAGTTCCAGTAAACAGCTCCTCAAGGGTGATAAAATTACCCAGCGACTTACCCATCTTCTGCCCGTTAATGGTAATCATGTTGTTGTGCATCCAATAGCGTACAGCCTCCTTGCCGCTGGCGGCAACACTCTGAGCTATCTCACATTCGTGGTGGGGGAAAAGCAGATCCATACCCCCGCCATGAATATCAAACGGCTCGCCCAAATACTTTGTGCTCATAGCAGAACACTCCAGGTGCCAACCAGGAAAACCAATGCTCCAGGGCGATGGCCAACGCATGATATGCTCAGGTGTAGCTTTTTTCCATAGAGCAAAGTCAACGCTATTACGCTTTTCGTCCTTCCCTTCGAGTTCCCGATAACCAGAAATCATATCCTCTAAAACCCTACCCGAAAGTTTTCCGTAATTGTGCTTGGCATGATACTTTTCAACATCAAAATATACCGAGCCATTTTTCTCGTAGGCAAAGCCATTGTCAATAATCCGCTTTACCAGCTCAATCTGTTCGATGATATGTCCACTTGCCCTTGGCTCAATGCTGGGAGGCAACACGTTTAGCATCCTCATGGCATCGTGATAGCGAAATGTGTAATGCTGCACAATTTCCATGGGCTCCAGCTGTTCTATCCTTGCTTTTTTGGTTATCTTATCCTCTCCCTCATCAGCATCGCTTTCCATGTGACCTACATCGGTAATGTTACGAACATATCGTACCTTATAATCCATGTATTTAAAAAAACGAAACAGCAAGTCAAAAGTTATTGCCGGTCGGGCGTGCCCTAAATGTGGATCACCATATACGGTAGGCCCACAAACATAAAGGCCGATATGGGGAGGATTTATAGGTTTAAAAACTTCCTTTTTCCTTGTAAGAGTATTGTAAATTGTTAAGTTCATTATTATAATTTCTATGTTTTCAAACAATTCAACAAATTTATAAATATAACGTTTTAAAGGAGGTGTAAAGATATAATAACAGTTTAAAAAATTGAATACATTTAATTTTGGTCTATTTATTGTTCTAAACTTTTAACAATATGCAACCGTTTATTAAAATGAACGTATCAAAACTTAATTAAAATTATAATTAATAAGCTGATTGATTTTTTCTAAACCTTTTTTAAAAAATGAATACATTTAAAAAAATAGGCTTTTATTCGTAATAATTATTTAAAAGTAGCTATTTTGCAAAGGGAAATAAAAAGCAATCAGTAATTCAGTCCTAAGCAAACAATTTAAATGACGAATTATGAAAGCATTTTTAAACAGAAAGATGATGTATCTGGTTCTTGTAGGGTTACTTTTTGTATCCCTTAATGTTAATGCACAGAAAGAAAAATTACAAACTGCATTCATATACCAGCTAACGCGTTTGGTTGAATGGTGTCCTGAGGGCAAAGAGGGTAACTTTGTAATTGGGGTTGTTGGAAACGAACCCGCATTAATGGCTGAACTCGCAGCATTGAGCATAAGGAGGGTGGGTACCCAACAGATTGAAATAAAAACATATGCCAGTGTGGCTGATGTTGTTGTTTCAAATATTATCATTGTTCCTGATTCGCAGTTCGACAATATTAAAGATATTAGTGCCAAGGTTGCAAACTCCTGCACTCTTATAATCAGTGAACGAGCAGGTGGAGCTAACAGGGGAGCTGGTGTAAGTATTGTTTATAATGACAAGGTATCAAAGCTTGAACTCGAAATCAATAAAAACTATATGAGACGTAACTCTCTTAATGTTAACGATCAACTTTATAGTATTGCAACTACGATCTACTAATCAATACCAACTATTATGGAAGTAAAATTTTCCCTTTCTAAGAAGTTGCTCATTGGATTTGGTTTTATTATTGGATTATTTATTATTTCTTCAGTAATTACGTTTGTAATTCTTACACGAAATGATGAGATAAACCGAAATCTTTCAGAGCAAAACACCCCCTCGGTCAATGGTCTTGTTGAATTACAAAACCTTATTATTGAATCGAAACTTCTAATTAAAAACTGGGTTTACATTGATAAACTTCCTGATACACCGGACAAATTGAGGCTTGTTGAACTACATGCGAACCTTTACCCCAACTTAATTTCATCTATTTCACCCCTTGTTCAGAATTGGGGACTAGAAGACAAGAAAATTTTTGATGATTTAACTAATCTTATAACCACCAAACTTTTTCAGGAGCA
>CAYNHM010000055.1:0-12550 GCA_964397135.1 uncultured Rikenellaceae bacterium
GCTTAAAAAGCAACATGGCATCAACAATCCTATTTGGCTAATGCCAATCATTGAAAGTACTTTGGGGGTTGTGAAGGCTTATGAAATTGCTTCGGCAGCCGAAAATGTAGTGTCTCTTGCCATTGGGCTGGAGGATTATACTGCCGACTTGGGAACCCAACGAACCAATGAAGCCACCGAGTCGTTCCTGGCACGAAGTACTGTTGTCAATGCTGCAAAAGCAGCAGGTATTCAAGCCATCGACTCTGTATTCTCCGATGTTTCAGATATGGAGGCACTTAAGCAAACCGTGATCAAATCTAAAGCCATGGGCTTTGACGGGATGGGCTGCATCCACCCCCGCCAAATTAAGGTAATTCATGAGAACTTTGCCCCAACTCAAGAGGAGATTGAAAAGGCCAAAAAAATTGTGAATGCATTCATTGATGCCACAGAAAAAGGTCTTGGCGTGGTATCTTTGGGTACAAAGATGATTGATCCTCCGGTGGTCAAGAGAGCTCAACGTTCCATCGATCTTGCAGTTAATATGGGCTTAATTCCGATCAATTGGAGAGAGGAAATGCTTACGCAGCAATAAATTGAATTAGTATATAACACAAAGATATTAACAAGATGAAAAAATACGATAAGGTTACCAAAAACGCGCTCGGGCGATTAGTACCCACTGAAATCAACGGGAAACCAGCTGTTCCATACATGGGTATAGGCAAATACAAACCCGAAGGGCGTAAGTATGCACCTCCCATTCCGAGCCTTGCCGACTACCCCTCCGATGGCAATAAAACCGTTGAATCGCTTGCCGAAGCCCTTAAAAGGTGTGGGCTTAAGGATGGCATGACCATATCGACCCATCACCATTTTAGGAATGGTGATTTACTGGCGGTTCAAATATTTGACATCGCAAAAGAGATGGGCGTTAAGGATTTAGTTTGGTTTCCCTCCGCATCATTTCCTTGCCATGAGCCTCTCATCAAGTACCTGGAGGATGGCACCATTCACCATATCGAAGGAAGCATGAATGGACCCCTTGGCAAGTATACTTCCGAAGGGAAAATGAGAGGATTAGCGGTACTCCGTTCCCATGGAGGCAGGTATCAGGCTATTCAGGATGGAGAAATTCAAATTGATATTGCTGTAATTGGTGCAGGTTGTTCCGATCCATTTGGCAACGCCAATGGTCTCTACGGTCCTTCGGCCAGCGGATTGCTTGGATTTGCCCTTGCCGATTCGCAGTATGCCCATAAAGTGATTGTTGTTACCGATAACATGGTAGAATTCCCATGCACACCATGGCAAATTCAAGGAAACTATGTCGATTTCACCGTTAAGGTTGATAAAGTAGGGATACCTGAGAAAATTGTTTCGGGCACAACTGAGGTCACAAAAAGCCCCGACAGACTTTTACTGGCAGAGTACACAGCACAATTCTGCTATGAAGCAGGCATAATCAAGGATGGATTTTCTTTTCAAGCTGGTGCTGGAGGAACTTCGTTGGCTGTGGGTAACTATTTCGCCGAGATAATGCGGAAACATAATATCCATGGTCGATTTGCCCGTGGCGGATCCAACAAATACCTTGTTGAAATGCTAGAGGAAGGCCTTATCGATTACATTCTCGATGGGCAAACCTTCGACCTTGAAGGTGTTCGATCCATGGCTCAGAATCCTAACCATTTATGGACAAGCCCTTTCACTTCGTATAATTACCATAGCAAAGGCAACTTTGCTGGCATTGTGGATGTGGTCATTCTGGGTGCTACCGAGATCGACTTAAACTTCAACGCCAATGTGGTTACCCATTCCGATGGTTACCTGTTGCATGGAATTGGAGGATGGCAAAACTGTCTCTTCTCCAAAACGGTAATAATACCCGTTCCCCTTTTCCGCGATCGAATTCCGGTGATTATCGATGAGGTAACCACCATCTGTGGGCCGGGCGAACTTGTCGATGTAATCGTTACCGAAAGGGGCATTGCCATTAACCCAAAGCGTACCGACCTGATAGAAAAACTGAAGGGAAGCAAACTACCCATCAAAACCATTCAGGAACTAAAAGCTGAAGCGGATAAGATCTGTGGAGTTCCTCAGAAGCCTAAGCTGGGCGATGAAATCATTGCAGCCATTAAATGGGTGGATGGAACAGTGATTGATTCGGTTTGGAAAGTGCAATAGCAAAATTGTATAAAGAGGGTGTCTGAAAGTCAATAAAAGTTATTATGAGTGTCCGTTTACATTATTACCGTCATTACAAGCAAAGCGAAGTAATCTTTACATACATGAATTTTAATCAATTAGCAAATAGATTGCTTCGTCGTCTCTCCTCGCAATAGCGCACTTTTATTCCTTTAGTTATTATTAAGGATACACATAAAAGTTAATTTCTTTCTCTGCGAAACCCTGTGTTTACTCTGTGAAACACAGTGATACAGCATATTGTTAATTTCACAGAGTCACATAGTGTTCTTCACGGATTTACTGAGTTGACCTTTCAGACACCCTCTTTTCTTATTACACATTATAGTATTTCCTATACCACTCAACAAATTTCTTGACGCCCTGACGAATGGGAGTATTTGGCTTGTAACCAAGGTTTAATTCCAAATCATCAACATTTGCCCAGGTGGCAGGTACATCACCGGGCTGTATAGGAAGAAAGTTCTTATCGGCTTGTTTTCCTATTTCCTGCTCAATGGCTTCAATAAAGTCCATAAGCTGAACAGGACTACTATTGCCAATGTTATAAACCCGATAGGGTGCAAACGAAGATGAAGGATTAGGTTTTACACCACTCCAAATCTTATCACCAGTAGGAGGATTATCGATAACCCTGACAACCCCCTCTATGATATCATCAATATAGGTAAAATCGCGCTGCATATTACCATTGTTGTAAACATCAATGGGTTTGCCATCGAGGATAGCCTTTGTGAACAGGAAAAGTGCCATATCGGGTCGACCCCAAGGACCATATACCGTGAAAAACCTTAAGCCTGTAGTGGGAATCTTAAAAAGATAGCTATAGGTATGAGCCATAAGCTCATTACTCTTCTTACTTGCAGCGTAAAGGCTAATGGGGTGATCCACGTTATGACTGGTAGAGAATGGCATCTCCTCGTTTAGCCCATATACACTTGAACTGCTGGCGTACGCCAGGTGTTCAACCCTATTATGCCTACATGCCTCAAGGATATTCAGAAAACCAACAATGTTGCTATCGATATAGGTTGAGGGATTCTGAAGGCTATACCTTACTCCTGCCTGGGCTGCAAGATGACAAACCCTATCAAATTTTTCCTGCTCAAATAAGCTGATAATACTCTCCTTATCCTCAAGTTTAAGCTTTAAAAAACGATAGTTTGAACGGATTTTGCTTTGAACTGCGACTCCGTAGCTAATGCTTTGCTTTTCAATTCCTGCTTGCTCAAGGCGAGAATACTTTAGATTTACATCATAGTAGTCGTTAATATTATCAATTCCAACAACTTCATCGCCTCTTTCCAGAAGTCGATTTGCCAAATGGAAACCAATAAATCCAGCCGTTCCGGTTACTAGTATCTTCACAGGTTAAATTGAATTAGTGAAAAACTTCAATATTTAAACAAACAATAGTTTCTACAAACTCCAGTATATCATTCCTTCAGGTTTATTTTTCCTAAAGACCCCTTTTATATCAACAAAAATACAGCTGTTGCCTGCCAGCTCTTTCAGATAAGATTCGGGAAGATTTATGTAATCCTTATGGTTAACAGCCAGAATAATGGCATCGTATTTTCCTGAGGGTTTTTCGGCCAAATTAAAACCGTACTCATGGTTTACCTCCACACTATCAGCATAAGGATCAATAACATCAATTTGTTTTACGCTGTATGATTTTAATTCTGAAACAATGTCAACAACCTTGGAATTACGTATGTCACTCACATTCTCCTTAAAAGTCACACCCATTAAAAGAACCCTTGCATCCTTAATATTCTTATCAACGGAAATAATCTTCTTAACCACTTGCTTGGCAACGTAGCCCCCCATTGAGTCGTTAATAAATCTTCCTGAGCTGATTATCTGGGGATGATATCCCAATTCCTTAGCTTTATAAACCAGGTAGTAAGGATCTACACCAATACAGTGCCCACCCACTAATCCTGGGAAAAACTTAAGAAAATTCCACTTGGTACCAGCTGCTTCCAACACTTCGTAGGTGTTGATTTTCATTCTATTGAATATGAGCGAAAGCTCATTCATGAATGCTATATTGATATCACGCTGAGTATTCTCGATGATCTTTGCGGCTTCGGCAACCATTATGGAACTAGCCCTATGAACTCCAGCCTCAATGATAAGCTCGTATGTTTGGGCTATGATCTCTGCCGATTCGGCATCACACCCAGAGGTTACCTTAACAATTTTTGTAAGTGTATGGTCTCTATCACCAGGATTTATTCTCTCGGGTGAAAAGCCAACCTTAAAATCATCGATATACTTCAATCCTGATAAGTTCTCAAGTATTGGCACACAATCCTCCTCGGTACAGCCAGGGTACACCGTTGACTCATATACCACATAATCGCCCTTTTTTAGCACCTTGGCAACCGTTTCGGTTGCTGAAAGCAAGGGTTTCAGATCGGGCAGGTTATGCTCATCGATGGGAGTCGGTACTGCCACAACAAAAAATTTGGCCTTTCTTAAATCCTCTGTATTTGCGGTATACTCAATGTCACAATTCTTAAATGCTTCAGGTTCCAATTCGCGGCTAGGGTCAATTCCCTTTTTAATCATATCCACCCTATCAGGCTTAATGTCAAAGCCTATTACCGATATTTTCTTGGCAAATTCAACAGCAATGGGTAGTCCAACATACCCCAAGCCTATTACGGCAAGTTTCTCCTTTTTACTGGTTAACGAATCAAGCATGTTCATCTAAATTCCTTTCTATTTCGACTAAATATTTTTACAAAATGGATGGTATTCTCCCCTAATTCCAGTGGGATTTGCATTTCGGATGTGATGTACGATTTGAATTGAGGTACGAGCATCGGATAAGCCATAACCCCTGCCATTGAGTATTTCTTGATAGCTAAGTGTATGCAAATCGGTGAATCCTCCGCTAAACTCAAACTCATCGCCCTCAATGGTAATTGAACGGTAAGTTCTTTGTCCCTTGGCTTTAATATCATTGGGTACATCATTATAGTCTAAGCTAAGGAACCACCTAACCCTTGCTTTTTCAAGAGTAAGGTAACCCGCTGCTTTATTCGGCTGCGAAACATTTACGATGTTATCCTTAACATCTCCAAATATCCATGTAAGCATGTCGAAAAAATGAACTCCGATATTGGTTGCCACTCCACCCGATTTTTGGATATCCCCCTTCCACGATATGAAGTACCAGCGTCCCCTGCTGGTGATGTAGGTTAAATCGATATCAAACACCTTGTCCTTTGGTGCTTTCTCGATTCTCTCCTTGAGAGCAAGAATGGATGGGTGATGCCTGAGCTGAAGTATCGTGTTTACCTTTTTGCCTGTTTCTGACTCAATCTCCGCAAGAGCATCAACATTCCATGGGTTAAGCACAATGGGCTTTTCACATATGGCATCGGCACCGTGCCTTAGGGCAAACCGAATATGGGAATCGTGTAGGTAGTTTGGAGTACAAATACTCACATAATCCATTCTTATCCCTTCGCGCTTTAGCTTATCAATATGCCTATCGAATCGTTCGTACTCAATGAAGAAGTCGGCTTCGGGGAAGAAGCTATCCATAATACCAACACAATCGTGCTTATCGAGTGTTGCCAGCAGATTGTTTCCAGTATCCTTAATTGCCTTTAAATGCCTTGGAGCAATAAAGCCAGCCGCACCGATCAAACAAAAGTTTTTTGACATAAAAGTAAGGTTATACTATAATTTTGTTACTATTTCGTTTTCAAGCTTATACCTTTCGCCACTCTCAGGGCAAACTGCAACACCTTGAACATCAAAATGAAGGCGATGTCCGTACTGACTCATCCAACCCACATGTCGGGCAGGATTACCCACAACCAGCGAATAGGGTTTAACATCCTTCACCACAACGGCTCCAGCTCCAATAAAGCAAAACTCACCAAGCGTGATTCCGCAAACAATGGTTGCATTGGCTCCTATGGATGCACCCTGTTTTACCAGAGTTTTAACATAATGATCCTTGCGGATAACAGCACTTCGAGGGTTTACAATATTTGTAAAAACCATTGATGGGCCAAGGAAAACATCATCCTCGCAAACTACGCCAGTATATATCGACACATTATTCTGCACTTTAACATTGTTCCCCAGAACTACATTGGGCGAAATCACAACATTTTGACCCACATTGCAGTTTCTTCCCATTACGCTGTTAGGCATGATATGGCTAAAATGCCATATCTTGGTACCCTCGCCTATTTGACAACCCTCATCTATTACAGCCGTTTGGTGTGCAAAGTATTTTTTTTCCATTGTATGCAATTTATCTTCAAATATGGTTTTTTTATATCAAAGATAAAAGATTTGTAACGATATACTCCTGCAATTCCTCGTCAAGCTCAGTATGCATGGGCAATGAAATAACGGAGCTACACAGTACATCGGAATTTGGAAAATCCTTTACTATTGAATCCTTCTTATATTGCTCGAATGCTTTTTGTCTATGCAAAGAAATGGGGTAATAGACCATGGCTGGTATCTTTTTTTCCGAAAGTTTCTGTATCAAATTCTGTCGGTCAACATCAATAAGCTTTAACGTGTACTGATGAAAAATATGGTTTGACCATAAAACCCTATGTGGCGTAATAATCCGATTTGAAGAATCAAGTAGCTTGTCATATCGATTTGCTGCCTCAAGCCTTGCCTGATTATACATGTCCAGATACTTTAGCTTAATGCGAAGAATGGCTGCCTGAATGGTATCGAGGCGAGAATTAACGCCTATCCTATCGTGATGGTAGCGAATCCTCATGCCATGATTGGTGATGGAGCGAATGGTTTCTGCCAGCACATCATCATTGGTAAAAAGGGCACCCCCGTCGCCAAAACAGCCCAGATTTTTTGATGGAAAAAACGAAGTGCAACCGATATGTCCAAGGGTTCCGGCCTTTTGGCTTAAGCCATTGGTAAAGTAATAATCGGAGCCTATTGCCTGCGCGTTATCCTCAACAACATAGATATTATGCTTGGTTGCCAACCGCATGATCTCCTCCATGTTAGCACATTGGCCAAATAGGTGAACAGGAATAATTGCCTTTGTTCTTGGAGTGATTGCTGCCTCAAGGCTTTGTATATCTAAGTTAAAACTATCCAATTCAACGTCAATAAGAACAGGTTTAAGTCCAAGTAAAGCAACAACCTCCACGGTGGCAATAAAAGTAAAATTTGGGGTAATAACCTCATCTCCAGGCTTCAACCCAAGAGACATAAGGGCAACTTGAAGTGCATCGGTTCCATTGGCGCAGCCAATGACATGTTTCACCCCAAGGTACTTTGCCAGCTCCTGTTCAAAAAGACGAACCGGCTCCCCTTTGATGAAGCCGGTACTATCAATTACTTCTTGAATCGCTGTGTCTATTTCAGGCTTGATCTTAAGATACTGATTTTTAAGATCAACCATTTGGATGTTTTCGAAATTTGCCATTTGACAATGGATTTGGAAACTACTATTGCAATTTAGAGTCTTGGCAAAATAACGTTACTTGGCGTAATTAATTGCTCTTGTTTCACGAATTACGGTGATTTTAACCTGACCAGGATATGTCATATCATCCTGTATCTTCTTAGCAATATCGTACGACAAGCTGGCTGCTTCCTCATCCGACACCTTATCGCTTCCAACAATAACCCTTAACTCTCGTCCTGCCTGAATGGCAAAGGTTTTCTGAACACCAGGATAGGTAAGCGCTAAATCTTCCATCTCCTTAAGTCTTTTTATATAGGACTCAACCACTTCGCGACGCGCGCCAGGACGAGCGCCTGATATGGCATCGCATACCTGTACAATGGGAGCGATAAGTGTAGTCATCTCGGTCTCATCGTGGTGTGCTCCAATGGCATTACATATCTCAGGTTTTTCCTTATACTTCTCGGCCAGTTTCATTCCAAATACTGCATGAGGTAACTCTGGTTCATCGTCGGGAACTTTCCCAATATCATGCAGCAGTCCTGCCCTCTTAGCTGTTTTGGCATTTAAGCCTAGTTCCGATGCCATAATGGCGCAAAGATTGGCCACCTCACGCGAGTGCTGTAGCAGGTTCTGACCATACGAGGAGCGGTACTTCATCTTACCAATGAGCCTTATTAACTCGGGGTGCAATCCATGAATGCCAAGGTCTATGGTAGTACGCTTTCCAATTTCCACTATTTCCTCCTCGATTTGTTTCTGTGTTTTTTGAACAATCTCCTCAATACGAGCAGGATGAATTCGTCCATCGGTTACCAGCTGATGTAATGCCAGTCTTGCTATCTCGCGTCTAACTGGATCAAATGCAGAGAGTATAATGGCCTCCGGTGTATCGTCAACAATAATTTCCACACCAGTTGCAGCCTCAAGTGCCCTGATATTTCGTCCCTCGCGACCGATAATTCTTCCTTTTATCTCATCGGAATCGATATGGAACACTGTAACCGAATTTTCTATGGCCGATTCGGTGGCAACCCTTTGGATGGTGTGAAGTACAATACGTTTTGCTTCCTTTACGGAAGTCATCTTGGCTTCGTCCATGATCTCGTTGATATAGGACATGGCTTCAGTTTTAGCCTCTGCCTTAAGCGATTCCACAAGCTGCGACTTTGCTTCTTCGGCCGATAAGCCCGAAAGGGCTTCCAACTTTTCCACATGGGTTTTATGCATACGGTCGAGTTCCTCAGTACGCTTATCCACAATATGAAGTTGGCTGTTTAGGTTTTCGCGAATGGTATCTATTTCATTCTGCTTGCGCTGTAATTCTTCAAACTTTTGAGAATAAACAACCTCGCGTTGTTTGATCTTATTCTCTGCCTGAAGCATTTTATTATTCCTCTCATTAAAAATCTTTTCATGGTCGGTTTTTAGCTGGAGGAACTTTTCTTTTGCCTGAAGGATTTTTTCCTTCCTAATCACCTCTGCTTCGGTTTCAGCATCACGTACAAGTTTCTCTTTCTTTTTTGCTAAAAGCTTGTTCCAAAGAATGTACGTAATGAAACCACTGACAATAAAGGCTGAAACGGCAACTATTATCAAGTTTATCATTATGTTTATTATTTAGTTAAAAAATTAAAAAAAGGCATTAAGCTATAAAAATACTGCCCTGAAATATTTTAAAATGAAAAAAAAAATTCATTATTAACTTCAATATTTAAATATAAAAAACCCGCATTGCTCACCTTAGGTTTTATGAAACCCCAATTAGTCATGGGTAGAGTGGCCGCCAATTTCGAACTTCCAATGTCTCAAACTAATGAGATTCCAGACTAGCTGGAATAAGGCCTGTCCTACGTAAGCATAAGTCCAACTCCAATTTAGATAATGTTGAGTTTCGCAAAAGTATTAAGGAAACAATGCGGGCAATGTTATTAGAAAGAACGTATGTTACTCTTTTCCAGATATTCACCAAGCCATTCATCCAGCTCACTTATCTCGTCAACAATGGGTGCCACCTCAAACCTGTTTTCGCTTTCAATCAGCTTTATTACAAACTGTAAAGCAGCCATTGCCAAAAAATCCTGTAGGTCTTTATCGGTATATCGTTGCTTATACTGAAGAACCTTTTCGTTTATCAATTTAGCAGCTTTTCGAATCTTTTCTTCATCGCTACGATCGATTTTCAGAGGATAGAACCTATCTGCAACATTCACACGTATTGAAAACTTATCCTCCATGCAATCCAATTTATTATCTGTTTAAAAGAGCAATGCATTGGTCAATTTCCCGCACAATCCTATTAACCTTTAATTTAGCATCGTGGGCATCCCCACTTGATGCAATAACAGCTTTTGCAAGCTGTTGTTGATTGTACTTACCTTCGAACTCTTTAAGAATTTGTTCTTTCTCTTTAAGTAAAGATTCCAAATTCTCCTTCTTTGCCAAGAGGTCTTCTTTTTCCTTTTTCAGCATTTCATAAGCAGAAACAAGCTTTTCAATCTTTGATTTAAGCTTAATATGAATTTGCTCCTGCTCAACTTTCATTGGTTCGAATTTAGTAGTACAAAGTTACAACCGCTTTCCCAGAAAATCAAATAAAATGAACCAATTTTTGTGGCTGTTTCTAAAAATGCCATAAAAAAAAGTAGATTTGCCAAAACTTCGATTTGATCAAGCTATGAACAACCAAATTATCAAATTGCTATCCTTTTTTTGCCTTCTTGTATCCACAAACGCAGCCATTGGACAACCCTGGAAAAGTCCTTATGATTTACACCCACCCCTTGACGGACCGTTATTCTTGTCTGGTTCATTCGGTGAGATCCGAACCAATAGTTTCCATGCAGGAATCGATTTTCGAACCGGAGGGAAAGTTGGGGCTAAAGTTTTCGCCTCAGAGAATGGGTTTATTTCAAGGATACGTGTAAGCGGAGTGGGATTTGGAAAGGCAATATACATTCAACACCCCAATGGTATCACAACGGTTTATGCGCACCTCGACCGGTTGGCAAAGCCTATTGAAGAGTTTGTCAAAGAACATCAGTATCGTCAAAAGTCGTTTGATGTTGATATCTACTTAAAACCAAACGATATAAGGGTTAAACGGGGTGAATTCATTGCCACAAGTGGCAATACGGGAAGTTCTGGTGGTCCTCATCTCCATTACGAGGTAAGGAGAACCGAAGAACAAATTCCGCTTAATCCTTCATTCAGCAATTTACCCATTATCGATACCATTCCACCTGTTGTAAATTCTGCTTGGATTTATCCATTGGACTCAGCAAGCCTAATCAACCTTAAAAACAAAAAATTAGAGCTTTTTGTTCAGGGGAATCACAAGCGATATGTTGTGAAAGATACAATACGGGCAATGGGTAATATAGGTTTTGGTGTTAAAACCTATGATTACCTGAGTGGTGGTAGTTTGCGATGTGGTGTTTATAGCTTATCCATGAAGGTAAATGGTAAATCTGTGTACAATTTCAGCGTTGACGAGTTCAACTTTAACGAAACTCGTTATGCTAACAGCCATATTGATTTTGAAGAGCGCCAAATTTCAGGGAAAAGGGTACATAAACTTTTCCTTGATCCCAACAATAAATTTAGTGGATACAAAAAAGTACTTAACAAAGGTTACATCAATGTTCAAACGGACAGCCTTTACGATGTGAGAATCATCATTGGAGATGCTATTGGAAACCAAACTGAACTAAAGATGCTAATGATCGGTGACAAGAATAGATATCAGCATATAACAGCAGAATACCCAAAGGACACTACTTCGCACCCTTACTGGTTATTTTATAACGAAAACTATTTAGAGCATGATCATTTTACCATAAAAATGCCCAGAAACGCACTATACAAGAACCTTTTTTTTACATACAATACTTCCGAACCAATTCCCGAATCCTTCTCCCCTGTTATACATGTTCACAATCGGTTTACCCCAGTTCATCGATCGTACAGCTTAGCCATCAAAGCTGAATTGATACCCGAAAAGTATAGAGAAAAAGCCCTTATCTGTTCAATTAATCCCGAAGGGAAAATTGAGGAAGCTGGCGGATGGTACATCAATGGTACTGTGGAGACAAACGTTAATTTCTTTGGTGATTTTATGGTTATGGTTGATTCCATACCCCCATCCATTCTTCCGCTTAACGTATACGAAGGGAAAGATATGGGAAAGGAAACCTCGATCCGTTTTCAAGTTGAGGATAAACTCAGCGGAATTGCCAATATCACAGGAACTATAAACGACAATTGGGTACTCTTTGAACATGATCCAAAGAACAATCTTATTTTCTACGAATTTGATTCAAAAAGATTAAGCCGGAATAAGACCCACACATTGAAACTACTGGTTGAGGATAAAAAGGGCAATGCTTCAAATTTTTCATGCTCGTTTAACTGGTAGATAAAGCAATGCTTAATCACAAGTGTCCGACTAAATTTCTTAAACAAAAAAATATTGACTTTGGCGAGCAAAAGATTCTTCGATCCACTTTGTTCCTCTCAGAATGACAGTTAGTTATATTTATATTGTTGGGACGAGGAGGGGTTGGTGGTCTCGTTTTTTTAAAGAACAAAACCACCAACCACACCTCGTCCCCTAAAGCAAAAAAATGGTTGTCATTCTGAGCGAAGCGAATAACAAAGCAATCTATTAATTAACTGGCCTTTACAGATTGCTTCACCCACCAAAAAAAAGGTGGGTTCACAATGACGATAGATAATCTGTCATTGGTAGCCTATCTGCCGATAGGCAGGCGTACTTTGCGAAACTCAAAGAGTTCGGCGAAGCCAACCAATCTGCTAGATATCAATTGCATGCAAACAAAAAAAGATTCCTTCATCCGCCGGCTGGCGGATTCGCAATGAACTGTGTTAAAAACCAAATTTAAAATGAACTTTCTTAATGTTTTT
>CAYNHM010000056.1:0-11820 GCA_964397135.1 uncultured Rikenellaceae bacterium
GGCGATATTTCAACCACCACCACATCGCCTTCATCAAATGTAAACGTTTTTACAGATATTATGGGTTGGGGTAAAATGTTCCCATCGGCTCGGATGCCTCCCAGGTTTTGTAACAATCTATCATCTGCCTTTAAACCCGACAACTCGCCATTGTCTTTAACACCAATTAGCAGATAGCCTTTTTTCCTATGGTTTGGGAGATCATTTGAAAATGCACAAATTGCTTGAGCAAATTTATCGGTATTGCTTATTGATATAGTCCTTTCAATAAGCTCCGATTCGAGGCTGGTAATTTTTAATCTTAGTTCGTTTTTGCTAAGCGTTGCTTCTTCCATTTTTTAGCCAAATAAATTTTATTTTATACAACATTTATGGATCACACTGCTAGGTAGGTTAACCAATCTGTCTGCAATATCATATGCATTTTTTAAATCATCGGCTTGGCAATCTGTAAACATTGGCAACTCGTTCATTAATGTCCATGCTGGGCGGGTCATA
The DNA here is from genome assembly GCA_964397135.1 of uncultured Rikenellaceae bacterium. Classification (GTDB taxonomy): domain Bacteria; phylum Bacteroidota; class Bacteroidia; order Bacteroidales; family Tenuifilaceae; genus MWFE01. The sequence goes on from CAYNHM010000056.1 coordinate 499, forward strand.
ACGGCATTTTCGTTTGAGAACTTTAGGAAGGCGTCGCGTTCTTCTCTATTGCTTAATAAAATGCAGTTTAACCAGAAGTTAGAAACGGCATTTATTGGTTCATCAACGAAGAGGATTGGTTGTTTTACTAAAAGATTGGCTGATTGGTTGACCTGCCTGCCGGCAGGCAAGGTTGAATGATTGCTGTCGGGTGATTGATTGTTTGAAAAAAAGTTTTTATATGATTCTGCGATTTGGCGTTTTGACTCAAGAAATTTTGGGAGTTGTTCCAGTTGTGCTAGTCCCAATGCTGCATTTATGTTAGGCATGCGGTAGTTGTATCCAATGGCATCGTGGTTAAACTCCCAGGGGTGTGGTACTTTGGCTTGGGTGGTTAGGTGCTTTGCCCTTTTTGCCAGTTCCTCATCTTTAAAGAGTAGCATTCCACCACCGCCAGTGGTTATTACCTTATTGCCATTGAAGCTAAGTACGCCAATTTTACCAAATGTGCCAGTGTGCTTGTTTTTGTAGTATGAACCTAAGCTCTCGGCAGCATCCTCAACAACTGGGATGTTATACTCATTACAAATTTCAACTATTTCGTCGATACGGCATGGGCGGCCAAAGGTGTGCATGGGGACGCAGGCGGAAACGATTCGATTGGTTGATTGGTTGATTGAATGATTGGTGCGTGGGTCAATTTTCACATTTTGTTCTAGCCAGTTTTTTAGTGCTTGGGGTGAAAGGCCCATGGTGTCCATGTCAACATCGAGGAAAACGGGGTGGGCTCCGCAGTAGCTTATGGCATTGGCTGTTGCTACAAAAGTTAAAGGTTGGGTTATTACTTCGGTGTCGCGTTCAACTCCAACTAATTGCAATGCTAAATGAAGTGCGTTTGTGCCGTTAACGCATGATACTGCTTTAGTGGCACCTGTGTATTCGGCAATTTTCTCTTCAAAAAGATCAACAAATTTTCCAACGGATGATACAAAGGTTGTATCGATGCACTCGTTAAGGTATTTTTTTTCGTTACCGTTAAAAACGGGGGCATGGAGGGGGATAAAACCTGTGGGGGTTTTATAAAGATCTCTAATGAATTCAATTATTTCTTTGAATTTATCCACAGATTACACGAATTAACACAAAATATTTTCCACAGATTGACACAAATTATTTATCACAAATTGACACAAATTAAAGGATGACTCTTTTGTATTGTAAACTTTGAGTGCCAAAATTAATAAGCAATCCTAGTTTTTTTCCAGTAGCCTTTAAATAATTTAATACTTGTGCAATATGTTCAGGGCAAAGAGCATCCATTGCTTTAAGTTCTACGATTACCTCGTCAAAGCAAACGAAATCAGCGACATATTTCTTTTGTAATGTTTTTCCTCTAAAACTTATTTCCAAAACCTTTTCCCTAACGTATGGTATGTTCTTTTCTTCAAAAATAATTGATAGTGCTTCTTGATAGACTGGTTCTAGAAAACCACAGCCTAACTCATTATGAACTTCCATACAACAACCAATAATCCTATAGCACTCATCTTTGTAGGGGTATTCTTCCATGTTTTTTTCCACAAATTTTCACAAATTCTCTCAAATAACTTTTTGTGTTAATTTGAGTAATTTGTGGATTAAAGATTATAAATATTCGCTTTGTATTTCTTTAGGTTTTCGGGTTTTGTAAACCACTCAACCGTTTCTTTTAATCCTTGCTCAATTGAATATTGGGGTTGCCAGTTGGTTAAACTTTTTATTAATGTGTTATCGCCCCACAATCTAAAAACCTCAGAATTCTCTGGCCTCAGGCGTTGCTCTTCAGTTATAAACTTCACATCGCTTTTCATTATCTCCTTGATAATATTTAGAGTTTCGGCAATGGAAATTTCGGAGTTGGACGCAATATTTATCTCCTTTCCTATGGTATCATCGCATTTTGCAATTGCAAGAAAACCTTCACATGTATCCTTAACATAGTTAAAATCACGTGTTGGTGTTACATCACCTAATTTTATCTCCTTTGCTCCTGATGCAATTTGGGTTATAATGGTTGGAATAATTGCCCTAGCCGATTGACGGGGACCATAGGTGTTAAAAGGCCGAACGGTTGTAACAGGCAAATTAAATGCATTGAAAAAACTCATGGCCATTGCATCGGCTCCGATTTTGCTCGCGCTGTAAGGCGATTGCGGTTTCTTCGGATGTTTTTCATCGATTGGAATATATTGGGCCGTTCCGTAAACCTCTGATGTTGACGTGTTGATAACTCGAATATTCCCTGCTTCTTTTGCTGCTTGGCAAATATTTAGGGTGCCTTTTATGTTGGTGTCAACATATGAATCGGGAGCAACATATGAGTATGGAATTGCAATAAGTGCGGCCAAATGAAAAACTGTATCAACTCCCTTTACAATCTCTTTACAAAAATGGGGGTCGCGAATATCGCCAGAAATTACTTCTAGATTTTTGTGCTGGGGAATATCCTCAAGCCAACCCCAGTAGTTAAAGGAGTTGTACTGTGCAAGGGCACGCACCTTATAGCCTTGTTGTAGTAGTAGTTCGGTTAGGTGTGAACCGATAAAACCATCGGCACCGGTTATTAATATAGATTTCATTCTTTTGGAATATTTGATAATATTATAATTACCCTCAGTCTTTCAGTCTTTTCGATTTCTTTGAATATTTATATTCTAATAAGTAACAATATCTCCAAAACTATCCATGTTGTTAATCCTGATGTACTTATTCAAAATAAATAAAATATTATATAACATTAATAAAAGTGAAGCAACCTTAAAGTACTTGTTATAATCTTGGTTTTTAATAAAATAAGCCAAAGGAAAAAGAAAAAAAGCTACAAATCCAAGTTGATGTCTATTAACTGATGATCCCCATAGTATTAAAAAAATCGAAAAGTAGAAGATAATCATTGACAAAATGCTCAATTCTATCTTCTTTTTGGTGTTTTTTTGAATTATTTCAAAAGTGGGAATTAATAATAGAATAAACGGGAATCCGACCCTGTAAAACCCATATAGTAGTTTATTTATAATGATATTGCTTAGAATATTTTTATTCTGCAACATAACGTACCCATCCTGATAACTTCTACCTGAAATTATATTAAAAAGAATGTCATATTCAAAAAGATAAAAAAATGATAAGTAGAATATAAGTACTGGTAATGCAACAATGCTTAGTTTTATTATCGATTTAAATTTATAAAGAATAGCATAGGTAATAAAAAGTGGAATTATTACAATTATACCTGTAAACTTAGAAAAAAGAATAAAAACAATAGAAATACCCACAAAAATGTCCCATTTACTAAATTTATTCTCGTTATTTCGGCTTATAAAAAAAACCATCCAAGTTGTTCCAATTCCAAGAAGAAAATCGTTTTTGGGAACTTCTGCAGCAAGTAAAAAACTTGGTGTTAACAATAGCATAAATAACAAACCTATAGTATTCCTCTTGTTATTAGGATATAATGTTTTTAATAAATTAAACAAACTGATAAAAAAAAGAATTGCTACTATTTTAATCATCACTTTGTATGATCCATCAGAAGTACCAAAAATCTTTCCCCACCATCCTGTTAACAAAAACCAAAGAGGAGGATGATGGATACTGCGATTTTGATCGATTTCAATAAAACTCTGATTATTAAAGGAATTCAACTTTGTTCCATAATCTATTAGGGGTATTAATGAGTCGTACTTGTCGAATCTCTCTTTTAATATCGGAGTTTTGTTTAACTCTTTGCTTGATTGAATGTGATACTCCTTAAGGAAAACGATCGCCCCGTGATTTACTACTTTCTGTGCTGTTATAACATCACCCCTTGCATCCATCCACAATTCGGGTAATATTTGATCATAAAGAATCATTAAGCCTGATGAAGCAATAAGAAATAATAAAATGGTTACTATTCCGTTTTTCCATATTTTCTTGAAAAAGAGTATCCATATAACGAGAAGACCAAGAATCAGAAAACCAACAAATGCATAATAATTAAAGTTATGCACCACTTCCATTGTTTTATGTAATGAAATTGCTTTCATTATCATGTATATGGTGAATGGTATTAAAACACAAATATTAAGAAGAAGATACATTAAAAAAAATCGATTATTTGATTGTCGGTGCGTATTTAACATCTGATTTAACCTTGTAATCATTTTCTTATATTATTTTATATACTTAATTTATGGGTTCTTCTTTATTAATAAATTACTTGGTATACATCATCCTTCGTTGATTTGATAATAATTCTTCGTTCTGCCTTCTAATGGATTTAATTAATTCTCCGAGTATCCCTATCAAATAACTTATTATTCCCCAAAACGCTAAAATTGCTAGCAAAATCAATGAAGGCAAATAAGTTCGATCTGTATCCGGTTTGGCAACAACGAATACAAGATATAAATACCTGATTCCCAGAGCCAAACCAATGGAGTTGAAAAAGGTTCCTATTAAAAAAAAGAACCGTCCTGGTCGATATAAAATGTACATAGCAAGCATGGTTCCTGCTGACCTATAAATGTGCTCAAATATGTTTTTGAAAAGCCTAGAGTTCCGGGTTTTGGGGTTTACGCTTACATCAACAGATTGTACTCTTAAATTAGAGTTTCCCGCTTGAATTAAAGTTTCCATGGTATAAGAAAAACTCGAGTATATAAAGAACCTATAACATGCTTCCCTCGAAAAAGCCCTAAACCCCGAAGGAGCATCTTTTACTCTTGTTTTTGATATTCTACGCAACACCCAGCTACCTAAAAGTTGAAATAACTTCTTTACCGGGGAGAATTCTTTGTGTTTTAATATTGGCCTACATCCAACAACAATATCAGAATTCCCTTCAATAATTGGCTTTACAAGTTTTTCTATGTCACCTCCATAGTACTGGTTATCCCCATCTGTATTAACAACAATATCAGCTCCTACTTCTAAGGCATATTTTATCCCCGCCGAAAAGGCATAAGCTAATCCTCTATTGCTTCCAAGTTGTATTATGTGGTGAACACCTAATCCTTTTGCTGTTTCAATGGTATTATCAGTGCTGCCATCATCAATTACAAGATATTCTATCGTGTTTATTTGGGGTATCTCCTTTGGCAAATCAGCAAATACAAGAGGAAGTGTCTTTTCCTCATTAAAACAAGGTATTTGTATTATTAATTTCATCAGAATAAAATTTACAAAAGGTTAATAATTGACTTCGTCGAACTCCCAAATAACGCTCGGTTTATTCGTGTTTTTGCAAACTGACTTACATGGATGTTTCATATAAACAATTAATTATCCATAATTTTCTTACTAAAAAAAAATTTAAACAATGAAAATATTATAATATTTGAAATCTGAATAACCAAGTAATGTAAAGTTGTGGATTCAACCAAAAAAACATAAAATCCCCAATCTAAAAGTCTAAAAAAAGATATGCCAGACAGAAACTTTATATAACTTATTAACAAACGGTTCTTTTGTCCATTTACAAATACATATTTTCTAAGGAAAAAAAAATTAACTGTTACCTGAAAGAAAAGGGTAATAATGTAGGATATGGGTTTTATTAATTCAACTTTTTCAACTAGAAACCAATTGAGTGGCAAAGCAATAATAAACGATGGTAAGCCGGCAAATAGGAACTTTGATAGTTGAAGTAAGAATTTAAATAACTTACTGTTGGCTGTTTTTTTGATTATTATCAATCGTTTAAGGAGTGATGATGTTTGTTGTTGTTAAAAACTTATTCTTTAATCTTTGAGAAAAACCATTTACCTCGAAAGACTGGTTTCTTTCAAAGTCTTCTGGGTGGAACGAGTCCGCACTTGAAACATGTCTTTTCGATGATCGAGGTGCCTTCTCAATAATATCATTATCTCTAATTCCAAAAATGGTGTCATTAATCGTAATTTTCTTTTTTTCAACATCTATCTTTCTTTCAAAGGCATAATTACTCTTTCCTTTCTTAAAGATTAATGATTTTTTTAAGATGGAAATAATTCGACGACCAATAAAAAAACTTATAAGCCTTAGGATGAAATGGTAGTATGGATTGCTTAATGTTTCTATATGCAGCACCATTTTACCTCTTACAACTATTGAATTGTCTCTAATATCAAACTGATAACCATTACTCCACCAATGATGAACATACTGTTTTTTCCCTCTCTTAACAATCCAGCCAAAGTCAGTATAATAGTTATCATTGAATTTTACTGTAAATATTCCACCCTTTCTACAATTGATAAAAACTTTTAATTCACCCGAATTTATTAGTAAGAAACCCGAATTTTTAAAGAAAAAATTATTTTCGATTTTTCTTGCATGAAAAATTGTTTTACTAATTGCATTCTTTTCTCGGAATAATTGTAATATTTTTTCTGCTCTTACTATAGAGTGTCCCACATAGTGAGCCCAATATCTATCATCTATAGCATGCAAAAAATGATCAATAGAGTTAACATAATTTTCATTATAAAGAATATTGAAAATAGTATGAGCTTTTTCCTTTTCTTCAACAATATCACTATTTAAGAATCTGGATAATCCATAAGGAACAATATAGTCAGTATTCCGAGCATTATGCATTCCTAATGAACCATTGTAGAACATAACAAGCTTTGATAAAAAACAAAATGCTTTTCTTGCAGCTATTACATATTTTGTGTCTAAAGTATAATCATATAGATCCCATAAGCAATCCAGTGTTACTGAAAGATATCCCAAATCAGGACCACCATACTCAACAAACCAACCTTCTGAATCTTGTAATTCGAGGGCACTTGCAGAAAGTTTATTGTATTTTATTTCATTAATAAACTCGGGGCGAATTCTCTTAATTACAGCAAGTGCTGCTAATCCTGCTATTTGTTGATTGGCTGCTTGAGGTTCAAATCTATTTAAAAGTTTGCGTGTTGACTTTTTTAAAGCTTTATTTATTTTACGATCTTTAATTTCATACTTCTCTATAAGTTTTGCCATTGCAAGTGTTGAAAAAGCCAATGGTGGATACCCATCCTCCCATGGGTAATATTCTTCATGTGAGCCCCTTCTTAAAGTTCTTCTAGCCCAAAAGTAAACAGATGCTATAGAGATTTGATCTAATTGTTGCTTGTGATTATCAAAGTCTTTTAAATCAGATACTTGAGAAATGAAATACCCCCCCTGCTGAAGTATGATTGAAGCAAAATCTCGAATTTTATAATGCCACCAATTCCTATCAAAACAACCATAAGTTGTTGAATTAGGATCGCGGCTTACTTGTGTAAGTACCCGTGGGTATACCCTGGTAAGTATGTCTAAAAATGAAATCAACTTCGATTCTTGTTATGTATTGTAAATGCAACATTAAAGTTTCTTAATCCTTTCCTTTTCACTGGTCTTGATAATTTTTTCCAGCCTAATCTAGTCATGTTAAACAGTGGCCCCAAAAACGTCTCTGGTATAATGAAAAGAATAAAACGAAATACACGCAATCGCCCGCAAATAAAAACCGTAGAGATAACTAATTCTACAAGGTATCGGCTTAGTGGGATTTTTATTGGCCTATATCCATACTCGGGTGCATGCAAGCCAAAAAAACTTCTAAGTTTATTGCGAATATAACCTCCTCTCTTTTTAAAATCTATCATGTGCCCATGCATCGAACTGGCAACAGCCTCTTCCTCCTTATTTAGATTTATTAAGTTTTGCTCTTGCATTTCAAGTAAAATTGAATCCATTTCGATTGTTCTTGAAACAACAACAGAAAAACCTTTACCTTGCTTTTCAAATACTGGCGACCAAGCATCCCCCACCGAAAGATCTGCAAACTCATTAGTAAAATCCATGCTTTGAAGACTACTGTTTGTTATAAAAAAAGGAATCAAAAAGTTGTAGTAAACTTTCGGCGATCGTAAAATCTTACCAGAACCCGTAATAATTTCAAGGTAACCTGGCCACTCACCTGCTCGCCATTTAAGAGACTTTGTTTCATCATTTTTTTTTATTCCTTTAATTTTTTTATATGTTTCAATGGCTTGTGGGTATAAAGCAGTACCCGTATAAGGACCTAACACATATTTAATCTGCAATGCTTTCGAATAACCTAAGGTTTGTAAAATCCTAATTGCCGCTGATTGCTCTGGCAAGCAGGTAATCGCGTATGCTTTGTCGTTCTCTAAACGATTTAAAATATCTAGAATCGAAACAGGGATATATATTGATTGAGATGCACTTATTATTTCTTCTTCATTATTTGCAATAATTACTCTTGCCTTTTCTGGTGAAGGAATTCCTTGTTTTACAACAATTGCACCATCAATTTTTTTTTTATTTAAAAGATATAATAAAACCTGAGTAATTATTCCTCCCGAAGAACTGTTTTTTCTAATACTTAAATTATTTGAATAACCTGTATAAACCCCCTTTGTTTCTCCTATAAGCCAACTCTTGGGATAATTACCATAATAACTCTTATACAATTTAGGATAATCAATTAAATACCCTGCACATGAAAAAAAAATAATATTTGGTATTTTGCTTTTTGAATCTAATAATGGTCTTGGTCCTTTTGGTGTTTCAACCATATTTGACTTGCCTGACTCGTCTAATCCTACGCATAACCCGCAGCCACTGCATGTTCCCCCACGAATAATACTATTTACAAAGTCTAAAGTATTATTAAATTTTTCTGCTGATTTCTTCATTACTACATAAAATATCTCCAAATTATAACCAATTTTTTATTCTTTCTTTCCATGTTTGAGGTGGGAGGTCGTCGGTGTAGTAACCCCCGTACTTTTTGGTTTCGCCGTAGCCGTAGCCGTAGCCATAGGCATAACCGTAGCCGTATCCATAGCCATAGCCGTATCCCTGCGGTTTTTTAAAGTCGTTGAGCAGCAGTGCCATGTTTTTTACGGTTTTGTTTTTGGATAGCTCCTCTATAAGCCCCAGCACATTGCGAGATGTGTAGCGGTGGCGTATAACAAAAAGGGTGGCATCGACATGTTTATTAATCAGGATTGCATCGGTAACCACTGCCACTGGTGGCGAGTCGATAACGATATAGTCATATTCGTTCCTAATCACGTTTATCAGCTCGTTAAGTTTTTCTCCCGCCAGCATTTCGGCTGGGTTGGGAGGTATGGGTCCTGCGGGTAGTACCCACAAATTTGGCATTTGAGTGGGTGTGGTAATCTCCTCAATGGTGTTGCGCCCCACCATATAGGTGCTTAACCCCTTGGAGTTATCGATGCTAAAAAGATTATGCACCTTTGGTTTACGAAGGTCTAAGCCCAGCAGGGCTGTCTTTTTTCCCAACTGTGCCAGGCTTAGTGCTAAGTTGGAAGCCACAAATGATTTTCCCTCGCCGCTAATGGTTGACGATACCAGCACCACCTTCTTATCCTTTCCGCCCAGCAGCATATCGAGGTTGGTGCGTAGCGCCCTAAACGACTCCGTGAACGACGATTTGGACTTATCCATTACGGGAAGAAAACTTTCGTAGGGATTATTGCCAATGGTTCCAAGCAGGGGAATACCCGTTTTCTTGCCAATCTCAGCAGGATCTTTTATTGCATTGTCCATCATATCAAAAAGGAATATTAAGCCCAGAGGAATTAGCAGTCCGATAAAAAAACCTATTATATAGTTCTTCCTTTTATCTGGTTTTATAATTCTTGCCATTTCGGGACGTGCAATATCAATTATTTTATTATCCGACACGTTGGAGGCCATAGCAATACCAGCTTCAATGCGTTTTTCCATTAAATAGGTATAGAATTTCTCATGTATGCTGTACTTTCTTTCAATATTTACCAATTCTCTTTCGGTTACTGGAAGTAAACTTAATTGTTCCTCTTGCTCCGATATCCTTCTGTTTATCTCTTTTACGCGAATGTTATTAATCTGCCGCATGCCATCGAGTTTCTCGAAAAGCAGAGCGATTAAACTGCTGATGCTTTGCTCTAATTTGGTTATTTGTATATTATCTGATTTAATTGTTAAAAGCAATCCATCACGCTCTAACGAAAGTTGGTTTAATTGGGAAATAATTCTTGAAATCTCTGATTCCTCAATCCCAATAGTTGCTGGTGAAACTAAGCCCTTTAAATCCTTCTTCTCTTTTAAATAATTCTCTAAATACTTAAAATATTCAAGTTGAAATGTAAGCATATTCTTTTCGGCATATAGTGTTTCCAATCGCTCAAGAAGCGTTCTCCCCTCGGTACTTATATTTATAATACCTTTTCTTGTTCTAAAACTCTGAAGTAATAATTCCGCCTTTCGCAGCGAATCTGAAATATTGGTTAATTGATTATCTACAAATTGAATGGTGTTTACAGATGTTTGCATTTTCTCATTCAAATCGTTCCGAATATATACTTCCATTAGTTTATTCAAGTAATCGGCCTCTTGCTGAGCAACATATCCCTGCGAAGACAATGATAGAAGGCTACCTTCCTTCTCGTTTAAAGCAATATTCACTTTTCCCATATAAGTTAAAGCCAAACTATGTTCACTATTAATTATAACATAGTATTTTCCCTGTAATTTATTGGTTTCAATTTGTTCTGAATTAACTAGGTTAATAGTAAAGGAAAATCTTTCATCGGTATATTTTTCTCCAAATTTTCGTTTAATGGCATCATAACCATCCGTTAAATCTAATTGATACTCTTCTTTATTAAGAATTGTTATATTTATAGGAAAACCAGTTGGGTTATATGCTCCTGTATCCAAAAACATTTTAAATGGGGCTCTTGTATATAACTTACTCTCCGCTATTCCTCGTCGACCTACACTTACATAGGTAATTTTAAATTCGGGTAGTTCTTCAATAGCTGTTCTTGCTAATGTGTAGGATTTTAAAATGCCAATCTCGTTTTCAATCATTTTTCGGTCTGAGGCAAGATTCATTTCACGCATTAAATTTTGTACGCCTTGCCTCATTGGTGCGGTTACATTTCCAACCAAGAGCGATGCCCTTACCGAGTACACCTGCTCGGAGTAGCGGTTAACAAGGTATGCCACAAATAGCCCTGCAAATACGCTAATGGCTATGAAGTACCACTTTCCGAGGAAAAGGAAGAAGTAGCGTTTGAGGTCCAACGTTTCGTCGGGAAAACTTTGAAGGGGGGAATTTTGAGGGTCCATATTAATAAAGGGTTTATTATGTAAATGATTGGTTGATTGGTTGATTGGTTGATTGAGAAACGTACGGTTATATTTCGAAGGATGTAAACATATCCCCCGTATTTCATGGCATGCATTTAAAGATTGCTTCGCTTCATTCTATTTCGCTCGCAATGAACTGTGTTAAAAACCAAATTTAAAATGAACTTTCTTAAT
>CAYNHM010000057.1:0-10219 GCA_964397135.1 uncultured Rikenellaceae bacterium
CTTCGTCTTGTCTGTTTACTCCAAACGAAAATAATATTTTGTTGCAAACATAGGACGATGGAAATTATAGCGGAACCGCATTAACGTACTCTTTCGCTGTAAGCATCGATGGGAAAAAATGGAACTGCATCATTGACAGAGCAACCTTCGATAATATGGTTAACAACCCCTCAAGGCAATTCGTAAGATTTCAAAAACCTGCAAGGGCAAGGTTCTTTAAATTTACCAGCCATGCCAGTATATATGATGAAAACTGGGTTTCGGTTGCTGAACTTGGAGTGATAACGAGATAAATAGAATAACTAAAAAAAACACAAATGGAAAACTTTACTTTAATAAAATCTAAAACTATGCAATCTGTTAAATTTCTGGTTTTCATTTTTGCTTTTTTTGTCACAGCCTGCAACAGCAGTAAAGAGTTACCCGGTTTGGTTTCCTACCAACTAAGCCAAAACTTTGTACCAATTTTTATGGATAGAGAAGATAATTGCATCGTGGAAATAGATTTGCTTATTAACGATTCCGTACCATCAATAGAGTTGAAAGAAGTTGAAATTATCTTTGATAATAAACAGCAAACCGATTGGCTGAAAACTGCTACTATTAATTTCCTCGAAATTATTAATGATACGATATTCTCTTCTATCTCATTTGGTGAATCCTCAAATAGAAAATCCGCATTCAAGATAAAGGGCTCGAATACAATGGTAAAAGGGAGTTACAAACTTAACATTAGTTTTGCCGCAAAGAATAATTCACTATTAGAAAGTAGTGCCTATCTAAAGGAAATTCGGTTAACTTTCGATGGAAATGTAAAGCATACCCTTAGCACAGATAGTAAGTTTGCATATCGTCCGGCACTAGTGTTGCGATCAGCAGGGCAAGACAACTGCGACACATATCGTATCCCAGGAATTATTACCACAAAAAAAGGAACATTAATAACCGTTTACGATAATCGCTATAACAACAGCAAGGATCTTCAGGAGGATATTGATATTGGAATGAGCCGAAGCACCAATGGTGGTCAAACCTGGGAGCCCATGAAGGTTATTATGGATATGGGAGAATGGGGTGGAAAACCTGAACGCTTGAATGGTATTGGTGATCCGTGCGTACTTTACGATCATACGACTCATACAATATGGGTAGCTGCTCTGTGGATGAGCGGTTCATCGCCCGAAAAAATGTTGTGGTGGGATTCGCAGCCCGGCATGTCGCCTGATGAAACAGGACAATTTATACTAGTAAAAAGTTCAGATGACGGTATTACTTGGTCTGATCCTATTAATATTACCGAACAAATCAAAGACAATAAATGGCAACTGCTTTTGGCTGGCCCAGGAAGAGGCCTCACTTTAGACAACGGAACGTTAATAATCCCCGCTCAGTTTAAAAAGGATATTCGGATAAAAGCAATTGATGGAGGACAATACACCTGTCATTCTACCATAGTTTACAGCACAAATGGGGGAATAAGTTGGCAAATAGGCTCAGGGGCAAAGTCAAATACAACTGAATCACAAGTGGTTCAATTGGCAAATGGAAGTATAATGCTTAATATGCGTGATGATCTCAATAGAATAAACAAGGGTGAAGACAATGGTCGTGCCGTCTCAGTAACCAACGATATGGGTAAAACATGGATAGAGCATCCTTCATCCAATTCGGCTTTACCTGAGCCTAACTGTATGGCCAGCCTAATTGAGCATACTTTGCATATAGATGGTAACCCAAACCAAATACTTTTCTTTTCGAACCCAAATAGCAAAACCCATCGGACTCATATGACCATTAAAGCAAGTAAGGATGGTGGTACTACATGGCCTTGTGATAATCAGATCCTGCTAAATGAACAGGCAGGATTTGGGTATTCGTGCCTCACGGTTATCAATGAATCAACCATTGGAATTGTGTATGAAGGCATTAAAGAGCTTTACTTTCAAAAGGTTCTCGTAAAAGATTTTAATCTTCAGATTTCAAAATGAATTCTCGATTCTTAATACTGGTTTGCATTGCTATTTTCCTGGGAAGCTGTTCATCACGAAAAGCATCACACAGTAACCACTTCAAACTCTGGTTCGACAGACCTGCCCACGACTGGATGAAGGAAGGCTTTCCCATTGGAAATGGATTTATGGGCGTTATGTTTATGGGTGATCCCAGGATTGAGCATATACAGTTCTCCGAGGAATCGCTTTGGGCCGGGGGTCCTAACTCCGGTACACAATACAATTTCGGATTAAAAGTGGGAGCCGCTAGCTATTTACCCCAAATAAGAGAATTGCTCTATTCGGGCAAAGCACAAAAAGCCTATGATTTGACTCAAAGGTGGATGACAGGCATAATTAACCCAAGGGAAAGTTTGGATTTCGGGGATTACGGTGCACATCAATCCATGGGAGACCTTTTTGTATCAGTAGAAATTAATGATTTCGTATATGACTACCGAAGAGAGCTAGACTTAAACTCAGGGATTGGCAGAATATTCTATCGAGACGGGGAAACTATGCATAAACGTACTTTCTTTGGCTGCTATCCCTATAGAACCATGGTGTATAACTTTACAAATACTTCTAAGGATGGCATAAATTATACCCTTGAGCTTACATCACCTCATATAGTCGATAGTATCATTTTTCTGAATTCAGCTTTACACCTTTACGGACATTTAGGTGATAATAATTTGGAGTTTATTACTACTCTTATCATCGAAACTGATGGTTCGATAGATTACAAAGGTAACACCCTTCGGGTTAGCGATGCAAAAAACCTCACCATCAAACATTTGGCTTTCACTGCATACGCCCCACTATATCCCCATTATTGCAGCACCGGGTATCTTCAAAAAGCTTCGGATGTTATAAAGCAAGTTGAAAAGGTTGGATTTGAAGAGTTGAAACAATCCCATTTGGAAGATTATACATCGCTTTTTAATAGGGTTAGCATAAACATATCGGGCCCTTCCCACGATAGCATTCCGTTAGATCGAAGAATGGCTAAGTATGCTCAGGGTGAAGTTGATGTTGGGCTTGAGCAGCTATATTTTCAGTATGCAAGGTATATTATGATTTCTGGATCTCGACCGGGTTCCCTGCCATTAAACCTTCAGGGCAAATGGAATAATAGCATCAATCCACCTTGGGCTTGCGATTACCATACCAATATAAACCTGCAAATGCTCTACTGGCCTGCCGAAGTATGCAATCTTTCAGAATGCCATCGACCCCTGATGGATTTTTTGCAAACCCTTGTAGAACCAGGCCAAAAAGCTGCTTCCGAATTCTTTGGAACAAGGGGGTGGATTGTGAATACCATGTGCAATGTATATGGTTTCACTTCGCCCGGATGGGAACTGCCCTGGGGTTTCTTCCCTGCTGGAGCAGCCTGGCTTTGCCGCAATGCCTGGGATCACTTTGATTTTACACAGGATACAGCATTCCTTAGCGATATCGCTTTCCCCCTGATGAAGGAAGCAGCTCTCTTCTGGATGGATTATCTGGTAGAAGATTCAAACGGATACCTCATATCCTCACCTTCCTTCTCTCCCGAACATGGGGGGATTTCATCAGGCGCTTCCATGGATCACCAGATTGCGTGGGATCTTTTCAATAATTGTGCTAAAGCAGCAAAAATTTTAAGCAGTGATGAACGCGAAAAGTTAGCATTCATCGAGTATCGCGATCGGATTTATCCACCTCTTATTGGGCACTGGGGACAGATGCAGGAATGGATTGAAGATGCGGATGACCCTGAAAATAAGCATCGCCATGTATCGCATCTATTTGCCCTATACCCTGGGGAGCAAGTAAGCCCTCTAAAAACACCTGAACTGGCATCAGCAGCGTTGACAAGTCTTAATGCAAGGGGAAAAGGAGGAACGGGTTGGTCTCTGGCATGGAAAATCAACTTTTTTGCTCGCCTGCACAAAGGCAATGATGCGTACGGTTTATTACGCCACCTTTTAATTCCTGTGGAAACCACAGCGGTTAATATGACCGAAGGTGGTTCGTATTTTAATCTACTATGCGCTCATCCTCCCTTTCAGCTCGATGGGAATATGGGTGGTGCCGCAGGTATGGCAGAAATGATAATACAATCGCATGAAAACATGATCTTTTTACTTCCGGCTATTCCACAGATGTGGCCAAAGGGAGAGGTCAAGGGTTTGAAAGCAAGAGGGGGATTTGAGGTTGATCTTATTTGGGATGATTTCAAAGTAAAGTCAGTACTTATAAAGGGGAAACCAGGCAGTGAGGGGGTATGCCACTTTAGGGAAAAAACTTTTCCTTTCAAAATACCCTTATCAGGGCAGTATAATTTTTGATTTAGAGACAGTTAAAGTAAAAGATGAATCTTTAAAAATGACTTCAAAAATACTAATATCAACCCTTCTAGTTTTAACTGCTAGCGCATGTAGCTATGTGACCAAAAAATCATTCACTGATTTTGGAATAGTTCCTAATTCGGGAGATAATGCAAGCCCTGCAGCAGAACAACTGGTAAACTATCTAACAACCCATTCAGGTGATAAACCGATAGTGATTCAATTTCCCAAAGGAAGGTACGACTTTTACGAAGAGGGCGCCTTTGAGAAAGAGTACTACATATCCAACCACGATCACGAAAACAAGCGTAGGGTAGTATTTGCTCTGGAAAAAATAAGAAATGTGATCATCGACGGACAAGGTTCAAGCCTAATTTTTCATGGACGAATGATTCCTTTTTCGCTGATAGGTTCTGAAAATGTGACCTTAAAAAACTTTTCCATTGATTTTGAACTCCCTCATTTGAGACAGCTTAACGTAAAAGGAATAAACCCCGTTGACAAAAGCATTTCCTGCGAAATTTATCCAAGTGGCAATTACAGCATCTCCGAAGGAGAGCTGATTCTCGAGGGACCCGGCTACCAAGTAAAACCCATTTTGGTAATGCCCTTTGCTCCCAATGGACGGTTAACATACCTTCGTCGCGATTTAAACTTTAATCCTACCCTCGTTGAAGAGGTAAAGCCAAATATTTTGAAAATATATAACTGGCAAGTGAATGAAACAGCTATAGGTGAGCAGTTTGTTTTGCGTTCATATTATCGACCTACCCCGGGAATTTTTGTTAGCCACTCAAAAAACACTATTTTTAAGGATGTAAAGGTTCACTATGCCGAAGGCATGGGTTTGCTTGCACAGGCAAGTGAAAATTTTCTTCTGGACGGCTTCTCGGTTTGCTTGAATGTGAATGATAGGCGCTGCTTTACTACCCAGGCAGATGCTACTCACTTTTCGGGATGCAAGGGTACCATTATTTCACAAAACGGGCTGTACGAAAGCATGGCTGATGATGCTATCAATGTTCATGGAACCTATTTAAAAGTATTGGAACAAAAGGATGATCATACTCTTATTGGAGCATATATGCATAATCAGTCGTGGGGGTTCGATTGGGGATTTCTGGGCGATTCGGTTCAATTCATGGCTTCATCAACCTTGGAATTGATAGGAAAAGGAAACAAAATCAAGACCATTGAACCGTTTGATAACAATGAGGTACAAGGAGCCAAAGAATTTCGTATCATTTTTGAGAATAAACTGCCAGATATAATCTCTGCAGGCACCGATATTGTTATCGAAAATTTGGAATGGACCCCTGAAGTGATTTTTCAGAATAACCTGATACGAAATAACAGAGCCAGAGGTGCTCTTTTCAGTACCCCAAAAAAAGTAATTTGCGAGGATAACATATTTGATCATACGCATGGCACAGCCATTTTGCTTTGTGGCGATGCCAACGGATGGTACGAAACTGGTGCTTGCAAGGATGTTACCATCAGAAGAAATACTTTTACAAATAGCCTAACTGCATATTACCAATTTACTAACGCCATAATATCGATCTATCCTGTAATTCCAAATCTTGAAGAGCAACGCAATTTTTTTCATTCAGGGATTGTAATTGAAGATAATGTTTTTGAAACATTCGATAAACCTATACTTTATGCTAAATCGGTTAATGGTTTGATATTTAAAAATAATCGTGTAGTATGTAACAACGACTTTGAGGCATTTCATTGGAATAAGCATATGTTCTTTTTCGAAAAGGTTAATAATGTAAACATCGTAGACAATGATTTAGGTGCTGACTTTAACCCCGAAAAGGACATTAAAGCTACAAAATCGAACATTGAAACAATTGCAGTTAAATACAATACAAAGGTTATGCATTCCAGATGATTTAATGAATGATCATACTCTATTTCAAAATCGAAGTATACATTATAGGTAGAGCCAAAAGTTTGTGAAAAACACAAGTTTTTTTGTGGATCATTCAATTTATAAAATTATCATAAAAAAACTTGATTATTTTTTATTACCTAAACCGTTTTAGTTTTTTTATATATCTTTGCATCAACGAATAAAATATGACAAAAAAAACTTCGATTTCGGATATTGCCAACAGCTTAGGAGTTTCAAAAACTCTTGTTTCTCTGGTAATAAACAATAAAGGGGATGAGCATGGCATTAGTGCAGAAACCCAAAAAAAGGTTCTCAATAAAATTAAAGAGCTCAACTACCAACCCAACGTTCTAGCCAGAGGATTCCGAACAGGAAAAACCAATACCATTGGGTTGATCGTTTCAGACATTTCAAATCGCTTTTATTCCCGAATTGCCCGAAGGGTTGAGGATTATGCTTGGATACACGGCTACAGCGTTGTTATTTGCAGTACCGATGAGAATGAAGAAAAGGAAATACAACAGATCCGATTACTACGAGACAGAAAAGTTGATGGACTAATTATTTCCTCTTCTCAGGAAAATGCTGATATGTTCAATAGACTTGTCGAATCAGAGATGCCACATGTTCTTATCGACCGTACATTCAATGGTATGAAATCGGTTAATGTATCGGTTGACAATTTTGGAGGTGCAAGGATGGCCGCACGGCATTTGATAACTCAAGGAATAAAAAAAATAGCCTTAGTTACTATCACCCCTGAGCATATTTCCACTATTAATGATAGGATCAAGGGATTTCTTTCCGCTCTAAGCGAATCAAACATATCCATACCTCCTGAATGGCACATTGCCATACCCTTTAATAATACAGAACAGGCCATTAAAGAAAATTTGCTCAAACTTTACCAGTCGGGTGATATGCCCGATGCAATCTTTACTTTGAACAACAATTTAACATCAGCATGCTTGATGAACCTTCGCAAGCTTTCGTTAAAAATTCCAAATGACATTGCCCTCATAGGATTTGACGATGTGCTGTACTTCAGCTTCACACAACCATCGGTATCGGCCATCGATCAACCGGTTGAACGGATTGGAGAGAAAGCCATCGACTTGTTATTACGACAAATAGAAAAGAATGAGATACTTCCACACGAACGTTCTGTTTACCTTCCTGTAGATATTACCATTCGAGAATCATCCATTAAACCCCTATAAACTATGTCACGAAATAAAACTTTTCCAATTTTCCTTGCGTTTCTAGCCATGGGCTTTGGCGATGTGGTAGGTCCACTGGTATCACTGGTAAAGGACTCCTTTGAAGTATCGAACTTTGTTGCATCGCTGATGACAACAAGCGGTTTCATAATGTTCGGTATTCTTTCAATCCCATTAGGCATTTTTCAGGATAAGAAGGGTAAAAAGTTTATCCTATCAATGGGTCTGTTAATAGCTCTTGTTGGACTTATTATACCCATCCTTTTTGGAATGTTCGGCTCCTTAACATCGTTGGAAAGCCAGTCTTTTACAAAACTTTATGCTCTTTTTGCCTCCATTTTCCTTTTGGGTGCTGGTGCCACAACCCTGCAGGTTGCAGGGAATCCTATTATGAGGGATGTTTCGGATGAAGGAAAATACTCAAGTAATCTCTCTTTAGCCCAATCCATAAAAGCCATAGGATCTTCTCTTGGATTCCTCGTTCCACCAGCAGTCGCTGTTTGGTTTGGGCTGGATTGGACCATTCTTTTTCCAATGTTTGCAGTTATCCTGTTGATAACATTACTATGGGTAAATGCATTGAATATTCAGGAAAAAAAGAGCTTGGACGTTGCACCTGCCACTCTCGCTTCAAGCTTAAAACTTCTAGGCAATCCTTTTGTCCTCGTTATGGTGCTCGGTATTTTTCTATATGTGGGAGCCGAAGTGTCGATGAGTGCTCAGATACCAATATTAATGGATAAGGTTTATGCCATTAAGGAATTTGGTCTTTGGATGGCATGGGGATTATTCTTCCTGCCAATTTTCTTAGGACGATTGGTTGGAGCCTTTATTCTACGCAAAATAAAAGCTGGCAAATTTTTGATTTATACCGTTTTGCTTTCAGCATTGGGTATGCTTTTGCTATTCTTCGGTAGCCAATACTTTGCATTTACTGGTATCATAATGATAGGCTTAGGTTTTGCCAATATATTCCCTTTGATCTTCTCGATAACAGTTGACACAATGCCCGATCGGGCAAACGAATTATCGGGTTTAATGGTAACAGCCATTGTGGGTGGGGCATTAATTCCACCCATTACTGGAGCCGTTGCTGATATTAATGTACAGCTTGGATTTTTAGTGCCGGCAGCATGTATCCTGTACTTGCTGATCCTGGCTCTTAAGTTTTCAAAACAATAGACTTTTTTACTACATTTCTAATAAATGGAAATAAATAAAAGAAACGAAATAGTACTAACTCTTGATGCAGGGGGCACAAATTTCGTATTTTCTGCAATTAAAGGATCTATAGAGATTGTTGAACCAGTTCTCCTTTCTGCAAATGGCAACAATCTTGAAGTTAGCCTTCGAAATATCATAAAAGGGTTTAGCGAGGTTAAAAAACAATTGAAGGAAAACCCTGTAGCAATCAGCTTTGCCTTTCCTGGTCCTGCCGATTATCCTAATGGGATAATTGGAGATTGCGGCAATTTAACCGCCTTTAGGGGCGGTATTGCTCTCGGTCCAATGCTTGAGGAAAAATTTGGTATCCCTGTTTTCATCAACAACGATGGTGATCTTTTCGCCTACGGCGAAGCCATTATGGGTTTTCTCCCTGACATCAATAAAGAATTTGAACTACATGGCATAGCCAAAAGCTATAAAAACCTTCTGGGTGTAACCCTGGGTACTGGTTTTGGAGCAGGCATCGTTCACAACGGACAGCTTTACCTTGGCGACAACTCTGCTGGGGCTGAAATATGGGTAACCCGAAATGCATTCAACCCCGATGTTTTTGCCGAAGAGAGCATTAGCATCAGAGCCGTTCAACGAGAGTATGCAAAAAAAGCAGGTGTCAACCCCAACAATGGTCTTTCCCCTAAAGACATTTCTCTGATAGCCCTAGGTCAGATACCCGGTGATATTGAAGCCGCCAAATGGAGTTTCAATCAACTTGGTAAAGTCCTCGGCGATGTGCTTGCAAACGCTATTACCCTTCTCGATTGCAACGTGGTTATAGGAGGCGGATTATCTAATGCATACCCCCTATTTGCCCCTGCAATGATGGAACAGCTGAATGGAAAAATATCCAGCTTTAATAGCAATTCTGTAAACCGGCTTGAGGTTAAAGCCTATGATCTTGAAGACATAATAAATAGAAGTGAGTTTTTTAAGAACAACCCAAAATATGTAGCTGTACCCAATAGCAACCGAAAAGTTTTATACAATTGGCAAAAACAGGTTGGCATAGGACTAACAAAACTTGGTACAAGCAAAGCGGTTGCCATTGGTGCATATGCCTATGCACTAAATAAAATTGCATGAACCGTGGCATTCAAATACTATTACTCAACGGGCTAACTATACTATCAGCTCTAGGCCAAAACTATAACAATCATAACTTTTCTGATTGGGTAAACCCTTTTATTGGCACTGAACGTATGGGTCATACATATCCCGGAGCAACATTACCCTTTGGTTCAGTACAGCTCAGCCCCGAAACAGACACAGTACCATTTGCCATTAATGGCAAATACAACCCACTTGTTTACAATTACTGTGCTGGCTATCAGTATACCGATAGCACAATTGTTGGCTTTAGCCATACCCATTTCAGCGGTACCGGCCACTCCGATCTTGCCGATATTCTTGTTATGCCAACAGTAGGAAAACTTTTGCTAAATCCTGGAACTTCATCCAAACCTGAAAGCGGCTATAGGTCTAGGTTTTCCCATGAAAATGAGACAGCACAGCCAAACTACTACCAGGTATTTTTAAGTGATTATG
>CAYNHM010000058.1:0-8850 GCA_964397135.1 uncultured Rikenellaceae bacterium
CCACGCCACCCGCGACATCCTGACGGGCAGGCTGCTGGCCCGTTTCACGGCTGACACCCTAGGAAAACCCTACGACAGCATCCGGATGCTGCCGGACTACCACCCCGACAGGATCTACCGCTACCTCTCTGCCTTCACCCACGTGGAGCAGGGCAACCTTCCTGAGGCATTCGTTGCCCTGCAGGGCATGGCGGGTGAGCCTGGCCTTACCCCCGAGCAGCTGCAGGAGACCGAGGGCGTAACCCAGCTGGTGAACGTTCTGGCGGAGCTGGAGCAGGCGGGGATACCCCTAGGACACATGGATAGCCTCACCCGTACCACCCTTGAGGGGCTGGCTACGCAGGGGGTAGGCATCGCAGCCCTGCTGGCAAGCAATGCGCTGGTGATTGCCGACACGGTACCCTTCCTGGCCCAGGAGCTGGCCGTAGGCGAGGCCTACAGCGGCACCCATCAGGGGGAATGGACCATCCTTCTGGAGTTGGAGCCCTTTCCCGTGACCGACTACGTGATGGCCACGTACGACATGGGCAGGGAGCCCTACCGGAATCCCCTTATCCGGGTGGTCAACGGCAAGGGTGATGTGATGTACGGCGAGGTGCTCTCCCGTTCCCGCTTCGAGGTGCTGGTGGAGGTGGAAGGCTGGAGGCCCGGAGCCTACACCGTGCAGCTGGCCGACGGGGAGCGAGTGCTGGCGCAACGCAACTTCCTGATCCTGGGTCACGATGAGGGCTCGGAGGGCGAAGAGCCGGAAACCCATGAGCTGCTGAGCAGCATTGGCGTTACCCTTCACCCCAACCCCACCGATGGGCAGCTCACCATTGAGGTAAGGGGTTGCGGGGCCGATTACCGCTTCGGCTACGAGGTGATGACCCCATCGGGCGTAACACTGCTCTCGGGCAACGGCACTGGGAGCAAGGTGCTCTCTCTGGCCCATCTGTCCAAAGGCACATACATGGTGGCCGTATCCCTCGGTGGGCAAAGGCTGGTTCAGCCTGTGGTGCTGAGGTAAAGGGGTAAGGCATATAATTGGTTGTCAGGGCGTAAATTAAATAACGCCCTGACAACTATTTTTAAATGATTTTGCTATCTGTAATCATTGCAATAGGCAAATGGGATTATTATAAAATATTCCACTATTTTTGCAGTCGATTTTTTGAATAGAAACACTTTAGATATAACACAATGACCCAGGAGGAACTTTTCAAAAAGCTAATAGCGCACTGCAAGGAGTATGGTTTTGTCTTTCAGAGCAGTGAGATATACGATGGGCTTAGCGCTGTGTACGACTACGGACAGAATGGCGTAGAGCTGAAAAACAATATCCGTCGTTACTGGTGGGATGCCATGACCCGGTTGAACGAGAATATTGTAGGGCTCGATGCGGCTATTTTTATGCATCCCCAAACCTGGGTTGCCTCGGGTCATGTTGGGGCTTTCAACGATCCGCTTATCGACAACAAGGATAGTAAGAAGCGTTACCGTGCCGATATTCTCATTGAGGAGTGGATTGCCAAACAGGAGGACAAGATAACCAAGGAGGTTGAGAAGGCAGCCAAAAGATTTGGAGAATCGTTCAACGAGGATATGTTTCGCCAGACTAACCCCAGGGTTAAAGAGGTTCAGGAAAGAATAGAAAAGGTAAACGCCCGAATGGTAAAGGCTTTAGATGGTGGGGATCTGGCAGATGTTAAGAAAATTATTGAGGATTGTGAGATAGCTTGTCCCATTTCTGGCACCCGCAACTGGACAGACGTTCGCCAGTTCAACCTTATGTTCGATACAAAGCTGGGCTCGGTAACCGATGAGGCCAACACCATTTACTTACGCCCCGAAACGGCTCAGGGTATATTTGTTAACTATATCAACGTGCAAAAAACGGGAAGGATGAAAATTCCTTTCGGAATAGCCCAGGTGGGCAAAGCCTTCCGCAACGAGATTGTGGCGCGCCAGTTCATCTTCCGTATGCGAGAGTTTGAGCAGATGGAGATGCAGTTCTTTGTTCGCCCCGGTGATGAGATGAAGTGGTACGAGTATTGGATGGAAAAACGCATGCAATGGCATAAGGCAATGGGTTTGGGCGATGATAAGTATCGATTCCACAAGCACGAGAAGTTGGCACACTACGCCAATGCAGCATCCGATATTGAGTTTAAGTTTCCATTCGGTTTCAAGGAGGTGGAGGGGATTCACTCCCGCACCGATTTCGATCTGGATAACCATCAGAAATATTCCGGCAAGAAATTGCAGTACTTCGACCCCGAAACCAATGAAAGCTATGTTCCCTACGTGGTGGAAACTTCCATCGGTCTCGATCGCACATTCCTGCTTATCCTTTCGGCTTCGTATGCCGAGGAGAAGATTGCCAAAGAGGATGGAGGAGAAGATGAGCGTGTTGTGCTCCGAATTCCCCCAGCGTTGGCACCCGTTAAGTTGGCTGTTTTCCCATTGGTGAAGAAGGATGGGCTTCCCGAAAAGGCACGAGCCATAATGAACGACCTGAAGATTGACTTTGCATGCCAGTACGAGGAGAAGGACAGCATTGGAAAGCGTTACCGCAGGCACGATGCTATTGGTACCCCTTTCTGTATCACCATCGACCATCAAACCCTTGAGGACGATACCGTTACCATTCGCTACCGCGATACCATGCTTCAGGAAAGGGTTCAGTCCTCACGGCTTCGTGAGATTATGGACGAAAAGGTGAGCATGCGGAAGATGCTGATGAGTATTATGTAATAAGCGAAAAGCGGAGAACAAAGAGCAATAAGGTATACTATCCCTTTTCTCTACACCAGCTCCATTCTTAGTATTCGCATAGCTAGTTCTATCTCTGTGCAATGATTCCCTGGTATCACAAGGTGATGATTGCCTAGAGGATAGTTAAGAAAGTAGTCCCCATCCTTTGGATCAATTTCCAGCACAATTTGAGTTCGGCATGCATTTTTATGCTTGGGAGAGTTAATAATCCTTCCCTTGCCAATATAGGCTTTGGTAAGTGTATTGTCGAGCCGGAAAACTGTTACTTCATCTGCTTTAAAATCACCATCAATGGCCAAACCCTTATTTGTTTCGAAATGGGTATTTAGGGTGAAACTTCGTAAAAGATTGGCAGGTGCAGTACAGTGGGCGAGAAGCAATTGATTCTTGCTTGCATGGGCAACATTAACCATCCAAGGAACAACGCCCACAAGCTCTTTTACCAGAAGCATTCCTAGAATGCTACAGGTATCACCTTCGCAACCGGCAGGAATTCCATCCATGGAAAGTTTTGAAAGGGCAAGGCAAGCTGTTGAATTGCAGTGGCCAATCAATGAAAAGCATTCAACGGTTATTGCTTGCAGATTGTAATCCCTGATCTGTTTTGATAATGCTTCGTAAACTTTTCCTGATTGGACAACTTCCGAATTCTCACCACCCTTAAAAAATGAAATAAAATCGGGAGCGATGCTTTTATGCTCATTTATGTTAACGTTTCCCCACGGGATATTGACCTGCTCAATGCCTAATTTTGTTTTAATGATAAATGGATCTATTTTGGAATTAACCAACCATTCGGATGGTTCACCAATCATGCCAAATTTTTGTCCATGAAGGCGTTTGACGGCATTCTTTGCCATGTAAAATGCATCAACTAATTCTATGGATTTTGGGTTATCCTTATCAAGCAGAATGCTTGATATATTGTTTTGGTTCATCCATGCTTTTACCTCGGTGGCAGCAGCCCAGGAGTTATCATCAGCAGAAGCAATTAGAAGATAGAAACCATGTTCCTGAACCGATTGTAGGGCGTTTCGCTCCGATCCTCCTGTGAGGAATACCAGTATATCTGAATCCTTATCAACAAATTCAACCCTGTCCTTATGGAAAAGCTTGGTTAACTTTTGCTTTGCCTTGGAGAAAAGTTGAATTTCTGCTGAAGAGAATGCAAGTAACTTTGCCCTTAGTTTCTCCATAATTCTTTTTTTTGTTTTTAACTTTTCTTTTAATTAAGTATATGCTGTTGCAGGTTACGAAGATACAAATTTTCACTATTCATTTCTTTTTTCTTGAGTAACTTGCAACTTTAGTAAAAATGTGATAGGACAAACAAAACAATTAATTTTGAAAATCTAAAGGGGTAATAAAACTATGAATTATTATGGAAACCCGATTTTAAATGAAAGCTCGACATTGATTTCCTGGCTCCTCACAGGTGATGTGTCCATTCAGTATCAGGTCTATCGTGATTTGCTAGGAGTTGACAAACTAGAACTGCAAAAGCGAATCGCAAACGAGGGTTGGGGTGCCAAGTTGCTTTCGCTACGCAAAGCTAACGGACATTGGGGGAGAGATTTTTACCAACCTAAGTGGATTTCGAGCCACTACACCCTGCTCGATCTTAAAAACCTAGGTATTGCAAAGGACATAAAAGAGATAAAGGAAACCATTGGGTTGATCCTAAAAACCCGCAAATCTTCCGATGGTGGAATAAACCCTGCCAAAACTGTTCCCAATAGCGATGTGTGCGTAAATGGTATGTTTCTGAACTATGCCTCTTATTTTGAAATCGATGAAGTAGAGTTAAAATCTATTGTTGACTTTCTGCTGTTGCAGCAGATGCCCGATGGAGGATTCAACTGCTTCTCGAATCAGGGTGGGGCAAAACACAGTTCCCTTCATACAACAATTTCCGTTCTGGAAGGAATTTTAGAATTCTCAAAGAATGGATACCAGTATAGGCTTGATGAGCTGAAGAAGTCTCAAAAAGAATCGGAAGAATTTATCCTTGATCATCAGCTGTTCAAATCCCACCGAACGGGACAAATAATCGATAAAAGATTTTTAATGCTATCATACCCCTCACGCTGGCGGTATGATATTCTTCGCGCTCTCGACTACTTCCAATCATCCAACCTTGACTGCCGGCAGGCAGGTCACTCAATCATCCAACCAACCTGCCGAATGGCAGGTGATCCAATCGATTCAAGAATGATTGATGCGGTTGAAGTGCTCCTCAAAAAGCGCTGTTCCAATGGTACCTGGCCCTTACAGGCTAAACATCCCGGACAAACACACTTCGATATGGAGAAAACAGGAAACCCCAGCCGATGGAATACGCTGAGGGCTTTGAGGGTTTTGAAATGGGTTGGAATTAATGTTGGAGTATAAAACAAAACCCTATTTTTGTATTACGTAAAATACGTAACGAAAAGGATGTAATAGGATCAGCAAAAATCCATTTAAAACTTAAACAGTTTCTAAATCAATGTTATCTTCATTCCCATGCCTAACCCAACCCAAAACGAGTATATTGCTCGCATAAATAAGGTCTTCGATTATGTCGAGAATAATATTGGCAAACAGTTTACCTTGCAAGATCTGGCAGAGGTTGCCAGTTTCTCAAAGTACCATTTCAACAGAATATTCTACGGTGTGGTTGGCGAAACTCCATTCCAGTTTATCACAAGGGTAAGACTTGAGCGTGCAGCATCTCTTTTGCTATCGGCTAAAAACGATAGCATCACCGAAATAGCATGTAAGTGTGGTTTTAATGATATCTCAATATTTTCAAGAAACTTTAAAAGTTTCTTTGGCTTATCTGCAAGCCAGTATAGGCAAGGGAATGGGAAGAATAGCAATTTTAAACAAGTTGATAGCAATAAGAAGCAACACCACAAGAGGCTTTCCACCTACTTTTGTTTTGAAACCAAAACCCTTAAATGGAAAATGAATATGGAACAGAACAAAAGTGTGGAGATTAAGGATCTTCCAAAAATGACGCTGGCGTACATTCGCCACATTGGTCCCTACAAGGGCGATGAGAAGTTATTCGAAAAGTTATGGAATAAGCTCTTTGCCTGGGCAGGACCACGTAACCTGATTGGTGGCCCTGATTTCAAATCGCTAATTATCTATCACGATGACCCCAATGTTACTGTGGAGGATAAGTTGCGCATGAGCGTATGTATTACCGTTTCTCCCGCAACAAAAGTTGATGGTGAGGTGGGTAAAATGGAAGTTGAAGCAGCAAAATACGTGGTTGCACGTTTCGTGCTGGATGCCACCCAGTTTGGCGAAGCTTGGCAGTGGTTATACGGCGTTTGGTTCCCAAGCAGTGGTTACCAGCCTGATGACAAGCCATGCTTTGAGATGTATCCTGAGGAACCAAAGGATGGGAAGTTTACAGTGGATATCTGTGTCCCGGTGAAACCATTGTAATACTTTAGTCCGGGGCGATTGGATAAGAGCCTGTCCATGTGAAGTCGTACCCGGACTATTTTATTATTAAGCATTTAAGTTTTCAGACAATGGAATCTAGTCGGATATTCGAAAAACCAACGCAGGGGCATTCTCTAATTCTTTAGTTATATCCTCAGGAATTTCAATATATATTTCTCCTTTGTTTCTTTTAATGGAGATCATTTTTGGGTAGCCTAAAAGATAAACCTCTTTGTAATTCTCAACAAAGTTTCGTGTGAGTTCAATGGTTTTAGGTGTTGTTTCATTTTCGTTTAGTAGGTAAAAAGCAAATTTTTGCTTTTCATCTTTGCTTTGAGTAAAGTAAAACTTATTCATTTCATAGGGAGGAAGGGGTTTGCTATTGTATATGGCCGCTGAATTAATCTTCATCCATTTCCCAATTTCCTCAAGCCTTTGGTAAACTTCTGGCACCAAATCGCCTGTTTTATCTGGGCCAATGCCCAGTAGAAAGTTTCCTCCCTTGGCTACAATTTTTATTAGGGTATGAATAGCCCAAGTTGCACTTTTGTATCGTTCTTTTGGGCTAGTTGAGTACCAGTTGTCGCCCAAGGTTATACAGCTTTCCCAAGGGTATGAGAGAATAGACTCGGGGATTTGCTGTTCAGGTGTTCGGTAGTTCTCGAATTCACCGTGTACGGTACGATCAACGATTAACAAACCAGGCTGATGTGTTCGTGCCATAGTGGCTATGGCTGGCATATTAACATCCTGAATCCACTGATTTTTCCCAAGCCAAGGCTTAGTTTCCTCGGTAAGCGTTCCAGCGGGCCGAACCCAGCCACCATCGAGCCATAGAACATCAACATTACCGTAATTGGTCATAAGCTCTTCAATTTGATTATAGGTATAGTCCTGAAAACGCTTCCAGCGTTCTGGATACTTTGTGGGATCATAGTTCACATTGCGATCGAATACGGGGAAGTATGGCCACCAGTAGTCTTCGTTATGCCAATCGGGTTTGCTGAAATATACTCCAATGCCAAGTCCTTGAGCTCTGAATGCAGAGAAAACCTCTTTTGTGATGTTACTTTTGGGATTTTGCGAAAAAAGACTTTCCTTATCGGTGATCTTATAGTTGGTGTATTTTGAATCGAACATGCAGAATCCATCGTGATGCTTTGTGGTGAACACCAAGTATTTCATCCCTGCATTGCTACATGCCTTTGCCCACTTTTCTGGGTTAAACTTGTCGGGATTGAATGATTTACGGATTTGCTTATAAGCGTTGACATATTCACAGTAGTTATCTGCATTAGGCCCTTGCCGCACGCACCAAGGTTCATCCTCAGGGCAGAGACTCCAACTCTCAACAATGCCCCACTGGCTGTATGGGCCCCAGTGGATTATAACGCCAAACTTCCAGTTCTGCCATTCCTGTAATCTTTGAATAACTTCATAATCTGAAGGATAGGCGTACTCCTCTACATGCATTAATACCTGCTCTTGAAACTGAATTTTTTCGTCAATGGGTAAATCAAATGGCTGATCGTAAGGTGATTCAATATTGTATTCTGGCGATGACATAACCGCGAGAGATACCAAAAGAAGTGCTATAAGGTTCATGGATGTAGTATTAATGTCTTTAAAAAAAGCATGTGGTTATCTTGCTGTAATAATATCTCTTAGCCTGATGTCAATCGATGAGGCACCAATCATAATTCGAAAATCGCCAGGTTCTACTACCCACTCCATTTTATCGTCGAGCATCTTTAACAGGTTAGGATTGATGTTGAATGTCAACACCTTTTCCTCTCCGGTTTTAAGATGGATCCGTTGAAATCCTTTTAGTTCCTTTACAGGTCGGGCAACCGAGGCAAGCATATCGTTAATGTAGAGTTGAATCACTTCTTCGCCATCGAAATTTCCAATATTTTTAACAGTAAAAGAAACATTGCATGATTCATCCGTTGCAAAAATTTTCCTGTCAAATTTCATGTTGCTATATTCAAATAGAGTGTAGCTAAGTCCAAAGCCAAAGGGGAAAAGAGGCTTTCCCGATTGGTCTCCATAATCATCGTTACGCCCTGTTGGCTTATGGTTGTATACCAAAGGAAGTTGCCCTTCGGTTAAAGGAAAGGTTATAGGAAGCCTACCCGCTGGGTTGTAGTCGCCAAAAAGAATGTCAGCGATGGCATTTCCTCCCTGTTCGCCGGGATACCATACGCAGAGAATACCATCAGCATAGTCAATCCAGTTCGACATGGTGATGGCACTTCCGCCAACCAGAACAACAACCAAGGGTTTATCCAGTTGCCCTAGTGTACGGATCATTTCCTCCTGAAGGCCAGGAAGCCCTAGATGTGCCCTATCCAGACCTTCTCCTTCTTCGATGCCAGCAACCACGATAATAGCATCTGAATTCTCGGCTACTCTTTTAGCGTTAGCGATCTGTTCATTTACATCATGATTGATTCCTACATTCCAAACCAGCTTAAACCATACGCTTCCCGACGACTCAAAGAACTCAACGCTGATGTCGTACTCTTTATCCCTTTCAAAATAAAAATCTATAAGTTTAGTCGAAAATGATTGTTTTTTCCAGTTGTCTATCAGGAGTTTCCCATCAACATAAAGCCTATAGCCATCATTCCCTTCAATTCCAATTTTAAA
>CAYNHM010000059.1:0-8251 GCA_964397135.1 uncultured Rikenellaceae bacterium
GTTAATGTCATCAGTATATAAACAAACCTTATTTTTTTCGTAAGAGTGCCTTGAGAAATATTTATTGAAAAGATCATCAATAGAATCCAATTCCTTCCAGCAATCGAATGACCTAAAAAGGTATTTAAGGTTCTCTTTTGCATTTGCATTTTTGGCACCATAAACTTCAACTGCTAAATCGAAATCATTTTCTAAAATCTCAATGTCGCTTTTATAACAAATTATTTCGGTTACAAAACGATAATACCTCATAAATTCATCATCAGTAACATCATCGTCACCTCTATACTTCCATAGCATATCCACCCAGGCAATATCAACTTTATGGATAAATTCCTTATAAAGTTCTTCAGAAACATTTTTAATGATTTTTTCAAAATCGGCCTTAAAATGTTCGAAGGGGGTAAGGGGTTTCCCTCTTGAATTCATTTTAATATACAAACTATCGGTTAGACCCATTTCTTCTAATGGAAGGAAATAAAAACTAATTTTATATTTACTAAGTTTTTCCCATAATCCTGAAGTATGCCTAAAACGCGAATGAATATCATCTAGCATGGTAAGCATGGAATCAATAGTTGGGTCTTTTTCCCAGGAGTACATAAACCAGTTTTGATCTGTAATCCAATCAGATAACTTATCATATGTAAAGTCTGGTTTGCGCTTCACCAAACTTTCGCAAAAATGCTGCGAACTGAAACGGGTTTTGTATGTAAAGTTATTTAGTATGCTATATTCTGGTTCGCTAATGTTTTCGTTCATTGCAATGTACCAGTGAAGTAAAAACAGGGTTGTTAAGCGTTGCTGACCATCTAACGGAATAAGCTTATTGTCAGTAATATTTCCATAAATGAAATCGAGTTTAACAGGTTCTGATTTTTCAACTAATGCATCGTACAAAACTGTTATAAAACATTCCCGAATACGAGCAACTTCTTTATTTTTTCTTCCTTGTGCATAATCTCTTTGTATAATAGGAATTTCGATACTCTTGATACCTTTTTCCTGCTTGAATATATCCAGAAATGTTATAGCTTTTGAATTCATAGCCTACCCGTTGTTATTAGTTTGAATCAAATAAGTTGTTACTGTGCCATTATCGCCAATCATAGCATCTAAATATGATTCTCGGTCGTTTTCGCCCCAAAACTGCAATTGATTGTTTTGCGATTCAGTGTAGTATTTAAGAAATACTCTGCGGGTACATATTGGAATGTATTCCCCGTTTTTATCCATTTCGAGTATTTTGTTCCGTTTTACATCGAAAGTTGAATTATTTAAAGCAGCATTATCGGCAACGCTTAATAAAGCCATATTGGAAATCATATCCATATAACTCCTGTCGCTGTTTTCAGACAACAACTCAAAAACCTCTGCAAAAATCAAATCGAATGCAACCTTTGTAATGTTTACGTATTGTTCATCAATTTTTTGGATTACAGCATCAATTTTTTCAGCGTTATTGCTAATTTTTTTAAGGTTTTCTAAGGAGTTTCGGTGCAATTTCAACCAAAGCTGCTGGTCTTCTTTTTTATTTAATCCTTCAGAGTTTTGAGCATGAATGTGTTCCAGACTCCATGCTTTTCGCTTGTGCTGGTCGAAAGAATATTTTTCGGTTGAATTCTTTAGTAGGCGAACCGTTTCGACATTGAACAGGAGTAAAATCTTTTCGATTACTGATCTATCTCCATTGTTTTTGTATGATAATTCTAAAATCTTGTCCCTAGTCAAATTAAGACTGTTAACTATTTTATCATTTAACGAAGCCTCAAAGTCGCTCTTTGTCATTTTTTTTGATTCGTTTATGAGCTTTTGCATTTTTTCGCCTGTGGCAATTAAATAGCCCACTTTATGGTAGATATCACTCTTGTCGTACCACTCTTTTAGAATCAGGTAAAAAGCTTGTATTTCCTTCCATATTTCAAGTTTAGATTCACTTGCCATACGGTTGGTAAAGTAGAAGAACGTAAAGAATTTCTCTTTTTCATTTTCCGACTTATCGGCCATCATATTAAATATTAATTCAATACGAGTAGAAAATTTTTCGGGCTTTTCGTTTGTTAAAAATGCCCAGAACGACCTATCATGCAGTTCTTTCTCAATAATATCCCAACTAGTAGCAATTTCTAATTGCTTCTCTTCCGAAATACCACCACTATCTCTGGATAAGAATAAAGCTTTTACTAGTTCGGCATTAGTAAGCGGTATTTTGCCTATATTTAAGCGGGTAAACAAATCAATTGATTCCTTTTTGTTTTCTTCTTCATTCGATTTTTGTTCCAATTCAAACCAGATAACCTTAACCTTTTCGCCAAAATACTTGTAAATATTTATTGCCTTCAGCATTTTGTCGGTTTTTTTATCATCGAACCAAAACTCGATGGCTTGATAGGCATTGTAAATATGAAGGAAATCAATATTGTCTGTCGAAAGATTGCTATCCAGCGAAATTAAGAACTCTTCGCAACGGGGGCGAGTAACATACTTTATTGAAAACTTGATTTCGATGGAAGGTAGCAGTTGCTTTATGTATTTCATTATAAGAAAAATACTTGTAAGGCGCTGCTGGCCATCAATTAGCTCAAGAGTACCATCATTCAGCTTTTTAACCACAACGGGTTGCAGGCTATAATTGGCATTGCCATTTTCCCAAATATCGTTTAAGAGCATAGTTATATGCTCGCTTTGCCAACGATAGCCACGCTGGTACTCGGGAATAATAAAGTTCCCTTCAATACTACCTACAAGTTTGGGTTCGAGTATTACTTTATTGTCCATAAATGCTTAATTGGTTATTTTGATGTTTAATTCTCAATTCTCACCCTCTTCCTCCCACTCAACAAATCCTCCATCAAACCCTTTTTGATGCTTTGCATTTTTTGTAAATAGGTTTGTTCGTTTTCCAACATCGCATCGATGTTCCTCAATCTCTCAGCAATTGCAACTGTTTCTTGTGGATTTTCTGGAATTACTATATTGATATTTTTAATTTGTTCTTGACTAATCATTGGTACACCTGTTTGGGTTGTCAGTAGTTCAATTTGAAGTTGCCCAATAAAGCTACATAGTTGATAATATAAATAGAAGTTGTTTGTTTTGATGTTGTTAAGCAAAACCATACTAGGATTTAATGTTGCTTCTCCTATTTGCTTATTAATGACTACAACTTTCCCAATAGTGCCTCTCTGAACGATTAATAAATCACCATACTGAACCATTATTTCAGGCGACTCAAGATATTTTTCCATTGACAAGTGAATTGGATTGGATAAATCCAACTTATTCTCTTTGTCAATATGAGTTGCTCCTAGTGCCAAAGGACCAAACTCTCGCAAATCAGCAACAGTATATCCCTTCCAGCCGACTCTGCCGTTAACTTTTGCAACATCGTCAATAATCTTTTCCTCCCACTCCCTCGGAATCCAACCCAACTTACTTTCCTTATACAACTCAGGAGCATCTTCGTAGCGGGGGCGGAGTTTGCTGGTTTGCAGGTCGATGCCACGGGTAAACAAATCGTGCAACAGGCCCTGTTTTATGGCTTTGTATTTGACAATGGCGGATTGGGTTTTTTCAATTACGGCATCGCAGGTGGAGAGGATGTGGGCTATATGGCGTTGTTCTGGTACAGATGGATATTTTAATTTAACATTTTCAATGTCTCCGATAGATAAACCAAATCGCGTACTACCTTTTGCAGCATTTGAAAAATATCTTACTATTTCATTGTCTTTTAGCTTGAACATTAAAAACATCCCGTCTAGTTCATCTGAATTTGGACGAATAATAGCTAAATGATAGCCACAAACAAGATTCACAATATCCTCTGTGACAATTGAAGATATTGCAATGTCATCAGGCGTTTCAGAATCCTTTGTAATAATTACATCATTCTTTTTCAACCCGAATCTCAGGAGTTCATTTGCGTCTGCGGAACCAATAGAATAAGCCAGTTTTGAGTTAATATAATCGTTATTGTAAACATCCATGTAATTACATAGCTTTACCAATGCTTTATCTGGATAGATTTTTTTATCCACATTGCTTACTCTGATTTCGGCAAGCTTAAATAATTCCTTTTCATTCATATTACTCATACCCCAACTCCATTAAAAACTGGTTCAACAATTGGGTCTCCTGTTCCCGCTCGCTTACAATGGTATGCAGGGGCGTGGTGTACTTTTGCCAGAGGTTTTCAACGGCTTGCAGCAGGTGGCGTTGGTAAGCCTGCAAATATGTGTTTACGGTATCCAGCAAAGTTCGCAGCCAGCGTTTTAATATCAGCTCTTTGGCTTCTTCGGGTGTAATGAGCAAGCGAGCCTGGTCAACCAATGCCTGTTTGCGGTCTTTTATTTCCTTTATTTTGCGTTTGCACACTTTCAGTTCTTCTTCCAGTTCGGTGTGTTTGCCTATGCGGTTTTCATCCGTTTCAATTATGGCATCGAGCCGTTGCACTTCGGCAAGCTGCTTTTCTGCTTCTTTTTTCAGGTTTGCTATTTCAGCAGCTAATTCAGGTTGCTGCTTTAATGCTTTTTCGTTGGCTTTTATGCGTTTCAGCAGGTTTTTGTACTCTTTGTCCGCCTCTTTGCGTTCGCCTTTCAATTCTTTAATGGCCTCTTTATGCTCTTTTAATTCCTTAGCCCGCCAAACTTCGTAATCCTCTTCGTTCCAAACATCGTCTTCCAGTTCGTTCACTTCGTCGAACATGGCCTGTATTTCATCGCGGCGGGTTTCGTTGTCTTTCAGTTCTTTCAGCACTTCGGGAAACTGGCTTTGCAAAATTTCGTCATCGGGTATCAGTTCTGCATTCCAACCGCTGGCAATCACGCTTTTAATATCGTTGGCAATGCTACTCCAATAGGCAGCAAAGGAACCACGGCATTTAAAATCGTCGAGAATAGGCAACGAGATTAGTTTTTCGGTAAGCGTTCCTGAAAAAGTATGGTACAGGTCAAAAACATTTGTTTGCCCTTGGGGCAATTGCTCAATTACAGGAATTTGTAATGTCCACCAATCGTTAATTGAATTGGAGTATAGAGCATGTGCCGCTTTAATTTCTTCGCTTTCGTCGAATAGTGTTTTTATTTGTTCTGCTGTTGAAATACCATCTTTGAATTTAAGATAGTTGTCTTTCAAAGGTTCAAAGAGTTTTCCTTCTAACGGAATGTAACAATCAAACAAGGCTTTTAATGCTTTTACTTCGTTTTCGGGAATTCCACCATGCAGGTGTGCATGAACATCTTGTGGTTCAGGTGGTGGGGCATTGTCAACAAAACGGCGAATGTTAAAATTGAAATCCTCATTTTCAAGGTTGTTCAATTCATCAATTACTTTACTTTTTGCAACCAGTTTGCTGTATTTTGGTGTTATAGTTTTGTTGCGATAGGTGTATGCGATTTTTTCAAGGTCTTCGGGGCGTAGCTTGTTTTGGTTTTTTCCTTCCTTGTATTCCCTGTCAGCGTTAATGAAAAGAACATGGTCGCGTTCGTGTGCATTGGCTTTGTTTATAACCAAAACACAGGCTCCAATTCCGGTACCGTAAAATAATGCCGGTGGCATACCAATAACTGCTTCCAGATAGCCCCGATTAACCAACCATTCCCTAAATTTCTTCTCTTCGCCTCCACGGTATAAAACACCGTGAGGCATAACAACAGCCATTCGTCCGGCATTATTCAACGAGGCAACCATGTGCTGCACAAACATAAAATCGGCTTTGTCCTTGGTTGGCATCCAAAAATTAAAGCGTTCCTTAAATTTCATGTTTGTAGTGGTGTAATCCTGCGAGAAAGGCGGATTGGCAATAACAATGTCGAACGTTTTAAGCTCTCCGTTTTCGGTATGCAGAGGGTTTAGGAGTGTGTCGCCATTCAGAATTTTACTGTCGTAAATATTGTGGAACAGCATGTTCATTTTACACAAACCCCATACTGTACCGCTTTTTTCCTGTCCGTAAAGCGAAATATTGCGTGCTGAACCATAACGGCTTTCGACGTAATTTTTACATTCAATCAGCATACCCCCACTACCAACGGTTGGGTCGTATATTTCAGCATCGGGTCCGGGTTCAAGTATGGTTACCAGCAGTCTTACAATTTCGTTTGGGGTGTAGAATTCTCCAGCTTTCTTTCCGGCACTGTCTGCAAAATGTTTTATCAGGTATTCGTAAGCAGCACCCATCAGGTCGGGAAATTCCAAATTGTCATCCCGCAAATTCATTTTATTGAAATGCTGGATGAGCCTTCTTAAATCCTCATCGCTAATTTGTTTGTTGTTCTTGCCAAAAGTCTTGTTGAAGTTGATATTGTCCTGATTAAATACACCATCCAGTTTATCGAGGTTAGCATCCTGTAATGCTGTCAATGCCTTATTCAGATGGTCGCCAATTTCTTCAGCAAGGTCTTTTATAAAATTGTATCGTTGTTGTTTTCCTTCGTCATCGGTATAAAAATCGGGGTCGCCGTCTAATTTTTTCCATCGAGCAGCAAGCGGAACAAAGAAGTCGTATTCCGGAGCGTTTTGTCTTTCGAGTTCCCCGTAAAGTATTTCAGGTTCTTTTATGCCACGTACTTCCGTGAGCGTTTTTTTTCGTCTGTCCCGGTGTACCTCAAACTGGTCATTTACTCGTTTAAGGAACAGCATTGAAATGATGTATTCCTTGTATTCCGATGCATCCATATTCCCCCGCAAGATGTCACAAGCATCAAAAAGGAATGTTTCTAACCGTGAAAGTGATATTTTATTTGCCATTTAAAATTCTGAATAGTATGTGTTTAGATTGATTATGTATTTAGCTTTAAAACTACCATAAATCTTTAAAAAATCACCTTAAAACCGAACTGTTTATAAACCATTTCTGAATATTTCTTGAATCAACCTCACCCATCCAACCTATCCCCACAGAACTCCTTCCTATCGCACTTTTTGCAATGGTCGCCACGCCAAACCGTATCGAACTGGGTGATAGCGTTTTCAACTATTTCGGGGTCGTTGGTGAGGATTCCTGCCTCGAAGTTTCGGCGGTTAGGACTTTTCATACCAATGCCAGCGCCTGTGAGGTTAGCGGAGCCAATGTAGGCGGTTTCCAAATCGAAGATGAAAAGTTTAAAGTGTACCCTTGGGCAAATTACTCTTTCAAGTCCCTTGGCTAAGTTTGGGTACCTATCAAAATCCTTGCGGAACAATGGTCCTGGCTCCTTGGCGTGGAGCAGCCTAACGTTTACTTTTCTTGAAACTAGCTTTGATAGCAAACCTAAAAATGGAATGGATTGGCTACCATTCTTAATGAAAAGATCCTTTATATCAGCAGTACCAATCCACAGCTCACGCTTTACCGAAAGTGCCAATTGTAGAACTTTGGTGTAGTGTTCTTCGTTTTGTATGTAATGTATGAAAGGAGTCATTTGCTCCAAATTTAATTGAACTTTTCAGTGAACTTTCTCCCTAATTTACACCCAAAATTTTCTCCCTAGTTTTCTCCCTAAAAAATGTAAGAACTTTATCCCGACATTTATCCCGACATTTAACCCGACATTATCTATCAGTTACTTCCCAGTGGCCACCCTTATCGGGGCCGATGCGTTTAATTTTACCAGTTTGTTTAAGATTGCTTATATGTTTTTTTACTCCCCTTTCGGTAATCCCAACTATAACAGCAATTTCAGGTATTGTAATTAAAGAATTTCCCTTCATAAGTTCAATAATCTTCAGTGAACTTTTCAGTGAACCTTTCAGTGAACTTTTCAGTGAACCTTTCAGTGAACCTTTCAGTGAACTTTTCAGTGAACTATCTTCCTCTGTTTTCTGAGTAGTTTTCTGAGTAGTTTTCTGAGTAGTTTTCTGGGTAGTTTTCTCCGAACCTTTCTCCGAACTTTTCTCCGTATCCTCTTTTTCAGCGGTTTCGGATGTTAGATAAAACTTAACAATGGTATAATCGGTGCCCGGTTCAAACTCAACCGATCCCTTACCAAAGGTTTTCCAGCCACTAATAATCTTATCGAAACCAAATCCGGCATTCTCGGCAAGCTTAACCAATCGGAAAAGTTTGGCAATAATTTGATTTCTGGGTAGTGAGATATCGGTT
Source organism: uncultured Rikenellaceae bacterium (assembly GCA_964397135.1). GTDB lineage: Bacteria > Bacteroidota > Bacteroidia > Bacteroidales > Tenuifilaceae > MWFE01. The sequence goes on from CAYNHM010000059.1 coordinate 8,084, forward strand.
TTAAGCAATTCCTTGAGAGGCTTGGGCAGTCCTCCCGGATTGAAAAACTCGATATGGTTTGTGAAAATCCGCACCCTTGGCTTTGCCGGGCTAAAGTAATCGGCATGCATCAACATATTTACCGTTGCTTCGCGGAGCGATTCGATGTATGGGTACTCCTCCGATGCA
>CAYNHM010000060.1:0-6789 GCA_964397135.1 uncultured Rikenellaceae bacterium
TTTGCCAATTCGGTAAGATATGGATATTTTGGTTTCTCCCCTCGTTTGAAGAACGAAATCAACGCCTTGATAGCATCGAGCGAACGACGAAGAGTAAACAGTTCAGTTTCGTCGAGCCACGAACCTTCGCGCTGGATACGCTCCAGAAAAGGGGTAGCATCTGCATAACCATCAACGGGGAAAGAATCCTCCATCTGGCAGATGGATTTCATCTCCGAAGTCTGCTCAATAAGCCTTGAAATTGCATTGAAATCTGTTATAAACTTCGCCTCTACGGCTTTTTTTTTGCCCAGAGGGCAAAGACACAGATTAACTATCTGGCTACGTATCCTATCGAAGCCAACCTTCTCCTCAAAACCTATGGGGTAAATATTCTGCATTGCTATTAATTAGTTCTTCGCAAAGATAGCTAGAGTTTGCTGCAATAAAACAATTCCTAAGTATTACGATACTAAATAAAAAACAATATCTGTTTGACTTATAATAAATAATGCTTTAATTTTATTCAATAAAAATCTTATTCATGGCAAATACAAACGAAAAATTAATCCAGCAGGTTTTTAACGAGATGCTGAAGTATAAGCCTTCGCTACAGAAGATGCTTATTATGGATGAGGAAGAGGAGGAAGAGGTTGATCCTCGGGTACTAGGCGATCTAGTTATTAAAAATTACCCATGGCCCATTGGGGTTGAACTTCGCCGGCTATTCTCTGCATCGATGCGGCAACTCGACCGTATGCGTCTCGATCAGATCTTCAAAACCATTGAGCGAACGATGCAGTTTTCCAGTTTCGTAATGCTGAGCCAGCTATGGAAGGAGATGCAAGCAAAGCCAATCGAATTACCCGATTCATTCAAGAATGATTTTCAGAATCGAATGCTGGTGCTCAGCATGGGGAATTACTCATGGCTAATCCGTGCGGTTGGTAACATATTTAAGGATAATGGCATCGAGTGGTTTATGCCCGAAATGGGCGAAAATTTCACCAAAGATTTTTATGCAGCACTCGATTTTTGGGTGCCAGAACGTAATGAGATTGGTCATTACCAGATTAACCTTACCCAGGAAGATATTGAAAAGCGCTGCGTGGAGTACGAGGAAAAGCTGGCATTGATCCTGCAAAAAATTGCCTTCTTCTCAAAGTATCGCCTTGTTTCAGTAAGAGAAATTAGGGTTATCCACCCTAAAAACCAGCCCGCACAGTTTAACCATCACATCAACCTGCTCAACAGCTCCGACTCTGATTTTAAAGCGCAGGAACTTCTCGAACAGGCATACACCGAGAGCAACAGCATCCTGCTGATGAAATCGATAAAATCCATCGAGGAATACCTGAACCTCTCGCCCCTAGTAATAGATACATACTCGGAGGTAATTGATAATAAGGAGAAATTCGATATCAAAAAGGATGTTTTCCTCTACACCAAGCTGCGTGGTGATCACCTGATGTACATCGGTACCGAGGTTACTGAAAAGTGCGATCTGCGAAGCTTGAGCAATTACAACCTGCTGCTGGAGCAGTTTAGGGATATGATGAGGACGATTTCGGGGAAGGAGTTGCAGGAATAATGAGAAGGTGAGAAGGAAGGAGGATGATAAAATGATATTCATTGACCTGACTGCTGGAAGGCAGGTTGATTGATTTACTACTCTTATAACTACAAATAATCCTGTTATTTGTCAGGAATGGACTTGAAAAGGAAAAAAATAAATTAAAGCCCTTAACAATAAACCCTTTGCCATGAACCAATCACCCTTCAAGTTTCTCGACAGCTACACCAAAGATGATAAGGATATCTTCTTCGGTCGGGAGCGCGAGATAGAGGAACTCTACCACCGCGTGTTCGAGGGCAAGATCATGCTGGTGTACGGCGTTTCGGGAACCGGGAAATCGTCGCTGATACAATGCGGGCTGGCCAACAAATTTCAGGATACGGATTGGCTGCCCGTGAACATTCGCCGTGCCGGCGATATGGTGCGGAGCATGGCATTTGCCATAAAGCAGGCTGCCATTAAGCCGTTGGAGGGAGAGATCAAAACCCCCAGCCAGTTCAAGAAGGCGGTGCGGTCGCTATACCTCGATCACTACAAACCCGTGTTCTTCATCTTCGACCAGTTTGAGGAGCTGTTTATATTTGGGAACAAGGAGGAGAAGAAGGAATTTATACAGATTGTTAAAACGGTAACCGAAAGCGACCTGCAGTGCCGTTTTATGTTCGTGCTGCGCGAGGAGTACCTTGCTGGAGTAACGGAGTTCGAAAAGGTAATCCCCACCTTTTTGGCCAATCGGGTGCGTATTGAGAAGATGACCCTGGCCAATGCCAAGCAGGTAATTGAAGGACCCTGTAAAGTTTCTGGCATTGAGGTGGAGGATGGGTTTGCAGATGAGATGCTGGAGAAGCTAAGCCCCGGAAGCGCCGAGGTGGAGCTAACGTATTTGCAGGTTTACCTCGATAAGGTTTACCGCACCGCATCCTCCGTCATTGCGAGAAGCCCCGAGGAATCGGGGCGAGCGAAGCAATCTAAGCGAAGCCAATCTGTTCAGGGGGTAGAGATTGCTTCGCAAAGTACGCTCGCAATGACGTTTAGTAAAAAAATTCTCGGTGAACTCGGTGATGTAAAAGACCTTCTCGGCTCCTTCCTCGATGAGCAGATTGAGCTTCTCCCCGATCCCGATTCCGCATTAGCGGTGCTAAAATCCTTTGTCTCGGTAAAGGGCACCAAGCGCCAGATGAGCCCCGAGGAGGTGCAGGACTACGCCCAAACCCTGGGCAAGCCCTTAAGCGAAGCAGCATTACAGGAGCTGCTACAAACCCTAATCCAGCTGCGTATACTTCGCGACAAGGATCAGAACAACCGCTACGAGCTGCGCCACGATGCGCTGGCCACCAAGATCTACGAGAAGATTACGCTGGTGGAGAAGGAACTGCTCGAAATACGCCACCTGATTGAGAATGCCTATAGCAGTTGGGAGAAACGGGGCGTGCTGATGAGCGCTGAGGATTTGGGATATATTGCACCCTACGAAAATAGGCTATATATGTCTAAAGATTTTGAGCAATTTATTGAGAGGAGTAAGTTCGCTTTGGTAAAAGCCAAAAAGCGAAGACGAACCATTGCCTTTGCTGCAATGGCAGCATTGCTGGTTGTGTTTGCCGGATTTACGTTTTGGGCTGTAAAAGAGAGGCAGGAATCGAAAAGAAACGAGGTAAAGTTTAAAGCTAGTTATTATAATTCCCTGGCTAACGATGCTGAAGAAAAAAATCCTACGATTGCTTTGAGGTTGGCTCAATATGCTCTTCAACTTGACCCTTCCAGCAAGGAAATAAATAATAATGTTTACAGAATCTATTACGACAACAATTTTTACAAAGTCCACTCAAATCATAAGTCAAAGATTATTTCAACAGCCCTTTCGCCAGATGGAAAATATATCCTATTTGGTTACGCAGGAAATACAGCAGAGCTATGGGATATTGATGGTAATCCTATCCGGGTTTTTGCTGGAAAGGACTGGGAATTTTGTTCAGGTGCATTTTCGCCTGATGGGAATAGAATTATTACTGGAGCATTTGATGGATACATAAGAATTTGGGATTTACAGGGTAATGAGCTCAAAGTAATTGGTGAAAATCAGGGTGAAATTTATTCGTTAGTCTTTTCGCCTGATGGTAATAAAATACTTGCCAGTTATGAAGATAAAACGGCAAGACTATGGAGCCTGGAGGGTATTTTGCTTAAAGAGTTTAAGGGGCATAAAGCACCTGTTTTTAGAGCAGTCTTTTCACCTGATGGAAAAATGATCCTTTCAGGTTCAATCGATAAAACCGCAAGGTTATGGAATCTGCAAGGAGATTTACTCCAAGTTTTCTCTGGGCACGAGGGAGGTATTTTTTCAGTAGCCTTTTCACCAAATGGAAACAAAATTATAACAGGTTCGGAAGATAATACCGCACGTTTATGGGATTTAAATGGAAATTTAATGCAGATTTTCAGGGGCCATCATGGTAATATTTTCTCTGTGGCATTTTCTCCTGATGGCGACCATATTTTAACGGGTTCATATGATTATACTGCTAGATTATGGGATTTAAATGGAAATGCTATTCAGATATTTAAAGGTCATAGCGATCTTGTTACTGGGGCGCTATTTTCGCTAGATGGCAATCAGATTTTTACGTCATCCTTTGATAAAAGATTGAGAATTTGGGATAAGTTTACCAGCATAATTCATGAATTTGCAGGACATGAAACTCCAATTACTTCTATCAGTTTTTCTGCTGATAGCAAACGCATATTAACAAGTTCAAGGGATCAATCAGTTCGTCTTTGGGATATTTATGGAAATTTGCTGTTAGTTTTAAATGGTTATGAGGAAGCAATTATTTCTCCTGATGGAAAACAAATATTAACAATTTCTGCTGACAGCACAGCAATTTTATGGAATTTACAAGGGGAGAAAATCCAAATTTTCAAAGGCCATAGTGATGAGTTAAATTCAATTGCTTTCTCCTCAGATGGCAACCATATTTTAACAAGTGGCTGGGATGGCAAGACAATTTTATGGGATCGGGAGGGAAATATACAACTAAAACAAATTCGAGGAACTGGTGGAGTATTATCAGCGATTTTTTCACCAGATGGCAATTTCATACTAACCAGATTATATGATAATACAGCAAGATTATATGATAATCAGGCAAATGAAATTCAAATTTTTGATGGCCACATTGGTCAAATCTTATCAATTTGTTTTTCGGCAGATGGTAATTATATATTAACAAATTCCAATGACAGAACTTTACGTATTTGGAATCTAAATGGAAAATTGATAAAGATTATTAAAGGGCATCCGAGACCCTATACTTTTTCAATATTTTCGCCAGATGCGACCAAAATACTGGTTGGACTGGACAATAATGCCATTATATTAGATTGGGATGGGAATGCCCATCAAACATTCATAGGTCATCAAGATTTTATCACTGACGGATGCTTTTCTCCTGACAACTTACAAATTTTAACAGGATCCCGTGATAAAACAGTACGATTGTGGCAAAGAAAAATGAATTATCAGGAGTTTGTCGAAATTGATCCCTACGAAAACCTTTCAGCCAAAGATAAAGTTCAATTCGGAATCATTGAATTTCGAGACATTCTTAAATGGAGCGATAGAAAAGAAATCCTTAATGTTGCAGAGCACTACTTTGAATCCTCAATGTTGGCCACATTTGAGGAAAGCATTGAACTTTTAAAGAATTCGGGAATTTTGTTCAACAGGCTTAATCAAAAAGAAAAAAGGGTTGAGTATTTAATCGGTATGATGAAATGCAATAATTCGCTTCAAGAATTAATTCCATCAAAAAAATTAAAGAAAAAAACTGAAAAACTTTTCAATGAACTAATTACAATTGATGTTAACGAACTATCAAGCATAAATAATTCAGCCTACCTAAAAAGTTTAGCTGACTTTTTCTTCTCAAAAACTGGAGCAGGATATAAACAAGACGAGAATGAGCAATACTATACCAAAGCAATGCAGTTATATGAAAAAATAATGTCTGATTTTCCTGATGAAGATGTTACAGAAGAGCTATTTTCAACTTATAACAACCTTTCTATCACGTTTCTTTACAAGGGAAAAACTGAAGAGTCCCTTCTTTATGCACATAAAGGATTAGAACTAAAGCAAGACTTCATTATATACACCAAATTAGCCCTTGCACTACTTTTAAGCAACAGAGAGGATGAAGCTTATAAGGTTATAACTGAACATAAAGATGTGGTTGTTTTAGAAATGAGTTTTAAAGAATACATCCTAAGCAAGTTGGAAGAGCTAAAGGATGAAGGAGTAACTTTAAATGATTACGAAAGAATTTTGAAAACCATTAAAGAGATATAGTATGGCTTCTCCCTTCAAATTCCTCGACAGCTATACCAAAGACGATAAGGACATCTTCTTCGGGCGGGAGCGCGAAGTGGAAGAGCTGTACCAAAAGGTGTTCGAAAGCAAGATACTGGTGATATACGGTGTATCGGGTACAGGAAAAACCTCGCTGATAAACTGCGGGCTGGCCAATAAGTTTCAGGATAGCGACTGGCTGCCCATAAGCATACGCCGGGGAAAGGATATTGTGCAAAGACTTACCGATGAGCTGAGTGCTGTTGAGGGTGCAGAAGAGCCTAGAAAAGCAAAAAGCAACCAGGATAGGATACTAAAATCGATACGTTCCATATACCTCGATCACTTTAAGCCCATTTACCTGCTGTTCGACCAGTTTGAGGAGATTTTTATTTTCGGAACGAAGGATGAAAGGAAAGAGTTTGCGCTGATTATCAAAAGTATTGCCGAATCGGACTTGTCGTGCAAGCTACTGTTCTCCATCCGCGAGGAGTACTTAGCTTCTCTTACCGAGATGGAAAGATTTATACCTAAAATTCTGCAAAACCGATTCCGCGTGGAGCGGATGAATCGTCAGAACGCAATCAATGTAATTGAAGGTCCCTGCAAAAAGTTTGGAATTGCAATTGAAGAGAATTTTGCCGAATCTCTTCTCGATAAACTTGGCGAGGGTGGAGCTAATATTGAATTAACTTACCTACAGGTTTACCTCGATAAGATTTACCGTACTGCCTTTACCCCCCCCGTCATTGCGAGGAGCCCCGAGGAATCGGGGCGAGCGAAGCAATCTATACAGGATGAAGAGATTGCTTCGGCTCGTTCAGAAACGAGCCTCGCAATGAACTGTGTTAAAAACCAAATTTAAAATGAACTTTCTTAATGTTTT
>CAYNHM010000061.1:0-6216 GCA_964397135.1 uncultured Rikenellaceae bacterium
TCCATACGAACTTTTCGCATGGTGTTTGGCTCAGCCATATAGATACCACCCGATACAAAAGAAGCGTTGGGCTCAACGTGAAAGTAGTAACCGGCAAAAGGGCTCTTCCGTCCGCCACGGGCAATATATGCTCCCATATTAGTTTTGTAAGGAACTTTGTTTGGAGAGAATCGTATATCGCGGTATATTCTGAAAAGGCAGTCCTTTGCCTCAATTAATCCAAGGCTACTGTCGAACTCTTTTATCGAAGGGATGAGCTCTTCCACAAAAGAGACAAAGTGTTTTTTGGCTTTTTCGTAAAATTGTCGATTCTGATTGAACCACTCGCGGTTGTTATTCTCCTTTAGCTTATGTAGAAATGATAAAGTATCTTGTAGCATGGGGAAGAATATTAAATGTTATCGATTACATAAAACCCTATTTTATCGGGGTGATCGGCAATCAGGGTATCCCTTTTAAAGTGTCTCATGGAGTAAAGCATAATAATATCGCCACTAGCAGCCCAAATGAATAAAATTCCAAGGCTAAGAAGGAATCCGTTGCCAATGATAATGGCAGCTATAGAAGGGATTAGCCCAGTGATAACAAGCGGGAGAGCTGCTCCGGTAAAGTAGTGCCAAAACCTTAGAGGTTCTTTACAATGGCAGTAAGGTGCCAGGTAATTCCAGTTAATACCAAACCGGATGGATTTTAATCCGTTTTTAGCAAAAATGGCCCATGCAATCCCATGTAATCCTTCGTGAACAACAATTCCTAACAGTATTATTGGGAGGATGTAGTCCATAAACTGTTGTCTGCCAGTTTCAAAAAGGTTGTAGTCCCAAATAAAGATGAAGGGTGCCAGAGTAAAGAAAGTGATGGGTATTATCAGCAGAAAAGAGAGAAGAGTAATTTTACCAGCTCCCATGGTAAATTCCCGTTTATTCTCATTCTGTAATTCCATTATTGTATGGAGGGTTTACTCAACCGTGACCGATTTTGCAAGATTTCTTGGTTGATCCACGTTACAGCCTCTCATTAAAGCGATATGATAGGCAAGGAGTTGTAGCGGTACTACGGCAAGGAGCGATTCCACTATTTCACTGGCTTTGGGTATTTCAATAACGTAGTCGGACATGTTCTTGATTACATTATCGCCTTCGGTTACAATGGAAATTACTACTCCCTTTCGGGCTTTAACCTCCTGTACATTGCTAACCACTTTTTCGTAGCTGCTATCCTGTGGAGCAATTACTACTACTGGCATTTTTTGGTCGATAAGCGCAATGGGCCCATGCTTCATTTCAGCAGCAGGGTAGCCCTCTGCATGGATATACGAAATCTCCTTTAACTTTAAAGCCCCTTCAAGAGCAACAGGGAAGAAGTATCCTCTGCCAAGGTATAGGAAGTTTGTTGAGTCCTTGAATATTTCTGCAATCTTCTCAACTTTGGCGCTGGACTCCAAAATCTTTTCAATTTTTTCGGGAACAGCAATCATTTCGCAAATAAGCTGTTCAAATCGTTCTTGGGTTATTACATTGCGCTTGCGACCGAGCAGCATGGCCATTAGTGTAAGCACAGTTACCTGAGCGGTGAAAGCTTTAGTAGAGGCAACACCAATTTCGGGTCCAGCGTGTGTGTAAACACCAGCATCTGTCTCGCGGGGAATGCTTGATCCCACCACATTACAAATACCCAGAACCAAAGCACCTGCTTCACGGGCAAGTCGAATGGCAGCAAGGGTGTCAGCGGTTTCACCGCTTTGGCTTATGGCAATGAAAATATCGTCCTTATAAATTATGGGATTTCTATACCTGAACTCAGATGCGTACTCCACCTCAACGGGTATGCGGGCAAACTCTTCGATCAAGTATTCACCCACCAAAGCTGCGTGCCATGAAGTACCGCAACCAATGAGCACAATCCTTTTGGCCTTTACCAACCTTGGCAAAACCTGATATAATCCGCCAAGGTGTATGTTTTTTAGGTCGGAGGAAATTCGACCGCGGAAGGTATCCTCAATGCTTCGGGGTTGCTCAAAAATCTCCTTAAGCATAAAGTGGTCAAAGCCATTCTTCTCAATTTCTTCAATGTCGAGATCGAGGGTTTGGATGTTAGGCTGTAACGCCTCGTTCATTATGGTTTTGAGGGTAAGCTCATTCTTGCGAATTATTGCAACATCATTATCGTTCAGGAAAATAACGCTATTGGTATACTCAATAATTGGGGTGGCATCCGAGGCAACAAAATACTCGTTGTCGCCAACACCAATTACCAGCGGACTTCCCTTTCGGGCTGCGATAAGCATGTTGGGTTCATCCCTGCATATAACCACAATGCCATAGGCTCCCACAACCTTGGTAAGAGCAAGCCTAACGGCAATCTCTGCGGGAATACTCCCTTTAAGGTAAATGTACTCAATGAGATTGACCAGCACCTCGGTATCGGTTTCGGAATGGAAGGTGTACCCCCTTCTTTCAAGGCGGTTTTTCAAATGCCCATAGTTTTCAATTATTCCATTATGAATAATGATGAAATGTCCGTTCATGGACATGTGGGGATGGGCGTTACTGTCGTTGGGCTCTCCGTGGGTTGCCCATCGTGTGTGACCTATACCTATGGTTCCATTAAGAACATTACCACTGATTGCACTTTCGAGATCGGAGACCTTCCCTTTTTGTTTGTGCATGAATGGCTCACCGTTAACAATGCAAATTCCTGCAGAATCATAACCCCTGTATTCAAGTCGCTTTAGCCCATTTATAATAATTGGATAAGCTTCTCGGGTGCCATTATAAGCCACTATACCACACATTCGGTCTAGAGTTTAGTGTAAGTTAGTATTAACTTCATTCTGCGAGTATGGCTTCCGCTTCTTAGTATTGCGCTGTTTGCTCTGCTATACGATAGCATAGGCTCAATGTAAAGCACTTTGTCGGGTGAGCCGCTAGTAAGTATCTCTTGTATATGGAAAGTTATGTTGAATGAGTAATATTTTTTGCTTTTTATGTACTTGCCTCCATATACATCAGAATTAATATTATAATCAACTAAGGCAGAATACTTATTGTTGACCATTTTGTAAATAAAAAGTCTATCTACAAGAGTATCAGGAGGTAGACTTGGATCATCTTCAAGTTCGAGACGTAGTTCGGCTCTGTGTATTGCTACGGGCATTGAATCGAGCCAATTCATTATGTCATCAAGCATAATAACGCCCCTTGAACCGTTAAGTCCTTTTAAGTAAAAAACCGATTGCTGTATATTAATGGTATCGTTGAATATACTATTCACCATGGAAAAATCATGATAATAGTGGTTGAATCGAACGCAGTAATCATTTAAGAGGTATGTGAATGACATTGAAGTGGTATCTTGCTCCTTATTTCGATAGTAAACAACAAGTTTTGTCTGCTCCGAAGTGTAGTCGAAGTAGTACATTCCCTTGGCGTATGAGGCAAAGTCTCCTTCTGTCTTTATGTATATACCATAAAGATGTTTTGCAAACAGATCGCTTGTTGACATCGAGACGGAATCAACATTAATTAGTGTGCTGTCAACCCAAGTTTTATTAATGGCAATTTTTAGTATTGATTCATCTCCATTGTAAGTGGTCATGCTTCTGCTGCCTATGGGAACAGGATGATAGAATCCCTCAACAGGGTCTAAAGCATTATAAGTTGAGTCGGCTGACAGTGAATCAGTAAGTTCATAAACACCAACTTTTATCGGTTCGTTTCCCAGTTTTTCTTTTAGCTTGAGGAAAAGGAAAACAGAATCAATTTGAACGCTATCCCCGTAACTATGATTAAGAGCACCTAACCTAAGCTGTGTGAGAAATGAAGCTTTGGTTCTGCCAAATATTTCATCAAATGTTTCCCCTAGAACGGCATCCGTAAAATTCATTGTGTTGGCTGTGTCGTAAGGTAAAGTATATGCCGATAAGCTGAATAATGTATCAATCTTAACATTGAACTCATCTTGAGCGGTAATAAGATCACCACCAAGATAGTCTGGAGGGGAAATACATTGCCAAAATATTGTGGAAAAAAGAAGAAGAGCTAAAGCAGATTTTACTATGAGAAGGAACTTCAAATGCTTTAAAAAAAGGCAAAAACTATTTATCATTGTTTTCGTTATTAATAATTTGATCATAAAACTGATTGATCGGAGTAATGTAATCCTCGGTATCCTTAAAAGATAGAACGGGTTTTTCGGATGTTTTAATATACTCAAGTAGTGTTTTATTTATTATTTTTTCACCAATAATAACACCATCGGAGAAATTAATGGCAAACTTGATCAGACTCAGATAATCAGTATCCTTAATCAGTTCAATATCTTTTTTTGTGATGTTTTCAAGTTTAAGCTTGCTTTTAATGCTGCTGCTAAGTGGTTTATTGAATTCATCGTTGTAAACCGAGAGAATAACTTTTGATTTATTGAATATTGGGTCGTCCTTATAGGTTCTTTTGCTAAGTATTGGGATAAAGGCGGGGAACCAACCATGACAATGGATAATATCCGGGGCCCACCGAAGTTTCTTAACCGTTTCCATAACGCCACGAGCAAAGAATATAGCTCTTTCATCGTTATCTTCAAAGTACTTTCCGTTTTCATCGGCAAGAATGTGTTTTCTGTGAAAATAATCCTCATTGTCGATAAAGTAAACCTGCATTCGTGCACTTTGGATTGAGGCAACTTTGATAATCAGAGGGTGATCAGTATCCTCAATTACCAGATTCATTCCCGATAGTCGAATGACCTCATGAAGCTGGTTTCTCCTTTCGTTAATGGTGCCCCATCGGGGCATAAATGTACGAATCTCTTTCCCTCGCTCCTGAATACCTTGAGGCAAGGTTCTTCCAACTTTTGACATATTCGATTCTGAGAGATAGGGCATAATCTCTTGGGAAACGAATAGTACTTTTTTCCTTTTCATTTTTATTTAAATTATTCTATCATAGGTTGATAATACTTTTTTCGAAGTGTTCATCACCTAGAAAACCTATGTTTGAAATAAACTACAAAAGTATAAAAAAAAAATCACAATTAATTTCACTATTCTCCAATGATTTTCATACTAAGCCTTTTGGATTGAAAACTTTTTTTGTTGATGTAAAAAAAATGCGAACTTTGTAGCTCTTTTTTTAGCAAACCGATCGTTATTATTGCTAGTTAAGCTGTTGTTTTCAAGGTTGTTCCCGATTGAAAAATTATACATGGATGTTTATAAAACCATAGAACCACTTGTTCAGTTTCTCGATTCGCATAGAGGTGTCGGGCGATCCATAGGATTCGTTCCAACCATGGGCGCTCTCCATATGGGACATGTTTCTTTGATTAAGGAGTCGGTTAAACATGATGATATTACTGTTGTTAGCATATTCGTTAATCCAAATCAATTCAACAACCCAGATGATTTGAAGCGGTATCCAAGGAACCCCGAAAAGGATACTGAAATTTGTAAAGAAGCTGGAGCATCTTTGGTTTTTCTACCTTCGGTAGAGGTTGTATACCCCAAACCCGATACAAGAATATTCGATTTTGGTTCACTCGATAAAGTAATGGAAGGGAAACATCGCCCAGGACACTTCAACGGGGTAGCGCAGGTTGTAAGTAGATTTTTCAGCATAATCAACCCCACCAGAGCTTACTTTGGGCAAAAAGATTTTCAGCAATTGGCTATTATTAAAAGAATGGTTAAGGACTATAAGATTGATGTAGAAATTGTTTCTCACCCAACAGTTCGCGAAAAGGATGGGCTTGCCATGAGCTCAAGGAATGCACTTCTAACCCCTAAGCAACGTGCAAGTGCTCCTTTGATTGCAAAAACTCTTTTCGATGCCCGAAACAAAGTAAATGTTAATAGCGTAAAAGATGTGCTAACTTGGGTTGAAAAAACAATAAACAACGATCCTTTGCTTAGGGTTGAATACTTCAGCATAGTAAATGCAGAAACCCTTGAAGAAATTGAACAATGGAACGATACAAACCAAGTTGTTGGTTGTATTGCCGTGAATGTGGGATTAGTTAGGTTAATTGACAATATTCTCTTTAAACCTTGAAAATAAACAAAATGTTGATAGAAGTTGTAAAATCAAAAATCCATCAGGTAAAAGTAACCGAAGCTAATCTATACTATGTTGGTAGCGTTACAATTGATGAGGACCTTATGGATGCAGCGAATATTGTTGCAAACGAAAAGGTTCAGGTAGTGAACATTAATAACGGGGA
>CAYNHM010000062.1:0-4926 GCA_964397135.1 uncultured Rikenellaceae bacterium
ATGTATTTAATTAATTGTTTTACTGTTTTAATTTCCTTACCGTAAAATCGTCATCTACTAAACCAGTATCGTATTTCACATCCGACATCTGCATTTTGGTTTTGTGATTTTTCTTTAAATCAGTCATTTCAATTTCAGCGGCATTCCAATAGTTGCCAATCTTTTTGAAAGTATATTTGGCTTCCTTTACTTTTGTATTGCCTTTGTCGTAATACTCCATTAATTCAGGATAATAATCTGTTTCATTTACCTGTACCATTACTTTTGAATAATCCGATTTACCCCCGATAGGAGTTAATTCCAATACATATACATTGCTTTCTGTTTTCACCAATTTTGGGGTGTACTTTACCGAGAATAGCACAGACTCCATGTCATCATAAGAAAAATCGGTACCTGCAAAGTTTTGGTTTTTGGCGCTGGTTGCAATTCGTCTTTCTTTGCCAAATGCCGGTAAATACAAATACATCACATCATTAGGTAATGACAACACAGAAATACCCGACTGCGAAGCAGGAGCAGTAAACCGAAATATTCGTTTATCGGTTCCTTTTTGCTGTATAGTTGCTTCGCGAATTTCCTGTTTCCCGTTCTTGTCAATTAAAACAATTCTATTCTTCCCTGTCATGTCTTTGGGTGAATACATAACATCGTCCATTTTCTTTAGAATGGTACCTGCGTCTTGCGCATTGGCAGAAAACATACTTCCTGCTACGATTAAAGCGGTTAAAACCACTAATTGAATTTTCATCTTTTTCATCTGTGTTAAGTTTTATTGTTAATGAATGTTTGCTGCTATTTTGCGATTTCTGTTCGCCAAAATCAATATGACTGGCAATAGGGTTATAGCCCCGATACCTGAGCCGAACATACTTATGGCAACCAGAATACCGAAATTTTGCAATGGAACTATTTGTGAAAATATTAGAACTAAAAATCCTGCTGAAACCGATAATACATTTATAACTATGGCTTTCCCACTACTTAAAATAGTTTTTTTAATCGCTTCTTCAGCATCTCCGGTTTCTTTCAGATGAAAATTAAAACCTGTGATAATATGAATGGAGTAGTCAATACCGATACCCATAGCAATGCTACCTACAAGTGCTGTGGCTATATCTAAAGGAATGCCTGTTATGCCCATAAAGCCGAATAATATCAAAATTGTAGCAATAATTGGAATTATAGCATAAACCCCTTTTGATATTGACCGCAACATAAGTCCCACAATCAAAAGAACCATAACAATTGCAAGTATCAGGCTGCTAATTTGACTCTGGATAAGGCTATTATTTAATTTAACATATACAGACGGCATACCTGTCAGCTCAATTTTTATATCTTCACTATTGTTTTCCTGAATGTATTTGTTCATCTTTGATGTGAACTCATTGATGTTTTTACTGTCAACAGAGGCAAATCTTGATTGGATGATTCCTTTGTCCAAGTCTTCCGACACAAGCTGTGTCATGACCTCCTGACCATCGAGCAGAAACCATAATTGTTCAATTTTAGCTTTATCGTCGGGTATCATTTTGCCTTCGCCCATGGCATCGTTCATTTGTTCCACAAGGTCGGCTACAGATTGCGTCATATCGATATTCGGGTCATCTTTCATAAAATGCTCCGTTTTTATCATCATTTTCAGAACCTCAGGGCTTTGCAAATCTCCTTCAAATACAACAAATACGGGTAATGACCCTCCGAATTTTTTCTGCATCACATCTTCAGAAACCCTTGTTGGGTTATCCTTCTTAAAGTAATCAGCCATATTTACGCTTGTCTTAATAAAAAACATACCGCCTATGCTCAATAGAAGTACCCCCCCCCATGTGGCTAATGAATATCTGGGGTGTTTGAAAAGAAGTGTAACTAATGGTTGAAGTATTTTATAGGTTAATATATTTTCATTTTCTGGTTGGTCTGTTACAACTTTCTTGCGGTACATCGAAAATGCTGAAATAAGAGCAGGGACAAAGAATATGGACAACAGCAAAGCAATTAATGTACCCACGGCTGTAAAAATACCGAAGTCTTTAATCATGGTAAGATAAGCGCCAAAAACAAATGACATGAAACCCATAGCTGTGGTAACAGCCGCAAGAATTACCGGAACCATTATATAAGCAAGAGCTTTTATCAATGCCTGTTTTCTGTCTTTTCCATGGGTGTGGTTGATGCTGTTTAGTACATGTATAGCATAGGCGCTGCCCACAGCAAGTAGAACAACAGGTATTATATTGGAAATTATAGTAAGCTCATAACCCGTAACCACCATTAACCCAATAGTCCAAATTACGGCAATACCGGCAGTAAGCAAGGGCAATAAAACACCGCGAAACGACTTGAAACTAAGCAGTAAAATAAATGCAATAATCACAAAAACGATGGGTAAAAGCCACACGATATCGGCTATAATCAATTCGTTAATGTCGTTCATCATCATCGGCAGACCGCCGAAGTAAAGCGTTTCGGGCAAATTCAGGTTTTCAACCTTACTCTTAATCTCCTTTGCAACAGCCTGTTTATCAGCATCGGGTAGTAATGTAAACATCACAACCGAAGCAGTGCCGTCCTCGGATACAATTGCCCCTTTGTACATCTCTTTCGAGAAGACATAATTTTTCAAACTGTCTAATTGTGATTGTTTATCAGGCAGGTTGTACTCATCCACCAATTTTCCGATTTCAATTCCCCACTCAGAACTTTTTATATCCAGAATATTGGTTAAACTCGTAACCGTTGAAATCCCATCAGTATATCTCAGGCTATCGGTAATTTGTTTAATATGCTGTAATATTTCAGCTTTAAAAACATTGTCAGATTCCAACACAATCATCCCCATGTCATTTCCGCCAAATTGAGTCCCAATTTCTTTATATAATGACGCAGCGGGGTCGTCATCGGGCAAAGAACTCAGAATATCTGAATTGATAGTCAAAAACTTAGATTGATAACCAAAAAAAATGGTTAATGCCAAAACAACTAAAACTATTAGCCATTTTAGTCTGATTATTGATTTTACAAATCTGTTCATATTTTTATTTGTTATTATCTATACTAATATCGTTTTATAGTCAGTTTTGGTTAAAAAAAATCAGGTGGCTAAACCCTTATTCAATATGTTTATTAACCCATCAAAATAGGGTGAGTATTTCTCGTACTTATTTTGTAGAAAGAATGGTATTTCAAGACCTTTCAAGACCATTAAGAACATATCCAGCAAAACGTCAATTTCTGTAACTAAAGTAAACTCGCCTGTATTAACACCTTGAAGAATGATTTTCCTCAGATTTTCTTTTTCCCACGTATCTAAATCAGTTCTAAGGTCGTCAATAAAGTGGAAGTGCTCAAAAAAATCGGCCCTTATCGTTTCGTGGTAACTTGCTGTTGAATTAAGGATTTCCATTCTTTTTAAAAGATAGCTATGCAGCTTTTGAGAAGCATCCAAATCAGAATTGTTAGTAATAACTCCCAGCTGGCTTTTAAGATTAGTAATTTCCTTTAAAATAACCTCCCTGAATAAATCCTCTTTACTAACGAAATGGTAGTATAAAGAGCCTTTAGCTTTGCGTGCAACCTTTGCGATTTCGTCCATAGAGGTTTTGTGAAACCCGAACCGGCTAAACAGTTGATTTGCAACTCGCAATATTGAATCTTTAGTAGAATCTATGCTCATATTCTAATTGTACTATAATTGTTTTATGGTACAAAGATAAATGAATTTTTTTTATATCAAAATTTATTCAATTTCTTTTAGCATAAATTAACAAATGTATTATTGTAGCAGTAGTGTGGCGGGAAGTTTGTAGCTCTTTTACAAGCCTTTGGGCAGAGCGTAGGCTCGTGGGGGCTTGGAAATGTGCTGCAATGTGGGTTGGGGTTTGACTTTTTTTTGCGGGGAGAAAGAAAAAAACAAAATAAATTCCATCAAATTTGCACTGTCCTGTCAAAAGCTAAATTCTTTCCTATTTTTTATTTTGTCAATATCGTATCAGTCTGTGGTGTCGTCTTTTTACACTTGTTGCCAACGGCTGGGGGTGTGGCGAGTGCGGGAGCGCGAGTTTCGATTTCGTCGCACGACGAAATCGCCCCAAACGGGCGATGAAGCTCCGAAGTTCCCAATCTGCCCGCATTGGCTACACCCCTTGTTACAGGGCGTTATTTATTTATTCCTATTTAAAGGTTCTAATGTTATATTTTCTAAGATAAGTGTCCCAAGTGAGAAATATGGTTTTTTATCTATAAATATAACTTTAGGATAATCAATAAGGCATTTACCACTAGGCAATACAAAGCCTGTTTTCGCTGAATTATTTGCAAAATCAATAAAAGTGCCATTAATCCTATATAAACCATTGTCAACAAGACTTGCAACTTGTTCTTTTTCCATAATCGTAAAAACTTGAAAAGAAACTTTGTAATCAGGAGACAGCGTAAATTTTGAAGTTATTTCACCAAAACCAAACTTTACAACGTATTTACCTGCGTTTTTATATGATTCTGTATAAAATTTGAAAGGACTTGGGGGATATTCTAAAGACATTTCGAATGTTAATGGAATATCAGATAAGAATGGTAGTGTATCTCCGATATGTTTTTGAAATGCAACTTTTATTGAATCAGCAAGTATCGACCTTGAAACATCATTATTCATTGAGTTTGGTTGACTCCTTAAGCAAGAGTCAAGAAGCAGTTGCAGAGCAAATTTTTGAGGCTCTTGTTTATTCTCATTCTTATGATTATTGTTATTTATTGAAGAATCACAACTAATTAAGGTTATTAGTAGTAACGATAAAAATAAACATTTCAAGTTCTTCATAATTAATTCATTTTTAGTTAGTAATTATTTTGACTAAATTTTATTTATTCACTTTCATCATTTTGTTTTTATTTTCTTAATAATGCCCTGTAACGGCTGGGGGT
>CAYNHM010000063.1:0-4849 GCA_964397135.1 uncultured Rikenellaceae bacterium
GAGCGGAGTCAACATACTGCTCCATGGCTGGCCAGAAATAGTCTGCAAATTCTGCACCTTCAACAACAATTCGAATTTTATCGGAAAACCTACTCATTCCGTTTGCTGTACCAAGAATATAATCTTCGGCTATAGGCCCATTAAATACTCTTTCTTTTCCAAACTCTTGTTGCATTCCTTTCGATACGTTGAATATTCCTCCCTTATCCTTATTAGCCATATCTTGACCCCATATAAAGGTATCGGGGTTGTTTCGAAATTCTGCTTTAAGTGTTTCGTTCAATGCTTCAATTAATTTTTTGGGTTCACCATTGTACGAATGAGTTCCGTCAACATATTTGTTAGGTATATAATGTTCTGGAAAAACAAAGTTGTGTATTGACTCAGGTGTTGGATCTGGAGCTGCCATTGCCAATTTGTGAGCGGACTTTACTTCTTGCTTAACCCTCTCCTCAATTGCAACTAGTTCTTTATCAGTGAATCTTTTGTACATTAATAGCATTCGCCTATATTTTGCAAGAGGATCAGCTTGCTTAACGTAATCCATTTCTCCCTTATCACGGTAAAGTTCGTGTCTATCAGAGTTTGAGTGAGAATGGATACGTACACAGTTTGCCTGAACAATGGCAGGCATCTGATTTTCAATTACCCATTGCTTAGCTTCAGCCATAGTATTCATCGAATCAAAAACATCTTTCCCATTACAGTGAAATATTTTTAGGTTTCTAAATCCTGAGAAATTATTGGCAACCTTTCTATTGGCTGTTTGATCCTCTTTTGGAACAGATATTCCATAACCATTATCCTGAAAAACGAAAATAACTGGTAATTTTTCGTTAGATGCACCATTTATTGCTTCGTAAACATAACCTTCTGAAACTGAAGATTCACCCTGAGAACTTATTACAACACCTGTATGATTATACCTTTTAAAAGCTCTTCCAACTCCAGCAGCTTGTTGAGTATGATTTCCTGTACAACTCGAAGAGTTATGAATATTTAATTCTGCTTTAGCAAAGTGATTACTCATATGTCGTCCACCACTTGATGGGTCATTGCTTTTTGATATTCCATTAAGAATAATCTCTTCAGCTGTCATCCCAGCCGAAATAACAGTTAACATATCTCTATAGTAGGGAAATAGATGATCTGACTTATCATCAAAAATTTGTCCTATGGCTAACTGAATCCCATCGTGCCCTGCATATGGTGCATGATAACTCCAACCAATTGCTTGTTTTAAGTAGTTTGGAGCTCTTTCATCCAGTGCTCGACCAAGCGACAATAAGTAAAACCATTTTTCCAAAGTTTCCTTTGGAGTTTGTTTTATTCCAAATTGTTTATCATTTCTGCGGTTATATTTCATTGAATTTATATTAAATTATTGATATACTTTGATCTAATTGAAACAGGGTTTCTTGTTAAGATTTAACTTTATACCTCTCTTTTAACATCGAATTGCTCAAGGTAATCGGCTACACGCCTGAGAAATGCCCCCCCTAAAGCCCCATCAATAATTCTATGATCATAGGAGAGACTTAGATACATTTTATGCCTTGGCACTATAATGTCACCATACTCTGTTTCTACAACGGCTGGTTTCTTTTCGATGGTTCCTGTTGCAAGTATAGCGACTTGAGGCTGCGAAATTATAGGTGTCCCCATTACATTTTTAAATGTTCCAAAATTTGTAATGGTAAATGTTCCATCCTTAATATCATCGGGGGAAAGTTTATTGTTTCTTGCAGCATCAGCCAAACTATTAATTGCACTAGCAATGCCAGCAATATTTAATTTGTCTGCATAACGTACAACAGGAACAATTAAATTCCCATCAGGTTTAGCTACTGCTATTCCAATATTTACATCACCCTTCACAATAATTTTTTCTCCATCCACTGATGAATTAATCATTGGATAATCACGAATAGCACGAGCAACAGCTTCAGTAAAAAAGGGCATATAGGTTAATTTAACCTTGTGTTTTGAAAGATAAATCTCCTTCATCGACTCTCGCCATTTTACGATAGAAGAAACATCTACTTCTACCATATTTGTTACATGGGGCGAAACCTGTTTTGACATAACCATATGGTCTGCAATAAGTTTTCTCATTCTATCCATATGTATTATCTCATCGCCAGAATTAAGTGAGGTATGTACTTTTTGCTTTGTAACGTCAATGCTTTTGTTTTCAATAATTTTTGGCGATTCTTCTCTTTTGGTTTTTGTTTCTATATATTTTAGAACATCTTCCTTTTTTACCCTACCTCCCTTTCCTGTACCCTTAATCGATTCAAGTTCCTTGAATGAAATGTTTTCTTGCTGCGCAATATTTTTTACCAAAGGACTATAAAATCTATTTTCAATTTTATTTTCACCAGAGTGGTTTTGAGATACAGAAGATAAATCTGTTAAAACTCTCTTCTCAGATTTATCTTTTTCTGAATCACATGAACCAGTGTTAATAATTGCTATTACTATGCCAACCGGAACAATTTCATTCTGCTTAAAAAGTATTTTTTCTATTTTACCTGCAACTGGAGATGGTATCTCAGAATCAACCTTATCCGTAGCAATTTCAAGCAATACATCATCTTCTTCTATCGAATCCCCTTCATTAACAAACCATTTTGTAATAGTTGCTTGCTCTATACTCTCGCCCATTTTGGGCATTTTTATTTCAAACATATTATAGCTTATTTAATTTACTTTTATTTATTCTAAATAAAAAAACATCGCTTGTTCATATTTGTTCGAAAAAGATTGATTTTGAATTAAGAAAATCTCTCACCTAGATAGATTTTTTATTAATCAATAAAGAATAGTCTTAACTTTGTTATTGTAATTGCTTTAAAATGGGAAAAAAAATATTTATTTTTTCTACTGCATATCTCCCTCCTATTCAATATTTTCAGTTACTTACTAAGTGTGATGAAATTTTAATTGAAAGGCATGAAACATATCAAAAGCAAACCTACCGAAATAGGTGTCAAATTTACTCTGCTAATGGACCATTGTCATTAATCATACCGGTTGTTAAGCCCTATGGGAATAGAACTAAAATAAAAGATGTAAGGATTGACAACTCTGTGAAATGGAGAAAAGAGCATTGGCGGGCGATACAATCAGCTTATAAAAACTCAGCATATTTTGAATTTATTGCTGATTATTTCATAGATTTTTATGAGAAAGAATGGGTTTTTATTTGGGATTATAATTTAATTATTCTAGAAACATTATTCAAAATACTTGAATTAAATATTAAGATTAATGAAACCAGTGAGTTCATAAAGTGTTATCCCAGCAATATATCTGATTATCGATTCATAATTAACCCTAAACAACCCAAATTAAACAAAGATTTTGAACTTAATGTAAAAACCTATTTTCAGGTATTTGGTCATAAAATGGGGTTTACTCCTAATCTATCAATTATTGATTTAATCAGTAATTGTGGTATGGATAGCCTAGGGATATTGGCATAAAAAAAAGTGAAAGGGAAAACTCCTTTCACTCAATATTTCTGTCAATAAATATATCAAAACTTAAAGCCTAAAGTAAGCAAGAATTTATTTTGCATTACATCCCTGTCAACAACTGGTGAGTTTATATATAATGAATACTTATCACTATAGTAGTATTTTTGATAGGCCCAATCGATAAATAAATTGTCAATTCTTAAGCCAAATCCTGCTGAAAGAACGTTTACAGCAGAACTTTTCATGTTGACATTATCTTCGAAGGGACTTCCGTAGTATGCATATCCAGCCCTTAAAGCAAAATATTTTAGCCACACCTCACCTCCTGCTTTCAAATTGTAAGTAGTTGAATACAAATTGTTAATTTCACTATTTTCTTGTGAAAAACGATATCCATCACCACCTTTAATAAAACGTGCAGTGCTATAATCAATATATTCATAATCAAAGCTGATTAAACCTATTTCTCCAAAAGTAAATGCTAGAGATCCAATTGCTTTAAAGGGAGATTGAATTCTGTAATCATAAAAATTAATGGGTGTACTAGCTGATGCATTAAAATCATTAAAAACCGATTTAATTGACGCTCTATATGTTTCATTAATGCTAAAGAAGGTAGGTGTATGAATTGCTATTCCAGCTCTAAACATTGGAATTGGTTTATATATAGCCCCAATCTTAAAATTAATTCCGGAACCCTCAACGGTAAGTGTTTGCTTATAATCAAGGTTCTCGAATTGATATCCAATTGGTAATGGAGTGTTAGTTTCGAAGGCTTCTTCCCAATAGTACTGTGTTTGCTTATAATAAAGATCTTGAACTCCTATGGTTGCTCCAATGAAAAGTTTATTGGAAAAATTTGTTGCAAATGAAAACGTAAATTCTCCAAGACCTCCTATAGTCGATAATGACTGATCCTGATAAACCCCTTCTCCGATATTTAATGCTCTTGAATACTCGTTGATTGAACCAGATATTGTATCAATTAAAAAAGTATTCCAAGCCATTATTGCATCCCATGGCGCTGAACCACTTCTATAAGGATTATAATCTTCATTGCTACTAAGGTTAAACCAATTACTACCATTAGCCATAGAAACAAAGTGATTCATAATTGAGCTTGATGTATTTGCACCAAAAGCGCTAGTTTCATCAAAAAAATCTAACAATCGATTGTATCCTATTCCAATATTTAAGAAAACCAAACCCTTCTCTTCTTCCTTTGTGGTTTTGAAGGAAGTAACGAATCCAATATTATCAAATAAAAATCTAGTACGGAAGTCTTGTGTATTATTATTTAAATAAAGAGTATTTACCTCTTTATTCTTAAGGCTAGTGGTTACAGTAAATTCAGAAGCACGATAAAC
>CAYNHM010000064.1:0-4311 GCA_964397135.1 uncultured Rikenellaceae bacterium
TAGAATAGCGGTTTCCTAAACCGTAGATCCAAGTTCGATTCTTGGTAGGGCTACAAAAGGGCGCAGTAAGCGCCTTTTTGTTTTATTAACTTTTATAATTCTTTCAACATTAAAAAAGCACTCGATCCGTCGCTGTAGTAATTGGGTTTTGATCCAACGTTGGTAAAACCCACTTTTTGGTAAAGGTCAATTGCTGGTTGGTTAATCTCACTAACCTCAAGGGTAATCCGTTCATAATTGTTTTGTTTAGCAATTTCCTTTGCCAAATCGATAAGCCGACGAGCAATTCCCTTTCCCCTTTGTCGGGAATCGATAGCTATTGAATAAATTCGTAGTGCTTTGCTGCCTTTTCTTTTCAGAAGAATGAGGTAACCTACTGGACTTTCGTTTATAGTGGCTGAGTAGAAGTAGCTGTTAGAGCTTTCAAGAAGATACTTAAATTGCCTTAACGAAAAGGCATCCTTGCCAAAGGAATCTTTCTCAATACCAGTTATATTCAGCAAATCCGATTTTATGGCCTTTCGTATGGTAACTTCTTTCTCCAATGGTTAGTGATGTTTATTCTCTAATTTCCGTACAAACTCATTGATAATCCTGTAGTATAGCTCATCACCCAGAATAGCATCCTCAATACCATAATCAAGGCTGGGATTATCGTTGATCTCGATAATAACTCCCTTGTCGCCAATCATTTTAAGATCAACTCCATACAGCCCTTTCCCTATTAGAGAGGTTGCCTTAATGGCGTTCTTCAGTATAACCTTGGGGACCTTGTACATGGGAACCGCTTCAGCCATTCCGCTGCGGCTTTTGCCCGAACTTTGGTGATAATAGATCTGCCAATGGCCTTTGGCCATAAAGTATTTGCATGCGTAGAGAGGCTCTCCGTTGAGAACCCCAATTCGCCAATCGAAGTCGGTGGGGAGATATTCCTGAGCAAGCACAATGGCCGAACGGCCAAAAAAATCGTTCAGTGTTTGCTGGTACTCATCAAAATTCTTAACTTTTTTCACTCCGTTGGAGAAAGAGCCATCAGGAATTTTAAGTATGAATGGTGCTCCAAGACAACTTGCCACCTCATCATAAACGAATGGTTTTGCTCTGAATATCAATTTGGATTTGGGTGCGGGAATGCCTTCTCTTGCAAGGAGTTCGTTCAGGTAAACTTTATTTGTACAACGAATTATTGAGAGCGGGTCGTCAATCACCACCATATCTGCCTGTTTTGCCTTTTGGGCTACCTGGTAGGTAATATGGTTCAGGGCGGTTGTTTGGCGAATAAAAAGGGCATCAAACTCCATTAAACGGAGTAGATCGTCCTCGGTAATCAGCTCAGCATTTATGTTCATCTTCTTGGCAAGATCCACAAACTTTGCTAGTGCCTTTCGATTACTGGGCGGGAATGGTTCATCGGGGTTGTGAAAGATGGCCAAATCGTACCGTGGAGATTTCTTTGAGCGGGGATTACGCCAAACTTTTCGGTTAAACCTATCCAACGCATCGGCAAACTGGGATTGCTGATCATCGGTAAGCTCAGATAGTTTAAGGGGTTTTATGGATTCTATTTGATTTCGAGACTTGTTGTTGAGGGTAACACGAAGGATGGGATACGGATAATTATCGAAGATATACCTAGCGATTCGCTCTAAACCCAGCTCAAAACATGAACCAAAGTAAACGTCGAGGTACCAAAACTCGCTGGATATATTGTTCTTTTCAATCCAGTTGTGGCAGAGCCTATGGAGGTTGCTATCCATCCGAATCCCTGAACCTGATTCAAGCTTGTTTAACACCTCAGCGTTAGGAATAACCCGGTGACCCCTTGCTGTAGCAAGTAATGAGCAGTAGTAGCCCTCCGAGTTGTAGGTTATCTCGCTGCAAAGATTAATGACCAGCTTAGGGTCTTCATAGGATTCTTGGCGAAGGTAATCCGATGCGGTTATCACGCTCTCACTTGGGTAGTAGGGTTTCCACAACGAAAGATCGTCGAGGAGAATAAGTACATTTTGCATGGTGCCTTAAGGCATGATTGATTTAAATTGTTGATAAATAGGAGTTTGTCATTAATAGAACAGTAAAAATTCTTATACAAAGATTATTACAAAAACGATACGTTGTTCCTTATTGCTCCTTTTTTTTTAGAAAAAACGTTTAACTTAAATAACAGAAATACAAGAGTATACAAAAATAATTCATATGAACACAAAAAAATAAACAAAAAAACTTGACTTTCGATTTTTTATGCCATATCTTTGACCAACCGTTCAGTCATAAATTTCTGTTCGGTTTTTTTGGAGAGAACTAATGACTAACCATTCAACCATAAAATAATATGTCACCACGCACATCCGATAAATACCAGGAGATAAGGGAGTTAGCGAGACAGAAGATCATGGATACTGCACTTGAACTCTTTGCAAACGAGGGATACTACCCCACCTCCATAAGCGATATTGCAAAAAGCGCAGGTATATCTAAAGGTCTTATGTATAACTATTTTGAGAGCAAGGAGGTGCTGCTCAAGGAGATTATTTTTACCGGAATCAATAACCTGGCCGAAGAGTTTGACCCCAACCGCGATGGGATTCTCACCCATGAGGAGCTAATACACTTTATAAGGCAATCATTTAAGCTGGTGAAGGAGCACACCACGTACTGGAAACTTTACTTTATGGTGATGTATCAGCCACCGGTATTAAGTCTTTTTGAAAAGGAACTTCAGGATTTCCTTGGCTACTACCTTAAAATGATAGATCAATATTTTGCCAAGCAAAAAGTTAAGAATCCATTGGCTGAGAGCAGGTTGTTCAGCTCGGTAATGGATGGAATATTTATGAACTACGTCATGAGCCCCGAGACATTCCCCATTGATGAAATTGAGGAGAGGGTTGTAAAAATGTATCAGTAAAAGAAAATAGAATGAAAAGAATTCGAATAGTAACGCCATTGCTTTTAACCGCTACAACGATTGCTTCGACCTTAACCTTTGGCCAAAATGCCACAGAGATCATTAAAAAGGCCGACGATAAGTGGAATGGTGAGAAGTCGAGCGAGAGCCAGATGACCATGACAGTTGTTCGCCCAACCTGGGAGCGAACCATTGAGTTTAAGAGTTGGACCAAGGGAAAGGACAATGCGCTCACACTAATAACAGCGCCTGCTAAAGAAAAGGGACAGGCCTTTCTTAAAAGAGGCACCGAGATGTGGAACTGGATGCCCAGCATAAGCCGGATGATCAAGCTGCCTCCATCGATGATGGCCGATGGCTGGATGGGATCCGACTACACCAACGATGATATCCTGAAGGAATCATCGATTGTTGTCGACTTTTCCCATAAAATCATTGGAGAAGAGAAGATTGAAGGCTGGGACTGTTGGAAAATTGAGCTGATTCCTCACGAGGATGCTGCTGTGGTTTGGGGTAAAATAGTGAAATGGATAAGTAAGGAGGAGTATTTGCAGATGAAATCGGAGTACTTTGACGAGGATGACTTTTTGATTAAAACCGAGCTGTCGTATGATGTTAAGATTATGGATGGCCGAAAAATTCCAACTCGTATTGAGATTATCCCCGAGGATAAGAAAAGCCAGAAAACGGTAGTTGTGCTTAACAGCATGAAGTTTAATTCGCCCATTGAGGACTCTTTCTTTTCGCAGCAGAATATGAAAAGGGTGAGGTAGTGGAAAGGGCGAGTGATTGAGTTCATAAAGTGCCTAGAGTTAAGAGCGATAAGTGGAAAGGGATGAGAAGATTGAAGAAGCGTTAGTGTTAGAATCTATCTGTATAATCTGTGGACATATTTTCAATGAGAGGATTATTAAACAACATCGTATATGAACTACTTTAAAATTGCGTGGCGGAATCTTTGGAGGAATAAGCGGCGAACGCTTATAACGGTTGCTAGCATATTCTTTGGGGTTGTTCTGGCTACCATAATGAACTCGCTTCAGGACGGAACCTACGCTAATATGATTGATATGATGGTTAAACTCTCGTCGGGTTACCTTCAAATTCAGAACCCCGAATACAGAGAGGACAGATCGATTAACAATGTATTTGTACCGTCAGAAGAACTTATTAATCAGCTTAATGAAACGAGCAAAATCACTGCTGTAGCAAAACGATTGGAAACATTCGCTTTGCTTTCATCAGGTCAAAATACCCGAGGGGGAGCAGTGGTAGGATTTGAGCCAAGCAATGACAAGCAAACTTCAAATCTTCAGAACTGGATTTCAGAAGGAACTTTTTTGAATGATAACGACAAAGGAATACTTGTAACCTCAAACGTGGCAAAGCATTTAAGCCTAAGT
>CAYNHM010000065.1:0-3195 GCA_964397135.1 uncultured Rikenellaceae bacterium
AAAAACATTAAGAAAGTTCATTTTAAATTTGGTTTTTAACACAGTTCATCGCGAGGGTACTTTCCGAACTTAGCGCAGCGATCTCATGAGCGAAGCGAATAACAAAGCGATCTTTTTTAAAGAGATTGCTTCAACCCTTAAAGAAAAAGGGTTTCGCAATGACGAGATAATAATCTGTCATTGGTAGACTCGTCATCTTTTTTGACGAGACGAAGCGATCTTTTCAGTACTACCATTTTAAGATTGCTTCACCCACCAAAAAAACGGTGGGTTCGCAATGATGAAGGGGTGCTGATGATTGCCCCGACCCCCTATGCCCCGATGCTTCAGGGCGGGGTCGGGTGATTGATTGATGGATGGGTAAAAAGAAAGACCTAAATATCTGATGGAAGCAAATAATAATTGGCTATTCTGTAACAATCTTTTCAATATCCATGTATCAGCTACGTTTTTTTTTATAAATTGCATAACATTTACAAATTGGCAATAAAAATATTAACAGGCAGGTTGAAACGCAACGGATCATGAGCACAGAGTTTATCATCATACTAATCCTTTTTGCCTATATCGCCATTCTACATATCCAGCTAAACAAGAAAACAAACCTTATTGAGAAACTTATCTCCAAACAGAACCTGCTCGATTCAGAGCTGAGCAGCGATAGTATTACTCTGTTACTCAAAAAATTACAAAAAGAAAAGGTGGAAAAGCCCTCACCACCAAACAAGCTATTCGATGAGGATATCCTAAGGTTTATTGTTGGTGATATCAATAAACAGCTAATTTATATACACTATACCAAGGAGGAGAGCGTAGCACAAAGAATTTTAGTGGAAGGATTCCGGTTTATCGATACTTTTTACAAAACAGCAGAGCCCGTTACCAACGACAAGCTGGATTTGATCTACAAACACTACCTTCACAAGTACTTTGGCAAGTTTGTCATTCTCATTGGAATATCCAAGGAAGTGTACAACAAGTACCTTAAAATGATCTCTCTATCGAAGAAATTGATCAACGTGGAGCAGATCATTAGCAAAAAATCTCCCAACCTCGATGAGAATCAAGATGAGGTGTATTTTCTTCCCCCACAGTTTGTTAAAGGGTATATCAACTCTGAAACAGGAGAAATAATTGATAACCTTGGATTCGATCCCTATTTTGATCCACCTTACGCCATTGCCAATGCTGAAGAGATGCTTTAACGCTCCCTCTTCGTTAATCTAGGGCATAACCTGAGCAACTGTTTCACCCTGCTGCTCAGCAATGGATCTGTAAAAACTCTTAATATGCATGCTGTACGATCGGAATATTTCAGCAAGCAGAAGTGTCATATTCTCAACTGCTTCATCACCCTTCTCCTCTCGGGTTAAATCAACTACCCTGTTGAGTTCGGGTGATCCGGGAGTTTCGAATTCGGGAACCGAAACCAGCTGATGTGGCATCCAATTTTTCAGGCTTCTATCAACATTTTTTGCCCTTGCTACCGATTCTTTAGCAACAATGCCAACCGGAAAATCACTGGTATACTCCACACATTCAATAGGGTTTCGTAAAGCTGTAAGCATGGGGTGGTTGTCATCACCCTTTAGGTGAGCATCCCTTAACTGCTGCCATTGAAACTGCTCCAGCACCGAATGCCTGTTGGATACCAGCTGAACTGCATTGTCCTTGCTCTTGGGAAACCCCAGCATGGCTTTTATGTTTGTCCAGATCATACGGAATGCGCTAACACCAGGAAGGGGGGCTGCATGGTAAGGCATGGAAAGATCGCCCAGGTAGTGCATGCCCCAACCCATGAAACGGTAGCCCCAGTAGTCGTTGCCTGAAGCAAATGCGAACTCCGACAAGGCCTTGAAAAGTGAAATTCTGAACTCGGGCATGGTCTTCTTCAAAAAGGGGCCAAAGAAGAATACGATCTTTGGCTCGTGGTAAAAGCCCATGTGAAAGGGAGCCTGACTGCCATACTCCAAATTGGGATCACCAAACGGTTGGTTTCCAAAGCCATACATGGCTCCATAAGGAGTGTTATTGTCAACAAAAAGCCCTAGATCGAAACCATAATCGGGTTCATCGTTGGCAGTGCATAGAACGCGAAGCGGCGAAACCAGCTCACCCTCCTCAATTCTCACATAGCTGGTATGAATCATTGCCGAAACATCGTTCAGGGTGGTAAGCTCCTTCGGATCTATGGTTATCCCATTGCCAACCTCCTCGTTGGGCAAAAGGTGGAGGTAAAGTCTCATCTTCACGTTGGGATTAAGGCGAATAGCGTAAAGGAACCTTTGGATAATATCATCGGGGTTACCTGTGGCTTTAAACCTCAATTCGTCGGGAAGGGGTGCGTGGTAAGTAAGGTTTTGTCTTGCCCACATCTCGTAGTTGTTGAGCATTTTCTCCAGCTCAACCTCATTCTCCAAAAGGAATGATATTAGGTTTTTGGCAGCAATGGGGTCTTTTCCATTTAGATCCGATATGGAGGATAGCACTGGGTAGGCCAACAGCGGATGCTCCGACCAAGCCAGGGCTGACATGCAGAGGCGAAAAGATATAAGTATTGTAATGGTAAACCGAATGGCAGATGTTCTCATAGCTAACGGATTTAGGTTATTTAGTGCAATAGTATAAAAAAAAAGTATACCCCGAAAACCGATGAGAGAATATTAACGAAATATTAATCCGTTGCTTCGTGCTAACAAATTATGATACAACTTATTTACCAATAGATCTACCTATAAAATTGATTTGGCTGTGCATAACAAAACCAATAAAAATAATGAAGCTAACCCAAAAATTTATACTTTTAGTTTTTTGTAAGTTCATTGCCCTATGTTAGTTTTATGTGACTGACGGGGCGAAGCTGTGCAAAACAACTTACCGTATGAGCAGAGTAAAGGTTTTGCTCACAAGGGGTTATCATAGAGATAACGCTGTAGTTTTCATATCGTTTCCTTTTGATCAAGAGATCAAGGATGTGGTAAAAGGTATGGCTTTTTGAGGGTCAAACTAAAGGTATGCCCTAAAGCGAGCAGAGCCTACAGTGCGTATTCAGGCAGGCTTTGGTAAGTGGAAGTATAAAAAGGTCGGCCACACTACACTGGTTAAGGCACAGCTATGCAACGCATTTACTTGAATCGAGAACAGATTTAAGGTACATACAGGAATTGCTTGGGCATAAGAGCAGCCGCACCACCG
>CAYNHM010000066.1:0-2719 GCA_964397135.1 uncultured Rikenellaceae bacterium
AAAAACATTAAGAAAGTTCATTTTAAATTTGGTTTTTAACACAGTTCATCGCGAGTGTTCTCTGGGAAGGGATCTATTCCATGCTCTCGATTCAGCAGATTGCTTCTCCCGACAGCGATCGTCGGGATCGCAATGACGCAGGGAAGTCCGTCATCGCGAGTGTTCTCTGCGAAGCGATCTGTCTGTACTAAAAAAATTGATTGATTGGCTGATTGAGTACTCTGCCCCTTACTCTCATCTTCTCACTACTCATCTCTTACTCTCTCATCGCTTAAGTCGAAAGTCTGAAAGTCCGAAGACCGAAGACCGAAGACCGAAGACGGAAGACTGTGAACTGTAGACTGAGAACTGTAGACTTCATACTACTTACTTCCTACTTCCTACTTCCTCACTCTCTCACTCTCTCACCCTCTCATTACTCAGCTAGCATTTTTAAATAAGACAATAAAATATTGATTACTAAAATTTAAACTGATTATGAAACAAAAAGCTATTGTTTACGAATACTTAATAAATAGTAGTATTAACCAAAATTTGGAGGGTAAGCCATGAAAACAGATTTTCTCTGCCCCAAATGCCGGGGTTACTTAAACGTGGGCAATAACGTGGTCTTCACCATCCGCCAAAAAGGTTGGACTGGAGGTATTCTGCTGCTTAGCCCAGAGCTTGGCGATTACAGCTACTCGATTCATCCTTCGCATCGCGTAGAGCCTGGTGAACAATTTGATTTCCTTTGCCCAATTTGCCATTTCGATCTTTCTGTACCCGGAAGCGAAAACATGGCCAAGGTGCTTTTTAAGGAGGACGATCGCCATGAATTTTACATCGTTTTCTCCAGAAAAAAAGGTGAACTATGCACCTACAAAATATCTGAGGCAAAAATTGAGTCAAGCTGGGGTGAGCATCAGATGGAGCACATCGATTTCCTTAGCGCATCGCTTTTTAAGTAAAGCAATACCCTACTTTCAAATCAAAAGAAAATCCATAAAAGCGATCCATTTTGGTACATTTTTTATCGATACGAGTTGTATTCTTTACCTATCCTGAACTCGCTTCATCATCTTTCTGATGCGGATGCTATCGATGATGTTAATAATTCTTCCCAGAAGGTTAGCCTGTAGGGTTACAAAAAGTAACAAGGCGGCTAGCCATATAACGGTAAGGTTAAACCAAATGGTATTTACATACTGCTTGTTGAATCGCTTAAAAGGGGCGTAGAAGTGTGCTCTTCCCCAATTGTGCTCAGGAAGCATATAGATGGGCTCAAATTTCTGAATAATCCGATTATCGGTTTCAAGGTATTTGTTTACTTCGTTGGTGTTAAGAAGCCAGTTGGCAAGAGCCTTATTGTAGTTTTGCTGCCGAAGGGCAAAAACCTTATCAGCCCCCAGATTATCTACCATAAAGCTGTAAATGCTATCCCTGCTATGCCTAGCTTCGTTGCCAATGTTGGCAAAGGTAATCCTGATAAAGTAAAGGTAGCTTGTTGTTTCCTCGGCAACCATATCCGAAAAATCTTGGTCGTTAATCAGTCCGATAAACTCAAAGGGAGGTAAACCCTCGTTGAGGTGAAGGGCTATCAGCTCATTTCTAATTATGTTAAGGTTCCTTGCGTATCTGGGATCTTCAGTGGTACCTTGTTCTTTCATCCTAGTGCATTCTTCAATCAAGTTTTGAAGTCGAGGGACTAGAAATGCCGATTTAAAATGACTGCTGCTTATGATTTGTTCCTTTTCAAAGTAGTATTTCTGGAAGGGGTTGTTCTTAAACTGTTCAACTGTTATGGCTTCATATGCCCATCGCGACACCATCAGATCCCCAACAGAAGGAACATATATCCTCCGGGTAACCGAAGGGTGGAGATTGTCGAATTGAACCACAGTACCGCTGAGAAGTATATGTGGAACCATTATCAACGGAATTGTTATGTAAATGGTTATTACAGAGTTAAGTCCAGCGCTTATGTTAAGGCCTATCATGTTTGCAAAGCAAGCGGTTGTAAAAAGAATAAGCCAGAACTGCAAAAGCATTCCATTAATTTCAAGGATAGTATTACCAACAAGCACGAACATGAACATTTGAACAGCCGATAACCCGAATAGGTAAAAGATTTTAGCATTAAGGTAGCTGAATCGGCTAAGATTAAGGAACGATTCTCTTTCCAGTATCTTCTGGTCGCTGATGATTTCCTCTGCGCTCACAGTAAGCCCAATGAAAAGGGCTACAAGAATACTCATGAAAAGATAGGCAGGGAGGTTCTTGTTATCGGCAAAAATGTACTCGTTGCCAGCAATATACTTGGTGAGAAATGCAAGGACAAAGGCTAGTAATGGAGCTTCCAGTAAGCTAATAAAAACATACTGCTTATTGGCTAACTTGGAGAGAAGGTTGCGAATGTAAAAGATTTTAAATTGTACCTCAACATTAGGAATGTTAAAGAAATTTTTTGGGAGTTCCCTGTCATGAGGTTTTGATTCTATTTTAGGTTCAATTTTTTGCCTGTACAGAGAGTTCCATTCATTTGGTGAGCGCTGACGTTTGTGCGTAAAACTCCCTTCGGGGCTAACCACTTTTGCCTCAACAATATCCAGAATTTGATCTGGATTTAAAGTTCCGCATTGCGGACATCCACTTTCGGTAGCGTTTACCTGTGTACTCATTGTTTTAAAGTAAACAATGGCATCCTGCGGATTGCCCGAGTATATGGGCACACCTCCTT
>CAYNHM010000067.1:0-1691 GCA_964397135.1 uncultured Rikenellaceae bacterium
CGTGAGGAGATAAAGAAAGCCGTTTATATTCAGAAACTCCAGCAAACAGAGGAGTAGCATTTTTTTTGGATGCATCAGGCAAATTTGCCTGATTTTTTTTGGGTTTTAACCCATTATTGGTTATATTGCATCCATAGAATATGCTGACACAATTCCTTAAATATCTTCAGATCGAAAAGAATTATTCTGCCCACACCCTTCAGGCTTATGGAGATGATTTGCGGCAGTTTTTTTCTTATTGCAAAATTGAGCCCCAAACTCAAAATATTTCAAAGGTTACCCATAGAACAATAAGGGCATGGCTTTCACATCTTCTTGCAAATGGGATATCTCCACGTTCCGTAAATCGTAAGTTATCTTCTCTTAGAGGTTTTTATAGATATTTAAATAAAATACAAGCAATAGATATCAATCCACTGCAGAAGGTAGTACCACCCCGAATAAGCAGAAAATTACCCGTTTTTATAAAAACTTCCGAGGCAAATAAAATGCTTGATTCAAATCTATTTCCAGAAGGTTTCCATGGAATAAGAGATATGATAGTGGTTGCCCTTTTCTATTATACCGGAATTAGGGTATCAGAACTTGTAGGTTTAATGACCCGAAATGTTGATTTAGAATCATCTACTATAAAAGTAATGGGTAAAGGCTCAAAAGAGAGAATTATCCCAATGCATCCTGACTTAAAGGTTATGATAAAATCATACTTAATGGAAAAGAATAATTACTTTTCTATAAACCAAGAGCCACACCTTGTCGTTTCTAATACTGGAGGTAAACCTTATTCAGAAATGCTTTATAGGATAGTTAGGAAGTATTTATCCTTGGTTACTTCATTGGAAAAGAAAAGTCCGCATGTTTTAAGGCACTCTTTTGCAACCCATTTGTTGAATCAAGGAGCTGATATTAATGCCATTAAGGAGTTGCTCGGTCATGCTAACCTTTCTGCTACCCAAATCTATACCCATACAAGTGTACAAAAACTTATGGAAGCATACCAACAGGCACATCCACGTGCCTGAACCTAAATATAAACCAACATAAAGAGGAGGAACAAAACATGAACGTAAAAATTCAATCTATCAAGTTCGATGCTGATCAAAAACTTATTGATTTCATCAATAATAAGTTGACAAAGGTTCATCGTTTTTACGATGGAATTATTGGAGCAGAAGTATTTTTAAAGGTTGAGAATGTTCAGGAATTGAAGAATAAAACCGTTGAAGTGAAATTGTTAATCCCGGGTAATGATTTATTTGTTCAGAGGCAAGCCCGAAAATTCGAAGAGGGTATCGATGATTGTATAAATGTTCTGAAACGTCAGGTTAAAAAACATAAGGAAAAGCAAAGAGGCATCTAAAAAAACATATTCGTAAACTTTAATACAAGCATTAGCCCCCTTGGCCGAAAAAGACCAAGGGGGCTAAAATTTAATAATTTTTTTTTTTTATTTGGTGAGTAAATAAAATTTTAATACATTTGCCAACCGATTTTGGAAGGGTAAATGCACTTACAACTCGGATTTATAGTAAGTTGCCGATGTAGCTCAGTTGGCCAGAGCAGCTGATTTGTAATCAGCTGGTCGGGGGTTCGAATCCCTCCATCGGCTCAAAGTTCTTTTTGTGCTTTATAAATTGGGGAGATACCAAAGTGGCCAACTGGGGCAGACTGTAAATCTGCTGGCTTATGCC